>CAWECH010000005.1:0-32414 GCA_963807565.1 uncultured Alphaproteobacteria bacterium | reverse complement strand
ACCGCGTGCGGTATCAAGTGCTTGCGCGCGATCTCGACCTTCTCGTCCTCGGTGTAGCCGGCGATTCGGATGATCTCCATGCGGTCCATCAGCGGCGCCGGAATATTGAGCGTATTCGCCGTCGTGATGAACATCACGTTGGAGAGATCGTAGTCGACTTCAAGATAGTGGTCGTTGAACGTGTGGTTCTGCTCGGGGTCCAGAACCTCAAGCAGCGCCGACGACGGATCGCCGCGGAAATCGGCGCCCATCTTGTCGATCTCGTCGAGCAGGAACAGCGGATTCGACGTCTTGGCTTTCCGCATCGACTGGATGACCTTGCCGGGCATCGAGCCGATGTAGGTCCGCCGGTGACCGCGAATCTCCGCTTCGTCGCGCACGCCGCCGAGCGAGACGCGCACGAACTCGCGTCCGGTCGCCTTCGCGATCGACTTGCCGAGCGAGGTCTTGCCCACGCCGGGAGGACCGACCAGGCACAGGATCGGCCCGGTCAGCTTGTTGGCGCGTTGCTGAACCGCGAGATACTCGACGATGCGCTCCTTGACCTTCTCCAGACCGAAGTGATCGGCATCGAGAGTTTCCTCGGCCGCCACCAGGTCCTTCTTGATCTTCGACTTCTTGTTCCACGGGATCGAGAGCAGCCAGTCGAGATAGTTGCGCACGACCGTGGCTTCCGCCGACATCGGCGACATCTGACGCAGCTTCTTGATCTCGTGTTGCGCCTTCTCGCGCGCTTCCTTGGAGAGCTTGGTGCGCTTGATCTTCTCTTCGAGCTCGGCAACTTCATCCTTGCCGTCTTCGTCGCCCAGTTCCTTCTGGATCGCCTTCATCTGCTCGTTGAGGTAGTACTCGCGCTGGGTCTTCTCCATCTGGCGCTTGACGCGCGTGCGGATACGCTTCTCGACTTGCAGCACGGAGATTTCGCTCTCCATCAAACCCAGCACCTTTTCCAGGCGCTCGGTGACGGAAGGGGTCTCCAGAATGAGCTGCTTGTCGGAAATCTTGACCGCAAGGTTCGACGCGACGGTGTCGGCGAGCTTGGCATAGTCCTCGATCTGCTGGACCACACCGACCGTTTCCGGCGACACCTTCTTGTTGAGCTTCACGTAACCTTCGAACTCGTTGACGACGGAACGCGCCAACGCTTCGGCCTCGACCTGATCACCGGCCGCGTCAGCCAGCACGACCGCGTCGGCTTCGTAGTATTCCTCGCGATCGGTGTACTTGTTGACGCGCGCGCGCGCCGCGCCCTCAACCAGCACCTTCACGGTGCCGTCGGGCAGCTTGAGAAGCTGCAGCACGCTCGCCAGCGTGCCGACTTCATAAATCGAATCCGTGGCCGGATCGTCGTCGGAGGCGTTCTTCTGCGTGGCGAGCAGAATATACGTGTCCGAGCGCATCACCTCTTCGAGCGCCTTGATCGACTTCTCGCGGCCGACGAACAGCGGCACGATCATATGCGGGAAGACGACGATGTCCCGTAACGGCAACACCGGATAGGCACGGCTCTCGCCGGCGGTCAGAGTTGGCTTAGGCTTGGTGGCACCTGTCATGGCCCCATTTCCTTATTGTTGTGCACCTTCGTCCCGACCCGCAGGATGCGCTGTCACGACGAACTGCCAGTGAACCGAGCAAGTTCCGCACCAGAGCGATACGAAGCCAAACCCGGAGTAGTCAGAAACGATAGATCGTACGTTTGGACCGTACGACCACTATAGGTGGCGACGCCACCGCGATGTGTCAAGAAAGCCTGATTTTGCAGGCAAAACGCCGCATACGGAGGCCATTGAAAACGGCCGCGTTGCGAATCGGGCGCGCGGTGCGAGCCCGATACCACTCAGGCGCTCGCCCCGCCGGTCTCGCCAGCGGCACGATCCGACCGGTCCGCGTAAATATAGAGTGGGCGAGCACTGCCCTCGACGACCTCACGCGAGATCACGACCTCCTCGACGCCTTCGAGGCTCGGCAGGTCGAACATGGTGTCGAGCAGGATTTGCTCCATGATCGAGCGCAGGCCACGCGCACCGGTCTTGCGGTCGATTGCCTTGCGGGCAATGGCAGACAGCGCCTCGTCGGCAAGCGTGAGATCCACCGTCTCCATTTCGAACATGCGCTGGTACTGCTTGACCAGCGCATTCTTCGGCTCGGTCAGGATCTTCTTGAGCGAAACCTCGTCGAGGTCTTCAAGCGTTGCCACCACCGGCAGACGGCCGACGAATTCCGGGATCAGGCCGTACTTCAGCAAATCCTCCGGCTCGACTTCGCGGAAGATCTCGCCCTGCTTACGATCTTCAGGCGCCGAGACCTTGGCGCCAAAACCGATCGACGTGGACTTGCCGCGTGACGAGATGATCTTTTCCAGGCCAGCGAATGCGCCGCCGCAGACAAACAGGATGTTCGTCGTGTCGACTTGCAGGAACTCCTGCTGCGGATGCTTGCGGCCGCCCTGCGGGGGCACGCTCGCGATGGTGCCTTCCATGATCTTGAGCAGCGCCTGCTGCACGCCCTCACCCGACACGTCGCGGGTAATCGAGGGGTTGTCGGACTTGCGCGAAATCTTGTCGATCTCGTCGATGTAGACGATGCCGCGCTGCGCCCGCTCGACGTTGTAGTCGGCGGATTGCAGGAGCTTGAGGATGATATTCTCGACGTCCTCGCCGACGTAACCGGCCTCGGTCAGGGTCGTCGCGTCCGCCATCGTGAACGGCACATCGAGGATGCGCGCCAGCGTCTGCGCCAGCAGCGTCTTGCCCGAACCGGTCGGACCGATCAGCAGGATGTTCGACTTCGCGAGTTCGACGTCGCTGTGCTTCGACTGATGATTGAGCCGCTTGTAGTGATTGTGGACGGCGACCGAGAGCACGCGTTTCGCGTGCTGCTGACCGATCACATAGTCGTCGAGCACTTTGCAGATCTCGCGGGGCGTCGGGATGCCATCGCGCGACTTCACCAGCGAGGACTTGTTCTCCTCGCGAATGATGTCCATGCAGAGTTCGACGCACTCGTCGCAAATGAAGACGGTCGGCCCGGCGATGAGCTTACGCACTTCGTGCTGGCTCTTTCCGCAGAAAGAGCAGTAGAGCGTATTCTTGGAGTCGCCGCCGCTAACCTTGCTCATTCCAGTCTCCGTATTCGCCCAGTCTCCGTTCGCAGATGCGGGCAGCACCTCACGGTACCTGCCGCCGCGCTAACATTCCGTAGCGGCGACCACCCGATTTGCCGCGAACACCGCAACCAAGACATCACCGGCAAATCAGCACAAGACGACATGCTAGCCGCGTGCCAATCAAGAATCCATTAACGATAACGAGAGTCCACCCCTGTGTGTTTTCCCGATCACACCGAGCATTTTGGCGCTTGACCCGGGTTGGGAACCCGCTAACGGGGCCGAATCGCCCCATTTAGTGGCGCTGGACACCCGCTTCAGGTCACACTCTTGAGGGCGGGTTCCGATTTGAGGCTCGGTTCCTCCGGCCGCTTCTCGATCACCTTATCGATCAGGCCGAAGTCCTTCGCCATTTCCGAAGTCAGGAACATGTCGCGCTCGAGCGCTTCCTCGATCTTCTTGAGCGGCTGACCGGTGTGCCTGACGTAAATTTCGTTGAGCCGCTTTTTGAGATTCAGGATCTCCTGCGCATGGAGCATGATGTCAGTCGCCTGACCCTGGAACCCGCCTGACGGCTGGTGAACCATGATGCGCGCGTTCGGCAACGCAAAGCGCAAGTCCTTGGCGCCCGCGGCAAGAAGCAGCGAACCCATCGATGCCGCCTGGCCGGTGCACAGAGTCGAAACCGGCGGGCGAACGAATTGCATGGTGTCGTAAATCGCCATGCCGGAGGTCACCACTCCGCCCGGCGAATTGATGTACATCGAGATTTCTTTTTTCGGATTCTCGGCTTCAAGGAACAATAGCTGGGCGACAACCAGCGTCGCCATGCCGTCCTCGATCGGGCCGGTGATGAAGATGATCCGTTCCTTGAGCAGACGCGAAAAGATGTCGTAGGCCCGCTCTCCCCGGTTGGTCTGCTCGACCACCATGGGCACGAGGTTCATGTAAGTTTCTCTCGGGTCGCGCATCGCTCACCTGCCAAAAAGCTTTAACGAAGGAACTTAACTTCAAGCCGCCACTGCCGGACGCAGCCCTGTGCTGGTCCGACATACCGGCAATACTGTGTCTGAGTTGGGTTCGGCTTGTCGAAGCCGAAGTGCCCCCTCCGGTACCGCAGCGAGTGCAGAAATATGTGCGAAACGCCAGGCTACAAGACTTGGTAGAGGGAGGACGCGGAGACGTTATTCCTCGTCTTCCTTGAACAGTTCTTCCCGCGATACCTGTTTGTCAGTGATATTTGCGAGTTCAAGCAGGAAATCGACCACTTTTTCCTCGAAAATCGGCGCCCGCACCGAAGCCAGGGCCTGCGGATTGTTGCGGTAATATTCCCAGACCTGCTGTTCCTGGCCGGGAAGCTGCCGCGCCCGCTCGACGATTGCTTGGGTCAGTTGGTCGTCGGTGACCTTGATATTGTTCTTCTCACCAATCTCGGCAATGACGAGGCCAAGCCGCACCCGGCGTTCGGCAATCGCGCGATAGTCCGCCCGCGCCTTCTCTTCAGTCGTCCCCTCGTCGGCAAAGGTCCGATTCTGCGCTTTAAGATCGGCCTCGATCGAACTCCAAACGCTATTGAATTCCTGTTCCACCAGGCTTGGAGGCGGATCGAATTTGTGGCGCTCGTCCAGCTGATCGAGGAGTTGCCGCTTGAGCTTCTGCCGGGACGCGGCGGCGTGCTCGCGTACGATGCGCTCCTTCACCCCTTCGCGCAGCTTCTCGAATGACTCCAAACCCAAAGTCTTGGCGAAATCGTCGTCCAGCTTGATCTCGCCCGGAGCTTCGACGGAGCTCGCGGTGACGGCAAAGGTGACGTCCTTGCCGGCCAGATTCGGCGCCTGATAGGCCTCCGGAAACTTTATATCGAAGGTGCGGCTCTCGCCGGCCTTCATACCGGTCAGGTTGTCTTCAAAGCCCGGGATAAATTGGCCAGATCCCAGCACGATCGGAACGCCCTCGCCCGAACCGCCTTCGAACGGCTCGCCGCCCATCGTGCCCTTAAATGAGACGGTGACGCGGTCGCCTTTCTCGGCGCCTTCGACCTTGGCATTGAATGGCCGGTTCTGTTCGCCGATCCGTTTCAGCGATTCATCGACTTCGGCGTCGGCGACATCGGCGTTGAGGCGCTCCAGCTTGATCGCCTTGAAATCCGCCAAAGCGATTGCCGGCACGATCTCGATCTCGACCTTGTAAGCGAGGTCAGCGTTGCCATCGATAACGCCCTCGACGCCCTCGTCCGGCACCACTTTCGGCTCGGTGGCGAGCCTGTAGCCGTTGTCAGTGACGATCTTGCTGTTGGCCTCGCGGACCGTCGCTTCGATCACTTCCGCCATCGCGGCCTTGCCGTAGATACGCTTGAGATGCGCCACCGGGACCTTGCCCGGGCGGAACCCCTTCAGCTGCACGCGGCCCTTCAAATCGTCGAGCTTCTCGTCGACTTTCGCGGCGAGATCGCTCTTGGGAATGACCACGCGATATTCGCGCTTGAGACCGTCAGTTGCAGTTTCAGTCACTTGCATCGGCATTACTCTTCACGGCCCAACCCGGGCCAAATCAAAATGGGCCTAACCTCGGGCGAATTTTCGAAAATCCGCCCGGCTGGTGCGGGCGGAGGGGCTCGAACCCCCACGACTTTCGTCACGGGAACCTAAATCCCGCGCGTCTACCAATTCCGCCACGCCCGCGACGCGCAGCAGGGCGACCCGGTGGCGCGGCTTATATCATGCGCTACGGAGCGGGCACTAACAAAATAGCCCCCGGTACAGCTTCGGCAGCTGCTCCGGTAAATCCTCGGCTATCAGCCCGGGGCCGAATGCCGAAGCCGCCTCGCCGTGGAGCCAAACCGCCGCTGCGGCGGCCTCAAAAGCCGGCATTCCTTGAGCCAATAGACCGGTGACCATCCCGGTCAGAACATCACCAGCCCCAGCCGTGGCAAGGTACGCCGGAGCATTGCCCGCGATGGCAGCCCGGCCGTCCGGGCTGGCAACCACCGTATCGGCGCCTTTGAGCACGATAACCGCGCCGGTGAGACGGGCCGCAAGGCGGGCCCGATCCAGCTTAGAACCCACTTGAGTTTTCTTATCCAAGGCACCGAAATAACGGGAAAATTCCCCGTCATGGGGTGTCAGAACCGTGTTTTGCCCTGAACGGGCCTTTAGCGCCTGCGCGAGGCGCTCCGGATCGCCGGCAAAGCTAGTCAGCGCATCGGCATCGAGCACGACCGCCCGCTCGCCGCTCAATGCAGCCACCACCTGATCGCAAGTGGCGTTGTTCACCCCGACACCCGGCCCGATGGCGATCGCGTTCAATCGGCGGTCCGCCAGCATCGCGGCCAAGTGCGCCGGAACCGTCGACCGGCCGCACCATAATGGCGAGATTGGAGGCGGCGTTGACGGCGAGCGCGTCGGGCGGACTGGCGATGGTCACCAGCCCGGCTCCTGCCCGCAATGCGCCGCGAGCCGCAAGGCGCGCGGCGCCGGTCGACCAGATCGGCCCCGACACTACGACGGCATGCCCGCGGTCGTATTTGTGCCCGTCGAGTTTTGGCACCGGGAAATGGTGACGCCAAAGAGCCGGCGTGTTCTCGAAAGTGTTGGGTGCGATGGGACCAAGCGTCGACGCAGGAATTCCGATATCGGCGACGGAAATCGCGCCGCAGTGCAGCCTGCCGGGCAACAGGAGATGGCCCGGCTTCTTGCGAAAGAACGTGACCGTCTCGGTTGCTTTCGCTGCAACGCCCATGACCGCACCGGACGCGCCGTTGATGCCGCTCGGCAGATCGACTGCGACGACCGGCTTTCCGAGCGCATTCATGGTCTCGATGACAGCGCGTCCCTCGCCGTCAATCGGCCGGTCGAGACCCGCGCCAAACAGCGCGTCGATCAATACGTCGGCGGTGGCGAGATAACCGCGGTCGTCGGTGATGCCGCCCCGCCATTTGGCTGCCGCCAGCTCCGCGTCGCCCTTAAGCCGTGCGTGGTCCCCGACCAGCATCACCGTGACGCGGTAGCCCCGGTCAACCAGAAGCCGCGCCGCAACGAAACCGTCGCCGCCGTTGTTGCCTGGCCCGGCGACAACCGTAACCCGCGCACCCACAGGATGACTTGCGGAGACGGCGTCAGCCACCGCGCGCCCAGCCCGTTCCATCAGTTCAATGCCGGCTGTTCCGCCGGCGATGGTGAGCCGATCAGCCTCAGCCATTTCGGAAGGGGTTAGAAGCTCATTCATGGTGCGCGAAGGATAACGAAAGCGGCACAGCCCGAACATGCCCGCCAATATGCCGCGGCTTTACCCGCATTCCCGCGCATCTCGCCATTGACGACATAATGGGCAATCTGCTCATTTTATTTGCGAAGGCCTGCTCCCGGCCTTTGCAGCCCAATTTATATCGCGCTATAGCGCACTGATCTGACTGTAGTTTTCGGGTCGCCGAAGCCTTGGCACGGGACCTGCTAACCAAGGCTCGGTTCCAAAGCGCATTTGCACGCCTTGGACGGGGGAGATGAAACGCGATGAAAAAAATCGAAGCGATCATCAAGCCGTTCAAACTCGATGAGGTGAAGGAGGCGCTGCAGGAAGTCGGCCTGCAGGGAATAACCGTGACCGAAGCCAAGGGTTTCGGCCGGCAAAAAGGGCACACCGAGCTTTATCGCGGCGCTGAGTATGTGGTCGATTTTCTCCCCAAGGTGAAAATCGAGATCGTGCTCGGCGACGACATGGTGGAAAAGGCAATCGAGGCTATCCGGCGCGCCGCCCAGACCGGGCGTATCGGCGACGGCAAGATTTTCGTTTCGACCATCGAGGAAGCGATCCGGATCAGGACGGGCGAATCCGGAGTAGACGCAATCTAAATTGCAGGCCAGTCTGCGCCCGGCGTTATCGCCGCGCGTAAATTTTGGCCGGTTGAAGAGTCAGTCGCCGGCATCACGATCAATCACCAGCACCACGAAAGGGTACGCATTCCATGACGACGCCAAAGAATGTCATGAAAATGATCAAGGACAACGACGTCAAATACGCCGATTTCCGATTCACCGATCCGCGCGGCAAGTGGCAGCACGTCACTTTCGACATCAGCATGATCGAGGAAGAGACGTTTGCGGAAGGCCAGATGTTCGACGGCTCGTCGATCGCCGGCTGGAAGGCGATCAATGAATCCGACATGTGCCTGATGCCGGATCCGGCGTCGGCCTGCATCGATCCGTTCTTCGCCGAGACCACCCTGGTGCTGGTCTGCGACGTTCTCGAGCCGACCACCGGCGAGCCCTACAACCGCGACCCGCGCGGCATCGCCAAGAAAGCCGAAGCCATGGTCAAATCCATGGGCGTCGGCGACACCATCTTTTTCGGCCCGGAAGCCGAATTCTTCGTGTTCGACGACGTGCGCTACAGCGCGACGCCATACAACACCGGCTTCAAGGTCGACTCCATCGAGTTGCCGTCGAACGCCGACACCGAATACGAAGGCGGCAATCTCGGCCACCGCGTGTGGACCAAGAAGGGCTACTTCCCGGTACCGCCGCAGGACTCGGTGCAGGACATGCGCTCGGAAATGCTCGCCGCGATGGCGCGCATGGGCGTGAAAGTCGAGAAGCATCACCACGAAGTAGCGTCGGCCCAGCACGAGCTCGGCATGAAGTTCTCGCCGCTCACGGTGATGGCCGACCAGCTGATGATCTACAAATACTGCATCCAGCAGGTGGCGCAGGTTTACGGCAAGACCGCAACCTTCATGCCGAAGCCGGTCTATGGCGATAACGGCTCGGGCATGCATTGCCACCAGTCGATCTGGAAAAGCGGCAAGCCGGTTTTCGCCGGCAACAAATACGCCGACCTGTCGGAGACCTGCCTGTCCTACATCGCCGGCATCATCAAGCACGCCAAGGCGATCAACGCCTTCACCAACCCGACGACCAACTCGTACAAGCGGCTGGTGCCGGGCTACGAGGCGCCGGTGCTGCTCGCCTACTCGGCGCGTAACCGTTCGGCGTCTTGCCGCATCCCGTACACCACCAACCCGAAGGCCAAGCGCGTCGAAGTGCGCTTCCCCGATCCGCTGGCCAATCCGTATCTCGGCTTTGCCGCGATGCTGATGGCCGGTCTCGACGGCATCAAGAACAAGCTGCATCCGGGCGAGGCGATCGACAAGGATCTCTACGATCTGCCGCCGAAGGAGCTGAAGAAGATTCCGACGGTGTGCGGCTCGCTGCGCCAGGCGCTCGACGAACTGAACAAGGACCGCGACTTCCTCAAGGCCGGCGGCGTGTTCGACGACGACTTCATCGACAGCTACATCGACCTGAAGATGGGCGAAGTGATCCGCTTCGAGCACACCCCGCATCCGGTCGAATACGAAATGTACTACTCGGCGTAACATCCTCCCTTGCATTGACCGAGCAATGCTAACTTTTAGGGCGCCGCATTTGCGGCGCCCTTTTTTCATGAGGCGCGCACGTAAGCCACTTGGGTCGCCGGCCGCAGCGATCCGAGCAACGGGACGGCAAGAGTTTCCGGGCTCTGCAACGGCTTTTGCTGCGATTGACCGCCAGTGATCACCGGCGCTCCGGCGACGGCTTCTTCCGCGGCTTCGACGCGATTGCGGCCATTGGCCTTGGCTCTGTAGAGCGCGGTGTCGGCGCGCGCGATCAGTTCGTCGACCTTGGCGGACGGCGAACCGCAAGCGATACCGATGCTGACGGTCGCAGTCGCGTGGGCGCCGGGTAGCGCGCTCGCCTTCTCGAAGGCCAGCCGCACGCGCTCGGCGGCAATGCTGGCTTCGGCGAGGTTGCTTGGCAGCAGCGCGACAAATTCTTCACCGCCGAGCCGGCCGACGGCGTCACTGGCACGCAAGCGTCTTCTTGGCGACCGACGCGAACAGATGCAGCGTCGCGTCGCCAGTTTGATGCCCGTGCGTGTCGTTGATCTTCTTGAAATGATCGAGATCGAACGCCAGCACGCTGACCGGCTGCTTGGCCTGTTGCCGCTTGCGCATCATTTCCGCACAAGCCTCGAAGAAGCCGCGGCGGTTGAGCAAGTTGGTCAACGGATCGGTTGCAGCCGCGAGCTTGTATTGCCGCACGGTGCGATCCTTCGCCAGCACCAGCACGACGAAGGCTGCCCCGACGACGTAAAGCACCACCTCGATGGCATAGACCGCGACCCAGCCGGTGCCGAGATTGAACATCTGGCCGCCGCTTTGCGAAAGGCCCGCCAGCGCCACCGGAAACAGGAAGACCGCGCCGTGCAGGATCGGCACGAAGATCGTGGGCCACTGCTGCCGCACCTCCTTGCGCCGCTCGCGCCAAAGCTCGGTGGCGGTCAGAAAAGTATAGGTGGCGACGATCAGCGAACTCATCATCAGCCGCGAGGCGGCCGATTCATTGAACGCCGGCGATGCGCCGGATGCGAGCCACACGACGGCGCCGAAGCACATCGATCCCCACAGGATCCGCCGGCCGTGAAATATCCGCGCCGCGGTCCAGATCATGCCGACCGCGATGAACAGCAAGACGTTCGGAATGCACGACGGCAGCAACGAAACCGCATCGCCAAGACGCCAGATCACTCCGGACAGACCGCCGATGAGATAAGCCAGCGCCCCACCATGCCAGCGCCTGAATGCGATCCTGCAACCAGGCGAATAACAGAAACAGTCCCAGCAGCGATGTGACGCAGATAGCGATGACAAACAGCGTCCCGATGTCGAGCGACATCGACGCCTCGGTGAGCCGAGAAAACATGTGCGAAGCCTCCAACCTCAACCTCTGGAGAGCCCGTACCAGTTTTTTGGCAGCCCGCATGCGCATTCGCGATTCAGGCTTTGCCGAGCGTATGATGAAACGCGAAGGTTTACCGGAAATAACAATTGAAAATTGCGCGGGTTTAATTTCCACGGATAAACGTCTTTGAACTATGTCTTTACGCGCCAGCCGCACATCGCCAGCGATTTCCGCGGTCGGATTAAGACAAAAGCAAGCGAGACAATCGGGGCCAGAGAAAATGCCGCTGCAAAAACGGCTGTCTTTGGAGGAATGTTTTGCGCCGCCTGGCTCCCGGAGAGTTATTTTACCGGATCGAACCCAACTCCGGCGCTCTTCACCCAGGCTCCATCCGTGCTTAAATGTTTGTAATGATTAGCGCCAAGGGAGAGACCCCATGAGCCAAACCGCAGAACTCGCCGCGAACTCGACGTCGCCCCCGACACCATCGAAGCCACGCTGAACTACATCGTGGCTGACGGCAGCAAAGTGTTCACCATCGTTGCTACGCCGGGCGGCAGCGACACCCGCGCGGGCGGCACACCCGACCCCCGCCGCGTAGAAATCCACAACGGCCGCCCGCATGTCAAAGAGTTCGATCTGGAGACGAACGGTTTCCGGTTCGTGGACCACGACACCAAAGTCAAAGACTTCTACGACGAAGACGAGATCAAGCGCGTCTACTATCCGGAGATGGTCGAACTGATCAAAGCCGAAAGCGGCGCCAAGCGCGTTGTCGTGTTCGATCATACGCTCCGCACCGCCGACAAGGAGATGCGCGAAGCCAAGAAACTCCGCGAGACCGTAAGCCGCGTGCACAACGACTATACGGAATGGTCGGCGCCGCAGCGCGTGCGCGATATCCTGCCCGACGAGGCGGAGGACTTGCTCAAGCGGCGTTTTGCCATCATTCAGGCGTGGCGGCCGATCCGCTATCCCGTCGAGACCAACCCGCTTGCGATGGCGGACGCGCGAACGCTGGCGCCAAGCGACATGATCGTTTCGGAGCGGCGCGCGGCGGACCGCGTCGGCCAGACCTACGCGATCAAGTATAATCCGAACCACAAATGGTTCTGGTTCCCGCGCATGCGGCGCGAGGAAGCTTACGTCTTCAAGGTGTTTGACTCTCTGAAAGACGGCCGCGCGCGCTGGACCGCACACACCGCTTTTGATGATCCGACAACGCCGCCGCACGCACGGCCGCGCGAAAGCATCGAAATCCGCACAATGGCGTTTTTCTGATCGCGAATTGACGCGCCTCAAAAAGCAAAACGGGAGCCCAAAGGCTCCCGTTTTCGTTTGTAACAGCTGGACGCTTTAGCGCTTCGAGAACTGGAAGCTGCGGCGAGCCTTGGCCCGGCCGTACTTCTTGCGTTCGACCACACGCGGATCGCGGGTGACGAAGCCGCCGCGCTTGAGCACCGAGCGCAGGTCGGGTTCGTGCCTGATCAGCGCCTTGGAGATGCCGTGACGCACGGCGCCGGCCTGGCCGGACAGTCCGCCGCCGGACACCGTGCAGGTGACGTCGAATTGGCCCTGGCGGTTGGAGGCGACCAGCGGCTGCTGGATCAGCATGCGCAGCACCGGCCGCGCGAAATAGGTCTCAACCGTGCGGCCGTTGACGACGATTTTGCCGCTGCCCATTTTTACCCACACGCGGGCGACAGCGTCCTTGCGCTTGCCGGTGGCATAGGCACGGCCCTGCTTGTCGAGTTTCTGCACGTAAGTTGGAGTCTGCGGAGCGGCCGCCGGCTTGAGCGTCGACAGTTCGTCGAGCGACTGAATGGTCTCGGCCATTACGCGATCCTCTTGTTCTTGCGGTTCATCGCCGCGACGTCGATTTTTTCCGGTTGCTGCGCCTGATGCGGATGCTCGGCGTGCGGGATAGACCCGCAGATTGCCGAGTTGGACCCGTCCGAGCGGACCGCGCGGCAACATCCGCTCGATCGCCTTTTCGACGACGCGTTCAGGGAAGCGGCCAGCGAAAATCGACTTGGCCGTGCGCTCCTTGATGCCGCCGATGTAACCGGTGTGCTTGTAATAGACTTTCTGCTCGACCTTGCGGCCGGTCAGCACCGCCTTTGCGGCGTTGATGACGATTACGTTGTCGCCGTCGTCAACGTGGGGCGTAAAGCTCGGCTTGTGCTTGCCGCGCAACCGAAGCGCCACGATCGAGGCGAGGCGGCCGACGACGAGGCCATCGGCATCGATCATCACCCATTTCTTCTCGACCTCGGCGGGCTTTGCCGAAAACGTTTTCATAATCCACTTCCAATCGGGAAAAGGCCGCGCGAACCGCGGCGCGTGCGGGCTTCTAACGAGGCCCGTTATTGGGGTCAATCCCCCACCCTAATTTCCTGTTGCATCAATGGGTTATGTTAGAGGTATTTTATTACCACAACAGCTATTGTGGCGGGATCGAATAGGTCGAGGTCACATGGGCGACAAGCTCGTCATCCCCGTCGGAACGCAACGCCACTTCGCCGACAGCAAGCCGTTTGCCAAGTTTGATCAACTTCGCTTCGGCAAGAAGGTCGCGCGCCCCGGGCTTCTTGAGAAAGTTGATATTGAGATTGGTGGTTACGGCGAGCGGAACCCAGCCCACGGCAGACAAAACCGCGACGTACATGGTGAAATCGGCAACCGCCATCATCACCGGCCCCGAGATAGTGCCGCCAGGGCGCAACGCCCCTGCATTGAACGGCCGGCGTACCCGGCAGCCGCCGTGCCAGACCTCTTCGATCTCGTAAGCGCCGACGGCGTGCGTGGCCTCGGGGAATTCAGCCGTCAGCAGGTCGATAAGCTCCTTGCGCGTCAGTTTCGGCGCTGCCATCTCTGCCATGCTCTTGTTTGACATGCCCCTGCCCCGTTTTCCGATCCTCCGACACCGCAGATCGGTTACAATAGTGAGCCAGTTTACGTCGTAGAAGTTTGGATCGCGGAATGAACGCCCAGTCTGCCACAGCAACCGCAGCCGCTCATCGCCGGCGCCGATCCTTCTACGCGAGGACGTTGCCGGTGTCGCCATTCTCACGCTCAACCGGCCGCAGGCACGCAACAGCCTGTCAGAGGCATTGCTCGGAGCGTTGCGCGACGAACTGAACGCGATCGCTGGTGAACGTTCGATCCGTGTCGTGGTGCTGACCGCAAACGGGCCTGCCTTTTCCGCCGGTCATGATCTGAAAGAACTCAACGCACGCCGCAGCGACGGCGATCGCGGCCGCGCCTATTTCAAGAAAATCATGGATCTGTGCAGCGCCGTGATGCAGCAAATCGTAACGCTGCCTCAGCCCGTTATTGCCGCAGTCCAGGCCACCGCCACGGCGGCGGGTTGTCAGCTCGTCGCAAGCTGCGACCTTGCCGTCACGTCGCAGACCGCGAAATTCGCCACACCCGGCGTCAACATCGGTTTGTTTTGTTCGACGCCGATGGTTGCGCTGTCGCGCAACGTTACGCGGAAAGCAGCAATGGAAATGCTGTTGACCGGCGAAATGATCTCGGCGGAGGACGCAGCCCGCATCGGTCTCGTCAATCATGTCGTCAGCGCCGGTACCGAACGCGAAGAGGCGCTGAAGCTTGCGGCAAAGATCACGGCGAAATCGCCACTGACCGTGAAGATTGGCAAGGAAGCATTTTACCGCCAACTGGAAATGCCACTCGCCGAGGCCTATCGCTATACCTCGGAAGTCATGGTCGAGAACATGCTGGCCCGCGACGCCGAAGAAGGCATCGCCGCTTTCATCGAGAAGCGCGATCCGAAATGGGAAGGCCGCTAGCCGCGCGCGCCATGGATCACGCACAACTATAACGACAGTTACATTCGCGGCATTCTCAACACCGTAAAGACCGTCGCGATGGTCGGCGCTTCTGAGAAAGAAAACCGGCCAAGCTATTTCGCGTTCAAGTATCTGCTTGAGCGCGGTTACACGATGATCCCGGTCAACCCGGGCCATGCCGGCCACACGATATTGGGCCAGCGCATCTACGCGAAACTATCCGACATTCCCGTTCCAGTGGACATGATCGATATATTTCGCGGCTCGCAATATGCGCTCGGTATCGTACAGGAGGCGCTCACACTTGCGCCAAGACCGGCCGTTATCTGGATGCAGCTTGCCGTTCGGAACGACGAAGCAGCCGCGCTTGCCGAAGCGAACGGTATGAAAGTAGTGATGAACCGCTGTCCGAAGATCGAATATGGCAGATTGTCTTCGGAAATTGCATGGATGGGGGTCAACACCAGAACCATTTCCTCGCGAAAAGCGACAATGGGGGGTGTTCAGCGCATGACGCTCGATCGAACGAGCGCCCAAGGTGGCTCGACACAGGCTGCGGATCGTGTTCAACGTGAAGCAGCAGTCACGAAGAACAGTTGATGAAGCATAAGGGGCTTATAATGACTATCCGTACTTTTCTTGCGTTCGGATTGCTCTGCCTGACTCTTGCGCCCATCGCCGCCAAGGCCGATCAAGCGCAGGATGACCAGAATGCCTGTATGCAAGACGCGCAGACGGTTTGCGGCCAATTCATTCCGGACCGGGATAAGGTGGCGCATTGCCTGATGGCCAACCGGCGAAAAATTTCTCCGGCGTGCCGTACGGCCTTGAAGCACTACAAATAACTGTAGCGCCCGGCGTTCGATCGGAAGCAAAAGATTCTGTTGCCGCCGCGCCCATAGCGCGGCGGTTTCCATTTTTAGCGGTGCCGATCTCCTCGCCTTGACGGCCTGTACCGGTCCTATAAACCGGGGGTGTAAGCCCCATTTTTGAGGATCGCACGATGACCGAACGCATCCCGGGATTTGCCACGCTTGCAGTTCACGCCGGAGCGCAACCCGATCCAACGACGGGCGCGCGCGCGACGCCGATCTATCAAACAACGTCGTACGTGTTCGAAAGTGTCGATCACGCCGCCTCGCTATTCGGACTGCAAACTTTCGGTAATATCTACACGCGCATCGGCAACCCGACGACGGCGGTGCTCGAGGAGCGCGTCGCCGCGCTTGAAGGCGGCACCGCCGGCCTTGCTGTGGCTTCCGGTCACGCGGCACAGGTACTCGCGTTTCATTGCCTGATGCAGCCCGGCGACGAATTCGTCGCCTCGAAGAAGCTCTATGGCGGATCGATCAACCAGTTCAATCACGCATTCAAGAATTTCGGCTGGAACGTCGTGTGGGCGGACCCCGACGACATCTCGTCATTCGAGCGCGCCGTTAGCCCGAAGACCAAGGCCATCTTCACCGAGTCGATCGCCAATCCCGGCGGCGTCATCACCGATATGGCCGCGGTGGCGCAAATCGCCAAGCGCGCCGGCGTGCCCTACATCGTCGACAACACGTTGGCCACGCCGTACTTGTGCAAGCCGTTCGAACACGGCGCCGATGTCGTCATCCATTCGCTCACCAAATTTCTCGGCGGGCACGGCAATTCGATCGGCGGAATGATCGTCGACGGCGGCACCTTCAACTGGTCGCGTGAACGGCGCTACCCGATGCTGTCAGAGCCGCGGCCGGAATATCACGGCATCGTATTGCATGAGACCTTCGGCAACTTCGCCTTCGCCATCGCTTGCCGCGTGTTGGCGCTGCGCGACATCGGCGCGGCAATCTCGCCGTTCAATTCGTTTCTGATCTTGACCGGGATCGAGACGCTGCCGCTTCGCATGCAGAAGCACTGCGACAATGCCAAGGCCGTCGCCGCATGGATCGCCGATCATCCGAAAGTAGCCTGGGTCAGCTATCCGGGACTCCCTGGAGACCGCTACTACAACCTCGCCAGCAAATATTGCCCGCAGGGCGCGGGAGCGGTGTTCACGTTTGGACTCAAAGGCGGCTACGACGCCGGCGTCAAGCTCGTCTCCAACGTGAAGCTGTTCTCACACTTGGCCAATATCGGCGATACCCGCTCGCTGATCATTCATCCGGCCTCGACCACGCACCGCCAACTCAGCGATGCGCAGAAAGTCCAGGCCGGCGCCGGGCCGGACGTGGTGCGCCTTTCGATCGGCATCGAGGACAAGGAAGACATTATCGCCGACCTGGAGCAGGCGCTGGCGGACTAACACGGCAGCTTTTCAGCTTCGCAGCGCCGCGCTGTAGCTGCGAGGCGCGCGGTCGGCGAGCAGTGCTGCGTGGGTGGTCGCCACCGTCAGCACCAGCATCGCCATGGTCTGGTGCATCAGCGCAAGTGTGATCGGCACCCGATCGAGCAGCGTCCAGATACCAAGCGCCGCCTGCAGCGTGACGGCAAGAGCAAGCACTGCAGCACTCGACACCACCCAACTGGTCCTCGCAGTGCGTGCGACATCGAATGCGTGTAGCAGCGCGAGTGCGAAGATCGCGTAAGCGGTCATGCGGTGATCGAACTGCGCCGTCAGTGTGTTTTCAAAGAAATTGCGCCACAACGGCGTATCAAGAAAAAGCCGTGCGCCATCCGGTATCAGCGCGCCGTCGATCAGCGGCCAGGTATTGTAAACGTAGCCGGCGCGCAGACCCGCGACCAACGCGCCAAGATAAATTTGCAGCAACACGAGGATGAGGAGCGCCATCGCGCCCAACCGGATTCGCAGCGGCACCGGCATGGCTGGGCGTTCGCCGAGCCGCTGCGCAGTCCAGATGATCGCGACGTAGATGACACAGGCAAGCACGAGATGCGTCGCCAACCGGTACTGTGAGACCTCGACGCGTTCGGCCAGGCCTGACGCAACCATCCACCAGCCGACGGCGCCCTGCAACGCGCCAAGGCCGAAGATGAACCACAGCCGCCCGCGCAGTCCGGGACCGATCCAGCCACGCCAGAGAAACCACAGCAGCGGCAGCAGGAAAACGAAACCGATCAGCCGGCCGATCAGCCGGTGCGTCCACTCCCACCAATAGATGTTCTTGAACGCGGCGAGGCTCATGCCCTGATTGAGCGCATGATATTGCGGAATTGCCTGGTATTTCTCGAACTCGATCTGCCACTGCGCATCGCTGAGCGGCGGCAGCGTGCCCATCACGGGCTGCCACTCGGTGATCGAAAGCCCGGATTCGGTCAGCCGCGTCGCGCCGCCGACCAGCACCATGGCGAGCACCATCGCTGCGACGGCGTAAAGCCACAGCCGGATAGCGCCCTGATGGGCGTCAGTGGGTGTTCGCGCGAGCATAAGCGCCTGTTGCCAGAGGTTGTCGGAGCCGCGCGGACCATATAGTGCTGGCCCCTACCCTCGCAACTCGCAACTGAGACAACGTTCCATGCCGGTTCGCCTGCGCAAATTCATCGGCGCCATCGCCTTGATTGTGCTTGTTGTCGTGTGGACGCTGGTCGCGATGGCGGTCGCGCAGTCGCCATTCATCTTCGACAATATGGCAGCGTCGATTGCGTACTACGTGATTGCCGGCATCGGCTGGGTGCTGCCCGCGATGCCGATCGTATCGTGGATGTCTCGGCCCAGCCGCGTTTAAGCAGCGTCGAGCCGGCGAAACCCGCTCCACATCGCGGTCGCCGAACCCGATAGCAGAACGCGCACATAGCGCAGACGCTGGTATTCGCCGTTGAGCGAAATCCGCGGCAGCGCTGTCAGGTGTTCGACATGATCGGCAAACAGCACGCCGGGCCGTGTCGTCACCGCGGTCTTGAAGCCAAGCTCGGCGGCAATCTCGAATTCACGCGGTCCGGCGGACGTCCGGTCGCCGACCGGATAAGACAAATGATCGGGCCGGATGCCGAGACCGGCCTCGATAATCGACCGGCTCAAATCCATTTCCGAGCGCACGGCCTTTTGCGGCAGCTTCGCCAGCATCTGATGTTTGACCGTATGTGCGCCGATCGTGACCAGCGGATCGGCGGCAAGCTCCGCCAGTTCCGGCCAGCTCATGCAAAGCTCGTCGCAGAATGCGGCAATATCGACCTGATAGACGGCGGCAAGATAATGAATGACGGAACGCAGCTCGTCTTCCGTCGGCAACCGCCGCAGCCACCAGTAAATTTCTTCATACAGCGAGCGCTTGGCGGCAACAGTTGCGCAGTCAAATGTGCGATTGCGGCCGTTGACCTGCAGGCTGATGTGATCGTTGCGTGCGATCACCGCTTCGAGCACCAGCCACCACAATTCGCCAAGACGATCCGGAAAGCTCGTCGGCACATAGACGGCGAACGGCACTTCGGCTTCTTTGAGGATCGGATAGGCGCATTGCAGCGTATCGCGATAGCCATCGTCGAAGGTGAGACAGACAAAGCGCCGCGAGAAATCGCGATCGATCAGACGGCGGTGCATTTCGTCGAGGCTGACCAGATCAAGTTTCGAACGGCGCAAATAACGCACCACCCGGGTCAGGAAGCGTGGAGTGATTTCAAGAAGCCGGTTCGGCTGAAACCGGTCACGCCGCGGCGGCCGGACATGATGCATTGTCAGAATGGCGCCAACGCCGCTGACAAAGGGCTTCAGCGCAACATAAGCGCCGCTGAAATAAAGCGACTCCAGGCCACCTTTGATAATCTTTTGTCTCAGCCCGGCCACGCACGATGCCTTGTCGAGAGGAACACTACTTTCCCCGGCTACGCTCACAATCTTTGCCGATACCTGTGCGCGGTCAACTTCGAAAATCGGCGCTCAGGCAGCTTCTGCGGGAGCGCCGAGATCGGCCGTTGTCCCGACGACAACGGTCACATCCTCAAAGCCGGCATCAAGCAACCGATCCCGCGCCGAAGCCGTTCCCGCGCCCGTCAGCGTCCCGGCAACAAGAACTGCGCACGCTGCGATCGCGGCAACATCCTCGAGTTGAGGCCCGCCAGCCGCCCCGGCGGCGACGACGACATAATCGTAGCTGCGTGACAGGGCTTCGAACGTGATCGGCACAATCTCGGAGACTAGAATCTCGCGACGATCCGTCGGCTCGTGGCCGGAGGAGATGAGATGAACGTCGGATTGCCGGTCCTTGGTAATGATCTTGCCGAACGACGCAGAACCATCGGCGTACTCAGCCAATCCGCTCGCGCCTGGATCAATCGACGCGGTCCGGATGGCTGCGTCAGCCGAACCGATCCCCACAAGAATGACACTGCCGGTTTCGGCCAGCGTGCGGGCGATCTTGAGCGCGGTCCAACTGGTATCGAGGCCGCGCGCGGCGCCAAATACCGCAATCGGTGCCCCGTCGGAGCCATTCTGGCTCAGGTCGGCGACGACGTCGTCAATCGCGCCGATGTGGTGCGGCGGTACTTGATGCGCCGGATCGAGATAGTCCGGCTCTTGATATGCCGGTTCCTGATAGGCCCGCTCGCGATACACCGTTTCTCGACGGCTCGGCTCAGGCCGAGGTTCTGACCGCCGGGGTGATTTCTTGCGGAACATCCCGAGGACAGCTGCGACCCGTGACGGAGGCACTTCTTCCTGATGTTCTTCCTCGGCGGGGGCCAGTGGCGGCGCCGGTACACGCGCCATGCCCTCCGGGGTCGCCAGAAGCTCCTGGGTCACCACAAAACCGGCCGACAGCACCAGCGTCGTCAGGGTGACGATGAGAATGGTCGGCAGCTTCTTCGGAGAGAACGGGACGTTCGACACCGTGGCGCGCGAGATAACACGGGCCTCGGCCGGCGATGAGTTGAGCGTATCGCGGGCGTTGGCCTCACGATATTTGGCCAGATAGGACTTCAAGGAGATCGCGCTGCGACTTGGCGTCCCGCTCAAGTTCGCGCAGTTGCACGTCGTCTTCGTTGTTCAGCGCCGCCTGACTCTTGAGTTGATCGAGGCTGGCGGTAAGCGAGTCGACGCGCGCGCCTGCCAGCTTGGCGTCATTCTCAAATGATCGGGCGATCGTCGCCGCCTCGTTGTTGATCTGGTGATCGAGGTCGCCGATCTGCGCGCGCAATTCCTTGATCCGCGGATGATTGTCGAGCAGCGTCGAAGACTGCTCGGCAAGCTGCGCGCGCAATGTCACGCGCTGTTCCGACAGCCGGCGGATCAATTCCGAATTGAGAATGTCGGACGACTCGACCGGCTGACCGCTTTTGAGCATGTCGCGGATCAGCCTCGCCTTGGCTTCAGCATCGGTCTTCTGCGCACGCAATGTGGAAAGCTGCGACGACATATCGCCGAGCTGCTGCGCCGACAGCGTCGTGTTGTTGTTGCCGACGAGGAGATTTGATTTCGCCCGATAGGCTTCGACCTTGCCTTCGGCTTCGACCACCTTCTTCCGCAAGGTATCGATCTGGCCGGAGAGATACTGCGCCGCCGTCTTGGCCTGATCCTGCTTTACGCCCTGCTGCCGCTCCAGATAAGCGTCGGCGATGGCGTTGGCGACTTTCGCCGCAAGCTCTGGATCCTCGGACAGAAAATCGATGGTGATGACGCGCGACTTCTCCAACGGCGAAACCGTGAGCCGGTCGTAATACGCGTCAAGAACGCGCTCCTCCGGCGTCATGGTCAGCGGGTTTTTGATGAAACCGAGCGTGCCGAGGATCGCCTTGATCGGCGAAATACCCATTCAGCGTCGGATCAAATTCAGGAAGCTCGTTGAGCTTGAGCTTGGCGACCACCTCGCGCGCCAGATCGCGCGACATGATGACCTGCGCCTGGCTGGTCACAACCGTTTCGTCGATATTGCTGTTGCGATCGCCGAGGTCCTTGTCGACGTCGGGCCGCATGAAGATGTTGTCCCGCCCTTCGATCAGGACGCGCGACTCGGACTTATATTTGGGCGTGATCAGTTCAACGGCGAGCAAACGTGAGCAGTCGCGGCAACGCCGGTCGCCAGCAGAATGACCCGTTTCTTTCGCCAAAGCGCCGCGCCGAGGGCCGGCAAATCCAGATCGCCAGCCGGCGTACTCTGCTGCGCCCGACGGACGGGCTGACCGCGACGCTACACTCATTCTCACACTCCTCACGACCCAACGCTACTCAACTGCACTGTCGTGATAACAAACTATTATGGTTGCTATCCGGTTAAGGCCGCGCCGCCGTGCGACAAGATCGACAACGTGAGAGCTTTATTAACCGTCTCGGGTCTCAATCCGCTCAACACTTCGCGCAAGATCTTCGGGACGGATTTCATGAGCGTTGCGCAATCTGCTTCGCCGGCGTTCGATCACGCTACATATGCATCCGAAACGCAGGCTCCGGCGCATCGGCTCGGCGCCTCTCAATATCCTGCATGTCCTTCGCGCGCCGCTCGGCGGCCTGTTTCGTCATGTGACCGATCTGGTCCGCGGCCAGGCGGCGCGCGGTCACCGCGTCGGTCTGATCGTGGACAGCACCACCGGCGGCGCGCGCGCCGATGCGGTGCTGCGCGAGCTCTCGCCCTGCCTTGCGCTTGGCTATCAGCGCCTCGCGATACCGCGCGAACTCAGCCCGCGTGATTTCGTCGCGCTGCGTCACTTCATGAAGCGCATCAAGGCGGTTGGCGCCGGACGTCCTTCATGGCCACGGCGCCAAGGGAGCGGCGCTGGTGCGCCTTGCGCCCAATGTCGGCCACGCGGTGCGCGCCTATACGCCGCACGGCGGTTCGCTGGTTTACAGCCCCGGCACGGCGAGCGGGCAGCTTTTATCGGATGCTTGAGCGCCTGCTCAATTTCCGAACCGACCTGTTTCTGTTCGAAAGCGCTTATGCGGCAGACCTTTTCCGCAGCAAGATCGGCCGGCCCCGCGGCATGGTGCGGGTTGTGCGCAATGGCGTAAGCGCCGCGGAATTCGAGCCCGATTATCGTCAATCCGGACGCCACCGACTTCGTCTGCATCGGCGAGTTGCGCCCGGTAAAGGCTGTCGACGTCCTCATCGAAGCACTGGCGCTGCTCAAAGCTTCCGGACGGCCGGTGACGGCGACGATCGTCGGCGAAGGACCGGACGAAGCCAAACTCAAAGCCCTGACACATGAGCGCGGGCTGACCGACGAAGTCCGGTTCGTCGGCTTCCAGCCGGCGCGCACGGCGTTCGCCATGGGACGGATGCTGGCTATCCCCTCCCGCGCCGAGTCGCTGCCCTATGTCGTGCTTGAGGCGGCGGCGGCCGGTCTGCCGATCGTTGCCACCGGCGTCGGCGGCGTTCCCGAGATTTTCGGCGAATATGACGATCATCTCATCCCGGCCGACGACGTGAACGCCCTGGTTAACGCGATCCGGCAATCGCTCGACGAACCCGGACAGGCCAACGCCGTCGCGCAGAAAATCCGCGCTCGCGTCCGCGGTGAATTCTCCGTGGACACGATGGTGGACGGCGGGCTCGCGGCCTATCGCGAAGCGCTTTTGCTGCGCAAGCTGGCGCGGTTCGCATAACCAATTTTTGAAGATTGTTCACTATGTTTTCGCTCCGGTGAGACTACATCTGGGCGAATGAACAGGCGCGCCCGCCTCCGCACCGGAAAGTTTTCGTTAACCAATGTCGAACCCTGAACGCGGCACGACTCTTCGGCAGCGCAAGCGAAATGACCGCGGCGCTCAATGCTGTGCCGCGCGACAAAGCCGCCGCCACGCGGCCGCTGTCGCCGACCGCGCTTCTGGTCGCAGCGCAGGATTTCAAACCGGCCTACTCGCCGATCGTGCTGGCCGGCACCGTGCGGCTGATTGAAGCCGCGCTGATCATGCTCGTCGGCGTCGCCCTCTATTTCGGCTACGTCGTCCCCGGCAACGGCTTTGCGCTCTATTACATCGGCGCAATTGTTCGGCATCGCAGTTCTCGCCCTGGTCGCTTTCCAGGTCGCCGACATCTACCAGGTGCAGGCGTTTCGCGGCCATGAAAAGCAATATATGCGGCTTGCTTCTGCCTGGTCCGTTGTTTTTCTGACCGCAATCGGCATTTCGTTTTTTGCCAAGGCCGGCGATCAGTTCTCCCGCGCGTGGCTCGGCAGCTTCTATGTCATCGGACTGCTGACGCTGATCCTGTTCCGGCGCTGCCTGTTCCTGCTGGTCCGTCACTGGACGCGCGAGGGCCGGCTCGATCGCCGCACCGTCGTCGTCGGCGCCGACAAAAGCGGCGAAGCGCTGCTGCAAGCGCTTGCCGCACAGCGCGATTCCGACGTGCACGTCATCGGCGCTTTCGACGATCGCACCGACAGCCGCAGCCTGCCGACCGTCAATGGCGTGCCGAACCTCGGCAGCATCGACGATATTGTCGAGTTCGCGCGCAAGACCCGCGTCGATCTCGTGATCTTCTCGCTGCCGATCGCAGCCGAAGGCCGCATCCTGCAGATGCTCAAGAAGCTCTGGGTGCTGCCGGTCGACATCCGGCTGTCCGCGCACACCAACAAGCTGCGTTTCCGGCCGCGCTCCTACTCCTATATCGGCAACGTGCCGGTGATCGACGTGTTCGACCGCCCGATCGCCGATTGGGACGTCGTGATGAAGTGGCTGTTCGACAAGATTGTCGGCACGCTGGCGCTGATCTGCCTGTCGCCGCTGATGCTGCTGGTCGCGCTTGCGATCAAGCTCGACAGCAAGGGCCCGGTGTTCTTCAAGCAGCGCCGCTACGGCTTCAACAACGAGCTGATCGAGATCTACAAATTCCGCTCGATGTACACCGAGCACACCGACGCCGACCGCGAGCCGGCTGGTCACCAAGAACGATCCGCGCGTCACCCGCGTCGGCCGCTTCATCCGCAAGACCAGCATCGACGAACTGCCGCAGCTCCTCAACGTCGTCTTCATCGGCAATCTGTCGCTGGTCGGGCCGCGGCCGCACGCCGTCAACGCCAAGGCCGCCGAGCATCTCTATGACGAAGCGGTCGACGGCTATTTCGCGCGGCACCGGGTGAAGCCCGGCATCACCGGCTGGGCGCAAATTCACGGCTGGCGCGGCGAAACCGACAGCAAGGAAAAGATCCAGCGCCGCGTCGAGCACGACCTCTACTACATCGAAAACTGGTCGCTCCTGCTCGACCTCTCGATCCTGTTCAAGACGCCGTTTGCTTTGCTCAAGAGTGAGAACGCGTATTGACCTCGATTAGCCATGCAGACTTGCGGTTCGACCTGGCGGGTGCCCGTCCCGCCCATCACCCTGCCAGCCGGCTGGCAGACAAGTTGCTGCACGTCACGCTCTATATCTGCATCCTGTCGAGCTTCTTCGTCTATATTGAGCCAGCGCCGTACGAATTTATCGCCGTCATCGTCGGCTTGGCTTGTATAGTCGCGCGCGTTCCTTTCAGCCCAATCATCTTGCCGCTTCTGATTCTGCTTCTGATCCGCGATGCGAGCGGCACGTTTGCTCTGTTGCAGGTTATCGACAATCCTGACTCGGTTCGCTTTCTCGCCATTTCGTTTTATCTGGGCCTAACCGCCGTGATGTTCGCCTGCCTGTTCGCGCAGGATACCGAGCGGCGCTTTGCCACGATGCGATCAGCCTACGGCGCAGCGGCGGTCATCGCCGCGTTATTGGGCACCATCGGATTTTTTGATCTTCATTTTCATTTCTATCCGGGCCTCGAAGCTCTTGCGTTCGAGGAACGCGCAACCGGCGCATTCAAGGATCCCAATGTGCTCGGCTGCTTCCTGATCCCGGTTTTGATGTGGCAGATCAAGAATTTCATTATGGATCGCGTGCGCCCGCTTGAGTTGCTGGCGTGCCTTCTCGTTTTTATCGGGCTGTTGCTGGCGTTCTCCCGCGCCGCCTGGGGCACTTTTTTGTTGGCGCTGCTAATGCAGACGTATTTTCTTTTCGTCACGCAAACCGGCCGCGAGCGCAAGCGGATTGTGTTCTTTGTTGTGTTCAGCGTAGTCGCTGCCGTCGTGGTGCTTGCCGCTTTGATGTCAATCGATTCCGTGCGCGACGTGTTCCTGCAACGCGCCGTGCTCATCGAGGAGTACGACGCCGGCCGGAGTGGAAGCCGATTTGTGCTGCAAGCGATCGGCATACGGGAAATGCTCGACCACCCGCTTGGCATGGGTCCTTGGGCCTTCTCGCGAGTCTACAACCTGGTGCAGCACAATACTTACCTCGGCACCTTTTTGAACCATGGCTGGATCGGTGGCGCTGCGTATGCGGCTCTTATTCTGCTGACCCTGGGCACGGGGTTTCGCTTCGTATGGGTGCGTACGCCGTATCAGACTTCTTTCATTGGAACTTACGTTGCTTTTTTTGCGTTGGCGGTCGAGGGCTTGGTCATCGACACCGACCACTTCCGGCACTTCTATCTTTTGATCGGACTGCTGTGGGGCCTTATGGCGGCAACCGTCAACTATCGCCGCCGCCAATGGCAGGCGTCGCCCGTAGCCGAGCCATACACGGCCGATAACGAGCAGCGAAGCAGCCGCCGGCAGCCTCAGCGCCGCGCCAGCGTAAACGCGTAGGTCGAAAGCGAACGCCAATCGCGGGATTCAGCCAGGCGCTGCAGCGCGGCATCCGCTTCGCGCAAAAGCGGAATATTGCGGAAATAGCCGTGTCCCCAGAACGGGACGAGCAAAGCCTCGGAGAATCCGCAGGACTTGAGGACGGGCGCCACCTTCTCTTGATCGGAGAAGCAGAGTTCGTACCGCGCCGGAAATTTCGGATAATCGCCCTGGTGCCTCGTCGAAAAGAAAAGCCGCAGCAGAGGAGCCGTGAGCGCGTCGGGGAAAACCAGATTGACGAGAAATGGTGGCGCATAAAGCGTTGGATGAAAGGCCATGGCGACGCCGTCCGGCGCCAGCAAGGCGGCCATGTTGGACCACGCCCTCCGACCGTCGCGGACGTGCTCCATCACCATTTTTGAAACGATGAGGTCGAATTGACCGTTGAGCGCGGCAGGCGCTTCACCCGCAATGTCGAATTGCGCTTTTTGGTACGCCGCAGGCCCCATCGCGAGTTCATTCGCATCGATGTCGTTGACGGTGACCGCGATCCCCGCGGCCGCAGCCTCTTCGGGCTTCAACAACGGGCCGCGCCCACCGCCGATCTCGAGCATGCGCACCGGTTCGCCTGGGCGACGCCGCCGCGCCGCTTGCGCAAAACCCAGCACGACGGCGCGGTAGTGGTCCCAGGCCCAGATTTGGGCACTGTTGTAACCGAGACTCCGAAACGGCTCCGCGAGCGTGCGTGAGGGCGCGAGCCGACGCTCGATGCGCGCCTCGCGCTCGAGCGCATCACCCATGAAGGGCCTGGAGAGTTGAGTCGCATAATCCATGGTCCGCTCCGCTCCAAAGGAAGTCCAACTATCTGTCGCCAATTTGGCGGCAGCAATACAAACCTATATTTGTCCTTACTCGACGATGTACACGCTGCGCCGCCTTCCTCAACTGCGCTACGTTATGCGACGTCTCCTCCGCCGTCTGTAAATCAGCATCAGCGGAAAATTTTCCGCATCACAAACGTGATGTAGAGTATTCCGCCCGCCGCAAAGACGGCAGCATAGCTCCCGATGAACCCGACGATCCCAGCCCCACACCCGATTGCGATTGCGGTCATTGCAGCCATCGCCAAGACCAGCACGGTGACGATCCGGGCGATCTCGCGAAAAAACCCGGTGTGCACCATCAGCGAACTCGCGACGTTCTGGACCAGGTTGGCAAGAAGCAGGACGACCAACGCTAGCGTCGCGCCGCTCGGCATCTCGGCGGCGTGTCCCAATAGCAGCGCAAACAATCGATCGCTGGCAAAGATCAGCGCGCCACACACCAACGCGGTCGGAATGGCGCACAGAATGGCTGCCGTATAAGTGGCCTTTTTCAAAGTGGCGATATCACGCTCGGCGTAGGCCCGCGTCTGACGCGGTACCAGCGGATCGAGGCCTGCCGCGTTGACCAACATGGCACCGCGGAAGACTCTGAGCACGGTGTCAAGGATGATTGTCGGCGCGCCGAGACCATAGACCACCGGCACGATGAGATAAGGAAAGTTATAAATAACAAGATCGCCGACCGAGAAGTTAGCGCTGCGCAACAACTCGGCGCGGTTGTTCCGCCAGAACTGCTTCAGACTGCCGTACAGTCCGCGCAGACGGGGCGCCAATGCGCCGTGGCGAACGAGCAGCGTTATGCAGGCAGCAAACAACACAAACCAGAAAACATTGGCAAGCCACAGGAAGGTCGCCAGCGACAGCCCTTCCAGCATCGACAGCATAAGACCCAAGTGGACGACACGCCGGATCACCTCAAGAGTTTCGAATGTGACGAACTCATCCACGGCGATGCTGACATTGCGCAATGGAAACCACACCAGATTGAAGGTAACGAAGCTGAAGAACGCCGCGAATCCGGCGGCTTGCCCTGCCGTGGTCGAAGACCCGCTCGCCATGATTGCAAAGCAAAGCAGCGCGCCA
Organism: uncultured Alphaproteobacteria bacterium; assembly: GCA_963807565.1. Taxonomy (GTDB): domain Bacteria; phylum Pseudomonadota; class Alphaproteobacteria; order Rhizobiales; family Xanthobacteraceae; genus BOG-931. The sequence continues at coordinate 4,359 of CAWECH010000005.1, read as the reverse complement.
ACGAGTACAATGAGAGCGTAAAGCGCAATGACCGCGTTCGACTGCGCCGGGATATCCTCATCGGCCTGCTGTGCCAGATGTCGCGCACGTTGCCGTACGAACAGAATTTTCGACGCGCCGAGATCGAACATCCACAGCGCCGCACCAAAGCTGCCAATGAGGATGTAGATCGAGAAATCCCGAGGGGTCAGGACACGAGCGAAAACGAATGTCTGAGCGAGCCCGCTGACCACCGCTGCGCCGGCGGTAAAGGTGCGCAGCATAAAAAAACGCAACGAAAGCAGGCCGGAGAACCGGCCAAGCCAATGCCGCACGCGCGACGCGCCGGGCGCGCCGTTCAAAGCCGATACCTGCGAGCTCATGCCGCCAAAAGTAGCGATTACATCGCATTTTTGGCTTAAGGATCGTGGTGAACAAAATACGGACGCCAAGCCAAAGAACCCGACGTGCCATTTAAGGAAAAATTAGGCTGATTGCCGCAAATCTTCCGGAAGGTTTAGCGAACCCTCCCATGATGACCTCCACGCCTATTTCGGAAGGAGCGGCCGCCACGACCGCCACTGTTCCCGCCGTCAGCGTAGTTGTGCCCTGCTATAACGGCGGGCGTTTTCTTGACGACCTGATGGCGTCGTTAGCGCACCAGACATTTCGAAATTTCGAGATTGTGATCGTCGACGACGGTTCGACCGATGAACTGACCCTGCGCAAGCTCGCTGCTCTGGAAGGTCAGGCTCGGGTCATCCATCAGGAAAATCGCGGCCTGCCCGCGGCGCGCAACATCGGCATCCGCGAGGCCCGCGCAGATATCGTCTTCCCGCTTGATTGCGACGACACCATCGAGCCGACATTTCTCGCCGAGACAATTCCGGCGCTTGCGGGCGCATCGCCCGATGTCGCCATGATCGTCACGCACATACGATATGTAGGCGCGGAAACGCGGGTGATACCTCGGTATTTCAATCGTTTCGATCTTCTATTCACCAACACCTCATCGAACGCTCTGGTCTTCCGCAAGGAGGCCTGGCGCGCAGTCGGTGGATACGACGAGACGATGCGTCAAGGTTACGAGGATTGGGAGTTCAATTTGCGGCTTGCGGAAGCGGGATATCACGGCATTGAAGTGGCAAAGCCGTTGTACAACTACCGCATTGCGAGCGCGGATTCGCCGAGCATGCTGCAGGGCATCCAGGCCAAGCGTATGTTCGCGAAACTCTGGCGCGAGCTTCGCAGCAGGCATCCGCAGAGCTACCGGATCTTCGCCATGATCCGGCTTTGGTCGCAAACGCGTGACGGAAGCGGCCGTTATTCTTTATTCAAAGGCATGGCCGGCTACCTGCTCGCGCTCACGTTGCCCGACGCGGCATTCAACCAATTGTTCTTGAGCTTGCAGCGAGGACGTCGCCGGACAGGCCAACAGGCCGATCCGATCAAGTTGGCGTCTGTGTGAGCAAGCCACTTCTCGCGGGTCTTACTGGAAACAAGCTGCGGTCGAGCAGCAGCTAGGCTTCTGCGTGTTCTGGAGCCCGAACGTTCTGCGCGCGCTCGTCGGCGTGACGTGACGGCCGCTTTGCTACCTTGCGAAATACGGCCACGTCCTGATGACCCTCAAGATCCAACGGGTGGTAAGCGACAGCCTGGAGTTCGGGCGCCACCTCGGCAATCAGCCCATCGAATGTCGGACGAGTGAACCAGGTTAGGCCGTACTCCCCGTAGTAGTAGGGATATCTCTCGTAGTAGTAACCGTCGCGATCGAGCGCGTTCAACACGCGCGCCTTGTCCAACCAATATTGGTTGTAGCGCTCTGCAATTTCCGCCGAACCGCGGCCGTGCAGAGTGATCACCGCAACGCCATCTGGTTTGAGGATTGCCGACAAGCGGCGCAGATTGGCCGCTACCAAATCGCGGCGGAGATGCGTGTACACCGAGAGCAAATAAACCAGATCGAACCGTTCATTGTATTCGGCGCCGGCATCTTCAAGCGGCGGCATCTCATAGCAGCCAAATTCCGCTGCGGTAAATCGAGCCGCCCCGTCAATCACGTCCGACACATGCACGCGAGCCGCCGGCATGCGCTTTCGCAATTCGCGAACAATGCGGCCATAACCACAACCGACTTCGAGCACTTCGCCGATCGTGCTTGGGTCACGGCCGGCCTCCGAGCACGAGCGCTCGAGAATATCGATAAATTGGTTGGCCCCGCGGACGTAAGTCTCCACCACCGCCGGATCGGTAGAGACAAGCATGAAATCGTTGTAATGCGTGCGTCCGGTCAGGCCCGGCACCTCTCGCGAACCAAGAAGCTCACCCACGGCGAAGCGGACCTTGCGCCCAATGGTATAGATGGGCCGCGACCGCTTGATGGTGTCGAGCGTACCCTTTGGCAAAATCTGGGTGTTCTTGAGCATGTGCTGTTTCCGCTCCCACGTACGCAAGCAAAACCGTCCGCGCAAACTTGCCGGATCGTAATGAGGCTAGGCTCGCCCCATTAAAATCGCGTTACCGATTTCGCGACGAACAAAGCAATCACGCGGCAAGTAACCTTAAAACGAATGAACGCCGCAGACAGCAAGATGGCTGTCGGCGCAGCGACCTTGTCGCGTTATCTGTTCAGAGCACAGACGGCGGCTGCAGCGCCCCAGGTGAACTCAGGACATGAGCAAGAAACGGCTCTTGATCAGACCCCGCTGGTCGTTAGTAGCCTTGAGCATCGCGCTTTTCTTCGCCGGCGCTGCCCACGCATCGGAATTGCTCATCGGGACAACCCTCGGCAGTTCCGAGCGTCTCACGATCGCACAGCAAAATTCGCTGCTGATCGACATGAAAATGGCCGGGGTGAAACTTATCCGCGCCAACATCGGAGAGGACGAGAAAGGTCTTGAGTTTGCGCGCACCGCGCACGAGCTCGGCATTCAAATCGATTGGATTGTAGAATTCGGCGGCTATCTGCGTGGAGCTCCGACGCGGCCTTATCAGCCGGAAAAATTTCCGGAAATGTGGGAAGGACATCCGCTGTCCTATGTCGACCTCGAGCAGTTCCGCGATTATTTCAGTTGGATGCTGGCGCGCCTTGAGGCTTCGGGAATCAAGCTTGCTGCTTTTGAATTGGGAAATGAGATCAACTGGGCGGCGTACAACGCCGAGTTTCCACTTCCGGGCCCGGGCGTTCAATTCGGGCTCGATGATCTGTACCATGATCCCGAGGCCAAACAGATCGCGGTCGGCTACCTTCGATATTTGAAGTTGCTGAAAATCCTCAAAGAGGTTCGCGATCACTCAAGGCTCAATCGGAATACGCCGATCCTGACCGCCGGCCTCGCCGATTTCGCTCAGCCGGACGGGCCGCTTGGCAGACCTGAAGACGTAGTCAGCGTCAATGCCACGCTTGATTTCATGCGGGCGCATGGGCTGGACACGCTGGTCGATGCGTACGCCATCCATGTCTATCCGTCGCAAGACAAACCGGGTGATCCGAGCGCTGCCGCCGCTCGCGCCGAACGCTTGGCAAAATATGCACTCGCAGAATGTCGTCCGCCCAACAGTCCAGAGGGAAAGCCGTGCTGGATCACCGAGTGGGGATTTGCTTTTCCGGACACGCGATGCCCGGCCAACGACACCAGTCACGTCGTTCTGGTGCGGGAAATGCTGGCCGAATTTCGCAAATATGCCGACGCCGGACGCCTCAACGGCGTGATCTACTACACTTGGAATACCGATCCGTGGGTCGACACGGACCCGTATGCGAAAAAGGTTGATCCCTTCGCCACCTTCCGCTGTGGCGCGCTATTGGAGAGCGGCAGGCTCGCGATCATACCTCCGCGATAACGTGGAGCTACAGCCACCCAAGGCGCACGCAGAGCGCCGCTATCCAGATCAGGGCGACAAGCGCCAGACCGCAGAACACCGCCGACGAACCGAAATCCTTGATTGGCCGATGTCGTAATGATGTTCCGGAGTGACGTGGTCGGAAAGCTTTTCGATGGCGGTGTTGAGGAACTCGATCGCCAGCACGACCAGAAGCGACGCGATCATGGCGACGTACCACGACGCGCTTGGCGCGATGAGAAAGCCCAGCGGAATCGCCAGCACCAGAAGAACGGTCTCCTCGCGCACGGCAGCTTCGGTCGAGACGCCGTCGACAATTCCGCGCCAGGAGTTCTTGGCCGCACTATAAATGCGCTTCACGATGTCTCGCTGCTTGCTGAATTTTGGCTCGAAAGCGTGTGAGTTGCGGCATGCTGAGTTGCGACATGGGGGTGTGCTGACTATAGTCCGGCCCCTCTGTTCGGAGCGTAGCGCAGCCCGGTTAGCGCACCAGTCTGGGGGACTGGGGGTCCCGAGTTCAAATCTCGGCGCTCCGAC
>CAWECH010000004.1:0-194768 GCA_963807565.1 uncultured Alphaproteobacteria bacterium | reverse complement strand
GCCGATCAAGGATCAGGAGGTGCCGCTGATCCCGTTCCCGGAATGGGGCCCGTACGAGGAAGAGATCGCCGACACGTTCGTGAAATTCATGCAGCGCGTCATGGCTGCAAAAGCGGCCTGACGGCCGCCCCGGCCGCGAAGGCGGCCTGACAACTGCTATGGCTGCAAAGGCCGCCTGAGGCGGATTGCCGCGATCTCAAACTTCAACAACAAATAGAAATTGTGCAGTGCGTTAGACTTTGGTCGAACGCACTGTCACTATTTTTTCTTGATCGCTCCGGAGCAGGGGTTATGTTCCGCTCAAGAGCCTCAAACGGCTCGTGGGGGATGAGAAAAATGGATCAGCAAACCGGGAAGCGGTCAGGCTGGAGCTGGTGGTATTTGCTCCTTCTGGCGCAGTTCGTCTTTTTGCTCTGGGTGCCGTCGTACAATTCAGTCGAGCCGTCCTGGGCAGGGGTGCCGTTCTTCTATTGGTACCAGATGCTCTGGGTGATCATCAGCGGCGTTCTTACCGCGATCGTCTATTTCGCGACGAACGAAGACTAGCGCGTAACCGCGCTCTGGTGACAGTGCCTCGCGCGCTCGCGCGGCCAAAAGCTGAAAACATCTGAATTGGGGGGTATGCCGTGGCAGACATCAATTGGACCGCACTGACTGTTTTCGTCGTGCTGTTTGGATTCATCACCTGGCTGGGTTTCGCCGCCGCCAACTGGCGCAAGGGCGACCTTGATCAATTGCACGAATGGGGCCTCGGCGGCCGCCGCTTCGGCACGCTGATCACCTGGTTTCTGGTCGGCGGCGACGTCTACACCGCCTACACCTTCATCGCCGTTCCAGCGCTGGCTTTTGGCGCCGGCGCACTGGCGTTCTTCGCGGTGCCGTATGCGGTGCTGATCTATCCGATCCTGTTCCTGTTCTTCCCGCGGCTTTGGTCTGTCTGCCACAAGCACAGCTACATCACCGCGGGCGATTTCGTACGCGGCCGTTATGGCAACCGCTGGCTGGCGCTGGCAATCACGATCACCGGTATCGTTGCGACGATGCCGTACATCGCGCTGCAACTTGTCGGCTTGCAGGTCGTGATCGGCGCGATGGGCATCTCCGGCACCGGCTTCATGGCCGAAGTGCCGCTCTTGATCGCGTTCGTCATTCTTGCCGCATTCACTTATTCGAGCGGCCTGCGTGCGCCGGCGTCGATCGCGATCGTCAAAGATATCCTGATCTACATCACGGCGTTTGCCGCCGTGATCGTGATTCCGTATCCAGATGGGCGGCTTTGGCAACATCTTCGCGAAAGTGCCGCCGGCCAAGCTTCTGCTTGCGGTACCGGGCGCGAACACAACCGGCAGCTATGGTGTTTATGCGACGCTGGTGTTGGGGTCGGCGCTGGCGCTGTTCCTCTATCCGCATTCGGTCACCGGTGTCCTGAGCGCTTCAAGCCGCAAAGCCGTCCGGCGTAATGCCGCATTGCTGCCGAGCTATACTTTCCTGCTCGGCATGCTGGCGCTGCTGGGCTTCTTTGCCATCGCCACCGGCGTCGGCACGGCACCCGAATTCGCGGCGGGCTTCAAGCAGTTCGGCAACAGCTTCGCGGTGCCGGCGCTGTTCCTGCACAGCTTCCCGTCGTGGTTCGTCGGCGTCGCCTTTGCCGCGGTCGGCATCGGCGCGCTGGTGCCGGCGGCGATCATGTCGATCGCGGCCGCCAATCTCTATACCCGCAACATCCATCGGGAGTTCATCAACCGCAATCCGACCGACAAGCAGGAAGTCGCAGATGGCGAAGTGGGTGTCGCTGATCGTCAAGCTCGGTGCGCTGGTCTTCATCATCTTCGTGCCGACGCAATACGCCATTCAGTTGCAACTGCTCGGCGGCATCTGGATCATCCAGACCGTGCCGGCGATGCTGTTCGGCGCTGTATACGCGGTGGTTCAACGATTGGGCGCTGCTGGTCGGCTGGCTGGTCGGCACCGTGGTCGGCACCTGGATGGCGGTGTCGGTGAACTTCGCCGCGGCCTATCCGCTGGCCTTCGGCGGCTGGACCTTCCCGGGCTACACGGCGTTCTACACCGTGGTGCTCAACCTCATCATCGCCGTCATCCTGACGCCGGTCTTCAATGCCATGGGCGGCAAGAAGTCGGACGAGACGGTTCGCGTCGGATTACTACGCGTAATTCCGGGCGGCTTTCGCGAACGAAAAACCCCGCCGCGGTGACGCGGCGGGGTTTTACATTTCAGCGACGTCGGCAGCTTCGCTGCGCTACATGTACTTGCGCAATTGCGCGGCGGCATCGTCCGGCGATGACTTGCTCAGATCGAATGGCGCGACGAAATCGCCGTTCTTGTCCATCAGATAGACAATCGCGGTATGATCCATGGTGTAGTCGCCATCCTTCAGCGGAATTTTCTTGGCGTAGACCCGGTATTCCTTGATGGCCTTGTCGATCGCGGCCTGATCGCCGGTCAGCCCGCGCAGATGCGGGTCGAAGTTCGACATGTAGTCCTTCATCAGGGCGGGCGTATCGCGATCCGGATCGACGGTGATGAACAGCGCGCCGATACGATCGGCATCGGGGCCGAGCTTTTTCATCACCTGCGACATGTCGAACAAAGTGGTGGGGCAGACATCGGGGCAGTGGGTGTAGCCGAAGAACACCAGGAACGGCTTGCCCTTCATGTCCTGCTCGGTGACGACCTTGCCGGTCTGATCCTCGAGATGAAACGGTCCGCCGACGGCGGCCACGGCCGAGCCGATCGGCGACGGCGCGCGCCCGGTGATGAACAGGATGACGCCGAAAAACAGCACCAGGCCGCTGAGGAAAGCGGCGAATACCAGTAGAATGCGGGACGTTTTCTCGTTCACCACCGGCCTCCGGTCATCCGAAACAGGCAACAAAGCCGGCGCGGATTGTCTCGAAAAATACCGTGGTTCCGTAATGCGCCCAGAGTAGGGCTGTGCCGGCAAGCAAAACGGCAAAAGCCGCAGCGCCGGCCAAAAGCGGCTTCAGGCTTAAGCGTGGGGCGACAGCTTCAGGCATCGCGGAGTTTCCGGCTGCGCTGTAAATAGGCCGGAACGCGTCGAGCGACAACGGGCCGTTCGCCGCTGCCTGCTGCCGTGGCCCGCCGTTCTTACTGGCAGGTGTGATAGAGCGCGGAAAGCTCGTGGCCGCGAAGCTCGATCAGGTGCGGCGTCAGGCCACCGTGACGGACGATCCAGTTGCGGATTTGCGCCGGATAAAGGTGCATCACCAGAGCGCTGCCTTCGCGGGTCGGCACCAGCGAATGCGAGGCATCGTCGAGATATGACGCGGCATGGAAGCCGAGCACGGCATTGCGCGTGACACAGACGTGGTCGGCCGGAACGATGCCGGTCAGAAGCGTGCAGGCCGACAAGCAGGGGCCGTCGATCACGACGTGCTGTCCGCTGTCGCGGACTTCATGGAACTTGCGAATGTAGGCGGAGACCTCGCCGCCCGGATCGCTGACAATGCGAACGTCGGCGGATGCGATTGTCGGTGCGACAATGGAGGACGCTGCGAAGATCATAGCAGCCAGCGCGAGCGCGCCAGCAAAGGCAGCCTGCCATTTCATTGGAGTTACCCTCTTTCCCTGCCGTCGCCCCTGTGCTTGTGCGGCCATTATGGCAAGAGTTCGTGTATATGGAAAATTAATTCGCATTGTGCGCTGCGGTTTTTGTTCGCAGCGGTTGCCGCAAGTTCCGTCACCCGCGATGGCGATGCTATAAGGGAACTCATCATCTGACGAACCTTCGATGCATCAGGCGGGATTTTGGAAATGGCGCGGGATTTCGAAGATCATTGCTGGCAGGACGTCGTCGACGCCGACACCATCGGCGATCTATCAGGCTTACCGGCGCAACACCTTTGTCGGTGACAATCCCGCGGTTCTCGCCATCGATCTCTACAACAAGGCTTATCTCGGCGGTGCACGGCCGGTGCGCGATGTCGATCGCGAGTTTCCCGGTTCCTGCGGTGAGCAGGCCTGGAAGGCGCTGCCGCCGACGCAGAAACTGCTGGCCGCGGCGCGCCGGGCCGGCGTGCCGGTGATCTATTCGACGCGCCACGCCGATACCGGAGATGTGCAGTCGACGCACCGCAACATGAGGCGTCAGCCCGACGATATTTACCACATCAAGGCTGAGCTTGCTCCGGAACCCGGCGAACTCGTGATCTATAAAGAGCGCGCCTCGGCATTTTTCGGCACGCCGCTGATCGCGCATCTGCAAATGCTGCGGGTCAATTCACTGATCATCTGCGGAGAAAGCACCTCGGGATGCGTGCGCGCCTCCACCGTCGATGCGTTCTCCTACGGGTTCCACAATGTCGTGGTCGAGGAGTGCACCTATGATCGCTCGATGCTGAGCCACAAGGTCAACCTGTTCGACCTGCATCACAAATACGCCGACGTGCTGCATGTCGAGGAGGTGCTGGCGCACCTCGACGGGCTCGCGGACAAGCGCAGGGTAGCGTGAGGCTCGCCCCGATCGCCCTTTTGCAGCGGCCTGACCCGCGCCCTATATATTAGCTCATGCCCGGACGCCCCTGCAGACCCAGCGCTGACATGAAGGAGCTTTGGCGGCTCCTGCTGCCAGGCATGAATGTGCCGGCGTGCGGTGTGTCGGAGGATGAGCCGGCTGCCGCAAACGATCAGGCTACGAGTTCCGCCCCGAGTGACGGTTTCTTCCGGCGAAGCCGCGCAGCAATCCGCGCGACCCGCAAAGTCATAAATCCCGGACGTTATCCAGATTGATCCGCGCTCAGGCGTGAGCGGGTAACCGTGCTTGCGGCTTGGCAGCGTTAACCGCGGTGTCTCGCCAGGTCTTGGATTGCGCGAACCCGTGCATGCCAAGCTGCCATTGCAGCGCAACGACCGCGCCTTTGGTCGGTTGCAGTAAAGCCAGCGCACCAAACGCGATGAACGGCAGCCAGATCAGATATTGCAGCCAGAGCGGTGGCGCGAACATCTCCTCCACCAGCAGGACTGCCGGGATCGTGATGTGTCCAATGAGTACGATGACAAGATACGCCGGAAAATCGTCGGCGCGCTGTGGGGTGAAATCCTCGCTGCAAGCCGGGCAGTGATCGACGACCTTGAGATAACGCCCAAACAGGCTCGCCTCGCCGCAGTGAGGACAGCGCATCGTAAAGCCGCGCCACAGCGCTCGGCTCAGCGATACCGGTTTTTCGATACTGCTCATGGCGAAACTCCTTGATTGCGGCTGATCCATACAATAATCCTCTGAGGCCATACATACGAGTACAATGCAGGGAATTGCATGGATTGGATCCCTACACTTTCGGAATGGTCCGGCCCGGCCTTCACCCGCATCGTCGACGCGCTGGCGGCGGACATCGGCAGCGGCCGGCTCAAGCGCGGTCAGCAGTTGCCGACGCATCGCGCTCTGGCCGGCGCGCTCGATCTCGATCTGACAACGGTGACGCGCGCCTACGGCGAAGCGCGCCGGCGCGGATTGATCGAGGCCCAGGTTGGACGCGGCACGTTCGTGTCCGAGACGACAGCGCGCACGGCGGACAATGCCGCGGAAGCGGTCAAGATCGATCTGTCGATGAACGTCCCACCGCAGCCGGTGGAAGCGAATCTCGATCTGCACATTGCGCAAGGCCTCAAGTCGCTTCAGGACGCAACAGGGCTGAGCGCCTTTCTGAATTACCAGGAGCCCGGCGGCAGTGACGATGACCGGGAGGTTGCAGTGCGCTGGCTGCGGCGTCGTGTTGCCGGTGCGCGGTTCGATCGTCTGCTGATTTACCCCGGCAACCAGTCCATCCTGTTCAACGCTTTGCTCTCGCTCGCATCGCCGGGCGATGTCGTGCTGACCGAAACGCTCACGTTTCCCGGCATGAAAGCGGCGGCTGGCGAACTTGGCCTGCGGCTGGTTGGAGTGGAGATGGACGCCGACGGCATTCGGCCCGATGCGCTAAAGTCGGCCTGCAAGCGGTACAAGCCGAAGGCGGTTTATCTCACTCCAACGCTGCACAATCCAACGACTGCGACGATTCCGCAAAAGCGCCGCGAGGCTATCGCCGACATCATCCGCGGCAGCAAGACGATGCTGATCGAAGACGATGCTTATGGCTGGCTTGCACCGGAAGTGTCGCCGATTGCCAATCTCATTCCTGAACGGACTTATCTGGCTGTCGGATTGTCGAAGTGCATCGCACCGGCGCTGCGGGTTTCGTATCTGCTGACGCCTGATAACAGTGCCGCGGACGCGATGCGCAATGCACTTTCGGCAACGGCGCTCATGCCGCCACCCTTGATGGTGGCGCTGGTGACGCACTGGATCAGAACCGGGATCGCCGACGATATTATCGCGGCAATCCGCAATGAAGCCGCCGGCCGCCAGCGCCTCGCCGCCAGATTCCTGAAAGGAATTCCTTACGCGGCGGGGACTTACGGCCATCATCTCTGGCTGCCGTTGCCGCGGCGGCGGGACCGTACGGAATTCGTGGGGCAGGTCTTCAACAAGGGTCTTGCGGTGGTCGGTGACGACGCTTTCGCCGTTGATGTTGCAACGTCACAGCCAGCGGTGCGGGTCTGCGTCGGCGCGCCGCGCACGCGTGATGAACTGGCTCAGGGGCTGCGCACCTTGGCAGAAGCCATGAGTGCACCGGCGCAAAACGTGCGGATTGTCTGAAATTATCTCGGCGCGCCGGAGGGGCGGATTCACTCCGCCTTGATATTGGCGTCGTGAATAATCTGGCCGTAACGCGCCATCTCGCTGGCGATGTATTTGGCAAACTCGTCGGACGTCGAACCGATCGCCTCGAAGCCGAGCGCTGTTAGCTTCGCTTTGACATCGGGCTGCGCCAGAATCTCCGCGACGGTGGATTGCAGCTTCGCGGTAATGTCCGGGGGCAGGTTCTTCGGACCCCATAAGCCGTACCACGACACGAACTCGAAGCCCGGCAGCCCGGATTCCTCAACGGTGGGAATTTCCGGCGCCGCGGCCTGGCGCTTGAGGCTGGTGATGGCGAGCGCCTTGATGCGTCCGGATTGGGCCTGAGGCAGCGACGACAGCATTGGATCGGCGACGAGTTGAATCTGTCCGCTCATCAGATCGGTCAGCGCCGGGCCGGTGCCTTTGTAGGCGATGACCAGCGTATCGACCTTTGCTTCACGCTTGAGCAACTCAACGACCATGTGGCTCGCCGAGCCGACGCTGGTGGTGCCGAAGGTATATTTTTGCGGATCCTTGCGGACGAGGTCGAAGAAATCTTTCAGGCTGTTGGCCGGCACGCTCGGCGTGGTGCTGACGATCAGCGGGCCTTTGGCGATCAATGTGATCGGCGTGAAGTCCTTCACCACGTCGAAGGGCACATCCTTGTAGAGAAACGGCGTGACCACGTGCAGCGACGCGGTCTCGAGCAGCGTGTAGCCGTCGGGATCGGCCCTGGCGACGACGTTGGCGCCGACATTGCCGGACGCGCCGCCGGCGCGATTTTCGACAATGAAATGCGAGCCGAGCGGTGTCTGGTTCAGCTTGTCGACAATGATGCGTCCGACGCCGTCGACCGATCCGCCGGGTGGGAACGGCACGATCACCGACACGGTGCGGCTCGGATAATCCTGAGCTGAGGCGGTGACCGGCGCGAGCGCGGCTGCGATCAATGCAAGTACAACACCAACGATAACCTTCACCGCGATATCCTTCCTTGCTCAGAACGCGCCGGGATAACCGCCGCCGTCGATCAGGATGCTCTGTCCGGTAATGTACCCGGCATGCGCCGAGCAGAGATATGCACAAAACGCGCCGAGTTCGGCCGGATCGCCATAGCGCTTTGCCGTGCTGGCCGCGGCGCGCTCGGCGAATATCTGCTCGAAGGTCTTGCCGCTGCCGGGAATAAGGCCGCGGATGTGACGATGCTGGGCGTCGCTGTCGAAAATGCCGGGCAGCATGTTGTTGATCGTGACGTTACGGGCGGCGGTTTGCCGGGCGAGGCCCGATGAAAAATTGACCAGCCCGGCGCGGGCGCCGTTCGACAGGCCGAGCTCGGTCTGCGGCACCTTCACGCTGCGGGAGACGATGTTGACGATCCGGCCGAAGCCTCGCGCCGTCATGCCGTCGACCGTGAGCCGCATCATCTCGATCGGGCCGAGCATCATATCGTCGAGCGCGGCAATCCAGTCCTCCCGCGACCATTGACGAAAGTCGCCGGGGAGTGGCCCTTGCGAATTGTTGATCAGGATATCGGGCTTCGGACAAGCTTCGATGGCAGCGGCTCGCCCGTCCGCCGTGGTGAGGTCGGCGGCGACGGCCAGAACCTCGACGCCGGTGGTCTTCGCAATCTCGGCGCCGGTCTGTTCGAGCGCGTCGCGGGTGCGGGCAACGATGGTCAGATTGACGCCTTCACGCGCCAGGGCGAAGGCGCAGGCTTTGCCAAGGCCACGGCTCGCGCCGCACACCAGCGCAGTCTTGCCGTTAATGCCGAGGTCCAATGTGCCTCGCTTGCGTGCGGCGATCAGGCCGCGACGGCCGACAGCGGCTTGAGCTTGTAGCCGTAAGTCTTGTCGAGGCCGAGGTCGGCGATGATGCGCAGGCCCTTGCCGATGGCTTCGGCATCGAGCCCGGTCAGCGGCTTGCGCAATTCGCCGGCCGGCATGCCGAGCGCCTTCATCAGCGACTTCACGGCAACCGGATTGATCGCCGAATAAGTGAAGTGCAACAGCGGCAGCAGGTTCAGGTAAGCTTTCTTGAAGTTGTCGGCCTCGGTGTAACTGGTCCATGGCGTCGAAATCGTCGCCAGCTCAGCCGGCGCGACGTTGCCGGTCATGTTGGCCGTGCCGTGGCCGCCGAGGCTCATGGTCGGCACCACAAGCCCAAGGTTCGGACTGTCGCAGCACATCACCGAGACATCGGTCTTTGCCGCCAGCACCTGCGCCACCTGGCCGACGCGGGCGGTCGACTCTTTGTGAATCACATAGTTCGGGTGCTTGAAGATGCGGATCAGATTGTCCCAGTGCAGATCGCTCTGCACCCGCGGCGGGTTGTTGTAGATGCCGAGCGGCAGGTCGGTTGCATCGGCGATGTCGAGGAAGAACCGCTCGATATCGGCTGCCGGCGCGCAGATATAGGCCGGCGCAGCGAGGATCGCGCCGTCGCCGCCGTTGTCCTTGGCGAAGCGGACATTGGCGATGGTCGATTCGGTGTTGCTGCCGGTGCAGCCGTAGAAGATCGGCATGTTGGCCGATTTCATCTTCGCCGTTTCGACGATGATCTTCTTTTTCTCCTCCGGCGACAGCATCGAGGTCTCGCCGGTCGAGCCCATGATCAGGACGGCTTTGCTGCCGTGCTCCTCCTGGAAGCGGAGCAGGCTGCGGAACGCCGCGAAATCGACGGAGCCGTCCTTGTTGAACGGCGTGATCAGCGCGACGAATGAGCCGGTGATCTTTCTCTTGGACATCGAAGTATCTCCAGGAAAGTCAGGGCCGAAGCGGGCCGGCCCTGACGGTGTGTCAGATGCTGGCGTGGCCGATGAACTTCTCCGGCGGAGCTTCGCCCCACTGCGATCGCAACGCCTGTTCCGCCTCGATCAGGTTCGAGCCGTTGGAGAGATTAAGCCTGTCGCTGTCGGCCCAGTGCTCGTGCACGCGGCCGTAAGGATCGGCCCAGTAGTCGTACACTTGGCTGCCGAGCACGTGACGGCCAATACCCCACATATGCTCATACTTCCCGGTCGCCTTCAGGTAATCGTGACCCATGCAGACGTCATCAATATCCGGCACCTCGAACGAGAAATGGTTCAAGCCGGTTTTGTCCGCGTTCAGGCAGAAGAAGACGTGGTGATCGACAAAGTCGTCGCCGCGGTCGCAGCGGTTGAACGAGCCGATCAGATTTTCTTTCTCTCCGGCATAGACGTCGTCGGAACAGATCATGCCGAGCGTCTCGCGAAACCATTTCACGGTTTCGTGGAACTTGGTCGACATCATCACGCCGTGGCCGATGCGTTTGACGTGCGCAGGACCCTTCGGCAACCGCATCAGTTCGCCAGCGCGCGCGGTGGGTGCCTCGCCTGAATTCATTCGCTGCCGCTTCACCACAATCGGCGCAAGCTGTTCAAGGTCGCAAACCACTTCGATCTGATAGCCGTTCGGCTCGGTGAGCCGAACCCGCTTGCCGCCGCCCGGCTCGTCCATGTGCTCGACGCCGCTGGCGCCCGGCGCCTTGCTGAGCTTTTTCAGGTCATCCTCGTTGTTGACGTAATAGGCGATGCCAAGGAATTTCGGATCGCCCTTTTCGGTGATGTGGATGTGATGCGCCGGATCGGTGCCGCGCATATAGAGCGCGTTGGCGGTGCGCTCGACCTTTTTCATACCGAAGTTTGTCAGGAACTCTTCCTGCACATCGAGGTCGGGCGACCGCAGGCGGCCGTACGCGATATCTGTCACTTTAGACCAGGCCATTTCGTGTTCTCCCCGGTTATTGGTTGTTGCCGGATATGGCCGATAATCTGCCACGAACCGTGCGGTTCGGGCTACTACGCCCTGCTTGCAGATGGCGGAGGATTGCCAGCGAATTCCAGCATGGCTCCGCGTGGTGCGGTGATGATCGCCGTCGGGGCGGCAGGCTCGATGAGGGGTGCAAACCGCACGGGGCGACTTGCCTTCTTGAAGCGCGCGCCAAGCAGCCGTGAGTTTTTGGCCAGTCCGTGCTCGGTTTTTTCCCACTTCAGCGGGTTACTCAGGAGCTGAAACAGGGCGCGCCATGCGGCCCACGACAGGAGAAACCAGTAGATCGGCGTTAGAGCCAGTATGCCGGTGTGCCGCAATAGTCCGCGGCGTGCCAGCCCGATCCAGTCCGGGATGATCGTCGAGGCGTAGCCGCCGAGCAGCGTTGCGGCATAAAGCGGCAAAGCGCCGTCCAGGTCTCGTATGATCTCAAGCGGAGATTTAACGATGAGCAGATAGCAGAGCGCGACCGTGAAAAACGGATGGATAAGGGCGGACAGTACGTTGCCAGCAAGCAGCAACTGGAAGGCCACCGCTCCTCGCCACCCGAGATCGCGCTGCAGACGGTGTGGCCGCCGCATGTGCACCAGCCAGGTCTGAAGCCAGCCTTTGTACCAGCGCGTGCGCTGTCTCAACCAGGAAGAGAAACGGGCCGGGGCTTCCTCGTAGGTCGATGACGACAGCACCGCAGAGCGATAGCCGCGCCGGCTGAGGCGAACGCCAAGATCGGCATCCTCGGTAACGTTGTAAGGATCCCAGCCGCCGACCTTGCGCAATACGGCGGTCCGGAAGTGATTGGATGAGCCGCCGAGCGGCAGCGGCAAACCCATCTTCGCCAGCGCCGGCAGCACCGCATCAAATTGACCGGCGTAGCTTGCGGTAAACATCCGTGTCAGCAAGCTATCAGTCGTGTTGTCGATAGTCAGTGCGGCTTGCACGCATGCCAACCGGCTGCCACCACGGCGGAACGCTTCGATTGCGCGGCGCAATTGATCCGGCTCGGGCGTGTCTTCGGCGTCATAGACCACCGTATATGACCCGCGCGCCAGCGGCAGGGCCACGTTGAGCGCTTTCGGCTTGGTGCGTGGCCCGAACGCTGGAGCAACTATGGTCTCGAATGGCAGGCCGAGTTGGAGTTGGGCAAGCGCATCCTGCGTTTCTTCGTCGTCAGTCTTCGACGACGAATTTTACATCGAGCTTCTCTGGCGGATAGTCGAGCGTGCGGATCGCGGCGACGAGTTTCTCGACCACCGCGGCTTCGCGATAGAGCGCGCAGATGATCGTGTAGGTTGGCAAGCGAGCGATCGTCGATGTCGCGCTAGACGTGTCGCGCGGCGCCTTGCGGTGAATGCGCTCCACAGCCGCAACGCGGCGGTGCAGAGAAAAACCAGACACAGCACCGTGCCGAACAGTCCGATCGACATTGTCGGTTCTAGCCGAGGCAGATATCGACGAGCACGATGAGCGCAACGGCGACTGCGCTGCGCCAACCTTTCTTGCGTGGCGCGTTCGAGAACAGCGGCCAGGTGCGGTGCAGTCCGTTGGTCGCGCGTTCGCCAAGAGCCCTGCTGGGTGTGGCGCGCATGACGAACCGTCTGCAATTGCCCGGACGAAGTGAGCCGGAATGGCTGCAGCCACTTCGGCGGCCGCAGTCGTGGATCGGCGAGGCGGCGCGCGGTCAGGTTACGGGGCGTAATGATCCAGGTCAGGCGCCCGTCGTAATACAGCGGCATCAGGCCGGCTGAAGCAGCCTGGATCAGTTCGCTGTCGCTGAGCGGGCAGGCCGAGCGCGGCGTTTCGTCGAGCGAGTGAAAGATCGTGCCAAGCGAACCGGCGAGCGCAGAAAGATAACCGTCCTCGGTGATTGCATCGGCGCAGATCAGCACACGTTCGGCGCCGAGCCCGATCTGTCGTGCCCGCAGTTCTGCGGCTGCGATAATGGGCTGGGGCAGCAAATGGCGGATGCAGTCGATTTCCGGGCAGGCGCTCGGCAGCCGTCCCGGGTGCCGGCGAGGCACCGGCTGCGCCCGGCGCGGGGCACCCGGCGGACTGCCCGCAGGCCGCTCGGCCAAAACCGGCCGGCGAACGGCAGGTCCATCAACACGCAACAACGACACAAACGCCCCCGAAGCTTGAAAATGCTTCCTTACGCGCGTCCCGCCTCGACTTTTCCGCAAGCCCCCGTTAAGCGGGCCAAGGCCAACGATGGTGCTGTTCAACCGGGACGTGTCTGATCTTGCCGATGCCTGCCTCCAACACAATAGCGCGCAGCGAAGGCACTTTTGCGAAAATGCCAGCGCGGTTAACGGCGCTGCTGTTTGGTGCCTTGGTGTGCGTCGCTACTCTCCCCGCACTGGCGCAGGACGCTGCCGGGCAGGGTAGTCCAGCGCAGAACGCCACCTCTCAGCCCAGCCGGTCGTGGTGCCCGGGTTCTGGGATCCGCGCCGCCGGCCGGAGCGGCCGGACCTGTCCCGCCTGCAGACCATCCGTTTTCTCACCGATCTGGATTTTCCGCCGTTCGACTATGCCGGGACCGACGGTAATCCGGCCGGCTTCAACGTCGATCTGGCGCGGCTGCTTTGCGACGAGATCAAGGCGACCTGCACCATCCAGGCGCGCCGCTTCGATACCCTGCTCGATGCGCTCGACGACAATCGCGGCGACGCGGTGATCGCCTCGATCGCGCCGAATGCCGAGACGCGCAAGCGTGCCGACTTCACCGATCCGTATTACCGCACGCCGGCGCGTTTCGTGGCGCGCGCCGACAGCCCGATCGGCGACGTGCTGCCGGAGCTGGTCGAAGGCAAGAAGATCGCCGTCGTCGCCGGCACCGCGCACGAGGCATTTCTGAAAGAAATGTTCACCGGGGCCGAGTTGAAGCCTTACCCCAACGCCGATGCCGCGCGGGCAGCGCTGCGCAACAAGGACGTCGATCTCCTGTTCGGCGACGGCATTGCGCTGGCGTTCTGGCTCAACGGCACCGATTCCGGCGGCTGCTGCGCTTTTCGTGGCGGACCGTTCATGGAGAGCAAGTATTTCGGCGAGGGCGTCGGCATCGCGGTCAAGCGCGGCAACGATCTGTTGCGGCAGGCCCTGAACTGGGCGCTGTTCCGGCAATGGGAGACCGGCAAGTTCACCGACCTGTGGCTGCGCTATTTCCCGATCAGCCCGTTTTGAAACCGCGGCGATAAGGCTTTAAAGATAAGTCATGTCGACCGACACGATCGAGAGCCCCCCGGATTTGCGCGCAGCTCGCCGAGCAATCCCACGCCTGGCCGTTCGAAGAAGCGCGGAAGATCGTCGCGCGGCTGAAGAAGAAGCCGAAAGACGAAGTGATCTTCGAGACCGGCTACGGCCCGTCCGGCCTGCCGCATATCGGCACGTTCGGCGAAGTCGCGCGCACCACCATGGTGCGTCACGCCTTTCGCGTGCTGACCGACGACAAGATCAAGACGCGGCTGATCGCGTTCTCCGACGACATGGACGGCCTGCGCAAGGTGCCGGACAACATCCCGAACAAGGAACTGGTGGCGCAGCATCTCGGCAAGCCGCTGACCCAGGTGCCCGATCCGTTCGGCACGCACGACAGCTTCGCCGCGCACAACAATGCGCGGCTGCGCGCCTTCCTCGATCAGTTCGGCTTCGACTACGAGTTCATGTCGTCGACCGCCTGCTACACGTCGGGAATGTTCGACACGGCGCTGCTTCGCAAGTGCTGGAGCGTTTCGACGCAGTGATGGAGATCATGCTGCCGTCGCTGCGCGAGGAACGCGCCGAGTCCTATTCGCCGTTCCTGCCGATCTCGCCGACCAGCGGCATCGTTCTGCAGGTGCCGGTGCTGGCGCACGACGCCAAGGCCGGCACCATCACCTACGAAGATCCGGACAGCAAAGAGCGCGTCACCACGCTGATCACCGGCGGCCGCTGCAAGCTGCAATGGAAGCCGGATTGGGCGATGCGCTGGTATGCGATGGGCATCGATTACGAAATGGCCGGCAAGGACCTGATCGACTCGGTGAAGCTTTCGAGTGAAATCTGCCGCGCGCTCGGCGGCACGCCGCCGGAAGGATTCAACTACGAGCTGTTCCTCGACGAGAACGGCCAGAAGATTTCCAAGTCGAAGGGCAATGGCCTGACCATCGACGAATGGCTGCGCTACGCCAGCCCGGAAAGCCTGTCGCTGTTCATGTATCGCGAGCCGAAAGCGGCAAAGCGGCTCTATTTCGACGTCATTCCGCGCCACGTCGACGAGTACCTGCAATTCCTCGACGCCTATCCGCCGGCAGCAGCCGAAGGAGCAACTCGGCAATCCGGTCTGGCATATCCACAATGGCAAGCCGCCGAAGGCCGACAATCCGGTGCCGTTCGCCATGCTGCTGTCGCTGGTCACCGCATCGAATGCAGAGAACGCCGACACGCTGTGGGGCTTCATAGGCCGCTATCGCCCGGGCGTGACGAAGGAGACGCATCCGCATCTCGCGGCGATGGTCGATTACGCCATTCATTATTTTCGCGACTTTGTGCTGCCGGCAAAGAAGTTCCGTGAGCCCGGCGCCACCGAACGCGCGGCGCTCAATGATCTGCGCGATGCGCTGTCGCAATTGCCGGCAGACGCCGACGCCGCTGCGATCCAGGATGTGGTCTATGAAGTCGGCCGCCGCGAGCCGTTTCTCGATCAGAAGAAAACAGGCAAGGACGGCAAGCCGGGCGTGTCGCTCGACTGGTTCAACATGCTCTATCAGGTGCTGCTCGGCCAGGAGCGTGGTCCGCGTTTCGGCTCGTTCGTGGCGGCTTACGGCATCAAGGACACGGTCGATATGATCGACGGGGCGCTCGCACGCTCGGCCTGACCTCCATGCCCATAACATTCGCCGCTTACATCGTGCTCGCGCTCTCGATCCTGGTGAGTTCGTTTGTGTCCGGCGTCTTCGGCATGGCCGGCGGCATGATCCTGCTCGGCGTGCTGCTCAACTATTTCGATGTGCCGAGCGCGATGATCCTGTTTTCGATCATCCAGTTCTGCGCCAACGGCTGGCGCGCCTGGCAGTGGCGACGCTATGTGCTCTGGCCGATCTTCTGGAAATATTTGCTCGGTGCCGTGATCGCATTCGCTGCGATGTACACGGTCAAGTTCGTACCCGAACAAGATGATGGTCTATTTCAGCCTCGGCCTGATGCCGTTTGCGATCGAGGCGTTGCCGCGCGACTGGAGGCCGAATATCGAATGGCGCGGCGTGCCATTCGTCACCGGCGTGCTGACCACTGTCATACAGGTGCTCGCAGGCGTTGGCGGGCTGTTTCTCGATATTTTCTTTCAGAAGAGCATGCTCGACCGCAAGACCACCAACGCCACCAAGGCGACGGTGCAGACGCTCGAGCCACATTGTCCGCATCGCCTATTTCGGCACCGTGTCCGGCATGGCCAACGTTCCGAAATGGGCGCTGGCGCCGGCGATCGCGCTGGCGATCGCTGCGACCTCGCTAGCGCCGCTGGTGATCGAGCGAATGACCGATCATGGTTTCAGGCAGTGGACGCGGCGGATCATTTTCGCCGTCAGCATCATCTATCTGTTTCGTGGCGCCATGCTGTGGTGGCATGGTCGGGTAGCACGATCCTCGCTGAATGGAGTGCATGACGAAGCGTCTACTGGCTCGACCACAAAATTCGCGCGATCCACAGCACATCGCTCATCGCCAGCGTGCGGTCGGCGTGATCGATGTTGAGCGATTTCAGTTCGATCGACTTTGCGGTCTGCCGCTTCAGCTCTTTCGCCATCACTTCGCCGCCGCGGGTCTTCACCACGACGCGGTCGCCGCGGCGGATCGGCGCCGCCGGCGAGATGATGATGGTATCGCCGTTGCGATAGGCCGGCTCCATCGACTGGCCGGAGACTTCAAGGGCGTAGGCGTGTTCGTCGGTGAGCGCCGGGAAGGCGATTTCATCCCAGCCCTGGCCGGCGGGAAAGCCGCCGTCGTCGAAATAGCCGCCGGCGCCGGCTTCGGCAAAGCCGAGCAGCGGCACGGCGCGCGCTGGAACGATGCCGCTGCCCTCAACCAGTGCGACGAAGTTCTGCAGCGTCGTGCCGGTTGCCGTCAGCGCCTTGCTGATCGACTCCGTCGACGGCCAGCGCGGACGTCCCTCGACGGTGATTCGTTTCGACTTGTTGAAGGTGGTGGGGTCGAGGCCCGCCGCCTTGGCGAGCGCGGAGGCCGACAACTTGTTACGCTCGGCCAGCTTATCGAGCGCGGCCCAAACCTGTGCGTGCGTCAGCATCGTTACCCCACAGCAAAAAACTTACCACAGCATAGGAATTATTGCCTGCGTGCTCAAGTGCCGATAGGGTCGGCGCCGAAAGTAGGAAGCCCGTGACGACGATCTACAAAATATGCGAGCGGCCGGAATGGCAGGAGGCACAACGCGACGGACGCTATAGCGGCTCCGCAGTCGACCGCCGCGACGGGTTCATCCATTTCTCGACCGGCAACCCAGGCCGTCGAGACCGCCGAAAAGCATTTTGCCGGACAGACAAGATCTGATGCTGATCGCGGTCAATGCCGATGCGCTTGGCGCTGCGCTCAAGTGGGAGCCGTCGCGCGGCGGCGCACTGTTTCCGCATCTTTACGGCGCTATGCCACTCGCCGCTGTGCGTTGGGCGAAGCCGTTGCCGGATGAAAGCGGCGGGAAGCGTGCATTTCCGGAGTTCGAACCGTGATCCGCTTCCTTGAAAGGCTGGCGCGTCCGTTGCTTCTGGCGCTCGATCCGGAAGATGCCCACGGCATGACCGTCCGGGTGCTGAAGCATCTGCCGCTGCCGCCGGTGCCGCACGACGACAGACGTTTGGCGACGCGGGCCTTCGGCCTCAATTTTCCCAATCCGGTCGGCATGGCCGCAGGCTTCGACAAGAATGCCGAGGTGCCTGATGCGCTGTTACGTGCCGGGTTCGGCTTCGTCGAAATCGGCACCATCACGCCGCTGCCGCAACCCGGCAATCCGCGGCCACGGCTGTTCCGGCTCACGGCCGACGGCGGCATCATCAACCGGCTCGGCTTTAATTCGCAGGGCGCGGACGTAGCGCTCGCACGTCTTGCGGCGCGCGCCAGTGCCGGCGGCATCGTCGGCATCAATGTCGGCGCCAACAAGGAATCCCCCGATCGCGTTGCCGACTATGTGACGCTGATCGAACGCTTTGCCGCGGTGGCGAGCTACGTCACCGTGAACATCTCGTCGCCGAACACGCCGGGCCTGCGCAATCTGCAGCAGGCGTCGGTGCTCGACGATCTGCTCGCGCGCGTGATCGATGCACGCGACCGCATCGTGCAAAATTCCGGACCGACGCCGGTGCTGCTCAAGATCGCGCCGGATCTCGCGCTTGGCGATCTCGACGATGTGGTAGGCATCGCGCGCTCGCGCCACGTCGATGGCATGATCGTCGGCAACACTACGCTGGCGCGCCCGCCCAGCCTGCGGGATGCCAAGACCGCGGCGGAAGCCGGCGGGCTTTCCGGCCGGCCGTTATTGCCGCTTTCGAACCGGATGCTTGCCGAAACCTATGTGCGCGTCGAAGGCGTGTTTCCGATCGTCGGTGCCGGGGGCATCGACAGCGGCGAGGCCGCTCTCGGCAAAATCCGCGCCGGCGCCAGCCTGATCCAGCTCTATTCCGGACTGGTGTTCCACGGCTTGCCGTTGGTCGCCGCGATCAAGCAAACGCTGCTCGCTGCGCTTGCGCGCGACGGACAGGATTCGATCAAGACGCTCATTGGCGCCGATGCGGCTTCAGTGACTGCGGAGCCGTGGCCAAACTGAACGACGCAACGTTACAATAGAAACGCCATTCGGGAGGACGACATGATCGATTGCTACACGTGGATTACCGACAACGGCTACAAGCCGCGCATGATGCTGGAAGAGACCGGCCTTCCGCACAAAATCATTCCAGTCGATCTGCGCAAGAAAGCGCAGATGGAGCCGGACTTCATGAAGATCAGCCCCGGCCACAAGATCCCGGCCATCGTCGATCATGATGGCCCCGGCGGGCACCGTGACGGTGTCAGAATCCGGTGCGATCCTGAAATATCTTGGCGAGAAGTCCGGCAAGTTCTATCCGGCGGATGCGGCCAAGCGCGTCAAGGTCGATCAATGGCTGTTCTACGGCTCGGCAACGTTCACGACTCTGGCGCAGCAGTTTGGCCACTGGGTGGTCCGTTCTCCGGTCAAGCCGCAACCGACGCAGGATCACTACACCGCAAATCTGAAAGACATGCTCGGCATCCTCGACCGGCATCTGGCGACCCACGAATATTTCGGCGGCGAGTACTCGATTGCCGACATGACGATGTATTCGGACGTGCACATTCACGGCGTCAAAGACATCGGCCTGCAAGACTATGCCAACGTGAAGCGCTGGCACGATGCGATTGAGGCGCGGCCGGCGGTGCAGCGGGCCTGGGTACCGTTTGCGTCGTAACATAAGGGAGTGAAGCAATGCCGGGCGAGTTTGCCGGAAAAGTAGCAGTCGTCACCGGCGGCAGCCGCGGCATCGGCCGCGAGATCGCGGTGGAGTTTGCGCGCGGCGGCGCGCAGACCGTCATCGTGTCGTCGTCGGCTGAAAATCTTGCCGCAGCGGCAAGACGATCGCGGCGGCCGGCGGGCCGCCGCCGCTGACGCTTGAAGCCGATCTGCGCAAGCTCGAAGGCTGTCAGCAGGTGTTCGACGCGGTGAAGGCGAAATTCAACCGCTGCGATATCGTGGTGTGCTCGGCGGGCGCGACCAGGGCCGGCAACTTCGTCGATCTGCCGGACGAAGCATGGATGGACGGCTATGCGCTCAAACTGTTCGGCTGCGTGCGGATGTGCCGGCTGTTCTGGCCGATGCTGAAAGCGGCGCAGGGCTTTGTCGTCAATATCGGCGGCGGTGCCGCACGCTCGCCCGGCGCCGATTTCTCGATCGGCGCGTCGGTCAATGCGGCGATGGGCAACTTCTCCAAGGCGCTGTCGCAACTCGGCAAGCGCGACGGCGTCAACGTCAACGTCATCCATCCCGGCGCCACCGAGACCGAGCGGTTCTACCAGTTGATCGAGCAGCGCTCGAAAGCGTCAGGCAAATCGGTCGAGCAGCTCAAACAGGAAGCGACCGCGAAAGACGGTCTGCGCCGGCTGGGCAAGGCCGAGGATGTTGCGGCGCTGTGCCTGTTTCTCTGCTCGGAGAAAGCGCGGCACATCCAGGGCACCGCGATCGCCGTCGATGGCGGATCGACTGTTGGGTACTACTGAGCCGTTCGAATAGGTAATGTCGTCATCTCTAACGCGGGGCTGCCGGAAACAAGCCGTGCGCGTTTAGAAATTCGACCATGTGCCGGTTGAACGGTCCCGGCTGTTCGATCTGGCAGGCGTGGCCGGCGCCATAGAGGACCTTCAGTTCGCAGCCGCGGATGCGCTGCTGCAGGGCGCGGGCGGTTTTGTGGGTGTTGTCCTCGCTGCCGGTGATGATGATGGCCGGGCAGGCGACTTTGTCGTGATGGTCCTTGGGCTCCGACTGCTGATAGGCCCGGAACTGAGTGATGATGGTGTCGACGTCGCCGAATTTGTTGCGTTCGGCGAACATGTCGGCGAAGAAATGGGCCATCGGCGTCGCGCGGAAAGCGGGGCTGAAATCCTCGAAGGTGTAGCCCCAGCGGTAAGCGATTCCTTGTTCTTCATAAGATCCAATGCGCGCCGGAATGAAATCCTTCGTCGGATTGTAGCCGGTGCCGCACATGATCAGAGCGGCTGTCTGCTGCGGTCGCTCGTTATGCATCCAGATCAGCGTCGACGAGCCAATCGAGCAGCCAACCAGGATGGCGCGCTCGCCCGGATAGGCGTTGTCGATCGCTTCCCAGCAGGCTTGCGCGATATCCGCCATGGTGAGACCGGCTCGCGCTTTTGGTGATCGGCCGTAGCCGGGAAGATCGATGGCGATGCAGCGATACCACGTCGACATTTGCGCCATCTGGAAGATCCAGCACGACTGATCCATCGGGTTCGGATGCACGAAGGCCATGACCGGCCCGGTCTTGCCCATGGTCTCGTAGTAGAGCGGTCCGTCAATGTGATTGGCCATGAACGCTACTCAGCCTTGATGCCGATGTCGTGAATCGCCTGCGTGTAGAGATCGTACTGGCGATGAATGTGCGCATCGAAGTCGGCGCCACATTTCGGATTGGCGTAGAGCGCCAAGTCGGCCAGCTTTGCTTTCACTTGTGGCGTCGTCACCGCGGCACGGAACCAGTCGATCAATTGCGCGGTGATATCCTTTGGCGTTTTGGCCGGCGCCACCACCCCAAACCAGACGTCGGTCTCAAAACCCGGAAAGCCGGATTCCGCGACCGTTGGCAGATCGGGCAACGGCTCGATATGCTGCGCCGCCATGGTTGCCAGGGCGCGGGCGCTGCCGGCAGTGATCTGCTGGCCGATCTCCGACCAGTTGAGAACAGCAGCACTAACGTGATTGCCGAGCAGCGCGTTAGTCATGGTCGAGCCGCCGGGATAAGGCACATAAGTCAGGTCGGCGTGTGCGAGGAGTTTGAGGCGCTCGATACCAAAGTGCTGCGTCGTGTTCGGCCCGACGCTGGCGATCGACAGTTCGCCCGGTTTTGCGCGCGCTGCGTCAAGCAATTCGGTGAGCGTGTGATAGGGCGAAGTCGCATTGACGACGATAATTTGCGGCGTGGTGACGAGATCGCAGATCGGCTCGAAGCTGGTCAGTGGATCGTAGTGCACCTTGTGCAAGATCGCGCTGGTGAGGATGGCGTTGTTGTTGCTCAACAGCGTATTGCCGTCCGGTGGAGCATTCGCCACATATTCCGCGGCAATGACGCCGCCGGCGCCGGGCTTGCTCTCGATGATCATGGTGTTGCCGGTGGCCGTTGAAATCTGTTCGGCGACGATGCGTGAGAAGATGTCGATCGCGCCGCCCGCTGGCACCGGCAGGATGACGCGTACGGTCCGCGCCGATTGCGACCATGCAATGTGGTCGAACGTGGCGAGGCCTAAACCCAGCACCGCGAGGGCGCCGATCGCCGCTCCGAGGCGTCTTTTCATAATGCGTTTTCTCCCATGCGGAGATTAGCGCATCTCGACGGTCACCGTGAGGATTTAGAGCGTCCACTACCGGCCGGATTGATGGCGACGGAAGCTTCGGTGGTGAGCAGGAGGAATGTGAATGTCTCCTGCAGATAGAGGCGCACGGTCGTGTCGGTATGGCTCCAGTAGCCGATCGATATGTCCTGGCCGATATGAAAGCCGAAGTCGCCGCCGCGGGTGGTGAGAACAAATGCGCCCGCGATTGCTGGAGCCCATATGATCTCGCCGTCGATCAGCCGCTTGATGTGTTCCATCACCGGATAACCGTGGTCGCTGGTCTCGCTCAGCCCGGTATAGGCGTCCGCACTCAACACCACGGAGTAAGGCCCGTTGACGCCAACTTGGCGCAACTGCGTGAGCGCCTGCGCGATAACGTCCGGATAGCCGCGCACGTCGGCCGGAAGGGTCATCACTGGATTGCTGGTGCCTTCACGGATGCCGCCGATGCCGCCCGCTGCGTAGCCGTCAAAAATCGCGCGGTCCTCGGCAAAGGCGAGGAGGCGCGCAGCGTCTTTCGCCGGCTGCCAGTCTGAATCCTCGGCGCCGCGCTCTACGTCGTCGATCTGCTGGCGATTGAGATCGAAGGGGACGCGGAGTTCGACTAATGCATTCACTTCGCGCTGCCGCGCGAGAATTCCGTCGTTCGGCGTCTTGATGGTGCGCAGGTGGCCGGTGCCGACGGCGGGCAGTGCGACACCGCCCGGACCATGCACATCGACGACACGCCGCGCCGCAAGATAACGCTTGAGCGTACGCGTCGCCTCTTCCTCGATCTCTGCCCACGCCGAATCTGAAATCGGCGCAAGCTCGCGATGAAGGTTATTCATGAGAAGGGCCTCCTTTAAGGGAACCAATGCCAAGCGAACCGTCGCGCGCCGGCGCTACGACGGGCGCTTCTGGAGATGTCGTGTCAGGTGGAGCGAGACTGTCGACCGCCGGAGGCGGACTATCGACGGCGGCTTCCAGAAACGTTGCCGACGGCACGAAAAACAAAACACCGGTCTTGGCGACACTAAAATCCAGCAGCCGGTCGTAATTGCCCGGCGGGTTGCCGACGAACATGTTGTTCAGCATCTGCTCGATCGTGCGCGACGAGCGTGCGTAGCCGATGAAATAAGTGCCGAATTCGCCAGCCGAAGCGTTGCCGAACGGCATGTTGTCGCGAACGATTTTCACTTCCTTGCCGTTTTCGACAATCGTGGTCAGTGCATTGTGCGCCGATGTCGGTTTGACCGCATCATCAAGTTCGATGTCGGACACCTTGGTGCGGCCGATGATGCGTTCCTGTGTTTCGGTGGGGAGTGCATTCCAGCCGTTCATGTCGTGCAGGTATTTCTGCACGATGACATAACTGCCGGCGGCAAATGCGGCGTCCTCTGTCCCGATAAAAACAGCGTCGAGGCCTTCCTGGTCTTGGGGATTTTCAGTCCCGTCGACAAAGCCGAGGAGATCGCGCTCATCGAAAAAGCGAAAGCCATGCACTTCGTCGAGCGGCGCAATGGCATCGCCGAGACGCTCCAGGATGTGGGTCGACAGCTCGAAGCAAAGATCCATGCGTTTGGCGCGAATATGAAACATCAGGTCGCCCGGGGTCGCGGGAGCGTGACGCGGGCCGGACTGAATCTCGCGGAATGGATGCAGATCGGCCGGACGCGGTCCGCCGAAAATCTTGTCCCAGGCGTCCGAGCCTACGCCCATGACGCACGACAGTTGCCCGCTGAGGTTGCGGAAGCCAACCGCACGGACCAGCGCCGGGAGATCGTCACCGCCAAAAGCCCGGAGCGCGGCCAGGCTGGCCGCGTCGGATTTTATCGTCACCACCAGGAAGATCGCGGCGCTGGTGAGAACCTGAATCACCGGCTGCGGAACGGGAGGTGAAACGTCTTGCACGACCGGAGATGTCACTTGGCCGGACCCGTCAATAGAGTGAAAAGAACAGAAGTTGCCTCAATTTCCCGACGACGATGCGACAGACGGCGTCACTGCGCAATAACACCTTAGCGCATCGCCGCCGCGCCGGGCGAGGGCGCCAATACCGGCTGGAGCGACGGCACGAGGCGGCGCTTCTCGCGCCGCGCCGGTATCGCCCGGTATACTTGTTTGGTTGCTTCGACGATATGTACGCCGGGGAATGGTGAAGCCAACATTGTCCCGACCCGCTCCCATGCCATTGCCGAGCGCAAGAACCAGCCGCTCTGGATCGGGGGCATGTAAAGCGCTTCGCTCCAGCCGGTGGGTGTGAACCAGGTCTCGCGCAGCAACTGCATGATCTGCGAGCGAGAATAGGGCCGGCCGTGGCCGAATGGCGTCGTGTCCATGCGGGCCCAAACGCCCCGCCGGTTCGGTACCACGACCATGAGTCGTCCACCAGCGGCAAGCACGCGCCAGGATTCGCGCAACAGCTCCATCGGATCGGAAGACATTTCCAGCGCGTGCACCAATAGCACACGGTCTACCGCCGCGTCGGTCAGCGGCAGTTCATCCTCCTCGACCAGCGCGGCGAGCGCAGGCCGCGTCGACGGCCAGCGCACGACGCCTTGCGGCGCGGGCATCATTGCGAGGCAGCGCTCGGCTTCCTCACGAAACAATCCGAGATAGGGCGTGGCATAGCCGACGCCGAGCACCCGCATTGCCCGTGTGTCTTTCCAGCGCGCGCGGATGCCGCGGCCAATGAAGCGGCGCGCCACCACGCCAAGGCGCTGGGCGTAGAAATTGCGAAGATCGACAACATCCATGGCGTTAAAATAGCACGGATTGCATTGTTATTCCGGGGCCGAGCGCAGCGAGGAGCCCGGAATCCATACTCCCTGACCTTGCGGTTAACAGTTCTGCGTGCCTACTTTGACTGGATGTTCAATGAGAAGTCCGGTGACCCATGCCCGCGCAGACCTATCTGTTTCCCTGCCTGAAGGACAATTTCGGCGTACTGCTGCACGATCCCGTGAGTGGCGCCACGGCATCGATCGATGTGCCGGAAGCAGCGCCGGTCGAGGCCGCGCTGCAAAAGACCGGTTGGAAGCTGACCGATATTCTGGTCACGCATCATCATGCCGATCACACCCAGGGTATCGGTGAGATCAAGGCGCGCCATAAATGCCGCGTCATCGCGCCCCGCGCCGAAGCGGCGCGCATCGCGCATGTCGACGAAACCGTGGGTGAGGGCGACACAGTGAAAGTCGGTGGCCTTGCGGCGCGGGTACTCGAAACGCCCGGGCATACTGCGGGGCATATCTCGTACTTCCTGTCGGACGACAAACTCGCCTTCGTTGGCGATACGCTATTCTCGATCGGCTGCGGCCGCGTCATCGAGGGCAATCCGGAGATGATGTGGAATTCGCTGCTCAAGCTCCGCGCACTGCCGGACGACACGCAGTTTTTTTGCGGCCATGAATATACCGACGCCAATATCCGGTTCGCTAAAACCATCGAACCGAACAACAAGGCGCTGTCGGCGCGCGCCGAGGACGTAAAGCGTCAGCTTGCCGCCGGGAAGGCAACGATCCCGGCGAGCATAGGCGCGGAGAAAGCGGAAAATCCATTCTTGCGTGCCGACGATGCGGAGGTCGCAAAATCACTCGGGCTGTCCGGCAAGCCGGCGTGGCAGGTGTTTGCCGAAATCCGTGAGCGCAAGAACAAGTTTTGAGCGCCGGTGTTTCCACAGACCTCGCCGCGAACGACATCATCCGGCTGCTCGATCTGAAACCGCATCCGGAAGGCGGCCATTTTCGCGAGACGTTTCGCGACTCCCGGCAGGTTGACGGCCGCGCCGCCTCGACTGCGATTTATTTCCTGCTGGCGCGCGGGGAGTGTTCGCACTGGCATCGCGTCGATGCCGTGGAGACCTGGCATTGGTACGCCGGTGCGCCGCTTGTACTCGAAATTTCGCCGGCGAACGCCCGTATCGAGCGCATCACCCTTGGCAGCGATATTGTGGCCGGCGAACGCCCGCAGGCCATAGTCCCGGCACACGCCTGGCAAGCAGCGCAAACACGCGGCGACTGGACACTTGTCGGCTGCACGGTTTCGCCGGGCTTTGAATTTTCGGCCTTTGAGCTCGCGCCAAAAGGCTGGTCGCCAGGATAAATTGCTTCCGATAAAAAGACACCACGGGGGAGAGCACTCATGACCATTCGCGTTGCGGCCGTTGGGGTGAGTCATTGGCATGCGCTCAACGATGCTTCCTACCTTCGTCATCTTGTCGCAATGCCGGATGTCGAGCTGGTAGCGATCCAGGATGCCGACGCAGCGCTCGTCAAGAAGCGCGCCGCCGAGGTGAAAAATCCGCCGGTCTACACCGATTACAAAACGATGCTTGCCGAGAAGCGTCCTGATTTCGTGTTGGCGCTCGGCCGGCACAGCCAGATGGCGAATATCGCCGGCGATCTGATCGACGCCGGCTATCCATTCCTTATGGAAAAGCCGATGGGGGTGAACGCCGCTCAGGTCGACGCCGTCGCAGCGAAGGCGGCACAGCGCAACGCATTCGCCGCGGTGCCGATGGCGCAACGCTATGCGCCGTTTGCGCGGAAGGCGCGTGAGTTGATCGCCGCCGGAAAGCTCGGCCCCCTGTCGCACATCTATGTCCGGATCAACCGGCCGGCGCCGCCGCGCTACACGGCGTGGGACTGCGGCTGGATGATGGATCCGGCGGAAGCCGGCGGTGGTTGCGCACGCAATCTTGGACCGCACGGCCTCGACATGTTTTTGCACCTGACCAGTGAGGATGCGCAGGTGACCGGCGCGCAAATCAGCCATCGCGCGCATGATTGCCCGGTTGAGGACTACGCCTCGATCATGCTGCGCTCAACAAGCGGCGTTATTGGCACTGTTGAAATCGGCAACACCTTTCCGCGCATCGGCACTGACGGCGAGTGGAAAATCGCCGGACGCGACGGCATTTTGACTATGAAGGACGACGTTCTCAAATTCGCGACCGCAGCCGGCGATGAGATCTTGCCGGGCGCCGATCTCACCGCTCCGTATTTCACCGCAACGCGTGACGCACTTGACCAGCTGGAAAGACGGCAAGCCGCCGACAGTGAGCGTGCACGACTGCGCGCGCTTCGTCCGCCTGATCGATGAAGCCTATGAGCACGCCGGCTTGAAATTCGGCCCGAACGGTTGGGCGCCGTAACCCGTCATTCGGCGACTACTGCGTAGCCGCTTTCGCTGGCACCACACCCGGAGGTGCCAGAGGATCGCCGGAACGTGCGGCCAGATAGCCGTGCAGTGCAGCGACCACCTGAGCGCCCTCGCCGACCGCGGCCGCGACACGCTTGACCGAATTGGCGCGAACATCGCCGATGGCGAAGACGCCACGCTGCGCCGTCTCGAGGTCGTGGCGGCCTCCGGCGTCTTCGCCGGTCAGGATGAATCCCTTGCCATCGAGTGTGACGCTCGAACCGGCAAGCCAATCGGTGTTCGGTTCCGCGCCGATGAACAAAAACAAATGGCCGACTTGGCTTATCGATCTCCTGTCCATTTTTTTTGCGCAAGTGCACCGTCTCCAGCTTGCCGTTCGCGCCATCAAGTGCAATGACAGCAGCGCCGACGACCACCTGGATGTTACTGTGCGATTCAATTCGGTCGACGAGATAGCGTGACATCGTATCGGTGAGGCTTCGCCGCACCAGCATATGGACCTTGGCGCCCTGGCTGGCGAGGAAAACCGCAGCCTGACCCGCCGAATTTCCGCCGCCCACCAACGCGATATCCCGCCCGGTGCACAGCTTGCCTTCCAGCGGCGACGCCCAGTAGTGCACACTCGAACCCTCAAACTCGTGAAGGTTGGCAATGGCAAGCTTGCGGTAGCGGGCGCCACTCGCGATCACGACGGAGCGTGCAGTGACGCGTTCTCCATCCTTGAGCTGCAAGGTAAAGCGACCGGTGATCTCCTGCGGGGCCAGCAAGTTGCTGACCTCGTCCGGAATAGCCATCTCGGCGCCGAATTTCTGCGCCTGGTTGTAGGCGCGCGCCATCAGCGCGCCGCCAGTGATGCCAGTCGGGAAGCCCAGATAATTCTCGATCCGCGATGAAGCGCCGGCCTGGCCTCCGAACGCGCGGCAATCGAGAACGAGTGCTGAAAGGCCTTCCGATGCCGCGTAAACTGCCGTCGCCAAGCCAGCCGGTCCGGCGCCGACCACTGCCACGTCATAGACGCGATCTGGATCGATCGGTCCGACTAGGCCGATGCAACGTGCCAGCGCGTCCTCGGCCGGATTTTGCAAAAGCTGCCCGTTCGGACAAAGTACGATCGGCAGATTTCCGGGATCGATGTGAAATCGGTCGATCAGCGCCTTCGCCTCCGCGTCGGAATCGGAATCAAGCAATTGATGCGGATGGCTGTTGCGCCGGAGAAATATTTGCAGGCGTAGAACATCGGCGCTGTCGGCACGGCCGACAATGATCGGTCCGGATTTTGTTTCCAGAAGACCCATGCGGCGCAGGATCAGTGCCCGCATGATCCGCTCGCCGAGTTCGGCTTCGGCGATCATCAGCGCGCGAAGTCTGTCGGGTGGAATGATCAGGGCTTCGACCCGGTCGCGTGCCACAGCGTCGACCAGGGCTGGTCGTCCCGATAATTGCGCCAATTCGCCCATGAATTCGCCCGGGCCGTGTTCAAGGAGAAACTCGGGCCCCGAGCCGGCGTGGCGCATCATGTCGAAGTTGCCCGAGAGCACCAGGACGAGGCCGGGTGCAACCTGCCCGGCCGTGAAGACTTTTTCGCCCGCCGGGAAGGAGCGTATTTCACCAAACCGGCGCATGCGCTCGATATCGTGGGGATCGAGCACTGGTAGTAATTGGTCGCGGCGCCGTTCGAAAATCGATGGTGCAGGTGTTGCCAATGTCAGCCCCTGAAATGCGAGTGCCGCCGAAATATAGGGGCTCAGGTGCTTTAATGCAGGGCCTGCCGGAGCAGCTTTTTGCGATTGATTGCTGCGGTTTTTGAAACCTTCCGGAATTTAACGCAAAACGAGCTTCGCGCGGCACGCCGCGGAAAGTTCGGTTTCTGCAATCAGCCGGCTTCGCTCGCTTACGCGAAATATTGCCCGCCGTTTGCCGTCAATGTCGCCCCGGTCATCAGGCCGGCATCATCGGAGGCCAGGAACACGACGCAGCGCGCAATTTCTTCCGGCTCGCCAAGGCGTCCGATCGGAATGAGCGGAAGGATATTTTTCTCTAGCACATCCTTGGGCACTGCTTGCACCATCTCGGTATTGATGTAGCCGGGGCAGATGGCGTTGACGGTAATGCCATTGCGCGCGCTTTCCTGCGCCAGCGCTTTGGTGAAGCCTATCTCGCCGGCTTTCGCCGCCGAATAGTTGGTTTGGCCGAGCTGACCCTTTTGACCGTTGATCGACGAGATATTGATGATGCGGCCAAACTTGCGCTCGCGCATGCCTTCGATGACGTTGCGGCACATATTGAAAAGCGAGCCGAGATTGGTGTTGATCACCGCGGTCCATTGCTCGGGCTTCATGCGGTGCAACGTCGAGTCGCGGGTGATGCCGGCGTTGTTGATCAGGATTTCGATCGGGCCAAGTTCGGCTTCGACTTGCTTGATACCTGCGGCGCAGGCGTCAAAAGATGACACGTCCCATTTGAAAACGATGATGCCGGTCTCGGCTTTGAATTTTTGTGCGGCTTCATCGTTGCCGGCGTAACTGGCGGCCACTTGGTAACCCGCCGCCTTGAGGGCCTTTGAAATCGCCGCGCCAATACCGCGCGTGCCACCCGTAACCAACGCAACGCGGGCCATAGTATCCTCCCTGGACGTTATTTGTTGCGAACCAGCTTACGGACGAAAATGGCCGGGGCAAAGCCCCGGCCATTTGTCATTTGCTGCGATGCGGCTCCGCGCTCAGCGCTCCACGCACATTGCGATGCCCATGCCGCCGCCGATGCAGAGCGTGGCGAGGCCTTTCTTGGCGTTGCGCTTGCCCATTTCGTGCAGCAGCGTCACCAGCACGCGGGTGCCGGACGCGCCGATCGGGTGGCCGATGGCAATGGCGCCGCCGTTGACGTTGACCTTGCTGGTATCCCAGCCCAGGTCCTTGTTGACCGCGCAGGCCTGCGCGGCGAACGCCTCGTTGGCTTCGATGAGATCGAGATCGCCGACACTCCAGCCGGCCTTCTTCAGCGCTGCGCGCGACGCCGGGATCGGCCCGGTGCCCATGATCTTCGGATCGACGCCGGCCTGAGCCCACGACACGATCCGCGCCAGCGGCGTCTTGCCGAGCTTGGCCGCCTCGCTCGCTTTCATCAGGACCACGGCGCCGGCGCCGTCATTGATGCCCGAGGCGTTGGCGGCGGTGACCGAGCCTTCCTTGTCGAACGCCGGGCGCAGCTTGCCGACCGCTTCCAGCGTGGTGCCGTGCTTCGGATATTCGTCGGTATCGACTATGACGTCGCCCTTTCGGGTCTTGATTGTCACCGGCGTGATCTCGTCCTTGAACTTGCCGGCCTTCTGCGCGGCCTCTGCCTTGTTCTGCGATTTCACCGCGAATTCGTCCTGCTGGGCGCGAGTGATCTGCCACTGCTTGGCGACGTTCTCGGCAGTGTTGCCCATGTGGTAGCCGTTGAAGGCATCCCACAGGCCATCCTTGATCATGGTGTCGATCATCTCGAAGTTGCCCATCTTCACGCCGGCGCGAAGGTGCTGGCAGTGCGGCGCCATGCTCATCGATTCCTGGCCGCCGGCGACCACGATGTCGCTGTCGCCGTTGACGATAGCCTGATAGCCGAGCGCGACCGAG
Source organism: uncultured Alphaproteobacteria bacterium (assembly GCA_963807565.1). GTDB lineage: Bacteria > Pseudomonadota > Alphaproteobacteria > Rhizobiales > Xanthobacteraceae > BOG-931. The sequence continues at coordinate 164,408 of CAWECH010000004.1, read as the reverse complement.
CGCAGGCCGGACCCACAGAGCATGTTGACCGCCCAGGCCGGCGTTTCGACCGGTATGCCGGCTCCGATCGAGGCTTGACGGGCCGGGTTCTGGCCTTCCCCTGCGGTCAGAATCTGGCCCATGATCACTTCAGAGACCCGCCCACCCTCGACGCCGGCGCGCTCCAGGGCTGCCTTGATTGCCGTCCTGCCGAGTTCATGCGCGGGAACGGAGGCAAACGCGCCGTTGAAGGCGCCGACCGGTGTGCGCGTTGCGCTGACAATGACGACATCATCTGACATGGAAAAATCCTTCCAGGCTTTGGGTTACTTGGCGGGTATTCTGCGGTTGTCCGGCGTGGGGGCTTGCCGCTTGAACTTCTGCCCTATGTCATAAGGACGTGACCCGGTCTCGACAAGGCTGCCGTGCGGCAAGGATGCATCACAAAACTGTAGCCGCGCCCTGCGAAACCGCCTATTTTGACAGCACAGTTGGGTGATTGCCGCATGTCTGACATCAGCACGACGACCAAAACCGCCGAACCGATTACGATCAAGAAATACGCCAACCGGCGGCTCTACAATACCGGCACAAGCACTTACGTCACGCTCGAAGACCTCGCGACGATGGTCAAGACCGGCGAGGACTTCGTCGTCTATGACGCCAAGACCGGCGAGGACATCACCCGTTCGGTGCTGACCCAGATCATCTTCGAGCAGGAGAACAAAGAAGGGCAGAATCTTCTACCGATCACGTTTCTCCGCCAGCTCATCCGCTTCTACGGCGACAGCATGGGCATGCTGGTGCCGCGTTATCTCGACATCTCGATGGGATCGCTCACCCGCGAGCAAGGAAAGTTCCGCGACCAGATGGCACAGGCGTTCGGCGGCAGCCCGTTCGGCGCGCTGGAAGAACAGGTGCGGCGGAACATGGAAATGTTCGAGCGCGCGTTCGCGATGTTCACGCCTTTCGCACGACGCGAAGGTCAGGACGGCGCCAGCGTGACTGAGGGTGAAAAATCACCGCCGAAAGGCGGCGATATCGACGACCTCAAGCGCCAGCTCGAAGAGATGCAGCGCAAGGTCGACAAGCTGAGCGGCCACTAATCATCTCAACCGCTGCGGGATTACGAAAAGATCAGGCGACCAATTGCTGTTGCGTCGGTAGCCGTATCGTTTCGGCCAGCAATTGCGACACCTGCGTGGCCGGGATCGCTCTGCCAAACAGGAAGCCCTGCCCCTGATCGACGCCGTGTTGCAGCACCGCGTTCGCCTGCGCCTCGGTTTCGACGCCCTCGGCCGTGATCGACAAACTCAGTCCTTTGGACAAGCCGACCATGGCGCGGATGAACACTGCGCTTTCGCCCGTAGTCACAAGCTCGGCGATGAAGCGCTTGTCGATCTTGAGCTTGTCGAAGCGCAACTCGTAGAGGTGATAGAGACTCGAATAACCGGTGCCGAAGTCGTCGATGACGATCCGCACGCCGGCGTTGCGTAATGTCTGGATGGCGTGGCGCGTTGCTTCGAGGTCCTCGACAAGCGCGCTTTCCGTAACTTCAGCTTCGAGCCGATGCGGCGGCAGCCCGGTTTCGCGCAGCACCATCAGGATGGCGTCGGCGAAACTCCGGTCGCTGAGTTGCGACGGCGAAAAATTGAAGGTCAGCGAGATTTCTTCCGGCCATGTCGCGGCGTCGCGGCAGGCATCGCCGAACAGTTGTCCGGATACCAGGTCGAGGATGCCGAGCTCTTCGGCGAGCGGGATGAAGGTATCGGGCAGGATGAGGCCGCTCACCGGATTGTGCCAGCGCGCGAGACTTTCGAAGCTGACAATGCGCCGTGTCTTCAGGTCGACAATCGGCTGGTAGTACGGCTGCAGCGCATCGCCGCCGATAGCGGCGCGCAAGTCCTTCTCCATAAGCGAGCGCTCACGGATGTGAGCGTCCATCTTCGGATCGAAAAAGCAGAATTCGGTGTGAATGGTACGGGCGCGTGACAACGCAACGTGGGCACAGCGCAGCAGTTCGTCGACGGTGGCGTGGCCGCGGCCGGTCTGCGCGATGCCTACGCTGGCGCCGAGGATGTGCTGTTCGATGCCGATCTGGACGGGCTGCCGGACCGCTTCCACCAGAGTGCAAGCGATGCGCCGCGCGCTGTCGGGATTGGCGCTCGAAAGACACAACGCGAATTCGTCGTCGCCAATGCGCGCGAAGATGTCGCCCGGCGCAGCCCGCTCGCGAATGCGCGTACCGATCTGCAACAGCGCTTCATCGCAACCAAGATGTCCGTAGACTTCGTTGAGCTTCTTGAACTGGTCGATGCCAAGCAGCAGCACGCTCATCTTGTTGTTGGAGTCCTTTAGCGCGGCGCTCACGTCATTCTGGAATTGACGGCGGTTCGGCAATTGCGTCAGCGGATCGCGCATCGAGGCGGTTTGCGCGGTGAACTCCGCCGCTACGCGCTTGGCGCGTTCGCTCCGCTGGTCGCCGATGCGCCGCAGGCTGAACAGCACTAGCGCCATGCCGAAGAAGTAAAGGAACGACGGTCTCTCGGCCTGGACGCCAAGGACGGCTTGCAGGAGCGTCATGCCGCCCCAGTCCGCCACGGCTTTGTAGGAAAGGAAGGTGATCGAGAAGATCACCAATACGTCAGTGAGCTCCCGCGCGGTTGGCGTGGATAGCGCCGACGTCAGTTTCTGCTTTTCAAAAATACTCAAACCGCACCCTTAAGGCGATCATCTGTGCCAGCAGGAGTTCACTTTTTCATGAATCCACGGCTACAAAATGCGCTTTAGAAATCATTTACCTAAAGCAGTTGCTAACCCGCCTTGGTCACGGTCCCGAGCCACGGCCGTTCCGGTGTGGCGAGGCCGATCAGCGCGCCTTGCAGGTAGTCGCAGCCCCAGGACTGCAGCGTCTTCGCCACGTCTTCGTTTTGTACCCACTCGGCTACCGTCACGAGCTTGAGCCGTTTCGCGAGATCGATCAGCGTGCGCACGAAAGCGCGGTCATCGTCCGAACGCATCATGTCATGGACGAAGGCGCCGTCGATCTTGACGATATCGACGCCGAGCTTGCGCAGGTTGCGGAACGAGGTGTAACCGGCGCCGAAGTCATCGATGGCGATGCGACAGCCGAGATCCTTGATACGGGCGACAAAGCCGCGGGTCTCGTCGAGGTCCTGGATCGCGGCGCTCTCGGTGATCTCGACAATAAGCCGTTCGGCGACGCCGCTTTGTGCGCGCAGCAATGAATTCAGTCCGGCCCACCAATCGGGGTCGGTGGTCGATGCGGTCGATACGTTGAAACTTGCCCGCAGGCCAGGCGCCGCCGCCATTTCATCGATCACCAGTTCGAGCACGCGATGGTCGAGCAACCGCACCAGCCCGAGCCGTTCGGCGACAGGAATGATGTCGTTCGCCGCGATCAGGCTTCCGTCGGCGCGCCTGATCCGCATCAGGCATTCGTAGAACGCGGCGCTGCGGTCGGTTGCTGAAACCACTGTCTCATAAGCGAGGAAGATACGGCGCTCGTTCAGTGCAGCGACGATCTCGTCGGTGGCGCGGACATTCTCGCGGCGCAGGGCCTCGCGCTCGATGCTCGGGCGGAAGGCGAGAAACGAGCCGCGGCGGCGGTTCTTGGCGGCGTCGAGCGTTTCCTGCACCCGCGCCAGTACTTCCGTCACGCTGCGGGCGTGACGCGGCGCGGTAAGACCCCCGATAGTGACGGTAATCGCGATCGGCCCGGATGAGGTCGGTACCATCTCCTCGCGGATGCCAGTGAGCATGCGCTCGGCGGCAATCGCCATGTCGTCGGGCGTGCAGTCGCGCAGCACCAGGCCGAATTTGTTGCCGGAATAGCGGCCCAGCGTATCCTTGCCGCGCATTCGGCTACGCAGGCGCTTGGCGATCGTGCCGATCACCTGATCGGCGATATCGAAACCGTAGGATTCGTTGATGAGTGCGAGATTGTCGATCGCCACCAGCAGGAAGCCGCATGACGAGCGAAAGCGGATCGCGTCGTCGATGGTATCTTCGAGAACTTCGGTGAGATGGTGCCGATTGAGTTCGCCGGTCAGGCCGTCGCAGCGCGCGAGATAGGTCAGCTTGCGCTCGTGTTCGTAGCGTTCGGTAATGACCCGGACCAGTCCGTGCGCGCGCGCTGGCTTGCCGTCGGCGCCGGCAAACCAGCGGCCGTTATCCTCGACCCACAGTCTGGTGTCCGATCGCGGATCGGGACGGATGCAATATTGGATTTGATAGGCCACGCCGTGGCCGTCATCGTATTTGTCGGATTTGATGACCGCGTCGAAGCGGGCCTGGGCATTTTCCGCGTCAAGGAATTGCGCGAAGCCGCTGCCGCTCGAAATCGCGGTACGGTCGGTCATCAGCAGCACATCGGCGGCGTTTTCGCTCCACCACAAGGTGTCGCTGGCGATGTGCCATTCATAGGCGACCTCGCCGATGGAGCGGAGGATTTGCGCCGTATCGGGCGTCGGAGAAATTGGATGACCGTCGTTGGTCACAGGTGTCCCGTTTTGCGCCCCGATTGATTTTGTCGCCGTCCGCGGGTGGCAGCTGCGGATAGCTGTTGTGACAGCAGGCTACAGACAGACCCTAAATTTTTCGCCAAATCCCAGCGGCGGCACGTCACTTGCGACGGTCTTGGCATAGGCCAAGGAGTGTCCCGTATTGGGACAGAAACGTCGATGTCCCGCGCTCTCGTTCCCCTGACTTATCCTATTCGCGATCGCGCACCGATTTTGCCGGTTGGCCGTGTCAACGCGGCATTCATCGCACATTTGATCGCGACGTCGGTTGGAGCGCCGCAGACCCGCAGACGCCGCCGCGCCGAACCTTCCGAAGCCGCCACGATCTACAGCGGGGTCGGCCAATGGCCGATGTCGTCGGGTCGCGCATTCTCGCAATCGCTTTGATCAGAGAGCCCGTTCGGGCGTGTCGATCTCGACCTGACGCCGCCCGCTGCGCATGCCGATGATGAAACCGGCAAGCACGTCGACCAGCGCAATCACCATCAGCAAAAAGAACGTCGAGGTCGCCGCGCGCGTCACCAGCAGAAACTCGACCAGCATGCCGATAAACAGCACCATCGCCAGGATGTGATCCATCACCGAGCGCATGCCGAGCCGCGTCGCTTTGATGATCTCGATCCAGAGCAGGAAGATGCTGAACGCGATCAGCAGGTCTTCCCAGGTCAGCACCCAGTCCACACCGGACATCATGTGTAAGGTGGTGGCGGGTCCGACCCAGAATTCATTGGGCAGGCTGAAGATGAAGGCAACGATGTTGTAGACGACGAAGGGGATGAGCAGCAGCGGGAAGCCAAGAGCGAACATGACGTCGGTCTCCGCAGCTAGTCTCCTTTGGTCATTGCGAGAAATGTTGGCTACAAAGCAATCCAGGGGCGATTGGCACTAAGCGCTGGATTGCTTCGCGGTCGCTCGCAATGATGAAGCTTACGCTTCGCTCTTCTTCTTCAGCACCTGCCGGCCGCGATACATGCCGGTCTTCAGGTCGATGTGGTGCGGGCGGCGAAGCTCGCCGGAATCCTTGTCCTCAACATAACTCGAGGCTTTGAGCGCATCGGCGGAACGGCGCATTCCGCGCCGTGATGGCGACGTTTTTCGCTTGGGGACGGCCATTTCTCGTTCTCCTGATCAGGGGTTGGCGGGCTTATAGAAGAACAAGCCAAAAATCGCTAGTGGGCCCTGATACAGGCATCCAGATTGGGAAAATCGGCCGATCTGCGCACGTAAACGCCGGCCAGCCGGCGCACCAGGGGGGTTGGGTTCCGCGCGCTGCGGAGGTGCGGATTGGGCAGGATCGAGGCTAGTTCTGCGGCTTCCTGGGTATTCAGGCCGTGCGCCGATCTGTTGAAGGCCCAGTGCGATGCAGCCTCGGCGCCGAATTCGCCGTTCGGACCCCATTCGACGATGTTGAGATAGATTTCCAGCACCCGGCGTTTCGGCAGCACGATGTTGAGCCAGAGCGCCAGCGGCAGTTCCAGCGCCTTGCGCACGAAGCTGCGGCCCTGCCAGAGGAACAGGTTTTTTGCCGCCTGTTGGGTGATGGTCGACGCGCCACGCGACGCACCGAGGTCGTCATCGGATTGCTCGACCGCCTCGCGCATGGCGGCGAGATCGATACCGCGGTTATGACAGAACGTGCCGTCTTCGGCGCCGATCACCGCAAGCGGCAGTGCCGGCGCTATGCCTTCGATTGGAACCCAGGCGCGCTCGACGCGCTGGCCTGTCATCCACCGCCACAGCATCAGTGTCGAGACCGGATCGGCGAAACGGTAAAGCGGCGCAAGCAGATACGGCAGCGCGAGCAAAATTATGACAGCGATCGCAACCCTGCGGGCGATGCGCCACCATGGCCAGCCGGTCTTGCTGTTGGTGTCGTTGTTGCTGCTTTTGCGGCGCGGCGGCATGGGTATCGTATTGTAGCGCGGCTTCTCGACAAAACACCGGCCGCGGCATGGACCGTTCGCCGCATTTGTGGCCTAGGCGTTCTGCCACGTCTTCTTGAGCACGCGAAGCCAGTTGCGGAAACAGACCTTCTCGATCAGCGCCTGACCAAACTGCCGCTCGCGCATTTTCTCCACCAGTATTTGTAGTCCGGCAGCGCTGCCGAGTTCAGCGGGGATGCGTTGCGCCGTCGAAGTCGGAGCCGAGGCCGACACGTCCTCGCCGAGATGTTCGAGCAGATACTGGACGTGCTCGATGATCAGATCGGCCGGCGTGTCCTTGTCCTGCTTGCCGTCAGGACGCAGGAAGCTTGCGGCATAATTGACGCCGACCATGCCATCGGTCTCGCGGATCGCGGCGAGCTGCTTGTCGGTCAGGTTGCGCGAATGCGGGCTGATGGCGTGAGCGTTGGAGTGCGTCGCAACCAGCGGCGCGTCGCTCAGCGCGGCGACATCCCAGAAGCCTTTCTCGTTGAGATGCGACAGGTCGATCATGATGCGCAGCCGGTTGCACTCGGCGACCAGCTTCTTGCCGAGATCGGTCAGGCCGGGTCCGATATCCGGCGACGACGGGCAGCGGAACGGCACACCGTGGCCGAACGCGTTCGGCCGGCTCCACACCGGGCCGAGCGAACGCAAGCCGGCCGCGTGCAGCACGTTGAGCACATCGAAATTTTCGTCGATCGCTTCCGCACCTTCGATGTGCAGCACCGCGGCCAGCGTGTCGTTGGCAAAGCAGTGTTCGATATCGCCAGCATCGCGGCAGATGCGGACGCGGCCTTGCGACTGCGCGTTCGATGCGAAGCAGCAACGCTGCCATCGCAAAAGTGACGCGCTGCGCTTCGGCGAGATCGACCGCGGGCGCGTCCGTCGCCGTCAGGCTGTCTGCGTGTCGTTTGCGGTTTTGCGCCGCACCGGCGGCACGAAGATCGCGAACAGACCGCCGGCAAATCCGCCGTTGCGGGCTTTCACAAGATCCAGTTGCCCGGCTTCCTCGCCGTCGAGGAATGCCTGCACCGGATCGCCGCCGCTGCGCCGGTGCAGGCGCAGCAGTACGTCATTATGGCCGTCGAAAATCGGAATGTGCGAAGGCAACGTCACGCCGCCTCGGCCGCCGGCAGTGCGGGACGGCCGCGGATCAGATCGGCGCCTTTTTCGGCCATCATCAGAACGGCGGCATTGATATGAGCGGAGACGAGATCGGGCATCGCGGAAGCATCGCAGACGCGCAGACCGTCGATGCCGCGGACCTTGAGATCGGAATCCAGCACGCCGTCCGGCGCAATCGCGCATGTGCTCGCCGGATGATGCGCGGTGATCACCACTTTCTTCAGCCAGGCATCGATCTCGGCGTCGGTTTGGACCTGCGGCCCGGGATTGATCTCTTCGCCGCGATACGGGTCCATCGCCTTGTCGAGCGCCACTTCGCGCGCGAGCTTGAAGCCCTGACGCAGCGTCGGCAGATCGTTCGGCGCGGTGAAGAAGCGATAGACGATGCGCGGCGGCTTCATCGGATCGGCGGAGGCGAGCAGGACCTCGCCGCGGCTGTCGGGATGCAGCAGCGTCGGGCGAATGCCGAAGCCGTCGACGAACGGCGGGCGCACCAGCGGAAACCACAGATGCGGTGCGTGCGAGGTGCCGCGGAACATGAACTCGATGTCCGGCACCGAGAGCTCCGGCCGGGTCTTGATGAAAGCGTGCAGTCCGCCCGGCACCACGGTGCCCGGTCCGGTGCCGAAGAAGTACGCGCGGAGCATGCTCACCGCCATGCGGTCGAACCGCATCTCGCGATGGAACGAGCCCGGCTGCTTGCGCGTGTAGCTCATGTAAGCGCCGAGATGATCCTGCAGGTTTTTGCCGACCGGCAGATCGGCAGCGACGCTGACGCCGAACGAACGCAGATGCTCGGCCGGACCGATGCCCGACAGCATCAGGATCTGCGGCGTGTTGAATGTGCCGGCGGCCACGATCACTTCGCGCGCAGCTTCGGCGCGGACGCGCTGGCCGTTCTGCACATACTCAACGCCGGTGGCGCGCGAGCCTTGCAGGATGATGCGCGTGGTGTGCGCGTTGACCGCGACGGTGAGATTCTTGCGATTGCGCGCCGGCTTCAAATAGGCGTTCGCCGACGACGAGCGCTAGCCGTCGCGGATGGTATACTGGCCGGTGCCGAAACCTTCCTGCTGTTTGCCGTTGTAGTCCGGATTGAACGGATAGCCGTGGGTCTTCGCCGGCCGCGATCCAGCCGTCGTAGAGCGCGTCCTTGGTGCGCGCGAACTCGGTGCCGAGCGGACCATCGCCGCCGCGCCAGGTGATTGGCGCCGCTTATCGTGGGTTTCGCCGCGCTGGAAGTACGGCAGCACGTCCGCGTAGGACCAGCCGCGCGCGCCCTTCTGCGCCCAGCGGTCATAGTCGCCGCGGTTGCCGCGGGTATAGGCCATCACGTTGATCGACGACGAGCCGCCGAGCACCTTGCCGCGCATCGCCTCGATGCGGCGGTTGTTGAGGTTCGGCTCCGGGTCGGTTTGATAGCCCCAGTCGAACATGCCGTAGTCGTGCATGCGGCCCATGCCGAGCGGGATGTGAATGTAGGGATGCCAGTCGCGGCCGCCGGCTTCGAGCAGCAGCACGCGCGCGGCAGGAATCTTCGCTCAGCCGGTTGGCCAGCACGCAGCCGGCAGAACCGGCGCCGACGATGATGTAATCGTAGCCAGCCATTTCACTCCCCATACGCAACACGCCGTTTCCGGCGAACTAGTCGCGGCCGTAGCCGATCAGCGGCTTTTTCTTGCGGCCGAGGAGGATGAGAATAGCGGCCAGAATTCCAAGCACCACCCACGTTGGCGCATTGAGCACTGCAAGGGTTACAGGATCCCACGCCCAGTGCGGCAGCATGGGCTCTCGATGGCAGGCTGCAATTTCACCAGCGAACCTTGGTCGACAATGGCCCAAGCGTCGCTGACTTTCATGTAGATCAGCGACTGGTTGGCGATGGTTTTGGTGCCGTCATAGACGAAGAAAACAAAGGCCAGCGCCAGCAGGCACAGGCCGATAAAACGAAACAGGAATCTGATCATGGCGGCGCCAGTGGCCTCAAGGAGGGCAGTTTACGGCACGATTACTCTGTCGCGCGTCCCTTGTTCAATGCGGTGTGATGCCCGCGGAATTTTGCCCCTTGCGCATCTGTCCCTTGGCGTTCGGCCTCCGGTTTCGCTAAGGTTCCTCGACGCCCGCCTTGAGTTTAGTGAGTTCAGCGTAAGCAGGGATGGAAATGGCCAGCAAGAACGGCCGGTCGAACCGGCCGACTTTCACCGATCAGGAAGCCCTGCTGTTTCACAGCGAGGGCCGGCCTGGAAAACTCGAAGTCGTAGCCACCAAGCCGATGGCGACCCAGCGGGATCTTTCGCTGGCTTATTCGCCGGGCGTCGCCGTACCGGTGCTGGCGATCGCCGAGGACGAATCCAAGGCCTACGATTACACCACCAAGGGCAATTTCGTTGCGGTGATCACCAACGGCACCGCGATCCTCGGTCTGGGCAATCGCGGTGCGCTCGCGGCCAAGCCGGTGATGGAAGGCAAGTCGGTGCTGTTCAAGCGCTTCGCCGATGTCGACTCCATCGATCTCGAAGTCTCCACCGAAGACCCCGACGAATTCATCAATTGCGTGAAACTCCTCGGCAAGAGCTGGGGCGGCATCAATCTCGAAGACATCAAGGCGCCGGAGTGTTTCATCATCGAGCAAAAGCTGCGTGAGCTGCTCGACATTCCGGTGTTCCATGACGACCAGCATGGCACCGCGATCATCGCTGCCGCCGGCCTGATCAACGCGCTGGAATTGACCGGCCGCGAAATCAAAGACACCAAAATCGTTTGCAATGGCGCCGGCGCGGCCGGCATCGCTTGCCTTGAGCTGCTGCGCGCCATCGGCTTCCGCCCCGAAAACCTCATTCTTTGCGACACCAAGGGCGTCATCTACGAAGGCCGCACCGACGGCATGAACCAGTGGAAGTCCGGCTATGCGGTGAAGACTTCGGCGCGCACGCTCGCCGAGGCGCTGGCCGGTGCCGACGTGTTCTTCGGCCTTTCGGTCAAAGGCGCGGTGACCAAGGACATGGTGAAGGCGATGGCGGACAAGCCGATCATCTTCGCCATGGCCAATCCCGATCCGGAAATCACGGTCGAGGAAGTCGCCGAAGTGCGCAGCGATGCCATCGTGGCGACCGGCCGCTCCGACTATCCGAACCAGATCAACAACGTGCTCGGTTTCCCCTACATCTTCCGCGGCGCGCTCGACGTGCGCGCCCGCGCCATCAACATGGAAATGAAGATTGCGGCGGCGCGGGCGCTTGCGGCGCTGGCGCGTGAGGACGTACCCGACGAGGTTGCGGCCGCCTACGGCGCGCGGCCGAAATACGGGCCGGATTACATCATCCCGGTGCCGTTCGATCCGCGGCTGATCTCGGATATTCCTCCGGCGGTGGCGAAAGCCGCGATGGACTCCAACGTTGCGCGGCGTCCGATCGAGGACATGGAAGCCTATCGCCAGGAGTTGCGCACGCGGCTCGATCCGGTCGCGGGCGTGCTGCAAGGCGTTTATCAGCGGCTGCGTCACGCGCCGCGCCGCGTGGTGTTTGCCGAGGGCGAGGAAGAGCAGGTGATCCGCGCCGCGGCGACCTTCGTGCATCAGGGACTAGGCTCGGCGCTGCTGGTCGGGCGCGAGCGGGCGATCACGGAGACCGCGCAGGCGCTGGGCATCGAACTCGGCGGCGGCATCCAGATCATCAACGCCGCACTGTCGAAGCGGAATTCCAACTACGCCGCTTATCTCTACGAGCGGCTGCAGCGGCAGGGCTATCTGCAGCGCGACTGCCAGCGCATGATCAACCAGGACCGCAATCACTTCGCCGCCTGCATGGTCGCGCTTGGCGACGCCGACGCAATGGTGACCGGCGTGACGCGCAACTTCTCGGTCGCACTTGAGGATGTACGCCGCTGCATCGATCCGAAACCCGGCCATCGTGTGATGGGCGTGTCGCTGGTGCTGGCGCGGGGCCGCACCGTGCTGGTTGCCGACACCGCTGTGACGGAATTGCCGAATGAGAAAGATATCGCCGATATCGCGGTCGAGGCGGCGCGGGTTGCCCGTTCGCTCGGCTACGATCCGCGCGTGGCGTTCCTGTCCTTCTCGACATTCGGCCATCCGCCTGGTGAGCGCTCCGACCGCATCCAGGAAGCGGTGCGGTTGCTCGACGAGCGCCGGGTCGATTTTGAATACGATGGCGAGATGGGCGCTGACGTGGCGTTGAACATGGAACTGCGCGATGCCTATCCGTTCTGCCGCCTGTCAGGTCCTGCCAATGTGCTGGTGATGCCGGCGCTGCAATCAGCGGCGATCACGACGAAGATGCTGATGGAGCTCGGCGGCGCCAACGTCATCGGTCCGATGCTGGTTGGGCTAGATCGTTCGGTGCAGATCGTGCCGCTGTCGGCGAACGATGCGCAACTCGTCAACATGGCGGCGATAGCGGCTTACAATGCCAGCGGCGCCTGATTGCCGGTTGAACTGATGCAGAAGCGGAAGCTTGGCGCGGGCGGTCCGGACGTTTCGATTGTCGGTCTTGGCGCCAATAATTTCGGTGGCCGCACCGACGCGGCAATGTCCGAGCGCGTTATCGCCAAGGCGCTCGACTGCGGCATCACGCTGATCGACACCTCGGACAATTACGGCAACCGCGGCGGCTCGGAGACCATCCTCGGCAATGCGCTTGGCGCTCGCCGCAAGGACGTCGTGCTCGCCACCAAGTTCGGCTTGCCGATGGATGACAGCGGCACGCAAGCGCGGCGCGTCACGCCGCTACGCGATGCAGGCCGTCGAAGCGAGCCTGAGAAGACTGAAGACCGACTGGATCGATCTTTATCAGGTGCACTTTCCCGATTCCGCAGAACGCCGATCGATGAAACGCTGCGCGCGCTCGACGATCTGGTCAAAGCCGGAAAGGTCCGCTTCATTGGCTGCTCGAATTTTTCCGCCGCGCAGTTGCAGCAAGCGCTCGGTGTGTCGCAGCGAGAGCACCTTGCCGCCTTCGTCACCTGCCAGGATCAATACAATCTGCTGGAACGCGGTCTCGAAAAAGATCGCCTGCCGGTGATGCGCCAGCACGGGCTCGGCTGCTGCCGTATTTTCCGCTGGCGAGCGGTTTGCTCACCGGCAAATACCGGCAGGACGTCGGCGCCGCCGGCGGGCACGCGTTTTGCCGGCGCGACGCCGCGCGGCAACGACGCATTCCTCAACGCGCGCAACTGGCGTCTCGTTCAGGCGCTGTCGGATTTTGCCGCGAAACGCGGCCATACGTTGCTGGAACTGGCGTTCAGCTGGTTGCTCAGCCGGCCTTCATATTCCAAGCGTTATTGCGGGGGCGACCAGGCCGGAACAAATCGAGCAGAATATTGCCGCTGCGGGCTGGACGCTGTCAGACGCCGATATTGCCGAGATCGATCGCATAACTCATTGATCTGACGTCGTTAAATCGCTGGCTTCGATTCACGAGACCGAAACCTCTCTCGATTAGCGTGCGAGGCAACCCTATGTCCCAGCGCATGCAGCAGGCGATGTTCCCGCAAAAATTTGCTCTCGAAATCAGCGGTCTCCGCAAAGCCTTCGACCGGCCCGCGGTCGATGGTCTCGACCTGAAAGTACGCGAAGGCGAGTTCTACGCGCTGCTCGGCCCGAATGGCGCCGGCAAGACAACGACGCTTCGCATGGTCGCCGGTCTGCTGCGGCCGGACTCCGGCGCAATCAGCGTCAGCGGCATCGATGCGCTGGCCGATCCGGTCGCAGCCAAGCAGATCATGGCGTGGATTTCCGACGAGCCGATGATCTACGACAAGCTGACGCCGCGGGAATATCTCGAATTCGTCGCCGGTCTTTGGGGCATCGCGCCTGACGTCGCCGAAGCGCGCACGCAGGATCTGCTGTCGTGGCTCGATCTGACCGCGCATGCCAACGAGCGCTGCGAAGGTTTTTCCAAAGGCATGCGGCAGAAAGTGGCGCTGGCCGGCGCGCTGGTGCATGACCCGCGCGTTATCATTCTCGACGAACCGCTCACCGGGCTCGATGCTGGCTCCGCGCGCCAGGTCAAAAGCGTGCTGCGTGAGCGCGTCGATGCCGGCGGCACCATTGTGATGACGACGCACATCCTTGAAGTCGCGGAGCGCATGGCCGATCGCATCGGCGTCATTGCGCACGGCAGGCTGATCGCCGAAGGCACGCTCGATGAATTGCGGATCGCCGCCGGCGCGCAAGCGGGAGTCAATGCCGCCGCAAGTGCGACGCTCGAAGATACATTCCTCGCTCTCGTCGCCGAGCAGGCTCAAGCGGCATGACGGCAGCGCCGGGAACGACGATCTGGTTTGCCCGGCACGAGTCGCGCCTCGCCTGGCGTGACTGGCTGTCGATGATCACCGCCGGCCGGCGCGAGCGTCTGCGCCGCGTCGCCATCGCGATACTCGTCTTCGCCGTATTCATGCACTTCGTCGCCTACTGGATGGTCGGCCCTTATGCCGATGCCGCGATCGACAAGTCCATGCTGGTGACGATCAGTGGAAGCATTTTGCTGTCATGGCTGCTGATGGTATCGCAGGCCATGGAGACGATGACGCGGGCGTTCTATTCGCGCTCCGATCTCGATCTCATCCTGGCGTCGCCGGTCGCCGCCAACAAACTTTTTGCGATCCGTATCACGACGATCGCCATAGCGATGGCGGCAATGGCGGTTCCGCTAGCCGCGCCATTCATCAATATCCTGATCGTGCAGGGTGGCTGGCACTGGCTCGGCGCTTACGGCCTGATCGTGGCGATGGGCGCGACCTCGACTGCGCTGGCGGTCGGTCTGACTGTCGCGTTGTTCCGCCTTATCGGTCCAAAACGCACGCGGCTCACCGCACAAATCGTCGCCGCGGTGATCGGTGCCGCCTTTGTCATCGGCCTGCAGGTTGCGGCGATCCTGTCCTACGGCACGATCTCGCGCGCTTCGGTGCTGCAATCGCAAGCAGTGCTGGCGCACGCACCTGATCTCGACAGCATCGTGTGGTGGCCGGCGCGCGCCGCACTCGGCGACATCATTCCGCTTGTCGGCGTGCTGGCTTTGGGGCTCGCGCTGCTTGGCATCGCTATCGTGCTGGTCGCGCCGCGGTTCGGCGAATATGCGCTGGTCGCAGCCGGCACCGGCAATTTCAGCCACGCCGGCGCGCGACGGCAGACCGCGTTCAGACCGGCTTCGCCGCAGGCCGCGTTGCGGCGCAAGGAATGGCTGTTGTTGCGGCGCGATCCCTGGCTGGTGTCGCAGACGCTGATGCAGATGCTCTATCTGATTCCGCCGGCTGTGTTGCTGTGGCACAGCTTCGACAACGGCAACGGCGCGTACGCTTTGCTGGTGCCGGTTCTGGTCATGGCGTCTGGACAATTGGCCGGCGGGCTCGCCTGGCTGACGATCTCGGGAGAAGACGCCCCTGATCTTGTCGCCACGGCTCCGGTGCCGCCGCGCTTTATCCTGCGGGCCAAGGTCGAAGCGGTACTCGGCGTCATCGGCGATTGTCTTTACGCCGCTGGTCGCGGTGCTCGCCTTGGCGTCGCCCTGGCATGCGCTGATTGCGGCTGCCGGGATCATCATTGCCACAGCGGCGGCGACGTCGATCCAGCTCTGGTTTCGCGGCCAGTCCAAGCGCAGCCAGTTCCGCCGCCGTCAGGTATCCTCGCGGGTGGCGACTTTCGCCGAGGCTTTTTCGTCGATTGGCTGGGCGGCAACCGCCGCTGTCGCCTCGGCAAGCCTCATATTGGCTGTCGCTCCGGCGATCCTCGCCTCCCTCGTCGTCCTCGGCGCCCGCTTTATGGCGCCTCGCCAAAGCTAGCGTTCCGCTCACGCTAGGCTGGGTTGCGCGTTTTGGCCGCGTCCCCATCTCGACGCGGCGAACCTTCGTGTGATTTATACTGCGATCCAATCGGGGCGATATGCGCCTACCGGGGACGTGAATGAACAAGAAGCCGCCTGAAGCTTGGACGTGGCCGAACGGCAAGCGCATCGCCGTTATTTTCAATGTCTGCCTCGAAGCCTGGTCTGACGGCAAAGCCCCCGGCATCAGCCCGATGGGCAATCCGCTGCCGGCGGGCGTGCTCGACACCATGGCGATCTCCTGGGCCGCCTACGGTGTCGAAGTCGGTATTCACCGGCTGATGGATGCGTTCGACCGGCACGGCGCCAAGGCCAGCGTGATGACCAACGCCGTGATCGCCGAGCGCGCGCCGGAAACCGTCAAGGCGATTGCCGACCGTGGCCACGAAGTGCTGTCGCACTCCTATGCGATGGATGTGATCCCGGCGCTGCTGTCGGACGAGGACGAACGCAAGAATATCGAGCGCTGCACGTCGCTCCTGGAGAAAACCTCAGGCAAGAAGATCGTCGGCTGGCTGTCGCCGCGCGGCACTTCGAAGCTGACGACGCCGAAGTTGCTCGCTGATGCCGGCTATCTCTGGTACGGCGACGTATTCGATACCGACCTGCCTTACGTGATGAACCACGGCAACAAGAAGATCGTCGCCATTCCGCTGTCCTATGACGTCAACGACATGCCGTCGATGAAGTACGGCCATCCGCCGCGGATGATGCTGGAATCCTTCAACGAAGTGGTCGGCATCGCCCGCGTCCGTGACGACGAGCTTCGTGTCATCGACGTCACCAGCCACGCGCACATCTTCGGCCATCATCGCGGCGCACATTTTTATGAAAAGATTATCGAGGAAGCGATGGCGGCGCCGGATATCTGGGTCGTCACTCGCGCCGAAATTGCCGAACATGTGCTGAAGCACGAAGCCGCCGCCTGATAGCGCGACACCTGCCGGGAGAAGCGACCAGTGATACCGTTCGACATGGTGGAACCGACCTCGCTGAAAGAAGCGATGTCGCTGCTCAATCCCGATGAGCCGACGATCCGTCCGGTCGGCGGCGGGACCGCGTTGATGCTGATGATGAAGGCCGGCGTATTTCAGCCAAGCCTTTTGGTCTGCCTGCACAAGATCGAGCCGGAGTATTCGCGCATCACGGCGGCCGATGGCGGTTTGAAGATTGGCGCTATGGCGACGTTGAGCGATCTCGAACACGACGCCGATGTCGCTGCGAAATTTCCGGTACTGAATAAGGCGATGAAAACGTTGTCGAACCCGCGTGTGCGCAACGTCGCCCGGGTCGGCGGCGCGCTGGCGCACGGCGATCCGCACATGGATTTGCCGCCGGTGCTCACCATGCTCAACGCCAAGGTTGCGATCACCGGCCCGAAAGGTGATCGCGAATTGCCGCTCGAAGATCTTTTCGTCGGTTATTACGAGACGGCGCTGGAGAAGGACGAGCTGATTACGTCTGTGACAGTACCGGCGCTCAACGGCCGAAAGGCCGCGTACATGAAAGTGACGTCGAGAAATGCAGATGACTGGCCGGCGCTTGGCGTCGCGGTATCATTTGCGCTCGAAGGCCGCGCGATCAAGGATCCGCGTGTCGTGATCAGCGCCGCGACTGAAAAAGTGACGCGTATGGCGTCGGCGGAAAAGATTCTGCAGGGCCAAGCACCGGACGATGATGTGCTTAACCGCGCTGGCGATGCCGCCGTCGATGAGGCGACGATCCTTTCTGATGCCCATGGCTCGGCGCCTTACAAGCGCGAACTGCTGCGCGTCTATATGCGCCGCGCCGTGCGTCAGGCGATCGAAGGCGCGTAATGAATCAAGTCGGCCAATCAATTCCGCGTCTGGAAGTCCGCGCCAAGGTCACCGGGCGCGCCAACTATACGCATCATCTGCAATTGCCGGGCATGCTTTATGCCAAGGTGTTCCGCTCGACCGTGCCGCACGGAAAGCTTCTCAGCATTGATGTCGAGGCGGCGCGTGCGCTGCCTGGTGTTTTTCGCGTCATTACCGGAGCAGATATCAAGAAACTGATCCCAGAGCCGTATTATGGCCCGGCGTTTCACGATCAGCCGATCCTCGCCATCGACAAGGTCTGTCATGTCGGCGAGCCGGTCGCCGCAGTGCTGGCGCGAGATCCGCACGTCGCCGATCAGGCGGTACAACTTATCACCGCGGAATACGAGGAACTGCCTGCCGTATACGACGAAGTCGAGGCCTTGAAGTCCGACATTGTCGTGCATGAGATGCTCAAGCCCGCTGGCACCTTCGCCGATCTCAAGCACCTCAAGGGTAAGACCAATACCAACGTTGCCCTCGACTATCATCTCAAGCGTGGCGACCCGGAAGCGGGCTTCGCTAAAGCGGATAAAGTCGTCGAACACACCTTCAAGACGCAGCAATGCCTGCATCTGCCTTTCGAGCCATTTGTTGCGGTGGCCGAGCCCGGCGACGGCGTGTTGACGATCCATACATCCAACCAGACGCCGTCATTCGTGCGCACCGAGATTGCGCGGCTGTTCGGCTGGCCGGAAAACAAGGTGCGAGTGAAGGTGCCGCATCTCGGTGGCGGCTTCGGCGCCAAGGTTTACGTCAAGGTGGAAGCGTTGGCTGCGGCGCTGGCGATGCTGGTACGCAAGCCGGTGAAGGTCGCGCTCACCATGGAAGAGCAGTTCTACGTCATCACCAAGCACCCGACGACGTTCCGCATCAAGAGCGGCGTCAACAAGGACGGCAAGGTGGTGGCGCGCACGTGCGATGTGCTGTGGAACGGCGGCGCCTATGCCGATATCGGTCCGCGCGTGACGCAAAAGTCCGGCTTCACTGCGCCGGGTCCTTACGACATCGACAACATCAGCATCGACTCCTACGCGCTTTACACAAACCGCACGCCGGCCGGCGCGTTGCGTGGCTTCGGTATCCCGCAAATGGTCTGGGCCTACGAGAGCCATACCGATTTGCTGGCGCGTGAAATCGGCATGGATCCTGTCGAATTTCGCCGCAAGAACATTCTGCGCGAGGGTCGCGAGCAGGCGACCGGAACGGCGATGAAAGACGCTGGCGATATCCGAGGTGCTGGAGGCGGTCGTCAAGGAAATGAACTGGAGTGCACCGTTCGATAAAGGCGGCAACGGTCCGGTACGCCGCGGGCGCGGTATCGCGATTGGCTTCAAGGCGTCGATCTCGCCGACTACTTCAGTCGCGATCGTCAATATCGCGGGCGACGGTTCGACCACGCTTTACACCTCAACGGTTGATATGGGCCAAGGCTCCGACACTGCCTATGCGCTAATGGTCGCAAAGGTGCTGGATATCAGCGCGGAGGATGTTCGCGTTGTGAATCCCGATACTGACGTGACGCCCTACGACATGGGTACGCTCGGATCGCGCTCGCTGTTTCATATGGGCAACGCAGTACGGCTTGCCGCCGAAGATGCGCGCAACAAGCTGCGTGCGCTTGCAACCGAAGCCGGATTGCCGGAAGGCACCAACTATCCAGCCGCGGAAATCTTCAAGAAGCGGTATGGCATGCAGGCAGGCAATGTCATAGGCACCGCGACTTTTGTGCCAACGTACAAGTCTCCGGATGCGAAGACCGGCCTGTCGGACAACGTCACGCCATTTTGGATGATCGGCGGCGCCGGTGTCGAGCTGGAAGTCGATACCGAAACGGGCGCCATCCGTATCACCAAGCTGGTCAACGCGGCCGATTGCGGCAAACCTATCAATCCCGGTGTGGTGCTGACGCAATTGTCCGGCGCCGCGATCATGCAGCTTGGCTTCACGCTATCGGAAGAAATGAAGCTTGATGGCGGCCAGGTGACCAACGCGTCGCTCGCAGATTACCGTATTCCCGGCATCGCCGACATTCCGCCGATGACTAACGAGACTAGTTGATGCGGAGCAGCATAGCGGGCCGTTCGGCGCCAAAGGGGTCGGCGAGTCCGCCACTTTTGGCGTATCGCCAGCCGTCGCCAACGCCATTCATGACGCTATCGGTGTCCGCATCACTGAACTGCCGATTACTGCCGAAGTGGTCTTGCGTGCGCTGCGGACGCAACAGGGCCGCCCGCTCGAGGACGAATGATGAGTACACGCACCATCAACTTCACGCTCAACGGCCAGGAAGTCTCGACCGAGATTGAGCCGCACCGCAACCTCGTCGAGCTGTTACAGCGGTTCGACCTGTTTGGCGCACGCGAAAGCTGCGGGCAGGGCCTGTGCGGATGCTGCACGGTGCTGGTCGACGACAAGGCGGTTTCGGGTTGTCTGTATTTCGCGCCGTGGGTCGACGGCAAAACTGTCACCACGGTGGAGTCGCTCGACGCCGAAGGCGCGCTGTCGATTGTGCAGCAGGCTTTCATCGATTGCGGCGCGTTCCAGTGCGGCTTCTGCACGCCGGGCTTCGTGCTGATGGTGCATCAGCTCCTGAAAGAGAATGCAAATCCAAACGACGAAGACATCAAGCACTATCTCGCCGGCAATCTCTGCCGCTGCGCCGCCTATCCGGAAATCATCGAAGCAGTGAAGGTCGCGGCGAAATCGGCGGCCAAACCGGCCGCTGCTTGAGCCGGCTCTGCCTGGTAAAGCAAATGAGGCCGCGGTCGGTGCCTGTTTGATCCGTTTCGCTGCAGCACAGATGGCCGCGAGCGTGTTAACCGCGGCTGCGGCACGCGCAGATTCATACCTCGAGAAGCCGCACATCAACTCAATGCTGCCGAACTTTTTGCACCCAGAACATGTACATATTGGCGAACGTTTGCGGATGCTCCTGTTCAAAGCTGTGCCAGGCGCCCAGGTCTGTTGAAGCCGCTTCGGAGTAGCGCTGCCGGAATTGGTCGAGTGCACCCGGCGGGAGTTGTTCGAAACCCAGGAACTGCAAGCCGTGGGTCTCAACAAAGTGCCTGATCTGGGGAATGTCGAAACGGTGCTCCATGACGTTGAAAAGCAAATCGCGACACCCGCTCGTGCTGGAAAAATCCCTGAATTGAGGCGCCCAGCCGCGCCCGATCAAGTCTTGCCGACAGGCGCGGATGTCCTCCGGCACCGGCCGATATCCGCGCTCGGCGATTAAGCTGCGCGCGGAGCTGAGAGAGCGGCGTCCGGTATCGCTGTAGAGGCCGATGAACATCAGGCCGTTTGGCCTCAGCAGTGAGAGCAGGCCCTGCCATCCGGCCGAGGGATCGAAAAGGTGATGCAGCACGCCGACGGTTTCGATGACGTCGAAACGGCGATCGCTGATGGTAGCGAGCTCAAGAATGTCGGCCTGCGCGTATTCGACATTGGTAAGTGCCAGTGCACGCGATTGCCTGCGAGCAAATGCCAGGCTTGCCCTGCTGATATCGACAGCCAGGATGTTGGCCTTGGGGAATCGAATTGCCGAATCAATCGAATGCGATCCGGTCCCGCAGCCGGCGATCAGCATTTCTACGCCATATCTCGTTCGGGGCCATTCCTGAGGTGAAAAGCCGAAGTGGTCCCAGAAGAAATTCGCGACCGTAGTCGGCTTGATCTGTGGAACAACGCTCCAGCGCGGGTAGGGGTTTTCTTCATATTGGTTCCGTACCTGCAAAGATACGGCATCATTGATCGGTGTCAGTGCTGGAATATTTGCACAATCTGACTCTTCTTCCCGCGGTTCTTGAACCTGGATCTTCAATAACCGTGCGACTGGATCCGGCTGCGGGTTGGTCAGTAGTAATTCTACCCCAAGTATAGTGTGCAGCGGCAGATAGCTTGCAACTACGACCAGGGTGAGCGGCGAAACGGGCGCGCGCGACTGGATCGCGTCGACAAGACGATCGTAGATTTTTTTCAAATCCTCGCGCTCGCGGTCGAGCAGCGCGAAAACGTATTCATTGATGAAGCATTGTCGAGCCAACGCGCAAAAGAATTCGAGTGCATCGCTATCGCAGTCAAAATCGGGGCTCTCCGCGACGCGGTACAGTAGCCCGCGGCGCACTGCCGTCAGCAAACGCTCGAGCTCGAGGTCGTGAATTGGTCTGGCCTGCAACAGCGCGAGCAGCATCGGTTCGCGCCCAAGTGAGTTGGCCCCTTGGACGCCGAGCAATTCGATTGGTCCGAGTTGGCGTGGCCAGACCTCATCTAGATGCCGCAACAGAGAGGCGATTGACTGACTGCGTTTGGCAAGAGCTTCCGGCTCGTTCAGTCCGAGCGCGATCGCCTCTGTGAAGTGTCGCACTGCGTCGCCGGCCCGGCCGAGGGCTTGGTAGGCAAGGGCAAGGGTGTCATGCGCGGCGACGTCGGTGCAGTCGATTTCGAGTGCCCCGCGCAGCAGTTTCACTGCCAGTTTGTTGCGACCGCTCTGCTGCACGATGTCTCCCAGCACAACAAGCGCGCGCAAATGGCCGGGATTCCGGTCCAGCGCCGAACGGCATAGGACCTCGGCCTGGTGGAGCGCACCTTGGCGGTAATGCCACATAACTTCGGTATAAAATAAATCGCTAGAATCGAGATGGTCTCCGGCATCTTCGGTCGCCAGATTGCCCAGCCTCTTGGCCTCGCCTCGCCTCGCTTTTCTGTTCATATATAAGCTTTTTCAGTAGCTTAAATGAAAGACAGCCGTCGGTTGAGACGGCGAAATCTCTCCTGAGTCACGTCGTTTAAATGTTTATATGATTTTTATGCAGAGGGCATAGCCAACGGCGGCAGGTGCGTCGGAAAGTCACCGGCTACAGGGTATTCAGTGCCCCGATAAACCGGTTCTTGATGACGTGGCCGTCGCGGACCGGCAGCACGCGCGGCACATCTTCTTCCTTGATACGGGCGCTGATGAAAACCGGTCCTTCGCCGCTGTGCAGCAGCTTGCGGATATCGGCGGCTTCCTCGATCCGCGACACAGCGCGGGCCTGCTTGAACCGGCAAGCCAGCGCCGTCGCGACGAGATCGATACCGGACTTGGTCGCGCTCGGCTGCATTCCTGTTTCGCCGTAGTGCGCATTATCGAGCACGACGATCGCGAAGTTCTTCGGCTGCTTGACGCCGATAGTGGCGAGGCTGCCGATGCCCATCAGCATGTCACCGTCGCCGGTGAGCACCAGGATGCGGCGGTCGGGTTGGGCCAGCGCCAGGCCGAGTCCGATCATCGCGGTGCCACCCATCGCGCCCCAAAGATAGAAGTTCAGCAGATGATCGCCTGCTGCGGCGGTATCGTAGGTCGCTGAACCAAGTCCGCTGACGACCAGAAGATCGCCGCGGTCGGCCAGGAGTTCTTGTACGAAGGCGCGGCGGTCGAGCATCGCTCTCATTTGTTCCATTGCTTGCGGCCGATCAGCCGCTGCGACAGCAGGATCGCGACCTGCAGATTGCCGTCGAATGCCATGTCGCAGGCGGCGCCGACAACGTCATCGACCGCGTCAGCATCGTCAATGCGATAGGTGAGGAAGCCGGCGAGCTTGAGTACGTCCTCGGTGATGGCGCCCATCGGCACCTGCCACGGATTGAACTCGCCGAACTCGCCGCGCATGGTGACGAAGATCACGCAGCCAAAGCCGCAGTTCTTCAACAGCGAAAACATGTTGATGCAATTGCCGACGCCGCTCGACTGCATCAAGAGCGCCGCGCGTTGGCCGCCGAGCGCAGCGCCGGCAACCAGGCCGACGCCTTCTTCTTCGGTGGTCAGCACCACGTCGTGGATGCTGTTGTCGGCCCGGCAGCGCTCGATCAGCCGGCTATGGCCAGCATCAGGCACATAGCCGACCTGACGAATGCCGGCCCGCCGAAAGTGGGCGTAAATCGCGTCAGGCCAGGAGGGATCGTTCGGTTCTGACGTCATCGGTGTGTGCAGGATCGCCTTGAGTGCCATGAGGAAAGCGCGGCTTTGCAAATATTGCACTGCTGATTATGGTGCGCCATCCCCCGAAGCCGCAGCAACGGAGACGGCCATGACTTCCAGACTTCGCCACATCGCCATCATCACCGACGACCCGGAACAGTCTGCAAAATTCTATGAGCAGGCTTTTGGTATGACACGGGCTGGAACGGCACGCCGCGGCATTTACATGTCCGACGGCGTAATGAACATCGCTCTCCTCAAGACGGAAGGTAATGAGAAGCCGGGCATTTATCACTTTGGCATGTGGGTCGACGATCTCGACGAAGCCGAGAAGATGGTAACCGATGCCGGTGGCAAGTATCTTGCTGGCCGTCCGACGTCGCCAAACTCTTTCTATGAGGCGAAGTACCGCGCGCCGGACGGTGTGGTGTTCGATCTGACGCATCACGGCTGGGCCGGCGCCACCAAGGAAGTTGTAGCGAAGGCCTGATTGGCAAAGTATCCAGATCGTATTGTCGTTATCGGCGCAGGGCCGGTCGGGCTCTGCCTGTCGTTGGCGCTCGCGCAGGCGGGACTGCAAGTCAGTCTCGTCGAAGCGCTGGGCGATGATAATTTTCTCGAGCAGGTGCCGCGTGCCGGCACCAATCATCCCGCGACGCTGGAAATGCTCGACCGGCTTGGGCTTTATGAAAAGCTTGAGCCCCGCGGCATCATCGCTCCTGAATTTCACTATTGGGATCGGCAGGAGAACAAGCGGATCGCGGCTTTCGATCAAACTCTGCTGAAAAACGATACGCGCTTTCCCTATGTGCTGCAGTGCGAGCGCATCAAGATCGTCGAGGAAGCGCTCAAGATGGCGAAGGCGCATCCGAATATCGATCTGCGGCTGAAGACCGAATTCGTTTCGTTCGAGCAGGATGCCGACGGTGTCAAAGCACGCGTCGTCAACGTCGCTGGTGAGGAAGAAACGATCGAAGGCCGCTATCTGGTCAGTGGCGAGGGTGCGCGCAGCATCGTGCGCAAGGATCTCGGCATCGCTTTCGAGGGTTTCACTTACGACGATCGCACGCTGAACATCGAAGTGGCCTACGATTTCCGCAAGCACGGCTACGCGCACCGCAATTACATTTCCGACCCGAACGAGTGGTCGAACCTGTTTCACTGGAAAGGGCCGCCGGATCGCTGGCGGGTGCATTTCCCGACTGATCCGAAAGCGGACGAAGCCGATCTGCTACGGCCTGAAGTGTTGCAGGCGCAGATGCAGAGGTTTCTGCCGACCGGACAGCCGTTCGATATTGTCGGCTGCAACCTGTACGTGGTGCACCAAAAAGTCGCGGATAAATTTCGCGCTGGCCGCGCTATCCTTGCTGGCGACTCGGCACATGTGAACAGCCCGATCGGCGCCATGGGCATGAACTCCGGTATCCACGACGCGATCAACCTTGCCGACAAGCTGATCGCCATTTCGCGTGGTGAAGTGGATGACTCCGTGCTCGACCGCTATGAACGGCAGCGCCGCCATGTTGCGGTGGCGCATACGCAGGCGCAGACCATGCGCAACAAGAAACTTCTCGCTGAGCAAGATCCGGCGGTGCGCAAGCGCAACCACGATGAGCTGCGGTGCACGTCAGAAGATCCGGTGCTGGCGCGCAAGTTTCTACTGCGCGCGGCTTTGTTCGATAGCTTGAAAGAAGCCGAGGCAATTACCTGAACTGATTGGGGCGTATATGAGGGGCGTTGCACTGGCGTTTCTGTTGTCTTTGTTCGCGGCATCATCCGCGAATGCTCAAGCCGGTAGTTGGCCGGATCGGCCGGTTCATCTGATTGTTCCGTTCCCGCCCGGCAGCAGCTCCGACATCGTGGCGCGGATTGCGGCGCAGGGGCTCAGCATCAAACTTGGGCAGACTGTTGTGGTCGAGAATCGGCCAGGTGCGAGCACCGCGGTCGGCGGCGAATACGTCGCTCACGCTGCGCCGGACGGCTATACGCTCGGGTTGGTCAACACGAGTTCCACGATCACGCAGACGTTCAATCCAAGCCAGAGCTTCGACGTCGTCAAGGATTTCGTGCCGATCTCGATGATAGGTGCGTCGCCATTCGTGCTGGCCCTCTATCCAGGCGTGCCGGTGCATACCACGCAGGAGTGGATTGCGATGGCCAAAGCCGAGCCCGGCAAACATACCTACGCCGAAGCCGGGCAGGCGACGCTGGCTAATCTGGCCGGTCTGCTGTTCAACAAAGTAGCCAATACTCAAATCACTCCTGTCGCTTATCGGGGTACTGAACAGGAAGTGCCGGATCTGATTGCCGGCCGCGTCGACTCTGCTTTCGTCACCATCCCGCCGACGTTGTCGCTGATTCAGCAAGGCCAGCTCCGGGCGCTGGCAGTCACGGGCGCTACCCGAAACCCCGCACTGCCAGACGTGCCGACCGTCGCTGAGACCGGACTGAGTGGTTACGAGGCCGTGCTTTGGCAGGCCATCAATGCGCCGGTTGGCACGCCCGAGGCCATCGTGACGAAGGTGAACAAGGCTTTGAATGAGTTTCTGGCGGAACCCGAAACGGTAGCGGCGATGAACAAGGTCGGCGTTGAGGTGCAAGCCAGCACGCCGCAGCAGCTCGGTGACCGCGTCGCCGCCGACCTTAAGAAGTGGCACGACGTGATTGTCAGTTCCGGGCTTAAGGCGGATTAGTTTGCCGGTCGGGAAAGCGCGCCTTGACGCATTTTCCGACTAGGAGGATGCTCCGTACCAAGCAACAGTGATCCATCGGAGGTTAGCCATGGTTGCACGGCTTCGTCACATCGCGCTGTCGGTTTCAGATCCTGACAAGGCGGCGAAATTCTTCGAAGAAGCGTTCGGCATGAAGCGCGTCGGCAAGGCCGGCATCGGCTGTTATGTGTCCGATGGAACAATCAATGTCGCGCTGCTCAAATATGAGACCGGAGAAGTTCCCGGCTTTCCGAATAATTATCTCGGTCTCGTGCATTTCGGCATGTGGGTCGACAATCTCGATGAGGCGGCGAAGAAAGCCACCGATGCGGGTGCGACCTATTTCGGCGGTGCGCCGAAGGACAATCCGAATGCCTTCTACGAGGTCAAATACAAAAATCCGGACGGCGTGATTTTCGATCTGACCCACAACGGCTGGGGCGGTGCGGTGAAAGAAGTCGTGCCCGCCGAATCCGCCAAGGTCGCTGCGGAATAGATTTCTGCAGTCCCTGTCAGCGCCGCCACGGTAGCCCCGACGCATCTTCGACAAAGAACCAGGCGCCCTCGCCAAGCTCGATGGGAAAGCTCGCTGCAATGCCGCCGTCGAGGCTGTGCCATGTCAGATTGGCAGCCTCAACGGTCATTTCGGCGGTGGCGAGGGATTTTACCCGCAGCGCATAGCCGATCATGAACGGTAACGTCGGGAATGCGAGTTCCGGCAATCGCTCCGCTGCCAGTTCGTGCGAAACGAGGTTGATGCCGCCACGATCGAGCCGGATCAGCGCTCCCGCTCCGCTCGGGGTCCGCGTCGCTGCGCGGCCGGTGAAGCGCGAAAATCGCTGCGCGGCTTCTTCGACATCGGCGACCGCGATGACGACGTCGATCAAGCCGATCGTGCTGTTGGGATGGGTCAACCAGCGCTTTTGCCATACCGCGTGCTCAGTATGGTGTGTCAGCATCTGGATGCGGCCTTCCGGCATCACACCGGGTTCAACGCGCGCAATGGTGAATGCTGCGCGGTCCGGTCCATTCTCGGACTCGACCGGCCGTGACATGTTCACGAGATCGCGCACGGGAAATTGTTCTGCGGCAAGACGCCGATGGGCTTCGGCGGCGTCAGACACCGCAAACGCAGCGAGATGCATTCCCGCATAGCGCTCGATCGCGGTGTCGAGTTCGCGCGATAGCGGGGTGTCAGAGGTCTTGAACAATATCTCCGTATAGCCGCGCTCGAACATCACCGTGATGTTGCCAGTTCCGGTCGGCTTGGTGCCGCCGGCAGGGTCCGGGCTTGCCTGAATGGAGATCGGCGCCGGCGCGAAGCCGCAACGCACCAGCGCTTCACTGGCCGCTTTCGCATCGCGGACGAAGTGAGCGACGTGGTCGAGAAAGATTTCGCCGCCGACTGGAAGCTGGCGATCGACTTCTTGATTGGCGGCGGCTTTCGGCAAGCTGTCACTCGGTTCTGGCAACGCCCGCGGCCTCGACCACTTTGCCCCAGCGGCCGATTTCCGACTCGAGGAACTTCTGCAGTTCGGCCGGAGAGCCCTTGCCGACAGGTGTCATGCCGAGATCTTTCATGCGCGCCCGCACGTCGTCCATCGCAGTGATGTCGTTGAGTGCGTCGTTGAGCTTGACGAGAATATCCTGTGGCGTTCCGCCAGGCGCGATCACGCCTTGCCAAGCGGCGGCGTCGAAACCGGGCACGCCCGCCTCGGCAAGCGGAGGAACGTCCGGCAGCGCGGCAAAGCGTGCCGTGGTGGTTACGGCCAGCGCGCGCAGTTTGCCGCCGTTGATCAGCGGCAAAGCCGGGCCGAGATCGCTGAACATGAACTGGATGTAGCCGCCCATGAGATCGGTCAGAGCCGGCGCCGTCCCGTGGTACGGCACATGTGTCGCCTTGATGCCGGCCATGGTGCAAAACAGCGCGCCTGCGAGATGATGGAAGGCGCCGATGCCGCCGGAGCCGTAACTCAGTTGTCTGGTTTTTGCGAGCTTGATCAGTTCCTCGACGCTCTGCACCTGCAACGATGGACTAACGACCAGCACGAAGGGCACCGTTGCAATCATCGCGACCATGGCGATGTCCTTCACGGGGTCGTAGGGCAGCTTGCTGTACAGCGTCGCGTTGATGGCGAGCGACGATACCGACATCATGATGGTGTGGCCATCGGGCGGCGACTTGGCGATGAAATTGGTCGCCACCACCGTGCCCGAGCCCGGGCGATTCTCGATCACGAACGGCTTGCCGAAGCGCGCCTCGAGTTTTTGCCCGAGCAATCGGGCGAGGATGTCGGTGCCGCCGCCCGGTGTGAACGGCACAATGAAAGTCACCGGCCGGTCCGGGTAGTCTTCGGCGTCCTCGGCGCGCGCCATGCTGGCTGTCATCGCGGGCAGCGCGATAGTGAGCAATGTGCGGCGCGACAGTAATGCCATGGCGTTCTTACTCGGTTCCGGCGATCCCGACTTTACGCACGATGTCGCCCCAACGGCCGATCTCGGTTTTCACGAAAGCCTGCAGCGCATCGACCGACGGCGGATCGACGGGAATAAGACCCATCGTGGTCATCTGCTGCCGGATATCGGGCGATTTGACGACGGCCTGGAACGCATCGTGAAGTTTGTCGACGATCGGCCGCGGTGTTCCGCTTTGTGCGACGATCAAGTGCCACGACACCGCTTCGAAGCCCGGCACGGTGTCGGCAATCGCGGGTACGCCCGGCAACACGTCGACTGGCGTCTTTGACGACACGCCGAGCGCACGGATTTTCCCGGCGGCGATCAGTGGCGGTGCGATCGCGGTATCGGCGAAGAACAGCTGGATCTGGTTGCCCATGATGTCGTTGAGCGCCGGCGGTCCGCCTTTGTAAGGCACGTGCACCATGTCGATCCCGGCCATGCTCTTGAGCATCTCGCCCGCGAGATGCGGCACCGCGCCTGTGCCGGTCGAGGCGAATGATAATTTGCCGGGATTCGCCTTACCGTAGGCGATCAACTCCGCCATGGTCTTGAACGGCTGGTTGGCGCCGGTGACCAGCACGAACGGCACCTGGCAACACAGCGCAATCGGGATGAAGTCGGCGACTGGATCGTAGGAAAGTTTTTTGTACAGCGTGACGTTGGTGGTCATGGTGCCGCTCGGTGCGTCGAGCAGCGTGTAGCCATCAGCAGCGCCATGGGCGACGTCGTTGGCGGCAAGCACGGTCCCGGCGCCGACCCGTTCCTCGACCAGCACCGATTTGCCGATCCGCTCGGCGACCTTTGGGGCCATGGCGCGGGCGATGATGTCCATGGCGCCGCCCGCGGCGAGCGGAACCAGGATCGTGACCGGGCGGGTCGGATAATCCTGCGCCAGCGCCGTCCGCCCTGCGGGAAACGTCACCGCCAAAAAGGCTGCCAAGAGGGTGGCTAGGAGGCCAGCGGCGGGGGAGATTGCCCTTCTTTTGGCTGGCACGGGGTCCTCCGCTTTTCCGCAGCGTCACCGGCATTTCCGGTACTTGTTTGCGGTTAAAGAACGCCAATGGATCGCCTTCCGCAAGCGATTTAGCGTTGCGGCGGCGCGGCTTATTTCCCTTTCTTGACAAGGGGCTCCGGCCTTCGCCATAAGGACCCCGGTTCAATGGCCTTTTGGTGCGGCTTTTGGCTGTTCCAGGCGCCGATGACCATCAGCAGAAACGACTGCAAGAAGCCGGTCCGGATGCAAATCCGAGTCTCGGAATCGAACACGATGAGGAAAAAAGATGTTCGCGGTCTTCAAAACAGGCGGCAAGCAGTACCGGGTTGCCGCCGACGACGTTCTGAAAGTCGCCACCGTTAAAGGCGAGCCCGGCGAGATCGTCGAATTCGGCGAGGTTTTGGTTGTCGGTGGCGATAGTGTCTCGCTCGGCACTCCGACCGTCTCCGGTGCGACGGTTGCGGCCCAAGTCCTTGAGCAGGGACGCGGCCCCAAGATCATTGCGTTCAAGAAGCGCCGGCGGAAGAACTCGCGCCGCAAGCGCGGTTACCGTGAGGAGTTCACGCTCCTGCGGATTACCGAAATTCTGACCGACGGCAAAAAGGCGAACAAGGACGCCGGGCCGCCGAGACGAGCCAAGGCGCCGAAACGGGAAGTGGCGCCGGCAGCAGAAGGCGAGGAGGGCGCGGCCGAAGCGTCGACCGCGAAAAAGAAAAAGGCATCTGCCACCAAAAAGCCGGCTGCCAAGGGCAAAAAGAAGTAATCTTGAGTGACGTAGAGTAGTGACGTTTTTGTCACTAATTCTATATAGGACGTAGGCAAGAAAGGTTTGGAGGCCAGCAATGGCACATAAGAAAGCAGGCGGATCCTCACGCAACGGCCGCGATTTGGCAGGCCAGCGTCTTGGGATCAAGATTTTCGGCGGCGAGGAAGTCATTGCCGGCAACGTGATCGCGCGTCAACGCGGCACCAAATGGCACCCGGGCCGCAATGTCGGCATCGGCAAGGACCACACGTTGTTCGCCAAAGTCGCCGGTAAACTTGAGTTCCGTACCAAAGCCAAAGGCCGCACCTTTGTATCGGTACTTCCGATGACGGAAGCAGCGGCCGAATAACACGGTGGATCATCAGCGGTCCGCCGGCACCTAGTCGCCCGGCGGAACCGAATGGCTCCGAGAAAAGGGGGACCGGGATGCCGGTTCCCCTTTTTGGTTTCTAAAGGAGCCACGCAATGACTCTCGCGGAAGAAGTTGTTGCTCAGACCCCGAAGCTGCACGGCGTTCCGGTCCTCAAGACCGAGCGTCTGATATTGCGCGCGCCATGGCTCGCCGACGTCAAAGCCATGGCCTCGCTCGCCAATGATCGCCGGATCGCGGCCAACACTGCTCGCATCCCGCACCCCTATGGCGTCGAAGACGCCGAGGCATTCATCGAATCCGTCAACAAGTTCGACGGCGAAGCGTGTTTCGTCGTGACTTACGGCGGCCCTGTCATCGGTGTGTGCAGTATCGAGTTGCGTGAAGAGGGTGCCGAGCTTGGCTATTGGTTCGGCTCTGATTATTGGGGCCATGGCTTTGCTACCGAAGCTGCGCGCGCGGTCATCGACCACGCCTTCGGTGATCTCGGGCATCAGGCGCTGCAATCGGGGGCGCGGGTCAACAATCCGGCGTCGCGTCGCGTGCTGGAAAAGTGCGGCTTCCAATGGACCGGCGTGCGGCTCATCCGCATCCGCGCCATCAATTCGGCGGCGCCGGTCGATCGCTTCCGCCTCGACCGCGGACTGTGGTCGTCGCTGAAGTCCTGGCAGCTCGCACGGCGGGTTGCCTGACTACTGTCCGTTCGGTCCGGCCTGGAATAGCGGCGCGAGCTTCGCGACCAGCGCCGCGCCGAACGAGGCTTGCGGATTGGACGGAGCGATGTGGTCCATGAGTTCCCAGCCCCGAATGAGAATGCGGGCGTGATTGAAGGCCTGCTGGAAATCGTTCCCGGGCAGCAGGCTTTGGTGAAACAGCGCGTCGCCGAAATATGTCCACTCGCGCTCCGGCGCGCAGCCGAACGACGTGCTCTTGTCGTCGGACGCGGTCATGACGACGGAATTGTCGTTTTGCAGCGGCGCCATGAAAATTCCAGCAAAGCAGGCCGAGACAATCACAACGCGATTTTTGATACCCTCGCTGTCGAGCGCGGTTGCGACCTGCTGCGGTGTCAGCTCG
Organism: uncultured Alphaproteobacteria bacterium; assembly: GCA_963807565.1. Lineage (GTDB taxonomy): Bacteria > Pseudomonadota > Alphaproteobacteria > Rhizobiales > Xanthobacteraceae > BOG-931. Next base: position 132,822 of record CAWECH010000004.1, on the reverse strand, counting down.
GCGGGCGCGTTGCCGGGAAGCTGGAGCGCAAAGCCGGTTTTCTCGCCGTGCGATGTCATGAACACGAGCAGTACATCCTCGTCCTTATCCATCACCGTGCCGACGGCGTGAACCGCCGCGGCGAAGTTCTGCGCGCTTGCCAGCGGGACAGTATCAATCGTGGTGCGATTGTTGATCAGGCGCAGAATGTGATCCTTGATCGGCAGCACCGTTCCGATCGATGCGATGGCGCCTTCAAGTTCCTTGATGAAGACGTCCTGGGTGGCCCAGCCGGCGACGCCGATAACGTAGACATCGGTTGTACCTTTGCGTTGCGGCGCGAGCTTGTCGGCTTCGGCCTTCAACAGGCCAGCTTGCGCTTTCTCGAGTTGTGCGAGTTCACTTTGCGGACCGTAGCGGGCGCGCACATATTCCCACCAATTGGCGGTGCGGATATCGAAGTCGCTCGGAACGAAAACCGGCGCTTCGGGTATCAGGGCGTGCGCCGCAAACAGTGCCACCCATAATGCTGCGGCGCGGACAAGCAAACGAAGCCGGGCTCTCGGCTGTATGCTACCTAGTAGAGCGCTCATCGCGCCAAGCCACCAGACGATTTGTATGGCGAAGCTCGCGCCGCCGGGGATCTCGCGTGACCAAGGCACGTCCAGATGAACCTTGGCTGCGAGCAGTGCGGTGCCGATCTGGATCGGAACCGCGGCGAGGTCGGCGATGATCGAAAGAACGAACATTGCCGCCAGCGCGGTCGTTCGTGCCTGCGGCTGTACAAAGAAGGCGGCGACGGCGACCTCGAGCGCAAGCCGGGCCGCAACGGCGTTCAGACCATAAGGATTAAAATGCAGCGGCTCATCGGCGACGGACAGGTATTGCAGCGCCACGCGCACGGCAGCGAGAACCAGCGTCCAGCCAATCAGGCTCGGCAGGCCGACAAGTGGAGGATCAGGAGTGGTTCGCCAGATTGCAGACCGCGCCGCGAGCTTGAAGACCGACCACACGCTTACCAACTCCTCGGGGCGACAGGCTTAAGGCATATTACAGATTGGCATTGCACGGGAAGCGCCTGCCGACTACGGAATGCTGCATGAAATTCCTCGATGAAGCCAAGGTCTATATCCGCTCCGGCAGCGGTGGGAACGGCTGTGTCTCGTTTCGCCGCGAGAAATTCATCGAATTCGGCGGTCCGAACGGTGGCGATGGCGGCAAGGGCGGGGACGTGATCGCGGTGGCGGTCGACGGGCTCAACACGCTGATCGACTATCGCTATCAGCAGCATGTTACCGCGAAGAACGGCCAAGGCGGCATGGGCAAGGATCGCCATGGCGCCGGCGGGGCCGACGTGATGCTCAAGGTGCCGGTCGGTACGCAGATCTATGACGAAGACGGCGAGACGCTGCTGGCCGATTTCACCAAGGCCGGCGAGCGCGCCACGCTCGCCCACGGTGGTAACGGCGGCTTCGGCAATGCCCGCTTCAAGAGTTCAACCAATCGCTCTCCGCGCAATGCCAATCCCGGCCAGCCCGGTACCGAACTGACGCTCCGGCTGCGGCTCAAGCTGATCGCCGATGCCGGCATCGTCGGCTTGCCCAACGCGGGCAAGTCGACGTTTCTTGCCGCGGTCAGCGCCGCCAAGCCGAAGATCGCGGATTATCCTTTCACTACGCTGCACCCACAACTTGGCGTGGTCGATGTCGATGGCCGGGAATTTGTGCTCGCCGATATTCCGGGTCTGATCGAGGGCGCCCATGAAGGCGTCGGGCTCGGCGATCGATTTCTTGGTCATGTCGAGCGCTGTCGGGTTTTGCTGCATCTCATCGATGGCACCAGCGAAAATGCCGGCGAGGCCTACAAGACGGTGCGGGCCGAGCTTTCGGCTTATGGGCAGGAACTTGCGGATAAGCCGGAAATTATTGCGCTCAACAAAGCGGATGCGCTGAGTGCGGACGAAATCAAGCAGCAGATGGCACGGCTCAAGCGGGTTGCGAAAAAAACGCCGCTGGTTCTGTCCGCCGTGAGTGGCGAGGGCGTGCCGGAGGTGCTGCGAGCGCTCTGGGATGTCATCGAAGAAGCGCGGCGCAGTTCCGGCGAATCTCGCGACGCGTTCGTGGCTTGGCATCCCTGACGGAGAACTTCATGGCCCGCACATTTGTCCTGGTTCACGGCGCGTGGCATGGCGGGTGGTGCTGGCAGCGGGTTGCCGCGCGGCTGCGTGAAGACGGTGACAGCGTGTTCACGCCGACCCTGACCGGTGTTGGCGAACGTGCGCATCTGCTGCGTGCCGGTATCGACCTGAATACTCATATCACCGACATCGTGAATGTCCTGAAGTGGGAAGATTTGAAAGACGTCGTGCTGTGCGGTCACTCCTACGGCGGCTTCGTCATATCCGGCGTGGCTGAGCAGGCAGCACCGCTGATCCGCTCCATCGTCTTTCTCGATGCTTTCGTGCCGAACAATGGTGAAAGCGTTCAGGATCTCACCGGACCCGCGGTGAGAGAAGCAATTGCCAAGGCCGTACAGGATGGTGATCTGGCAATCGCACCGCGGCCTGCGGAAGCCTTCAACGTCAATCCGGATGACCGCGCCTGGGTCGACCGCATGTGCGTCGGGCAGCCGATCGCAACGTTCACCGACAAGATCGCTTTGACCGGCGCGCGCGATCACATCGCGCGCAAGAGCTATATCCGGGCTGCGTATTACGCCAATCCGGGGTTCGACAAGGCGCTGGCGGCCGCGCGAGCCGACTCATCGTGGCGCACCTATGACGTTCCGTGCGGCCACGACGTGATGGTCGATATGCCGGAGAGGCTGTCGGAAATCCTGCTGGAAGTCGCGAACTAATTTTCGCGAAGCATGATCTTTTCGGAAAGCCGGTATCCGCTTTCCGGATCATGCTTTAGTGGTGGGAGAATTTCAGCGAGCCGTCGCGCTCAATGCGCGGCAGCAGGTCGATCTCCCACGCCAGATATTCGTTCATGGCCGCCTTCTGGTCGCCGCTCCGCTCGTAAGGCTTGCGCCACTGATCGATGGCTTCGTCGGCCATCTGCGGCTCCTTTGATAACGCGTAGCCAGCCGCCCGCCATGCCGCATTGCCTCCAGCGAGCCCGCTGACCGGTGCGCTGACCAATGCCTCCGCTTCGGCTGTTGCCAGGCGCGCTTGCGCGCCGTCTTCCGATGTCAGTACCAGCATGCCGCGCAGCGGAATTTTCTTGAGCGCACGGTCGAGCCGGGTACGGATCGCAAACCACGCTCCGGGAATATGCCCGAACTGATACTCGCGGCTTAGCGACAGATCGATCACCGTCGCCTCGTTGCGCGCGAGCAGCGTCTTGAGCGCCGCGCAGTCGATGGTAACGCCAAGCGGCGCGCCGCTCTCGAGAATCTCGGGGATCGGCGGCGCCGTCTCCGTTCCGGATTCGACGAGCACAAAAACTTCCTTCCAGCCCATTTGCCGCAGCCACGAACCGGTCATTGCGGCGCGAACTTCCTTGTCGTCAATCAGAACGATGCGCGCGCCGAGCGTGCCGACATATTGATCGGTGGCCTGCACAAGCTGTCCGCCCGGTGCCGAGATCGCGCCGGCGACATGACCTGCGGCGTATTCGGCGGGATCGCGGACATCAAGCAAATAGAGCGTCCGTTGCTTGTCCTGCCGCAGGGCATCAAGCTTCTCGCGGTCGATGGTCTCGACACCACAATCTTGCGCGACCTTTTTAGCCGCCCGCTGCGCCCAGTCGAGAGTCTGCGGTGAAACATCCGGGGCAAGATTTTTCTTGCCGCTGTCGCAGCTAAAGCCGGCGAGACTCCATCCCATCGTGCCATTGCGCAGCGCGACAACTTTGTTCGGCAAGCCGGCATTGATAAGCGACTGTGCGCCAATGATGCTGCGGGTTCGCCCGGCGCAATTGACCACCACCATCGTTGCCGGTGTGGGCGCGATCTCGCGAGCGCGCAGCACCAGTTCGGCGCCGGGGACATTGATGCCGGTCGGAATCGAGACCCGCGAATATTCGTCATAGGGCCGGCTATCGAGCACGACGATGTCGGCTTTGTCGCGCAGCAGGCTTTCTAGCTCGGACGCGGCGATGTTGGGCGTGCCGTTGGCGTGTTCGATATATTCGCCGAACGCCTTGCTCGGTACATTGACGCCGGAGAATACTTCAAAGCCCGCGGCCACCCAGCCATCGACGCCGCCGGCGAGAACGGCCACATCGGAATAGCCGTTTCGCTCGAGGATCGTCGCGGCGCGTTCCGCCAGGCCGTCATTGTCGTCGCACAAGACGATGCGCGTTGCACGGCGCAGGCACAAGCTGCGCGAATTTCAGCTCCAGCCGGCTCAACGGGATCGATCGCGCCAGCAGCAGATGCCGCTGCGAAAAGACCAGCTCTTCGCGGACATCGGCGAGCGCCAGCTCGCCGCCGTCGGCAATCATGCCCCGCAACTGTGCGGGGGTTATCGTCTTTGTCACGTGGCCTGCTGCGGCGTCATCTGATGTACTTCGCCGGTTTTCAGGTCGAAGCGCACGCGATTGATCTTGTCGAGGTTGGTGCCGGTGACGCGCACGAAACGGGCGTAGTCCGGGTAATCGATCGAATGGATCTTGCCGTCCTCGTAAATACCGGCATGGCCGGGCTCAAGACGATATTTCTTCACCGGCTTGAGCTTGGCGTTCTTGTTGTCGCTGCCGTCGTCCTCGCGCTCCCATTCGGTCATTTCGGTGTAATGGGTCGCCTGGCCGTAGATCGCCCACGATGCGCCGTGGTCGTGCGGCGGCGAAACGCGGGCCTTGTCGTTGATATGGGCAAGGACCTGGAAGCCGAGGTCTTTGTCCTCGTAAAGCGTGTGCAGTCCGCGCGGCGCGTCTTCGCAATGCTGTTTCACGAAGCTTTTGTTTTGCAGCAATTGCTCGAGATGCTTGCGCACATCCTCGCGGCCTTTCGGGCCGGGGTCGCGCGACAGGATGGAACGGCAGTCCGATATGAACTGATCGAGCTCATAAGCCATGGCGTTTACTCCTCGGGGAGGCTCATTGAACATCAGTTTTGCTCATTCGCCAGCCTCGCGCCAGCGGCAACTTGCCCTGTCTGGAAGCCGCGCCAGCCGTTACATTGGCCGGCATGTTGGGTCTGCCCCGTCTCAATGATCGGCCGCGCAATGTGCGCCTGGATACGCTGGTCCGGCTGCGCTGGCTTGCCGTTTTCGGCCAGTTCGCCGCCGTGCTGGTGGTGCATTTCGGCCTCGAATTCGAGGTGCCGGTCTGGGCCTGCACGGCTGTGATCGCGATTTCGGCGTTGCTCAACGTAGCGCTGCGGGTCGGGTTCCATCAGACGCAATGGCTCGAGCCCGACCGCGCGGCGTGGCTGCTCGCTTTCGATATCGCCGAACTCGCGGCGCTGCTGTACCTCACCGGCGGTCTGGAAAATCCGTTTTCCTTCCTGCTGCTCGGTCCGGTGCTGATCTCGGCGACGGCGTTGCCGCCGCGCATGACGCTGCTGATCGGCACCTTCGCCATGCTGAGCGCGACGGCGCTGGTGTTCTTTCATTACGATCTGCCGTGGGACAGCGAGGACCCGCTGCAGCTTCCCGAAATCTACATGGTCGGGGTCTGGCTCTCGATCCTGCTCGCGATCGGCTATATCGGCGTCTATACATGGCAAATCGCCGAAGAAGCCCGCCAGCTTTCCGATGCGCTGGCGGCAACCGAACTGGTGCTTGCGCGTGAACAGCATCTGTCGCAGCTCGACGGTCTGGCTGCGGCGGCAGCGCATGAACTCGGCACGCCACTCGCTACCATCACCGTCGTGATCCGCGAGCTCGAACGCGCGCTCGATGCAAGCTCGCCGCACGCCGACGACATAAAGCTGTTGCGCGAGCAAGCGCAACGCTGCCGTGAGATCCTGGCGAAGATCACCGAATTGCCGGCCGGCGATCCGTTCGACCGCGTACCGATCTCAGCGTTGATTGAAGAAGCGGTCGCGCCGCATCGCAACTTCGGCATCCAGATTGGCGTGACAATGCCGCCGAACCGTTCGGCCGAGCCGGTCGGCGCCCGTAACCCCGCCATCCGCTACGGGTTGGGCAATTTGATCGAGAATGCTGTCGATTTCGCCCGTCTCCGGGTTGAGATTTTTGTGCAATGGAGCGCCACGGAAGTCAGCATCACGATTAGCGATGACGGGCCTGGTTTTGCTTCCGAGGTCGTCGATCGGATCGGTGCGCCCTATGTGACCCACCGTAAACCCGAGACGCGCGAGCCGGACGATGACGGCGCGGCCTCTTTCGGGCTTGGGCTGGGCTTTTTCATCGCCAAGACACTGCTGGAGCGCTCCGGTGCGGTTCTGACGTTAAGAAACCAGGCGCCGCCGATGCACGGCGCAACCATAGTTCTCACCTGGGGCCGGGGCGCTTTCGAGCGCGCCCTGGTTTCACCCCCTCTTGAGCCGATAGCCCAAGCCTCCTAATTGTTACAGGTGAGCATTGGCTCGGTTGTTGATGCGAAGGGGCGGACGACTGCTTGATGGAGATGGATTTGTCCATGACCAGTGCAACAACGACCGGCGCTACGGCGGCTGCGGTGCCAAGCGAGCGCACGCTTCTCATCGTCGAAGACGACAAATCATTCCTGCAGCGTTTGGCCCGGGCCATGGAAGGCCGCGGTTTTGTCGTTGCGACCGCAGAGTCGGTCGCAGACGGCCTGCTGCAGGTGGAAAAGGCTCCGCCGGCGTTTGCCGTGGTCGACATGCGGCTAGGCGACGGCAACGGTCTCGATGTTATTTCAGCGATGAAAAAGCGGCGCCCCGAGGCGCGCGCGATCATTCTCACCGGCTACGGCAACATCGCCACCGCGGTGAACGCGGTAAAGCTCGGCGCCGTCGATTATCTCGCCAAACCGGTCGATGCTGACGATGTGGCAGCAGCGCTGCTCGCGTTGGACAACCGGAAGATCGATCCGCCGGAAAATCCGATGTCCGCTGATCGGGTGCGTTGGGAGCATATCCAGCGCATCTACGAATTGTGCGGGCGCAACGTCTCGGAAACGGCGCGGCGGCTGAACATGCATCGCCGCACTTTGCAGCGTATTCTCGCCAAACGCGCGCCAAAGTAAGCAACCGTTTACCGCAATCATTTCAAATTTTAGCGAATGGCCTAAGCCAAGTTTCGCGGACTTTTCCTATTGTCGGGAGACAAGGGACGGTTTTTGCGGGGGCTTGCCATGCTCGATCAGAGCATTTTGTTTGGTTCAAATAAGGACGGCTCCAAGCCGCGCCTTCTTGTTGTTGAAGACGACACTTTGCATCGCATGATGATTTGCCGCGCCGCCGCCGTCGCTGGTTATGCACCGGCCGGCGCTGCGAGCTGCGACGAAGCGGCCAAATTTCTGCTTCAGGGCGCGTTCGACTGCATCACCCTCGACCTCACGCTCGGCATCCGGCCCGGCGCAGATGTGTTGTATCATCTGGCAAATATCGGATCCACCGCTCACATCATCATTATCAGCGGTCGTGAGGACGAGATTTGCGAGCAGAACGTCGATCTGGCCAAATCGCTGAACCTCAACATTCTGGGTTCGATGCAAAAGCCGATTGATCCGGCCGAGCTGCAATCCTGGCTCATCCGGCTGAAAAACAAAGACACAACCGCTGTCGCTGCCGCCTAAATTTCAGAATTCTAAAGAATAAGGTCCCTGCGGGTCAGCAAGGGACTGCAAGCGCAGCGCCGCAGCATGGGCAAAGCGCAGCATCATGGCCTTGCGCGTCGCTGCGGGAAGGCGATGTTCCGGGGCCTCATTGAGGGTCGACGCGCCGAAAGCGTCAGCAATGATGAGCCCGGCGTCGGGCGGAAATATCTCGCAAGGCACTTCGACGACGGTCGCAAAGAAGAGGCGGTCGCAGTGCATCCGGTAATCGGTCCATTTCTGGTCGGCGCGAAAATCGGCGACAGAGGATTTGATTTCGACGATGATGATCTCGCCATCGCCGCCAAGTGCGACGAGATCGGCGCGCCGGCCTGACGGCAGCGGCAATTCACTGACCACGCAATAGCCGAGCGCATGCAGGTATCGGGCAGTACCGCGTGCAACAGCTAGCGCCGTCGGCGATTGGCGGCCATCGACTGGAAACGATATTGCCGCAAGCGTCATCGTGATGCGCTCGCGCGCTCGGGGAACGCGGCAGCCAAGGCCTCGCGTGAAGCTTCAAGTACGCCGCGCTCGGTGATCAGGCCGGTCACCAGCCGTGCTGGCGTGACATCGAAGCCGTAATTAGCCACCGCCGATCCGTCGGGCACGATGCGCACGCTCTCGATGCGGCCGTCGGCGGTACGTCCGGTCATTGTCGTAACTTCGTCGGCGCTACGCTCTTCGATTGGAATTTCTGCAACGCCGTCGGAAACGGTGAAGTCGATCGTCGGTGACGGCAGCGCGACATAGAACGGTATCTTGTTGTCGTGCGCGGCGAGCGCCTTCAGATAGGTGCCGATCTTGTTGCAGACGTCGCCGTTGGCGGTGACGCGGTCGGTGCCGACGATCACTAGATCGACCATGCCGTGCTGCATCAGGTGCCCGCCGGTGTTGTCAGCGATCACAGTGTGTGGCACGCCGTGTTTGCCCAATTCCCAAGCGGTGAGCGAAGCGCCCTGGTTGCGCGGCCGCGTTTCATCGGCAAACACATGGATCGGGATGCCCTTGTCATGGGCAAGATAGATCGGTGCTGTCGCGGTGCCGACGTCAACCGCCGCCAGCCAGCCAGCGTTGCAGTGAGTTAGTATATTGGTCCTCTCGCCAGGTTTCTTGCGTGCGGCGATGGCCTCGATCAGCGGCAAGCCGTTCCGTCCTATCGCAGTATTGATGGCGATATCTTCTTCGGAAATTTCCGCGGCACGTTTGTAGGCTGCGGCCTTGCGTTCGCCGCGCGGGCGGTTGCGCACCGCCGCTATCATTTCATCAAGCGCCCATTTCAGATTGATGGCCGTCGGTCGGGTTGCATGCAGCGTAGCGTAGGCCCGTTCCAAAGCCTCGTCGGAAGCATCGGCGTGGAGTGCGAGCGCCATACCATAGGCAGCAGTCGCGCCGATCAGCGGCGCGCCGCGGATCACCATGGCGCTGATCGCGTGCGCGGTTTCCTCAAGCGAGGTTAGCTTAACGATACTGAGGCGATGCGGCAGTGCCGTCTGGTCGATCACGCCGACCGACCAGCCGTCCGGCTCAAGCCAGATGGTGCGCATTGCCTTGCCGTCAACCTTCATGATTCTTCACCTATCAGATTCTGGCGCGCAAAGGAGGCCGGAAACGGTGTGGCAACTTGCCAGCGGGCAATGCTTCGCCCAATGTCGTGTCGACTTTGTGAGGATCCGGCATGGCCGCTATCGACTACGAAGCCGAATACAACAATCGCGTCCGCGTTCCAGATTATGAGCAGATATTTGCGCGCTGGGCGCAAGAGGGCGAGCTTTATCGGGCCGACGCCCTTAAGCGGGACCGCGCCGAGCTTGAGCTGTCGTATGGCGACACGCCACGCCAAACCGTTGATTTATTCATGCCAGACGCTAGAGAAAGTGCTCCCATCGCTATGTTCATTCATGGCGGCTGGTGGCGCTCGCTCAGTCCTTCGCAATTTAGCCAAATGGCGCGCGGGCCTAACGCTCACGGCATCACCGTTGCGGTGGTTGGCTATGATCTTTGCCCAAATGTCGGCATTGGCGACATTGTCGAGCAGATGCGCCGCGCCTGCATTTTCCTCTGGCAGCGCTTCGGCAAGCGGCTATTTATTTATGGGCACTCGGCCGGCGGCCATTTGACCGGAGCGATGGTCGCGACCGATTGGGCAACCATTTATCCCAAGGCGCCTGCGGACCTGGTGCCGGCGGGATATTCCGTCTCCGGCTTGTTCGATCTCACCCCGCTCGTTGGCATCACGCCCAACCAGGATTTTCACCTTACGCCCGAAACAGCGCGCGCACTTTCTCCGGCGTTATGGCCGTTGCCGTCCGGCCGCGTCTTCGACGCTGTCGTTGGAGGACTGGAATCGAGCGAGTTCCTGCGACAAAGCAAGTTGATCGCACAAAATTGGCAAGGCACGGGCGCAGACCCGCTACGAGGAAATTACCGGCAAGAACCATTTCACCGTGCTCGACGCTTTTGCCGATCCTCAAAGCGCAATGACCGCGCGCGTTGTTGAACTGGCGCGGCAAGTCAAAACCTGACCAAGAATTTAAGTGTGCTGCTCCGCGGTTGCTGCAATTGCCGGCCGCGCCAGCAATGCGCAGGCGCATGCGCCGAGGATCAGAACGAAGCCGATGACATCGGTGATCGTTGGCCGTTCGCCGAGCAACAGCATCGAGGCAAACACGCCAACGACCGGGCTGCCAAGTATGCCCAGGGATGCTGTCATCGCCGGCAGACGCCTGATGATAGTGAACCACAATCCATAAGCGGTGCCGGTCCCAAGGAGTCCAGCCAGCACCGTCGCGAATACGCTCTTGAAGTGCGCGGCATGGAAGTCCGGGCCGCCTTCGAAGACCACCATGCAGGCGCCGATGACAAAGAACGACACCACAATCTGCCAGAACGCGATGGCCATCGGATCGGCATCGATGCGTGCCCATTTTAGATAGATCGTGCCGGCGCCCCAACTCACGCCGGTGGCGAGCGCCAGCACAATGCCGATCGGGACGCCTGAGGCGGTCAGCGGATAGATCAATATCGCCAAACCGATGACGCACAGGCCGATAGCGATCGACTGCATTCGCGCCGGGCGCTCGCCAAGAAACAGCCACGCCAGAACGACGGTCCAGATCGGCATCGTGTAGGAGAGGATTGCCACGCGCGATGTCGGTGCGCTGAGCTGTGCGAACGTCGAGAACACGCTGAAGCTGGCGACGTTGAGAAGCGACGCGACGGCGACGTGCAGCCAGCCTTTGAGGCCGGGAAGCTGCATGTTGCGGCGCATAAAGAAGGCGACTCCCAAAAGCGCCAGCCCTCCGGCCAAAGTGCTGGTCGTACGCATGGTGAACGGCGGCACTTCGCTCAGTGCGATCCGCATGATCGGCCAGGTGACGCCCCAGACGATACACAGCACGACGAGCAATAGTTTCGCCGTTGTATCGTCGTCGGCGGGATTGGCGACGCGTTCGGGATTTCTCACTGTTTGCTCAAGGCTGCTTCGGGCCGGCGCCACGATACCAATCGAGTATCTGCTCGCCAGTCCAGAACAGCACGTCCTGCTTTTTGCGGATGTGTTCGATGGCGCGGCGGAAGTATTTCAGCCGATGCGGCGCGCCCATGATGTAGGGATGAATCGAGATCGCCATCACCCGCGCCGAGTCGGCGGCGTCGGCGTAGATCTGCTCGAATTGGTCGATGGCGCGGTCGGAATACTCCGACGCCTTGTGATGCTGGATCAGCATCATGGCAACGTCGTTGCACTCCTGGGTGTAAGGCACATTGACGATCGGTTTGCTGCGGGTTTTCAGCCACACCGGCTGATCGTCGAGCACCCAGTCAGCGACATAGCCGTAGCCCTCCTCGATCAACAGATCAGGTGTTTCCCACGTTTCGGTAAGGCCGGGACCAAGCCAGCCGCTTGGCGGCTTGCCGGTCGCCTTCAGGATTGCTTCGCGGGTCTTGCGGATATCGGCGCGCTCGTCCGGTACTTTCTGCATGTTGCGCTGGGTGAAGCCGTGACCCATGAATTCCCATTTTCGATCCACGGCGGCGCGCACGATCGCCGGATAGGCGGCGAGCGCGGAGCCGTTGATGGCGATCACGCCGGGAATCGAAAACTCGTCGAAGACTTTGACGAACCGCCAGAAGCCGACGCGGTTGCCGTATTCGTGCCAGGCCCAGTTGGGCACGTCAGGCATTGGCGAGCCGCCGGCCGGAGGTGTGAGCACGGTGCGCGGCATCGGCTGCGTTGCGTCCCATTCCTCGACGTTGACGATGACCCACACCACCATTCGCGCGCCATTCGGCAGCTTGAGCGGCGGCCGGTCCGTGATCGGCGAATAGGTGAGGCGGTCCGTCGGCAGCATCGGGCCTTTCTTTGTGGCTCGTTTCTTCGATGCAGATTTCTGGACTGATTTCTTTTGAGGGCGTTTGGTCATGGCGAAGCGATGCCTCTTTCACTCGGAGTTGGATAGCGTGCGGCAACGACGCCGAGCACAGTGAGTGCCGCCGCGCTAACGCAGAGCGGGACAAAAGCCGTCCATGGCTTGCCGGTGAGGTCCCACAATGCGCCGCTGATCGTAGGAACGATGATCGCGGTGGTGTAGCTAATGGTGAACATGCCGGCTGTGGTGCGCGGCAAGTCGGCAGCGGTGCTCAACAACGGTGGCAGCGCCAATATGGCGGTTAAGGTGACCGCGGTGGTCAAGCCGATCAGTGCAGCACAAACGATGATGGATGCGGTCGTTGGTACGAACATCAGGCCGAGAAACGAAAGCAGAAGCAGCGGCCCCAGGGTGACGAACGGCCAGGCGCGCCGCTGCAGCTTGTTTGCCATGAACAAGAGGATAAACGGCGCCACGATTTGCGCGCCGTTGAGCCAGCCCAGGGCCGAACCCAGCAGGTCGAACTTTCCTTCGCTGGCGAGGTAGTCACCGAGAAAGGCGTTAGTCGCAAAGAAAGGGCTGTTGTTGCTGCCGAAAGCCAGGCCGAGCAGCCAGACCAGCGGATCCTTGAAATCCGGCCACCAGCGTCCGCCGACCTTGCTGGTGCTGCCGGATTGCGAACCGTCTTTTGGGCTCAACAGCAGAAAGATCGGAATGATGAGGAGCGCGAAGCCGGCCCATACAACGAGGTCTAGCCGCCAGGAACCGCCGACCAGCGGCAGAACGAGTGGAATGGTCAGCGATGCTGCGAACATCGAGCCGATCAACATGCCGCCGGTGTAGGAGACGGTGCCAAGCGCGATCCGGTTCGGCAGCCACTCGCGTGTCAGCGTTGGCACGCCGGGTTGCATGATCGCGACGCCAAAGCCAGTTGCGATCGACGCGGCATAGAGCGTCCACACATCGATCGCCGCGCCACGCGCAGCTCCGGCGAACACGACGACGATCATGCCGGTGATGACAGCAGCGCGCGTGCCAATTCTGGAAATCAGCAGCGAGCCCGGGACGGCGGCGATAGCAAACATTGCCAGCGGCAAGCCGATCAGCAAGCCGATCTGCGTCTCCGACATGTGCAATTCATCGTGCACCTGCGGAATGATCGGCGGCATGGCGAGGATGCTCATGCGCATCGCGACACCGGCGAGCCAGAGCAAGAACATGAGCTTGGTGAGGCGGCCGATCGGAGGATCGGCGGCCGTAGTCCCGGCAGACGGCATTTCGGAAGACACTGTTGAGGCGCGCAAAGTGCCTCAGCGGATGCTGAGGTGCAAGAAATGCACATTCGGCAGGACTTAGGCGCACTTGCGAGTTGTTCCGAACAAACATAGAACGGCCTCCTAAAGGGACTTGTCATGGCGGATCTCGCCGCAGCCCAGCAAGAATTGCGCACCACGTTCGGCTTCGCTGATTTCCGGCCCGGTCAGGCCGAGATCATCAGCACCATTCTCGACGGCCGAGACGTGCTGGCGGTGATGCCGACCGGCAGCGGCAAATCGCTTTGCTACCAGTTGCCTGCGCTTGTCGGCGGCGGCTTGACCGTCGTGGTCTCGCCGCTGATCGCGCTGATGCGCAATCAGGTGGCGCAACTCTGCGGCTATGGCGTTGCCGCTGCCGCGCTTAACTCGGCAAATGATTCGACCGAAAACCGCGCGATTCTTGACCGCATCGCACGCGGGGAGATGCGGCTTGTCTATGTGGCTCCCGAGCGGCTGGTGAAATCCGATACGCTGAATCTTCTCAAGCGCGCCAAGGTCAGCATGCTTGCGGTCGACGAAGCGCATTGCATTTCGCAATGGGGCCACGACTTCCGTCCGGAATATGCCGGGCTCGGTGCAGTGAAGGAAGCGCTTGGCGGCGTGCAGACGATTGCGTTTACAGCGACGGCTGACGCGGCCACTCGCACCGATATTGTCGCAAGACTCTTCAGTGCACCGCCGGCGGTTTTCGTTCACGGATTTGACCGGCCCAACTTGCGGCTTGCGATGTCCGCCAAGGCTGGCGGTCGTAAGCAGGTGATGGATTTCATCAAAAATCATGCCGGGCAGAGCGGCATTGTCTATTGCAGTTCGCGCCGCAAAACCGAGGATCTGGCGGAATATCTACGCGACAATGACGTCAAGGCGCTGCCGTACCATGCCGGCATGGAGCCGCAGCTGCGCTCGCGCAATCAAGATGCGTTCTTGCAGGAGGACGGCATTGTCGTGGTCGCAACGGTGGCGTTTGGCATGGGCATCGACAAACCGGACGTCCGGTTCGTGTTGCATGCCGATATGCCGGCGAACATCGAAAGCTACTATCAGGAGATAGGCCGCGCTGGCCGCGACGGATTGGCGGCCGATACGCTGACGCTCTATGGCATGGGCGACGTCCGGCTGCGGCGATTGCAAATCGACGACAGCGATTCCAGCGACGAGCAGAAACGGGTCGACCGACAGCGGCTCAACGCGCTGGTTTCACTTTGCGAATCGCCGCGGTGCCGTCGGCAGACACTGCTCAGCTATTTCAGCGAGGTCGCGGAGCCGTGCGGCAATTGCGATTTCTGCTGCGATGGCGCCGAGATGATCGATGGCACGATCGCGGCGCAGAAGGCGCTCTCGGCAATGGTTCGCACCGGGCAGCGTTTCGGCACCGAGCATCTGGTCAACGTGCTGATTGGTGAGAATAGCGAAGCGGTCGAAAAATTCGGCCATAGTCGTCTGCCGACTTTCGGGGTCGGCAAGGAATACGGTAAGCAGGAATGGCGCTCGATCTTTCGACAGCTCAACGGCGCCGGCGTCATCGCGCTCGACATCACCGGCTATGGCACTTGGTCGGTTACCGAAGTTGGCCGGCAGGTGCTCAAAGGCGCAGCCAAAGTCACGTTGCGGAAAGACACGCTGAAGCCGGCGACCCGAAAAAATACCCGCGCCGCTTCAAATGCGGCAGCGCTCGCCGAGGGTGCTCCAGGTGACCAGGCGCTATTCGAGGCGCTCCGGAAGCGCCGCTCGGAACTCGCCAAGGAACAAGGCGTCGCGGCCTATGTCGTGTTCGCCGACAAGACCCTGATCGACATGGCGCGGCGCAGACCAGCGACGCTCGGCGAGATGGCCACTGTGCACGGGGTCGGCGCCGCGAAACTGCGCCAATATGGCGACACCTTCCTCGACGTGATCCGGCAAAATACCGCAGCCTCCGCCGCATAATATCTGGCGTCTTTGCGCACGGTGGGGAGCCCTTTTTGCGTTGTTTACGCCGTGTTGCACCCCATGGCCCGGTATGTTAGCAAGCGCCCGGTTTCCGCGGGTTTCGCGGGCATTTTCTGCGATGCCCGCGGATGCCAAAGTCCCGCTTGAATCCCAAGGACTTGCGCCGACCATTCGCGCCGGATGCTGTCATTGGAACAGGGCTCCAAAAGAATCCAAAACCGGCGCGTAGCGAGCAAATCTTGGCAAGCGAACAAACGATCATTTCGACCTCGGCGGGCGACTTCGCCACGGCCTCATTCGACGTCTCCGGTATGGCCGGCCGCTACGCCACCGCGCTGTTTGATCTGGCGCGTGACGGTAATGCCGTCGATGCCGTGAAGTCCGACCTCGATCGCTTCGATGCACTCGTTGCCGAAAGCGCCGATCTTAACCGGCTGGTGCGCAGCCCGGTGTTTTCCACTGAGGAGCAGCTGCAGGCGCTTGGGGCCATTCTCGACAAGGCCGGTATCGGCGGGCTGGCCGCGCAATTCCTGAAGCTCATAACGTCGAATCGCCGGCTGTTCGCGGTGCGCGACATGGTTCGCGGTTATCGGGAACGGGTGGCGGATTACAAAGGCGAGGCAACGGCCGAAGTGACGGTCGCCGAAGAACTTAAAGGCGACCATCTTGATGCGCTGCGTTCCGCGCTCAAATCGGTCAGCGGCAAGGACGTCGACCTTAACGTCAAGGTCGACCCGTCGATCATCGGAGGCCTTGTGGTCAAGCTTGGCAGCCGGATGGTCGATACCTCGCTACGCACCAAGCTCAATTCAATCAGGCACGCGATGAAAGAGGCTCGATAATGGATATCCGCGCCGCGGAAATTTCCGCAATCCTCAAAGAGCAGATCAAGAATTTCGGCCAGGAAGCCGAAGTCTCGGAGGTCGGCCAGGTTCTGTCGGTCGGCGACGGTATCGCCCGCGTCCATGGTCTCGACCAGGTACAGTCGGGCGAGATGGTCGAGTTCGAGAGCGGCGTGCGCGGTATGGCGCTCAATCTCGAAAGCGACAACGTCGGCATCGTGATCTTCGGCAGCGATCGGGAGATCAAGGAAGGCCAGACGGTGAAGCGCACGCGCGCCATCGTCGAAGTGCCGGTTGGCAAAGGGCTACTCGGCCGCGTCGTCGATGCGCTTGGCGATCCGATTGACGGCAAGGGGCCGATCAAGGCCGAAGCGAAGGCGCGCGTTGACGTGAAGGCGCCAGGCATCATTCCGCGCAAGTCGGTGAACGAGCCGATGGCGACGGGCCTCAAGGCGATCGATGCCCTGATCCCGGTCGGCCGCGGCCAGCGCGAACTGATCATCGGTGACCGCCAAACCGGCAAGACCGCGATCGCGCTCGATACGATCCTCAATCAGAAAGCAATCAACGCGACCGGCGACGAGAAGATCAAGCTCTATTGCGTCTATGTTGCCGTCGGCCAGAAACGTTCGACCGTCGCGCAGTTCGTGAAGGTGCTCGAAGAGCAGGGCGCGCTCGACTATTCAATCGTGGTCGCGGCTACCGCCTCCGATCCGGCGCCGATGCAGTTCCTCGCACCGTTCGCCGGCTGCGCCATGGGCGAATATTTCCGCGACAACGGCATGCACGCCGTCATCATCTATGACGATCTGTCGAAGCAGGCCGTCGCCTATCGCCAGATGTCGCTCTTGCTGCGCCGCCCGCCGGGCCGCGAAGCCTATCCGGGTGACGTATTCTATCTGCACTCGCGCCTGCTTGAGCGCGCCGCCAAGATGAATGACGAGCACAAAGGCGGTTCACTCACCGCACTGCCGGTCATCGAGACGCAGGCCAACGACGTGTCGGCCTATATCCCGACCAACGTCATTTCGATCACCGACGGCCAGATCTTCCTTGAGACCGATTTGTTCTATCAGGGCATTCGTCCCGCGGTGAACGTCGGCCTTTCGGTGTCGCGCGTCGGCTCCGCCGCGCAGACCAAGGCGATGAAGAAGGTCGCCGGACGCATCAAGGGCGAACTCGCGCAATACCGCGAAATGGCGGCGTTCGCGCAGTTCGGCTCTGACCTCGACGCCACGACGCAGCGCCTGCTCAGTCGCGGTTCGCGTCTGACCGAGTTGCTCAAGCAGCCGCAATTCTCGCCGCTCTTGATGGAAGAGCAGGTCTGCGTGATCTACGCCGGCGTCAACGGCTATCTCGATCCGTTGCCGGTCAATCGCGTGCGCGCCTTCGAAGATGGATTGCTCGGTCTGCTGCGCAACCAGCACAGCGACATCCTCAAATCGATCCGCGACTCGCGCGATCTCGATGACGCGACGACGGCCAAGCTCAAAGGCGTCGTCGACGCTTATGCGAAAACCTTTGCCTAAAACGTTGGTCTGATGCCGAGCCTCAAAGACTTACGCAACCGGATCGCCGCAACCAAGGCGACGCAGAAGATCACCAAGGCCATGCAGATGGTCGCGGCATCGAAGCTGCGCCGTGCGCAGGCGGCTGCCGAAGCAGCGCGGCCTTACGCCAGTCACATGGACACCGTGCTTGGTAATATTGCCGCGTCGGTGGCCGGTCTTGATAGCGCCCCGCGCCTTCTGCGCGGCACCGGCAGCGACCAAAGGCATCTTTTGCTGGTTTGCACGGCAGAGCGTGGCCTGTGCGGTCCGTTCAATACCGCGATCGTCCGACTCGCCCGCGAGCGCGCCAACGCGCTGATGAGCGAAGGCAAAGAGGTCAAGTTCTTCTGCGTGGGCCGTAAGGGCTACGATCAGTTGCGCCGGTTATACGCTTCGCAGATCGTCGAATTGGTCGATTTGCGCTCGGTCCGCACGCTGCGCTTCGAGAATGCCGAAATGGTTGCGGAGAAGATCATCGCGCTGTTCGATAAATTCGAGTTTGACGTCTGCACACTGTTCTACTCGCGCTTCCGCTCCGTGATCGCGCAGATACCGACGGCGCAGCAGATTATTCCGCCGGTGTTTGACGAGAAATCTTCAGATGCGCTCGGCGGGGCCGTGTACGAGTTCGAGCCAGACGAGGAAGATATCCTAAAGGACCTGCTGCCGCGCAATATCGCTGTGCAGATCTTGAAGGCGCTGCTGGAAAATTCGGCTTCGTTCTATGGCGCGCAGATGTCGGCGATGGACAATGCCACGCGTAATGCCGGCGACATGATTCGCAAGCAGACACTCACCTACAACCGCACCCGTCAGGCGATGATCACCAAAGAGCTGATCGAGATCATCTCCGGCGCCGAAGCGCTGTAATAGGGCAAGGAGCGCGATATGGCTTACACGATATCGGCAACAACCAAAGGCGGCCGCAATGGCCGCGCCGTGCTGGAGAACAATGGTCTGGCGCTGGCGATGGCCTTGCAAAAAGAACTCGGCGGCAACGGCGACGGTCACAATCCCGAACAGCTTTTCGCGCTCGGCTGGTCCTCATGTTTCGGTCAGGCGATTCTGGGTTTGGCGAAAAAGCACGGCCTCGACGGTCAGGATGCGCGCGTGACCTGCGCGATCACGATGGACAAAGATGAGGTCAGCTTTGGCCTTAAGGCGGAGTTGAAGGTTTCGCTTCCCGGCGCGGACAAGAGCAAGGTCCAGGCGCTGGTCGAGGACGCACACAAGATTTGTCCCTATTCACGGGCGACCCGTAACAACGTGCCGGTCACGTTGACGGTCGTCTGACACGGTTGCAGGAGAGGTTCATGGCTTCAGTTGGAAAAATCACGCAGGTCATCGGCGCCGTCGTCGACGTAAAGTTCGAGGATCATCTGCCGGCGATCCTGAACGCGCTGGAAACCAAAAACCAGGGTAACCGGCTGGTGCTCGAGGTTGCACAGCATCTCGGCGAGTCGACGGTTCGCACCGTTGCGATGGATACGTCGGAAGGTCTGGTGCGGGGACAGGAAGTGACTGATACCGGCGCGCCGATTTCTGTGCCGGTCGGGGCTGGTCTGCTGGGCCGCATCATCAACGTGATCGGCGAGCCAGTCGATGAAGCGGGACCGGTCAAGGGCGAGTCGCTGCGCGCGATCCATCAGGAAGCGCCGTCCTATACCGACCAGTCCACCGAAGCTGCGATTCTCGTGACCGGCATCAAGGTTGTCGATCTGCTCGCGCCGTATGCCAAGGGCGGCAAGATCGGCCTGTTCGGCGGCGCCGGCGTCGGCAAGACGGTGCTGATCATGGAACTGATCAACAACGTGGCGAAGGCTCACGGCGGTTACTCGGTGTTCGCCGGTGTCGGCGAGCGCACCCGCGAAGGCAACGACCTCTATCACGAAATGATCGAGTCGAAGGTCAACAAGGACCCGAAGGAAGGTTCGGTCGAAGGTTCGAAGTGCGCGCTGGTGTACGGCCAGATGAACGAGCCGCCGGGCGCTCGCGCCCGCGTCGGCCTCACCGGATTGACTGTCGCGGAGCACTTTCGCGATCAGGGCCAGGACGTGCTGTTCTTCGTCGACAACATCTTCCGCTTCACCCAGGCCGGTTCGGAAGTGTCGGCGCTGCTCGGCCGCATTCCTTCGGCGGTGGGTTATCAGCCGACGCTGGCGACCGACATGGGCGCGTTGCAGGAGCGCATCACCACCACGCAGAAGGGCTCGGTGACCTCGGTGCAGGCGATCTATGTGCCGGCCGACGACCTCACCGATCCGGCGCCGGCAACGTCGTTCGCGCATCTTGACGCCACCACGGTGCTGTCGCGCGATATCGCGGCCAAGGGCATTTATCCGGCGGTTGACCCGCTCGATTCCACCTCGCGCATGCTGTCGCCGCTGATCGTCGGTGACGAGCACTACAACACAGCGCGGCAGGTGCAGCAGGTGCTGCAACGCTACAAGTCGCTGCAGGACATCATTGCCATTCTGGGCATGGACGAGCTGTCGGAAGAGGACAAGCTGACGGTGGCGCGGGCGCGCAAGATCGAGCGCTTCCTGTCGCAGCCGTTCCACGTCGCCGAAGTATTCACCGGCTCGCCGGGCAAGCTGGTCGATCTGCAGGACACCATCAGCGGCTTCAAGGGCCTGGTCGAGGGCAAGTACGACCATCTGCCGGAAGCTGCCTTCTACATGGTCGGCACCATCGAGGAGGCGGTCGAGAAGGGCAAGAAGCTCGCCGCCGAGGCGGCATAGGTCGCGCTCATGGGCGAGCTTCACCTCGAATTTGTTTCTCCTGAGCGCGTGCTGTTTTCCGGCGAGGTCGATCAGGTCGATCTGCCGGGCACCGAAGGCGACATGGGCATTCTGGCCGGCCATGCGCCGCTGGTGACAACGCTGCGCCCCGGCATCGTCACGATCTTCAACGGCAATACCAAAGTTCCGATCGTGGTCGTCGGCGGTTTCGCCGAGGTTGGCCCCTCCGGGCTGACCGTGCTTGCCGACAGGGCGGTGGCGCGAGAGGATTTCGACATGGCGACGCTCGCCGGCGAAATCAAAGACACCGAGGAAGATATCGCGGACGCCACTGACGACGCCGAGCGCGACAAGCTTGCTCGTCACCTCGATCAGCTAAAATCGCTGCAAGCCGCGCTGGCGTAGTAGTTCTCCGTTACCGCTGACGTTTTAATTCCGTTGCGAGGCACCGGGGCTGTCGGGCATTGTAGATGCCTGCTTTGGGCTTTGCGGCGGATTTTCCCATGAAGAGAAAAATAGCGGCCATTTTTGCCGCCGACGTAGCCGGCTACAGCAGGCTCGTAGCCGAGGACGAAGAAGAGACGCTGCGGCGGCTCGCGTCCTATCGCAGCGTCATGGACGATTTCATCGCCCGCGCCGGGGGACGCATATTCAATACGGCAGGCGACGCCGTGCTCGCTGAGTTCTCGAGCGCGGTCGAAGCCGTGCGTTGCGCCATCGATATTCAGGAAAGCCTGCGAACCCGAAACATGGCCTATCCGGCCAGCCGGCAGATGAACTTTCGCATCGGCATCACCATTGGCGATGTCGTTGAACGCGACGGCGATCTGCTTGGCGATGGCGTGAACATCGCGGCTCGCCTTGAAGGCATTGCACCTGTCGGCGGGATCTGCATCTCGCGCGCCGTCCATGAGCAGGTAGCGAACAAGCTCTCGGTACATTTCTCCGATATGGGCGAACAGCAGGTCAAAAATATTCCGACGCCGGTGCATGCCTTTCACATCGAGATGCGGCCGGACGAAACGAGATCCGGGCGCCGCCGCGGCGGCGAAGCCGGCGGCCGCGGCGCGGGCAGGTTGGATATTGCCGGTTGCGATTGCCGCGCCCGTCGTCGCGCTCGTTGTCGGCGGAGCCGCCGTTTATCTGGGTCTGAGGCCGAATGCGCCGCAACCGAGCCAGCCTATCGCGGCTGCCGCAACTTCCGCCGCGGCACTGCCGGCTCCGGTTGCGCAGGCCCCTGCTCCGGCGGCCGGGACGCCGGCGGCGCCATCAGCGTCGCGCCAAGGCGAGGCGCTTGTGCCGGAGACGATCCCCTTCATTGTGGATCGCGCCCGTAATGTCATCCGCAACGAATATATGCCGGCCGCGGATCACAAGGCGCTCGCGATCAGCACGGGGCCGATGGGATTCACATCTGGCCAAATTGACGACGAAACGGCGAAGCAGGCTGCGCTCGATATTTGCCAGAAGCGCGCCGATGCGCTGCCGCAGCCGCGGAAGTGCGATATCTACGCAGTCGGCAATACGGTCGTGTATGCGCGTGGCCGCCCGCCGGTGCCATCACCGTTGTTCAAGAACGATCCTTCGGTCGTAAAGCCAGTCGTCGCCGGTCTCGTGCCGCTGGTGCCGGAGCAGGGCAAGGCGAATATCGAAAAGAGTCTATGTGCCGGCGCGAGAGGCAAAGGCGCTCGCGATCGGTCCACGCGGCGGATTCTATTTTCGACGTCAATCAGGAAAACAGCGACGAAGCGATCCGCCGTTCGCTGGAGAGCTGCGGCAGCAATGCCGGCGTTCCTTGCTTGCTGCTTGCCATCAATGGAAACTTTGTCGTGCCAATCCCGGAGACGATGAAAGTCACAGGATTTTTCCAGCCGGCCGGCGCGGCGGCGATTGCGCCTGAGCAGCGTCCGGATATCGCGCGACGCCTTGCTGCAGCTACCGGCTGGACTGCCGTTGCTGCCGGCTCCGGTGCCCATGCCGGCGTCGCCGTAGGGGCGGCCAGTGAACAGGACGCGGTTTCTGGCGCGCTGGCAGATTGCGCGAAGCAGGATAGTTCCTGCCGTGTGATCGCGATTGGGCCGTTTGCTGTCGAAGTCAGGTAAAATCTACGTCACGAGGCGGGAGAATTCCTGAACGACGCGCTCGTAGACGGCGCGTTTGAACGGCACAACGAGGTCCGGGACGTTTTGCATCGGCTCCCAGCGCCATGCCGAGAATTCCGGTTCGTGCGTACCAGCTGGGTTGGCGAGGTCGATTTCACTTTCCTCCCCGGTAAAGCGCAGCGCAAACCATTTTTGTTTTTGGCCGCGATATTTGCCCTTCCACGCCTGCCCGACGATCTCGCGAGGAATGTCGTAGGTGAGCCACTCGCCGATTTCGTCAAGTCGCTCGACCGAACCGATGTTGGTCTCTTCGCGCAATTCCCGGAGCGCCGCCGGCCACGGATCCTCTCCCGGATCGATGCCACCTTGTGGCATCTGCCAGGAGTGGGCGGCATCGATGTGCTCCGGTCCTTCTATGCGGCGTCCAACAAAAACTTTGCCGTCGCGGTTGAGCACCACAACGCCGACGCAGGGACGATAAGGCAAATCTTCAAAGCGCATGGTCAGAGATGGGAGACAACAGTGAGGGCGCGCTATTCTATTCGCGTCTTTCTCGCTATCTCAAGTCTGTCGGGATTTGAGCGCCACGGCGGTGATCGGAACCAATACGATGCCGCGGCTCTCGAGGGCTTTTGCCCATTTGGCGATGTGGTCGATCGAGACCGGCAACGCCGAGGATACGCCGACGACAGCGCCGTGTTCGCGCGCGGCTGCTTCCAGGCGGCCAAGGGCGCGGTCGATTTCGACCGCCGTCGTCACCGAGTCGACGACGATATCCGCTTTCGCAAATGGCAGGCTGTTGGCCCCGGCAATGCGTCCGGCAAGACTGCGCGGGTTTGAACCGTCGTCGACAAAGATCAAACCACGCTTTGCCGTTTCGCGCAGAATCGGCGTGAACGATGGTTCGGATGAAGTGAAACGGGCGCCCATCGCGTTCTCGATGCCGACATACCCCTGGAACCGGCTCAGCAGCCAATACAGCCGTTCCATATTCTGTTGCGGCGCCAGCGTGGTGAGCAGCGTCTGCGGACCCGGATCGTTATCCGGATAATCGAATGGCTCCATCGGCACTTGCAGCAGGACTTCGTGTCCCTGACTGCGCGCGCGTGCGACCTGACCGGCAGCCTCGGTGCCATAAGGCATGAAGCTGAGCGTCACCGCCCCCGGCAATTTGGTGATGGCGTCGGACGTGGCGGTATCGCTGACACCGAGTCCGGTAACGATAAGGGCGATACGGGGCGCGTCAGGCTTGCCGGGAAGCGTCCTGGCCGGCTGGGCAAAGGCGTCAGCCGGCCGCATGCCGTCGGCGGCGACCTTTGGAATGAGCCCGGTGGATGTCATTTCAGCGAGCTTTTGATTGGCCGGTCCTGGGGCGACCACGGGAGGAGCGTCACTCGCCGGGGCAGCCAGCTGGATCTCCTGCCGCTGCCCGGTCTTGCCATCAATGATGGTGACGGTTTGCGGCGCGCTCCCAGGCGCTGCCGGCGTGGCGGCGGGAGCAGCCTGGCTTGGCTGTTGCGGGGCGGGGTCAGGGCCGTCGTAGCGGTTCGGATTGCCGGCGATCACGGTCGGGGGACCGTTCGAGGCCACGGGTGGGACTTTGATCGGCGCGACGGCGATCGGCTCACCGCCGAATGGATTTTCGGCAAGAACGGCCCACAGCACGAACACGCCGAGGAAAAGCGCCAGGACGCCGCCCAGCGCCTGCGACGTGTTGATCGGGATCGAAATCCGTCGTTTTTTGGGTTCCTGGCCGAGCGGCGCGTCGAGATCGTCCGCCGTCATGACCAGTGGTCCGATTCAAATCGCTCGCGAATCATGCACGGCAGTCTATCACGGCGGTGCATATCCCGGCCCAAAGGCCTCAAAAAGCGGGACTTCACGCCGTCTCACGATGTCGCAAAAAAGTTCGGGGCGGCAATGAGCCGCCCCGAAAACAACCTTGACCGTCAAACGCCGCTTAGTTCGGTACGGCAGCCTTTGGATTCGGCGGGAACGCCGCGTTCGTCGTCGCACCGCGCAGGAGACCAAGCGCACTCTTGAGCGCGGCATCGTCCTTTTCATCCGGCGGCACGTAGGATTGCGAACCGGACTCCTCGGCGCCTTCGGCCTTGAGGTGGCCGCGCAGCGAGGCCTCGCCCTTGGTGTCGGTGCGGTTCTTCAGATCGTCAGGCACGTCCTGCAGCACTTCAATGTCAGGAACGATGCCCTTGGCCTGGATCGAACGGCCCGATGGCGTGAAGTAACGCGCCGTGGTCAGCCGCAGCGCGCCGTTGCCGGCGCCAAGCGGAATGATGGTCTGCACGGATCCCTTGCCGAACGAGCGGGTGCCGACCAGCGTCGCACGCTTGTGGTCCTGCAATGCGCCGGCGACAATTTCAGACGCCGATGCCGAGCCGCCGTTGATCAGGACGATCACCGGCTTGCCCTTGGTCATATCGCCCGGCCGAGCATTGAAGCGTTGTGTCTCTTCCGCATTGCGGCCGCGGGTCGAAACGATCTCGCCCTTGTCGAGGAACGTGTCCGACACCGAGATCGCCTGATCGAGCAGGCCGCCCGGATTGTTGCGCAGATCGACGACGAAGCCCTTGATCTTGTCGGCGCCGAGCTGGCTGTTCAGATCGTTGATCGATTGCTTCAGGCCATCCGTCGTCTGTTCGTTGAACTGCGTGATGCGGATGTACCCGACATCGTCGCCTTCCGGATGCGAGCGCACCGACTTCACGCGGATCACGTCGCGCATGATCGAAACTTCGATCGGCTTGTCGGAACCCTTGCGCATGATGGTCAGCTTGATCTTGGTGTTGACCGGGCCGCGCATCTTGTCGACGGCCTGATTGAGCGTCAGACCCTGTACGTTCTCGTCATCAAGCTGCGTGATGATGTCGTTCGCCATCACGCCGGCCTTGGCCGCCGGCGTATCGTCGATCGGCGCGACGACTTTTACGAGGCCATCTTCCATGGTCACTTCGATGCCGAGGCCGCCGAACTCGCCGCGGGTCTGCACCTGCATGTCGCGGAAGCTCTTGGGGTCCATGTAACTCGAATGCGGATCGAGGCCGGCAAGCATGCCGTTGATCGCCGATTCGACCAGCTTGGAGTCGTCCGGTTTCTCGACGTAGTCGGCGCGCACGCGCTCGAACACGTCACCGAACAGATTAAGCTCTCGATAGGTATCAGAAGCCGCCGCCCGGGCGGCTGAGCCGGCCAACAATGAGTGGGGCTGCGTCGCCAGCAGCGTCGCCACCGCACCTGCCACTGCACCGAGGAAAACCAGAGAGGTCTTGCGCATCATCCGCGAACCTTTTCGCCTTCGTTTGTCGCCCACCAGGGGCTGGGATCAATAGGAGTGCCGTCCTTGCGGAACTCCACATAAAGCACAGGTTGCTTGGTCCCGGTAGCGACAGTGGAGGACACCTGCGATCCACCACCCATTATGGCCACGGGTTCTCCGGTCAGCACGAACTGCCCGAGATTGACGGAAATACGTTCCATCCCCGCTAGCAGGACATGATACCCGCCGCCAGCGTTGAGGATCAAGAGTTGCCCGTAACCGCGAAACGGTCCGGCGTAAACAACCCAGCCGTCGCAGGGGGCGGTAATATTCGCGCTGGCGCGGGCCGCGATGGAGAGGCCTTTCTGGGATCCGCCAACCCCGTCCGATGCGCCGAATTCACGGACCCGTATGCCATTGACCGGAAGATGCAAATGCCCGCGTGTCGCCGCGAATGCAATGGCCGGTGTCATTCGGCCTGGGTCGTTGAGTGCCGCGAGGTCGGGCCGTGTCGCATCCTCTTCGATGGCGCGGGCCTGCAGGCGGGTTTCGCGGCTGGTGCTGTCGAGACCTTGCTCCAGCTTGCCGATCAGGTCCTTCAAGCTGTCGGCTTGGTTGGCCAGGTCGGCGGCGTGCTGCTTTTGCACGTCGAGCGCCTGTGCCGTGGACTGCTCTTTCTGCTGCCGTTGGTCGATCAGGATGTTGAGCCGGAGCTGTTCGCGCGCGAGTACGGCAAGATCGTTGTTAAGGCGGGCGTGTTCGGCGTCGATGTCTTTGCGGAGGCGTAGTAATTCGGCAAGGTCGGATGCCAGTGCATCGGCCTCGGACCGCATTTCCGGAACCACAGCGCCGAGTATGATCGCGGTCCGTACCGCTTGCAGGGCATCTTCCGGTTTCACGATCAGCGCCGGCGGCGGTTGCCGGCCGATACGTTGAAGCGCCGCGAGTATTTCAATGATTGTGGTGCGCCGTTCTTCGAGCGAGGTCCGAAACACCCGCTCGCGTTCGTCCAGCGGATTTAGCCGTGCCTGCGTCGCGTCAACATTGGCTTCGACATCGCGGAGGTGGGTCGCAGTATCGATGAGTTGCTGATTGAGCGCGGCGCGGTCGGCGCCGATTGCCTCGATCTCGCGCTTGAGTTTGTTCTGCTCTTCCAGCGACACCTTTTGTTTGGCGCGCATGGCGTCAAGTTCCTGGTCGTGCTGTTTAAGCAGATCCAGGCTGGATTGCGGCGTTGGCAGGGGCGCAGGAGCGGCCTGCGGTGCCGGAACTTCGGCAAGCGGCGCAGGCGGGACCGGATTTTGGGCAAAAGCGGTCCAATTAGCTCCAAAAGGCAGCACAAATGCCAAGGCCCCACCGAGCATCAGGCACGGTTCGGCGCGGCTCGACCGTCGGAGAATCATCGTATTCAAGGGTAAGCCCAAGCCTCTGGAAGGCAAGGATCAAGCAGCAAGATTGGACCGGATTAAGACAGACCGCACCGAGACCGTCACAATTCGGTGAGATTGCGAAAAGTTAAGGTCGGCTACGCCCGGTGATAGGCAACGGCGGTTACGCCCGGTGATAGGGATGCCCGGCGAGAATAGTGCCGGCCCGGTAAATCTGCTCCAGCAACATCACGCGCACCAATTGATGCGGCCAGGTCGCGGTACCGAAGGCGACCGTAAGACGCGCCCGCTCGCGCAACGTCGGCGATAGCCCATCGGCGCCGCCGATGATGAAGCAAGCCGCCGGCCGGTCCTCGGCACGCCATTCGCCGAGCCTGACGGCGAGTGTTGCGCTGTCGAGGCTAACGCCATGCTCGTCGAGAACCACGACGACGGCACGTTCCGGGATAACGTTGGCAATCGCGATCGATTCTTCAACGCGGCGGCGCTCGACGTCTTGCGCGCGGCTTTCGCGGATTTCGACGATTTCAATTTCGCGCAAACCAAGCGCGCGTCCGACGGTTTCGGCGCGCTTGCGATAATTCGCGGCGAGTTCGCGCTCTGGCCCCTCCTTGAGGCGGCCGACCGCGGCGATCACGATACGCATCTAATCCGGCATGAGTGGCTAATCCGGCGTAAGCATCACTGGCCGGAGCAGGTACCGGTCCTACCAACTCAATCGGGTTGCGAGCGTTCTAGCTCGCGTGCCGCGCCTGACGGCTGGTGGTCCACATCTTCTCAAGATTATAGAAGTCGCGGACTTCAGGCCGGAAGACGTGAACGATCACAACTCCCGCATCGATCAACACCCAGTCACATTGCGGCATGCCTTCGACACGCGCCGCAACTTTGACCTTGTGCAAATCCTCGACCACCCTGTCGGCGACCGAGCCGACATGGCGCGCCGACCGGCCGGATGACACGACCATGTAGTCGCCGATCGAGGATTTGTCGCGAAGATCGATGGTGAGGGTTTCCTCGGCCTTCATATCGTCGAGGCTGGCGAGGATCATTCGGAGGATCTCCTCTGCGTCAGGACGCATTCCGGAGACCGCTTTTGGGACGCGACGTTCGTCCCGAGAGACTACGACTGTGGACAGGGGGCGTTATCCTTTCGCTCCATACTCGGCCCCGGCCACCGAATCCGGGGCACCGACGTTAAGATAGGCATGCTGGGTTAATGGTTTCAACTGCTTTGCCGTCAGCGAAGTGTCATTTAGCGACGACGTGACGCGCGTGCCGCACGCAATGCCGTCGACGACAGCGGCGATTTCAAGCCGTGCAAATAAACCCACGCCGGCGGCTTGTGATCGGCGAGTTTTGTCGCCGAGTTTTCCCGCAGTCGGTACGGGGCAAGAGCCTGGCTTGCGGCGCTGGCGGTTGAATAGAGGCTCGGACCCAGGCGATCGACGACCGCGATAGGAACCAGGTCGGCGATACCGCGCCAACGCTGCCAGCGATGGAAGCTGCGCAGATTGTCGGCGCCCATGATCCAGACGAAACGCACGCCCCGGCAGCGCCTCACCAGATAAGAAACCGTCTCGTAGGTGTAGTTGGTGCCGAGTTCAGCCTCGAGGTCGGTGACGTCGATCAGTGGATGATGCGCCAGCGCTCGTGCCGCGGCCATGCGCTTCGCCAGCGGTGCAAGGCCACGCGTATTTTTGAGCGGGTTGCCGGGCGTTACCAGCCACCACACCCGGTCGAGGCCGAGACGGCGCAGCGCCAGCAGACAGGCTGCGCGGTGTGCTGCGTGCGGCGGATCGAATGTGCCACCAAACAAGCCGATGCGCATGCCCGGTCCGTAAGGCGGCAACACAAGGCGTTCTCGGGTGGCGGGCTTTCCGGCAGCCGAGCGCGCAGGAGGGAACTCCCGCTTCATGATTTCAGAAAGGCCCCCTCCCGACGCATCGCTACCGGCCAACATCGCGACGCGATGTCAGCCGGTCTGTTACGGCCTCGTTTGTCCGTTGCCGCGGATGCGGTACTTGAAACTCGTCAGTTGCTCAACTCCGACGGGGCCGCGCGCATGCAGCCTGCCGGTGGCGATGCCGATCTCGGCGCCGAAACCAAATTCGCCGCCGTCGGCAAATTGCGTCGAAGCATTGTGCAGCACGATTGCCGAGTCGACTTCGCGCAAAAACTTCTCCGCTATAGCCTTGCTCTCAGTCACGATTGCATCGGTATGATGCGTGCCGTAGCGCTCGATGTGCTCAATGGCTTCGTCCACGCCGTCAACGACACGTGCCGCGATGATGGCGTCGAGATATTCGGTGCGCCAATCGGCCTCGCTCGCCGGTTTGACGCGGGGGTCGGCGGCGCGCACCGAACTGTCGCCGCGCACTTCGCATCCGGCATCGAGCAACATGGCAATGAGTGGTTTGAGCAGCTTTGGCGCGCCCGCCCGATCGACCAGCAAAGTTTCCGCGGCTCCGCATACGCCGGTCCGGCGCATCTTGGCGTTGAGCACGATGGACTTCGCCATCGGCAACTTTGCTTTGCCGTCGACATAGACGTGGCAGACGCCTTCAAGATGCGCGAACACGGGGACCCGCGCTTCGGTTTGTACGCGGCTGACCAGATCCTTGCCGCCACGCGGCACGATCACGTCAATGGCGCCATGCAGCCCGGCGAGCATCATGCCGACAGCCGTGCGGTCGCGTGTTGGCACCAACGAAATCGCCGCCGTAGGCAGCTTGGCATCGACCAGACCGTGGACCATCGCGGCGTGAATGGCGCGCGCGGAACGAAAACTGTCGGAGCCGCCGCGCAGGATCACCGCATTGCCAGCCTTGAGGCAAAGCGCGCCAGCATCAGCGGTCACATTGGGCCGGCTTTCGTAAATTACGCCAACGACGCCAAGCGGTTCGCGCACCCGCTCGATGCGCATGCCGTTTGGGCGGCGCCATGAAGCCAGCACGGTGCCGACGGGGTCTTTCAGCTTGCGGATGACGTCGAAGCCATCGGCCATGGCCCCGATCCGCTCAGCGTCAAGGGTCAGCCGGTCCAGGAACGCCTGATTGGCGTTTGAGGCTTTGGCGTCGGCAATATCCTCGGCGTTCGCGGCGAGAATGTCCGTTTTGGAACTCCGGACCGCCTCAGCCATGGCAGTCAGGGCTCTGTTTTTCTGGGCCGCCGGCGCCAATGCAAGCGCCCGGGCAGCCCGGCGCGCATCGCGGCCGATCTCCCGCATGACGGCATCGAGATTTTCGGTGCCGCCAACCGCCTTGAGCGGAGCGTTCATGGCATTGATCCGTCTTGCATTCGGGCAATTCCTATCACGTTCGTCCGAGGCCGGCGAGGCAGGTCGGTTCGGATGATTACCCACAGCAATTCACAGCAAGTCACGGGACGGTCAGACAATTGGCGGAACTTGGGCGTGTTCGCAGCATTGGAAATTGGGTTTCACAGCGGCAATTAGAGAGGGTGCTATGCGTCTTTCACATGGTCGTTCGGGTTCCCGCCCAGCCGGCTCCCTGCCAGCGCGTTTTCCGGTCGGGGCGACGTATGTTGTTGAAGGCCATATCGTCGAAGGCAGTGGCGGCGAGGATGGGCAATTACGTGTGATTTCCCGCTATGTCGTGTTCCCCGGTGGACGCCGCATCAGGCTTCCGGCCGATTTCGGGCAATTCAGCGGGACCGCCAAGCCGGCGCCGCGGCGCTCTCGAAACCGGAACCGAACTGCGTCCCAAACGAAAAAAATTATCGGCCGGACAGGAACCACGCGGCAACAGCGGAATTGACTGTACGCGCCGGGCGAAGCCCCCCAGCCCCTCACCCTCAATCACCCGGCGTTGAGCCCCGGCCGTTTTCACGGTCGGGGTTCCTCTTTTTTGGGGGGCCTGATGGGTTCCCCAAGGGGTCATTTTCCAGCCGTTAGCCATAGGGCGATCTCGGCGATTAGGCGCCGGGAACTGGATGCCAGTCGTAAGGTTCGTGGTCGGTGGCGTGAGTGCGTTGTTTGTGCGTAAGAAGCGAGGGCTGGGTGCGTCGACCATAATGGACGGCATCCCGGCCCTTGCTCATTCCTCGCGGTCTTTTATTCCCGGCCGATCACCAGATTGTCGCGATGGACGATTTCGGCGCGGCCGCTGAACCCGATAATCGAGGCAATCTCCGCGGACGCACGCCCGACGATCTTCTGCGCATCCTCGGCGTCGTAAGCGCATAGGCCGCGGCCGATCTCGGCACCGTCCGGCCCGCGAATAACGACGGCGTCGCCGCGTGCAAAATTGCCATCGACCTTCACCACGCCGACGGGCAGCAGGCTGTTACCCCGCCGCAGTGCTGCAACCGCACCGGCGTCGATGGTGAGTGTCCCTCTCGGTTCGAGCGAACCGGCAATCCATTTCTTGCGGGCAGTGACCGGATTCTCCACGGCGGTGAACCAGGTGCAGCGCGCACCCTGACCGATTGCGCGCAGCGGATGTTCAACACGGCCCGAGGCAATGACCATGTACGTCCCGGCGCCGGTCGCGATCTTGGCCGCTTCAAGCTTGGTCTGCATGCCGCCGCGCGACAGTTCGGAGCCTGCGGCGCCCGCCATGGCTTCGATCTCCGGCGTGATCCGATCGACGCGTGGAATATGCTTTGCAGTTTTGACGGTGCCGGGCGGCGCGTCATAGAGCCCGTCGATGTCGGACAGCAGCACGAGCAGGTCGGCACTCGCCATCGTGGCGACGCGCGCGGCGAGCCGGTCGTTGTCGCCGTAGCGGATTTCCGACGTGGCGACGGTGTCGTTCTCATTGATCACCGGTACGGCGCGCCATTCCAGAAGTTTGTCGATCGTCGAGCGGGCGTTGAGGTAGCGCCGGCGCTCTTCGGTATCCCCGAGCGTAACCAGCACCTGCCCCGCGGTAAGGCCATGCTGCGACAAGGCCTCGGCCCAGGTTCGCGCCAGCGCGATCTGACCGACTGCGGCTGCGGCCTGGCTATCTTCAAGCTTGAGCGATCCGTGGGGCAATTTAAGCACCGCGCGGCCGAGTGCGATCGCACCCGACGACACAACGATGACGTCGCGGTTGTCCCGATGCAGCGGCGCAAGGTCGGCGATCAGCGACGCGAGCCAGGATTCATTGAGCCTGCCGGCCGTGGCATCGACCAGCAGGGAAGAGCCGACTTTCACGACGATGCGGCGGAAGTCCTCAAGCCGAGGCGTTTTCATGGTCGTGCTTTTAGCAGGATTGGCGGCCAGCTGAAGACGTTACAACTCGGCTTCGTGCTGAAGCTGTGCCTTGTTCTCCAGGCAATAATAGCCTGACAAGCGGCTGACCAGCTTGCGCCGCTTCCAGTCGTTGAGGATGCGGCTGACGTTCTCGCGGGCGATTCCGGCCATCGCTGCAAGGTCGGACTGGCTGATCTTCTGGCGAATGACGACGCGGCCGCTGCCGACGTCCTGGCCGAACTCGTGAGCCAGTTCGAGTAGCGTCAGCGCAACGCGGCCGCGCAGCGGCAGGAAACTTCCCGCCGCGACCACCGCATCGGTTTCACGCAGGCGTGCGGCGAGCATTGTCACCAGCGATTTGTAGACTTCGGGATGCGCCTTGGCGAAGTCCTCAAACGCGGAGCGGCTCAGGAAGCTCAGTTCCGCGGCCCGCACTGCTACCACCGATGCCGAGCGCGGCAGGCCATCGAGGATCGAAAGCTCACCGACGACCGCGCCTGTGCCAAGAAAAGCGAGGATGCGCTCGCCGCCGGCGCGCGACACCATCGTCACTTTCAAGAGCCCTCCGTCGACGCGATAGCAGCCGTCGCCGGCGTCGCCCGCCATGAACAAGGTTTCGTCGGCGGCGAGCTTTACCGGGGTCGCGGCATTGAACAGGCTGCCCGAGAGGTGCTCCGGCAAGCCGGACAGCAGGCTCTGTGTTGCCACCACAGGGGTCGGCGATGTGTTCGGTGTCTTGATCAGTGGCATGGGTCCTTCGCCGCTCAAAATTTCGCGAATGGAAAGGCCAACTTGGCGGAACCATGCGGCAGATCGTCAAAAAGTAAAAGCCCGCCCGGACGGGGGATCCGGGCGGGCGGGGTGCTGACCCTGGGGAGGGTCAATCGGGGGGACTGTTGGGGACCGAGATCCCCCCTTTAAGACGCCGATATCGGGGGTGACGAGGCCGGCGTCCGAAGTTCGATGGTGTTAACTTATCCATCCCCACCGCCGCCCGAAGTGACCGCCATCACAGAATCGCGGTTTTCCGTAAGCATTTGAATCTAAATGTAATAATGGCCGTCCGGGAGGCGCCGGAACGGCCAGATCGCGATTGACCAGGAGCGAGGCGGGTTAAGATTTCAGGGATTTGACCTCAACCCCGGCCCGCTTCTCGATTGGTATGACCACCGTCGTAAGGTCGGTGTCAGAGCCAAGCTCATCGCAAGTCAGCTTGAGCAGCGCGGCGACGGCTTCGCAGGTCTGCACCGGCACGCCGAGAGCCTTGGCTTCGGAGAGGAAGAGATCGACGTCCTTCTTCATCAAGCCAGCGGTGAAGCCCTGATTGAACTTGCGCGGCAGGACGACTTCCGGAAATTTCTGCTCGGTCGCGGTGCTGCGTCCCGAGCTTGCATTGATCACGTCGAGCATGATGCGCGGATCGAGCCCGGCTTTGACGCCGGTCACCATCGACTCCGATGTCGCGACGGTTGCCGCAGCCGACAGCACATTGTTGCAAAGCTTCATGGTCTGACCGGCGCCGGATTTTTCGCCGATGAAAAAGAATTTGCCGATGACTTCAAGCGCCGGCTTGACCGCTTCGACGTCAGCGCGCGGGCCCGAAGCCATGACGGCGACGGTGCCTTTCTCCGCGCCCCGAACACCGCCGCTGATTGGTGCATCGATCTGAACGATGTTCTTTTCTGCAAGCAGCTTGAAAACGCGCTGCGCCATTACTGAACCGGTGGTCGAAAGGTCGACGAAGCGCTTCACCTTCTTGCCTTCGATCACGCCATCCGGACCGGTCGCTACCTTGAGCACGATATCGGGCGTCGGCAGGCTGACCATGACGGTCTCGGCTGAATCAGCGATTTCTTTCGGCGAGCGCACCGCGATGCCGCCAAGCGCCGCGATATTGCCGATCGCTTCCTGCCGGGTGTCGTAGATGAAAACCTTGTGCCCGGCCTGCACCAGCCGCCGCGCCATGTGCGCGCCCATGTTGCCGAGACCGATGAAGCCGATATCCATGACGTTTCTCCCTCACTCACTTTGCGTTCATTGTAGCGGCCATGAATTCCGCGCGCACCCTATCGGTATGTTCGCCGACCGCCGGCACCGGCCCGTAACGACGTTGAGCGGCCGCACGGGATTCGGCTGGCGCCGGATACGACACCGGCCCGCTTGGCGTGCCGACCGTGATGCGGCGCAGGTGCGGGTGCCGTGACAGATCGGCCGGGGTGTTGACGCGAGCGAAGGCAATATCGGCGGCTGCAAGTTTTTGCTCCAGCGCGTCAGCGTCGAGTGCGCCGAACACGGCGGCGACTCTGCCGTCGGTTTGCGGGCGGCGTTTCACGCGTTCGACATTGGTCGCAAAATCGGGATCGGCTGCCAGCGTGGCGTCACCCAGCACTTTCTCTGCGAGGATGCGCCACTCGCGGTCGCTCTGGATAGAAATCAGGATATCGATGCCGTCGCGGCTGCGAAACGCACCGTACGGCGAGATCGAAATGTGCGCGAGTCCGATCCGCTTTGGTGTGAAACCGGCCTCCTCCTGCAAGAGCGGCACGGTCATCCAATCGGCCATGGCGTCGAACATCGAAATTGCTAGATCGGCGCCTTTGCCGCTGCGCTGACGCGCGATCAGCGCTTCGAGTATCGCGGTCTGCGCATTCATGCCGGATGCGATATCGACCACTGAAACGCCGACGCGCGATGGCTCAGTCGTGCCGGTGATCGAGGCGAGGCCCGATTCCGCCTGGATCAGCATGTCGTAAGCCTTGCGTTGCGCCAGCGGTCCGCTCTCGCCGTAGCCGGAAATCGAACAGCAGATCAGTCGCGGATTTTCGCGTTGCAGTTTTTCGGCGGAAAACCCCAGTTTGGCCGCAGCGCCGGGCTTGAGGTTTTGCACGAACACGTCGGCGCGCCGAAGCATTGCCGACAGCAGCGCTTTGTCCTCAGTCTTGGTGAGATCGAGGACGATGGATTCCTTGCCGCGATTGAGCCAGACAAAATAGCTGCACTCGCCGTGCACGAGATTGTCGTAGCCGCGGGCGAAATCGCCTTCGGGCCGCTCGATCTTGATCACCCGCGCGCCGGCATCGGCGAGCCGTGGAGGTGCACATCGGTGCGGCGACCGCCTGCTCGAGCGACACGACGAGAATGCCGGAGAGGGGAAGCGCGTTGCTCAATACGACCTCGGCAAGCCGAGGACATGCTCGGCAATGTAGGAAAGGACCAAATTCGTCGAGATCGGCGCTACGGTGTAGAGCCGGGTCTCGCGGAATTTCCGTTCAATATCGAATTCTTCGGCGAAGCCGAAGCCGCCATGGGTTTGCAGGCACATGTCGGCCGCGGCCCATGACGCTTCGGCAGCGAGGTGCTTGGCCATGTTGGCTTCGGCGCCGCAGTCCTTACCGGCTTCGTAAAGTCCCGCCGCTTCGCGCACCATCAACTCGGCGGCGCGCATGTTGATGTAGGACCGCGCGATCGGAAACTGCACGCCCTGATTCTGGCCGATCGGCCGCCCGAACACGACGCGTTCGCCGGCATAGGCCGTCGCTTTCTGGATGAACCATTTGGCGTCGCCGATACATTCCGCTGCGATCAGGATGCGCTCGGCGTTCATGCCGGAAAGAATGTAGCGAAAGCCTTCGCCCTCGGTGCCAATGAGGTTTTCGGCCGGCACCCGCATGTTCTCGAAGAACACTTCGGTGGTGGCGTGATTCATCATGGTGCGGATCGGCCGGATGGTCAGGCCGTTGCCCTTCGCCTCGCGCATGTCGACCAGAAAGACCGACAGACCCTCGGTGCGTTTTTTCACCTGATCGCGCGGCGTGGTGCGGGCCAGCAACAGCATCAGATCGGAATGCTCAGCGCGCGAGGTCCAGATTTTCTGGCCGTTGACGACATAACTTTCGTTGCCGTCGCGCACCGCTGTGGTGCGCAAGCTCAGTGTGTCGGTACCGGACGTCGGTTCGGTGACGCCGAAGGCCTGCAGGCGAATTTCGCCGCTGGCTATTCCAGGCAGAAATCGTTCTTTTTGCTCGGCGCTGCCGTGCCGCAGCACCGTACCCATCGTGTACATCTGCGCGTGGCAGCCGGCGCCATTACAGCCGGCAGCCTGAATTTCTTCCATGATTGCGATGGCGGCGCTCATGGTGAGGCCGCTGCCGCCATATTCTTCGGGAATGAGCGCCGCGAGAAATCCCGCTTTGGTCAGCGCAGTGACAAACTCTTCGGGGTAGGCGCGCTCGCGATCGACTCTGCGCCAGTATTCACCGGGAAAATCCGCACAGAGTGCGCGCACCGCCTCGCGGATCGGAGCGAGGTCGGTGCTTTCGGTCACAGTTTGACCTCGGCTCGGCCGTTGTTGACCGCAACCACATCACGTTCAATGACGCGAGCGCGGAAGCTTACGACATTGCCATCACGCCACATCTCGGTGCGGATGGTTTCGCCGGGAAACACTGGAGCCGAGAAACGCGCGGCAAATGATTTGAGCTTGTTCGTGTCGTAGCCACAAAAGGTCTTCAGCACCGCGTGCGCCGAGGTGCCGAACGTGCCTAGTCCGTGGGCGATGGGCCGCGGATAGCCGGCCTGCTTGGCGATTGCCGGGTCCGAATGCAGAGGATTGAGATCCCCACTCAACCGGTAAATCAGCGCCGCTTCCGGCCGCGTGCCGAGATCACAAGTAACGTCGGGGTCGCGGGTCGGCAGCGGATGCGGTGCGGGCGCCTCGCGCGGCGGACCGCCAAAGCCTCCGTCGCCGCGAGCGAATGTTGTATGCGTTACGGTCGCGATCGGTGCGCCGGTGGCTTTGTCGGTGATCTCCCGTTCGGAGAGAATCAACGCCCCTTTGCCGGGACCTTTATCGACGACTTCCACGATCTTTTGCTTGCCGACGACGGTATTCTT
Source organism: uncultured Alphaproteobacteria bacterium (assembly GCA_963807565.1). Classification (GTDB taxonomy): domain Bacteria; phylum Pseudomonadota; class Alphaproteobacteria; order Rhizobiales; family Xanthobacteraceae; genus BOG-931. The sequence continues at coordinate 95,547 of CAWECH010000004.1, read as the reverse complement.
GCTCTTCAGCGGCTGGTGCAGCGTGATGCCCTGCTCGCCGTTGACGATCTTGACCCAGTCGATACCGGTGTCGCGGTTGCGCGCCCAGAAGCCGGGATGGCCGAGCACGGTCCCCATGGTCGGCAGCACCTTCAGGTCTTTCTCATAAACGAATGGCAGCTCATCGGTGTTCATCGGATCGTGTCCGAAGCCGATGCCGAGCGCATAGAGAATGCAGTCCTTCTCCGTATAGGTTTGCTCCGCGGGCGGAAGATCGAGCGCCATCAGCTTGTCGTAGACGATAGCCATCACACGGGATCCCATGAAAACACGTCGGTCGACCGTTCGAGCGGCGTGAACGATGAAGCAAAGGTGCCCTTGAGCTGCGCCGCAATCTTTTCCGGCGTCCAACCATCGGACCGCTGCAAGGTGCGGATCGGACGGTTCTGATTGAACAGATAAATCTCGTTGTTGCGTACGCCGAAGATTTGTCCGCTGATGCCGTCGGCGGCATCGGAGCCGAGATAGACCGCGAGCGGCGCAATTTTCTCCGGCGTCATTTCACGGAATTTGGCGACGCGGGCTTTCTCTTCTTCCGTTTCGGCCGGAATCGAATCGATCATCCGCGTCCAGGCGAACGGCGCAATGCAGTTCGAGCGGACCTTGAAGCGCTCCATGTCGAGCGCAATGCCGCGTGACAGTCCGACGATGCCGAGCTTTGCCGCCATGTAATTGGCCTGGCCGAAATTGCCGACGAGGCCGGAAGTCGACGTCATATGAATAAAACTGCCGGAGTTTTGCTCGCGGAAATGCGTGGCGCAGGCGCGGCTCATGTTGAAGCTGCCGTGCAGATGCACCGCGATGACATCGGACCAGTCCGACCAGCTCATACGATGGAAGATGCGGTCGCGCAGAATGCCGGCATTGTTGACCAGGATGTCGACACGGCCGAAGGCGTCGAGCGCCGCCTTGATAATCTTGTCGGCATTGCCCGGTTCGCTGATCGACAATGTCGAGGCAATGGCGTCGCCGCCGTCCTTCTTGATCTCGTTGACGACGTCCTGCGCCGGGCCATCGTCATGCCCGGCGCCGTCGAGGCTGGCGCCGATATCGCAAGCTACGACCTTGGCGCCTTCCTTGGCCATCAGCAGCGCAATGCCGCGGCCGACGCCGCGTGCCGCACCGGTGACGATCGCGACCTTTCCGGAAACAATGCCGGCCATTAATCCCCCCACACGTCGCGGGCGACCTCGACGATCATACGCAGTTTCGCCCACTGCTGGTCTTCCGTCAGCGTATTGCCTTCCTCGGTCGAGGCGAAGCCGCATTGCGGCGAAAGGCAGAGTTGGTCGAGATCGACAAATTTCGCCGCCTCTTCGATGCGGCGTTTTAAGGCGTCCTTGCTCTCCAGCGCGCCGGATTTGCTGGTGACGAGTCCGAGCACGACGGTTTTGCCCTTCGGCACGAAACGCAACGGCTCGAAGCCGCCGGCGCGGTCGCTGTCATATTCCATGAAGTAGCCGTGCACATTGATCATGCTGAACATTTGTTCGGCCACCGGCTCATAGCCACCCGACGCAACAAAGCTCGAGCGGAAATTGCCGCGGCACAGATGCATGGTGATGGCCATGTCGGACGGGATGCCCGAGATCGCCGTGTTGATCATTTGGGCATAAACTTCCGGAGTTTTTTCCGGGTCTTCCCCGCGGTCGCTCAGCACTTTGCGTAGCGACGGGTCGCACAGATAAGTGAGATTGACTTCGTCGAGCTGCAGATAGCGACACCCGGCGTCGGCAAAAGCGTGCACCACCTTGCGATATGTCTCGCCAAGGTCGTGGTAGAAATCGTCCATCGACGGATAAATCGATTCCGGGACTGCGTCGCGGCCGTAGCGGAAATGCAGCGACGAAGGTGAGGGGATCGTCAGTTTCGCCGTCTGCTTGGTGTGCTCTTTAAGAAACTTGAAGTGCTCGATCATCGGATGTGGCTTGTAACCACCAAGCTTGCCGACGACGCGCAGCAGGATCGGTCGCGGCTGCGGTCCGCCAGATGCGAACTTGATCTTGCGCTCGCCCATATACGATTCGACGTTGTGCAAATTCTCGAGGAAGTCGTAGTTCCAGGAGATGCGCCGAAAGTCGCCATCGGTAATCGACTTGAGGCCGGTGTCTTCCTGCTTGCGGATAATGGCCTCGATCTCGCGGTCCTCGATCTTGGTCAGGGCTTTCGCGGAGATTTCGCCGCTCTTGCGCTTGTCCCGCGCTTCTTTTAGCGCGGCTGTGCGCAGCAGGCTGCCGACATGGTCGGCCCGGAACGGCGGTTTAACGCGTTGCATTCTTAACTCCACACTTCATCAGCGAGTTCTACGATCATCCGCAGCTTCGCCCATTGCTCGTCTTCCGACAAAACATTGCCTTCCTCGGTGGAGGCAAAGCCACACTGCGGCGACAGACAGAGCTGATCGAGCGAGACATATTTCGCCGCCTCATCAATGCGGCGTTTGATGGCGTCCTTGCTTTCCAGCTTGCCGGTCTTCGATGACACTAGTCCGAGCACCAGCTGCTTGTTGCCTTTCGGAAAGAAACGCAGCGGCTCGAAGCCGCCGGCACGATCGGTGTCGTATTCGAGGAAATAGCCGTCGACACCGACTTCGTTGAACAGCCGTTCCGCCATGGTGTCGTAACCGCCCTCGGCGATCCAGGTCGAACGGAAATTGCCGCGGCAGGTGTGCATCGTGACGGCCATGTCGGCGGGCTTCCCCTCGAGCGCCTTATTGATCATGCGCGCATAGGCGGCAGGCAGCTTCGACGGATCGTCGCCGCGCTGGCGTGAATGGTCGAGCTCGCGCGCATCGCACATCATCGACCACGTCGTGTCGTCGAGTTGAAGGTAGCGGCAGCCGGCATCGTAGAAGACGCGCACCGTCTTACGGTAAGCATTACCGACGTCTTCGAAATACGGCTCAAGATGCGGATAGGCCTGCTTGCTGATAGATTGTCGCCCCTGGCGGAAGTGCAACACGCCCGGCGCCGGGATCGTCATTTTCGGCACGACCTTGGTGTGGTCTTTGACGAACTTGAAGTCGGCGATGTGCGGATGGGTTGAATAACCGACCTTGCCGGTCACCCGCACACTTTCCGGTTTGGTGTCGACGCCGTGAAACTGAATGCCACCGTCGACTTGATAAAGCTCTACGCCGTCGAGCTTGGCGAAGAAATCAAACTGCCACCATGAACGGCGGAATTCGCCGTCGGTCGCGAACTTCAGGCCGATTTCTTCCTGTTTCTTGATAGCTTTCTCGATCTCGCGATTTTCGACCTCGCGCAGCTCGGCAGGGGTGATCTCGCCCTCCGCGCGTCTCTTGCGTGCGGCCTTGAGCGCCGGCGGGCGAAGCAGGCTACCGACATGATCGGCGCGGAACGGCGGCGTGACGCGTTGAGCCATGGCTCCCCTCCCAACGGCTTTTTGCGTCCGGGGTCTTCCCCGGTGCGCTAATTCTTTTTCAGTACGTAGCGGCCGTTGTCATCGCGGCCAAGCTGGCGCGACGTGTAAAGCTTGTCGAGCTCGCGGACGATTTCGCGGCCGTCCTTGCTATCGAGCGCCGCCATCAATTCCAGAAAGCTTGCCGGACCCGCGGCGAGTGCTTCCTCCGCTGACTTGTAAGACGCTTGTTTCTTTGCAACCGGGGGCGTCGGCACCGAGAACTCCAGTGAGTTCGCTTTGCCGAACGGGATGGTGCAATCGAAACCGAGCTTGGCGCCGGTGCGCGCCCCACCCAGCGATGGGTCGAGCGGGACGACGCGGAAACCGGAGCCGGTGACGAGATCGCGATCACCCTGAAAGCGCGTTGCGAACGCCCAGTCGCATTCGGCATCGGAGAACACATCGATGTCGGGATCGAAGACGAAAACATGCTTCGCCTCGGCGTGCGAGCCGAAAATCGCGGCGATCGCATTTTTGGCGTCGCCCGGCACGCGCTGGCGCAGCGATACGCGTACAGTGTACATGCCGCCGCTCGACGGCGTGGCGTGAACCGCGATCGGTTCGCGCACCGACGCCATCAGTGCGGCCCATGCAGCCGATTCCGTTTTCATCGCGGAGAGCTGGGCAGTATCGGTACGCGCCAGCGCTCGCCCACCGATGGTCAGCGTCTGGAACAGCGCATCCTCGCGATGCGTGATCGCGGTGATGTGCAGCACCGGATTGCGCTTCACCACACCATAATAGCCGACATATTCGCCGAACGGACCTTCCGGTTCGACGTGACCGGCCGGATCGAGATAGCCCTCGATCACATACTCGGCATCGGCCGGGACATAGATGTCATTGGTCACGCATTTCACCACCGGCACCGGCTGGCCACGCACTGCGCCGGTGATCGCCAGCTCGTCGACATTGGGGATCGCCGTCATGGCGGCGAGAAAATCCGTCGGATGCGAACCGACGGCGAAGGCGATCGGCGTCGGTTCTTTCTTTGCCGCGCTTTCAAGGTAGATCGCGCGCATATCGCTCGGCGCGATCAGATCGACCCCGGCCTGCCGCGGGCCGCGCAACATGATGCGGCGACAGCCGACATTCGTGAAAGCGGTGCCGGGGATCAGCGCGTAGTCGATGCCGCCGGAAATATACGGGGCTCCGTCGGCGGCATGTTGCAGGTGTGCAGGCAGGGCGCAAAGGTCGGCTTCGTTGTCTCGCAGCACCACCTGCTGCACCGGCGCCTGCTGTGACGATACTCTGACTGGGGGATGGAGCGTGTTGAGCCGCTGGGCGAGCGTGCCCAACAAATTGCGTTCATCGGTGTCGAGCGCCATCGCGATCCGTTTGCGCGACGCCATCACATTGCCGGCCAGTTCGGCTTTTTCTGGTCCCGCCGCCTTGAACAGCACGGCTTTGGGATTGCCCTCGAGAACGCCGCCCACGTCGAGCAGGTCGATCGGCTTGTTGTGGACTTCGCATTCGCCGCTATCGACGAGCTTGTCGACGAAATTGCGCAGCCTGAAACGCTCGGTATCGATTGTGGGCATGGGAAATCCTCGGATTTGAAGCCGATTTAGCAACGCCTGCACGCGGGTGTAAATGCTGCCTTTTGCATTATCGGCTCTGCGAAACCGGAGGCCCGGCAATGGCGAGTTTTGTTGTAAAACAAAGGCAATCGGAATAGGGGCTCCTCGGCCCTTGATATGGCGGCGATCGGGGAAGGACATTCATGCAACCGGTGCTTCGACTTTATGAGGATGTGCTCTCGAACGGCAGCGAGGCGTCCTTACTGGCCCTGCCGCGGATGATCTTCGTCGTGCATGGCTCGCTGACCATCGCCGATCGCCCCGTTGCCGACGGCGAGGCCTGGAGCGGCGAGGGCGCGGCAACGCTGAAAGCTGGCAAAGATGGCGCGGCAATCTGGCGCTGGGAGCTGACTACCGGCGGCGCGGTTGGCGGCACCGCCAAGGGCAGCGGAGTAACGTCACGCGAAAAGCTTTCGGCCGAACTCGCCACCATGCCCAAGGGTGCGCTGTTGTTACGCGGGGACAGCGTCGCTTTCCCGCCTGGGGGGTGCGCCTATCTGCATCGTCACCAGGGGCCCGGTATCCGCTGTCTGCTCGAAGGCGGCATCCGCATCGACACCCATGGCCGTTCGACGTCGTACGGGCCGGGTGGCGCATGGTACGAGAGCGGCCCGGACGCCGTGTTTGCCCAAGGCGCTGACCGGCCGACCCGCTTTATCCGGGTGATGATCCTGCCGGCGTCTTACGCGGGCAAGAGTTCGGTCGAATATCTCAATGAAGAGGACAAGGCGAAACCCAAGTCGCAGCAGTACAAGATCTTCGCCGACTTGTTGCTGAAAGCAGCCAGTGGTTGATCGCGATCTTTCGGATTAAAGCCAGGCGCGATCGATACCGCGCTCCGCCATTAACTCGGCAATGCGCTTGCGTGCATGAAACACGCGGGTCTTCACCGTATTCTGCGGCACGCCGACGATCTCTGCGACCTCTTCTATCGATTGGCCGTGGTAATAGATCAGGTCGATCACCTGGCGGTGCGCTGAAGACAGCTCCTTGAGGCAGGACTGCAAAACTGCACTGCGGTCGGCGTTTTGCATGACGACTTCCGGATTGTCGGCCGTATCCTCGATCGAAGCGGCGGCATCGTCATCCAGCGCGTCGAAGGTGCGGCGGCGCATGGCGGACATCGCCTTGAAGCGCGCGATCCCGAGTATCCACGTCGTCACCTGCGAGCGGGCCTCAAAGCGTCCGGCGCTGCGCCACACTTCGGTGAAAACTTCGCTCACCAGATCTTCGGCGGTGGCGTCATTGTGCGTCATCCGCACCAGGAAGCGGAAGACGCGTACGCTGTGCCGGGCATAAAGCAGACGGATCGCATCCTTGTCGCCTTTTGCGACCTGGCGGATCAGTACTTCGTCGGATGTGGCCTTGCCGGAGGCTGGCGGGTTGATGCAGGCCGCGGCGGTGATTGTTTGGCTGTAAGTCATTGTAACACCCATCCCCGTCCAACCGTCTCGATTGGCGTGGCGGTGTCTTAGTTTTCTAAGGAACTGGTCTCCATTCTACGTTGGGTAATGCTTGGTATCGGAAGCGGTAAGAGACCCTATACGTAGGTATAGTTCGCTGATGGTCAGACGCGTGACGCGCGTTGGCGGGCCGGCCCTGCAGAAGGACGCAGACGAAGAGCTTTGCAGTGATTGTTTCGCGGCCGATCAGGCGTGCGGTTGGTTGAGTGCCTTGTCGAGGCAGGCAATCAGGCTCTCGTCGTCGAATGGCTTGCGCAGAAAGCCCGATGCCCCGGCGTCCATAACGCGGTCCCGGACTTTCTCTTCAAAATAGGCGGTCATGAAAATCATCGGGGTCCGCCGTCCGTCGGCGATCAGACGATTTTGCAATTCGGCGCCGCTCATGCCCGGCATATGCAAATCGGAGATCAGGCAGGCGGAATCGCGCGCCTGTGGCGATTCCAGATATTCTTCGGCGGAAGAGAACACCACCGCGGCATGTCCCAGCGAGCGGACGAGCCTCGCGGTCGCCTCTCGTACTGATGCGTCATCATCAATGATGGAAATCACGCGCGTGCTTGCCAATCAAAATTCCTGCTTGCCGTGAAGTAGTGGGCGTTGGCGCGCCGCACCATTGTACACGTGCAAGTTTTGGGTATCGGATTGGGCTACTGAACTATACTTAGGTATAGGTTGGTTACTCGGCGCGGCGGACACCGAGGGCATCCGCCATTCGTACCAGCTCGGCGAGCGATTTTGCGCCCATTTTCCGCATGACGTTGCCGCGGTGAACTTTGACGGTGATCTCGCTGACGCCAAGCTTGCCCGCGACCTGCTTGTTCATCAGCCCTGCGGTGACGAAGCCCATGATCTCCTGCTCGCGCGAAGTCAGCGAATCGAAGCTGGTGCGCAGCTTCGCTGTATCGCCTGCGTTCTTGCGTCGATCACGGTCACGCTCGAGGCCGATCTGCACCGCATCGAGCATGTCCTGATCGCGAAACGGCTTGGGCAGGAATTCTACCGCTCCCGCTTTCATGGCGCGCACGGTCATCGGAATATCGCCGTGTCCGGTCATGAACACGATCGGAATGCTGATGCTGGCTTTGCCCAGCTCGGTCTGGAAATCGAGACCGCTCATGCCCGGCAGCCTGACGTCCAGCACCAGACAACACGGTCCGTCGGGCAGCTTGAATTGCAGGAATTCAGTCGTCGTTGCGAAAGCCTTGGCCTTCAGGCCGACCGATAGGAACAGCCGCGACAGCGCCTCGCGAAGGTCGGCGTCGTCGTCGATGACACAAACGGTCGGTTCAGTGTCGGGCCGGTTCACGGGCCTTCCTCTCTTCGGCGGTGCTTTGCCCGGCAGGCAACACAACGCGGAATATCGATCCCTGCGGTTGAGCCGGCGAGACGGAAAGCTGTCCGGCATGACGTTCAATTATCATCCGGCAAATCGCCAGTCCCAAACCCATTCCAGTCGCCTTCGTGGTGATAAAGGCGTCGAAAATATTATCCAGCTGTTTTGGGTCGATTCCCGTCCCGCAATCCTCGACGTATAACGCCACGGCATTGTCGCCGTGCGCCTCGGCGCGGACTTGCAATACGCGGCTGTCTTGTTCGACGCTATCCATCGCTTCGATCGCATTGCGAACGAGATTGATCAGGACTTCCTGCAACTGACCTTCATGGCCAGTGATGAGCGGAAGCTCCGCGCGCAACGACGTCCGCGTCGTGATGCCGCGATCCTTGAGATCGTCGCGCAGCGTATGCAGCACGCCGACCGCCAGTTTGTTCAGCTTGATAGGTTCGTGGCCCTGATCGGCTTTGCCGAACAGCGCGCGAATATTGTCGAAAACCTTGCTGGCGCGATGGCTGCCCTGAACCATGCTGTTCAGCGCCGAACGCGCTTCGTCCAGATTTGGCGGTTCGTGCTTGAGAAACCGCAGCGCAGCACCGCCGTTCGAAGCGATGCTGGCGAGCGGCTGCCGCACTTCGTGCGAGATCGAAGCCACCATCGCTTCCAGATTCATCAGCTTGTTGTTGCGCTCGCGCTGCAATTCTCCGATCGAGCGGTCGAGTTCGTCGGTGCGCGTCTTCAGCTCGTTGAACAGCCGGGTGTTTTCCATGGCGATGACCGCCTGGCTGGCGAAGCTTTGCAGCAATTCAACCTGTTTGTCCGTAAATGGCCGGACAGTCATCCGCATTAATGCAATGACGCCAATCGGCTCGCCTTCGCGCAACAGCGGAACGCCGAGCACGGTGCGGTAGCCGAGCTGATTCTGCGCGCCCTGAAGCGCGTAATCCGGATCGCTCGTTACGTCGGTGACTTGGACGGGTCGTCGTTCCGCCATCGCGCGTCCGACGACGCTGCCCCGCCCCGGCTTGAGCGGAACTTGAATGGCTTGTGCGCGATGACTGGCCGGTCCGCCGTGGATCGCGATGGCACGCTGGTTGTCCGCTTCTATCCGGTGCATAGCCGCCATATCGGCGTCACAGAGTCCGGAAACCAGTTCGACCAGCGTGTCGAGCACCGCTTGCAGATCGAACGTCGAGCGGCTGATGATTTTAAGGATATCGCTGGCGGCCGTCTGCTGGCGCAACGATTCGCGCAACTCAGCAATAAGCCTCGATTTCTCCAGAGCGATGGCCGCCTGATCGGCGAAGCCGGTGAGCATTGCGATCTGCTTGTCGGAAAACGGGCGCACCTCTTGGCGAAAGATCGTGATAGCGCCAATGACCTTATCGTCTTGCATCATCGGCATGCCGAGATAGGTCCGCACCCCGCCGAGCTCGATTGCTGCGACGAGCGAAGGGTCGCGGCGTTCGGTGTAATCCACGTTGTCCGCTGCGTCCGGAACGTGCATCACCGATTTCGTTCGTACCATTTTGCCGATCAGGCTGGTCGCGCTCGGACGAAACGGCCCCTTGGTGCGATAGGCAGCAAAAGGTGCGGGCGTGTTGTGCCAGGCGACAAGGTGCAGCGCTTCGCCATCCCACGTGTAGATATTGCCGAACTCCGCGTCGCAAAGCTGCATCGCGTTCTCAAGCACCGTATTGAATGCCGGCTCTAGATCGCCAGGCGAACTGCTGATGACTTGCAGCACTTTCGAGGTCGCGGTTTGTTGTTGCAGCGCCTCGCGCAACTCATGGAACAGCCGCGCGTTCTCTACCGCGATCACCGCCTGATTGGCGAAACTTGAGACGACCTCGATTTGCCGTTCGGTGAACGGCTGGACTTTGGTGCGGCCGACCGTGAACGAGCCGATAAACTGGCCGCTCTTCATCATCGGAATCGCCAGGGTGGTCCGGATGCCACCAAGTTCGACGGCGGCCACCGTCGGCGGATTGCGCTCGGTATAGGACCGGTCCGCGGCGAGGTCGGCGATGTGGACGTGGCCGCGGCTGGCCAGCATGCGCCCGCTGGCTGAATGCTGGTCGGGACGATAGGGCGAGCGCCGCCGGATTTCCGCGAAGGCCGGCGGCATATTGTGCGTTGCGACCAGATGCAGCGCCTCGCCATCCCACCGGTTGATCACACCGTTATCGGCGCGGGATACCTGCACGGCGTTCGCCAGAATGGTCGAAAAGATCTGCTGCAGATCGCCCGAAGAACTGCTGATGACGCGAAGCACTTCTTCCGTGGCTCGCTGCTGTTCCGTGATTTCGGCAAGCTCGCGGATGAAATGAGTGACGATCGGTTGCTGTTTTTCGGGAGCCGGCTTGCGTTGCGATTCTACGCGCGGCCGCGCAACCGCGGCCTTCGCGCGGCGCCGCGATCCGGCCTTTTTGCCGCCGGTCGTTTTACGATCAGCCTTCTTACGGCCGGCTTTGGCGCGCCCCCGCATTGCCGTCCTCTGCCTCAAGCAGACGGCAATCTACATCGGCTTGTAACCGCGCTCCATATCGACTTCGATCAGCATCGGCTTGCCGTCCTTGAGCGCTTTGCCGATCAGGTCGGTGGCATCCTTCACCGTGCCGGCGCGCGCGCCATCGATACCAAGCGAGCGGGCAAGGCCGATGAAATCAATCGCCGGATCGGTGAGTTCCATGCCGACAAAATTGTCGGCCTGTTCCGCGAGGCCACGCAACATGACCAGCCGCTGCTTGAGGATGCGGTAGCTGGTGTTGTTGAAGATGACCCAGATCACCGGCAGCTTGTAGTGCGCTGCGGTCCACAGTGCCTGAACCGTGTACATGGCGCTGCCGTCGCCGATGAGCGCGACGACCGGGCGATCCGGCAATGCGACTTTGGCGCCGATAGCCGCCGGCAAGCCCCAGCCGATGCCGCCACCACGTAGCCCAAAGAAGCTTTGTTCGTCGTTGCTATGGATGAGCTGACGAATGCCCGGCGCAGAGGACAGAATTTCTTCGATCACCACCGCGTCTTTCGGCAACATCTGGCCGATCGCTTCGAGTAACGCCAGCGGCTGCACCGGCGTCTTGCCGGCCATGGCGCGCGCCTTGGCGCGGAATGCCTCCAGGTCTTTCTTGATGGTCTCGGTTGCCGACTTCAGCCGCACCGCTGCGGCGCTCTTTGCAGTTGCCGTCATGCGCGTGCCGATCGCGGCAGTGATGTCCGGCAGCGTCGCCTTCGGATCACCAAGGATCGCGACCTTGGCCGGATAGTTCTTGCCGATCTGCCACGGATCGGTGTCGAGATGGATCAGCGGCAGACCGGCCGGCCACGGATCGATCGGCGACGGCAACGACCAGGTGAACAGGTCGCCGCCGACGGAAAATACCAGGTCGTGCTTGTCGAGCACTTCGCGCACGCCGGCCTGGGTGCGAACCATCATGCCGCGATAAAGCGGATGCGATGCCGGGAACGACGCCGTGCTCGGAATGAACTCGACATAGACCGGCGCGCCGACCGCTTCAGCAAGCGCGACAAGCTCCTTGTGCGCGCGGCTCTGCGCCACCGCGTCGCCGGCGATGATGACCGGGCGTTCCGCCTCGGCCAGCATCTTGGCCGCGGCCGCGACAGCGTCGGCATCGCCGCGAATGCGTGGTGCAACGCGTGTCGGCTCGAGCAGATTGATGTCGGCGTCATTTTTCAGAATGTCGCCGGGTAGCGACAGGAATACCGGACCGGTCGGCGGCGCCAGCGCGGTCTTCACCGCGCGGTGCACGTAGGTCGGCAAATCCTCGGCGCGATGAACTTCCGCTGACCACTTGCAGAACGGCCGCGCCAGAGTCGCCAGATCGGCGGTCAGCACCGGCTCGGCGACGATGTATTCGAGATCCTGCTGGCCGGCGGTGATGAGTATCGGTGAATTGGCTTTCATCGCGTCGTACAGCATGCCCATGGCGTTGCCGAGCCCGGGCGCGACGTGAAGATTGAGCACTGCGAGACCGCCCGAGGCCTGTGCGTAGCCGTCGGCCATCGCCATCAGCGCGGCCTCCTGAAGCCCGAGGATGTATTGAATGTCGTGCTCGACCGCGAAGGCATCCATCAGCGGCAGTTCAGTGGTGCCGGGATTGCCGAACATCACCTTGATGCCTTCCTGCTTTAGCAGGTCGAGGAAGGCGCGTTTTCCGGACATTACGGGCAAGTTTCTCTCCCTTTAACTGTTTTCTATTAGCCCAGACGCAAGGTGTCTGAAACCCGGACCCACGGTGAGGGTTGACGCCGGCTTAGGCCGCTTCTGCCCCCTCGCGCTCGAGACAGCATTGTATGTCCCAATTTGCGCAAATCGCAGCAACTGCGTCCACGACGAAGAAGCGTCCCCTGTTTGGCCTTTCGCGTTTTCGCATCATCCTGATCGGAGCAATCCTGATCGCCGTGCTGGGCGCGAAACCATACGCCGGCAGCTGGAATGACGGCGGCCGTCTCGCCACCGTCGAGTCGCTCGTCGACCAGCATACGTGGGCCATCGACAATTCGATCTTCGTGAAGGTTCCGTCCCAGGACGAAATGAAGCCTTACGGCCTCGACTTGCCTTCGGATGGCGGCACCATGGACAAGATGCTTATCGACGGCCATTTCTACTCGCACGAGCCGCCCACCGCCTCGCTCTATCTGGCCGGCATCTACTGGCTCGCCCAGAAATTTACCGGGCTTGGCTGCCGCCCAGCAGCCGCACGCCTTCGTTTATCTGATGAACCTGATGAGTACCGGACTGGCCTACGCCATCGCCGTCGTCTGCATCTGGTTTCTGGCGCTGCGCGTGGGCCTGCCCGAGAGCACTGCGTTCATCGTGACGTTGAGTTTTGGACTGGCGACGCTCGCGCCAGTTTACTCCCGTCAGGTCAACAACCAGGGCATGGCGCTGGCAACCATTGCCGCGGTTCTCTTGCTGATCGACTCAAAGCAAAGACGCCCCCTTCTGCTCGGCTTTCTCGTCGGGATGACCTACGCGATCGATCTGGGATTCGGACCGATCGTGATCCTCGGTGTCGGGCTCTACTGCTGCCTGAAATGGCGTGACGTCAAATCGCTCATGTTGTTCGGACTTGGCATGCTGCCGTTTGCGGCCCTGCATCACTGGTTCAATTACGGTCTTGGCGGCACCATTGGTCCCGCCGGTGCTAATCCGCACTACTTCGACTATCCGGGTTCGGCTTTTTCCGCCGAGAACATGACCGGCGTGTTTTTGCGCGGTTCCGTCTGGGATCTGATCCAGTACGCTGTCGGTCTGCTCGTCGGACCGAATGGATTCCTGCTGTACAACTTGCCTCTGTGGCTCTTGCCTCTTGGCGTCATGAGCGCCTGGCGGATGTTGCCGGAGCGGCGGCTCGAATTGTTGCTGGCGGCATTCCTCTGTGCCGGCACCTGGGCGCTCTATGCAATTGCTTCGAATACTCCCGGCGTGTCGGTCTCGATCCGCTGGTTCGTCCCGCTTCTTGTTCCGGCATTCTTCGGATTGATGATGATCCTGCAGGTTCGGCCCGGACTACTCGATCAATTCAAGGTTCTTACGCAATTTGGCGCGCTGCTCACTGCTGTGCTGTTCTGGGCCGGCCCGTGGCGCACCCCGGATCCGCTGGTGTTTGCGGCATTACTGACGCTGGGCGTTGTTGGGTTTGCCTGGAGCTTGTGGCAGCGCCGCCCGACGACAGCGATGAATGTGCCGGCGTCGACCTAGCCGGCGCGGGCTCTGCTCGCCGTAGCTTGCGTAAAATACCCTGCGGTCCTTTTCATAAGGTCGAGGAGATAATTGGCGGCCGGCGCCAGCGGCACATCGCGGCGGGTCACGACAATGATTGATACCGCCGAAAGCTCTTCCTTGACCGCAATGGTACGCAACAATTGATTGGCGATTGGCGACTTCACCCATTGCGCCGGCGCCATCGCCAGCAAATCGGAATTGGTCAGGCAGGCGAGCAGCGTGAGTGCCGACTGGCTTTGCAGGACGAGTTTCGGCTCCGGCAGACGGTGGCGCTTGAACACGTCGCCGATTTCATTTTCCGCCTTCGGCGTAATCGACGTCGTGATCCACTCGGCGTCGCGCAAGTCCTTAAGCGACACAGCGTTCGCGAGTGGATGCTTTACGCGGCAGAGCACGGCGCGTTCGCCTGAAAACAGCGTCTCTTTCTTCAGCATTGTCGGCAGCCGCAAACCCGGATCGGGGCCGATGTAGAAATCCACGCTGCCGTCCTGCAATCCCGGCGCCAACGTCGGATAAAAGCCTTCCATAATATGCAAGCGAACTTTCGGATGCCGCTCCCGAAATGATCGCAGCGATCCGGGCAGCAGGCGGAGATGTGCCGCGATCGAAAGTCCGATCGTGACCTCGCCGGCGGCATTGCCTTTCAGTTGCTCGAACTCGTCTTTGGCGCGGCGGACGTCGTTGAGAATGGAATTGGCCCGCCGCACGAACGCTTCGCCTAGCGGCGTTGCGATCATGCCGCGGGCGCGCCGCTCGAACAGAGGGGCGCCGAGTTCGCGCTCGAGCTCGGCAATGCTGCGCGAGAACGCCGGTTGCGCGACGCCGAGGTGGCGCGCCGCGGCCCGCAGGCTGCCTTGTTCGGCGATGGTGGCGACGTAACTGAGTTGAGTCAGCTTCATGCGCTCAAGACTAGCGATACCAAAACGATATCGCTAGTGCGGCTTTGCCATCTTCGCGTGATCCCACCGCGGCGCTACGCTCGGCCTCATAAAAGCCGGAGGAAGCGTCGTCATGGCTGTGGTCAACATCAAAACCGCCCGTCCGTCGGTTGCCGATCTGGTGGCGCGCGCGACCGAGATTGCGCCTTTTGTCCGCGCCCAAGCCGAGCAAACCGAAAGTAACCGGCAGGTATCGGCCGATGTGATGGCGCGGTTGCGCGAAGCTGGCTTGTTCCGGGTCATGACGCCGGCGGTCTACGGCGGCTACGAGCACGGCTTCGATGCTCTCATCCGTGTCGCGGCACCGATCGGCGCGGCGTGCGGCTCGACCGGCTGGGTGTTCAGTCTCGCCATCGTCCATCAGTGGCTGGCGGCGATGTTTCCGAAGCAGGCCCAGGACGAGTTCTGGTCCGATCCCGATGCATTGCTGTTCGGATCCTATCCGCCGGTCGCCAAGGTCGTTCCCGTCGAGGGCGGCTACCGGCTAACCGGCAACTGGAGTTTCACCAGCGGTAGCGATCACGCGACCTGGCTGGTCAACGGCGGCATGATACCGCCCGCGACGGCTGGCGCGCCGCCGACGCCGGCATTTTTTCTGCTGCCGATGTCGGACATCCGCCTCGAGGACAACTGGTTCACCATGGGCCTTGCCGGCACCGGCAGCAAAAACTCCGTAGCGGAGAATGCCTTTGTACCGGCGCATCGTGTTGTGACGGTCGCGGATCTGTGTGCCGGCACGGCGCCGGGCAGCAAGGTGCATGACAATCCGCTGTACCGGCATTCGATGATGTCGGCATTGCCGTTCACTCTCGTCGCTCCGGTGCTCGGCATGGCGGAAGGTGCGCTGGCCGATTTCGTCGATATGGCGAAGGTGCGAACGACACGCGGCGCCGTCACCGGCGGCAACAATCGCATGGCGGAGTTTGCCACCGTTCAAAGCCGCGTCGCTGAGGCGACTGGCTCGATCGACGCGGCGCGATTGACCATTCTCGATGCGTTGGACAGGGCGATGGCCGCCGCTGCCGCCGGCGATCAGGCCAATGCCGATATGCGGATACGCAATCGGCTGGCGCAAGCCTTCAGCGTGCGTCTCCTGCTGCGTGCGGTCGACGCAATGTTCGAGGCGTCGGGCGGGCAGAGCATCTTCACCTCAAAGCCGATCCAGCGCGCGTGGCGCGACGCTCACGCGGCGGCGGTGCATGTCAGCATGAACTGGGATGCGGTCAGCACAATGTACGGCCAGCATGCTCTTGGTCTCGATGCCAAAGGGCAATACTAGTTCGACGCGCGAGATTAGCGACTTGCGGGAGGAAATTTAATGGCGCGTCAAACTCCGTCGCAGGCGGGGAAAATTTTTGCAGCTGCTTTCGCTGTCATATTGGCGCTCACTGCTGCAGGTGCGCCGGCGCATGCCGACGATTATCCAGTGCGGCCGGTTCGCATCATTGTGCCGACGGGCCCCGGCGGCGGCTATGACGTGATGGCGCGGATTGCGGCCGATCAGTTGGGTGCGCGGCTCGGGCAAAGCGTCTTTGTCGAAAACCGCACCGGCGCGGGCACTATTGTCGGAACACAGGCAGCGATCGCTGCGGCACCGGATGGCTACACGCTGCTCGCCGGCGGGCTCAGCAATATTGTTTTCAATGCCGGTTTGTACCGGACCGCACCCTATGACGCGCTGACGCAGCTTGTTCCGGTCGCAATCTTCTACCGGCTCTCTTACATCGCGGTCGGATCAAACACGCTGCCATTCACCAGCGTGAAGGACATCATTGCCGCCGCGAAAGCCAAGCCTGGCAGCATCAATCTCGCGACGGCGGGAGTCGGAACCGGTCAGCAACTGACCGCGGTCGCATTTATGAAGGCGACCGATACCAAATTCATCGAAGTGCCCTACAAGGGCGCGACGGCGGTCTATCCGGACCTCATCGCCGGCCGTGTCGATCTGTTTTTCGATTCGACCGCGGGCGCGTTTCCCTTCGTTCAGTCCGGCAAGGTGAAGGGCTTTGCAATTTTGGCCCCGCAACGATCGAAAGATATGCCGGACATTCCGACGATGGACGAAGCGGGCGTCAACGGCCTCAATGTCGATTCCTGGATCGGCCTGTTCGCGCCGGCGGGAACGCCGAAGACGGTGATCGACAAACTGCAGAGCGGAATCGCCGCTTCGTCCTCGGAGCTGAAAGCGAAATACGTTGCCGGTGGCGCCGACTACATGTGGGTTCCGCCGGAGAAACTGGATGGCTTCGTTCATGCCGAATACGACAAGTGGACGAAGCTCATCAAGGACGCCGGGATTACTTTGGAGTAAGCAACGGATAAATCCGGCTGCGGCCATGAACGAAAGACGAGGTTTGCGGTGAGAGATTACTGGCTCAACAAGCTGTTCTTCGACATTCAGCAGCCGGCGGTGTCTGCCGAGTACAAGAAGGATCGCGAGGCGGTGCTGGCGCGCTATCCGATGGCGCCGGAGCTTCGCAAGGCGTTGCTTGCCGACGACATCGAAACCATCGCGCCGCATGTGAACGCCTATCTGCTGCGCTTCTACTACGCGATCACCGGAATGAAAGATGCCGAGTTCATCCGGCGCTTGAATGAAATGGGAGTGTCACATGGCTAGTCTTGTCGGTGTCTATGCAGCGAGTCACGGCCCGATGATTGCGCGCGAATGGGAGTCGCTCTCACCGCCGACGCGCGCCTCGGTGGAACAAGGCTTCGGCGAGACTGGCAAACGGCTGATGGCGTCAAAGCCAGATGTCCTGGTGATTGTCTCTCCGGATCACTGGGTCAATTTCTTCCTCAACAATTTTCCAGCGTTCTGTGTTGGCGTCGGCGCCGAGCATGACGGGCCGCCAGAACCTTTCCTGAAGAAGCATTTTCATCATCCGACGCTGGCCGGGCATCCGGGCTTTGGCCATCACCTCATGAACACGGCCATCGAGCGCGAATTCGATCCGTCGATGTCGCATCGGCTTACGCTTGATCATGGCTTCTGCCTGCCGCTGTGGCGCATGGGCATTGAGAAAATTCCGCCGATCGTGCCGATCGTGGTCAACGAAGTGGACGATCCGATGCCGACAATGAAGCGCTGCCTCGCTTTCGGTAAGCTGCTGAAGGACGCCATCGCAAGCTATCCGGAGAATCTGCGCGTCGCGGTGTTGGCCACAGGTGGCTTAAGTCACTTCATCGGCGAACCGAAGATGGGCCAGATCGACGAAAAATTCGATCGCACCTGTATCTCGCTGTTCGAGCGTGGCGATCCCGCGGCGCTTGCGTCCACGCTCGAAGAAGAAGTCCGCCATACCGGGAACGGCGGCCATGAGGTGCGCAACTGGGTGGTGGCCCACGCCGCCGCCGGCAACAAAGGCTTCGAGCTGATCGGCTACGCGGCTCTGGAAGAAGTCTATGTCGGCTGTGCCTTCGCCGAGTGGCGGGTGGCTGCGTAAACGCGGGCTAGTCACACAGTCGTCACGCAAAGCAATAAGCTCGATCTGGCTGAACCTTAGCCAGGCTTGCTTGCATGAACTTCTTCCAGCGTTTCACCTTTCTGTTCTCGGCGCCGACTTTTGAATCCGAAGATCTCGAAGGAATACGCGTCGCCGAGATCATTGCCGCGATTCAGCGGCAAGGCTTTGAGGTCATCAACGCCCGCCGGATCGAGGATGCGGAAATCGTGGTGCAAACCGATGCCGCAATCGGTTGCCTGGTGGTCGATTGGGGCAAGAAGGGGCTGGAAGGCAAGACGGCGTCGCTCATCAACCTGATGCGCCGGCGCGGCCTGGAAATGCCGATTGTTCTTCTGGTCAGGCGCCGGCGCTTCGAGGACATTCCGGTCGAAGTGCTCGACTTCATCGACGGCTATATTTTTCTCGCCGAAGAGACGCCGGAGTTCATCGCGCGGAATCTTGTCAGCCGGCTGAAACAATATGCCGACACGCTGAAGACGCCATTCTTCGGCGCTCTCGTTGAGTATGCCGAAGAGGGCAATCAATTGTGGACCTGCCCCGGGCACAATGGCGGCATGTTCTACAACCGCAGCCCGATAGGCCGCATTTTCAAGGAACATCTGGGCGACGCCGTATTCCGCGACGATCTCGATAATTCGATCCTGGAACTCGGCGATCTCCTCACCCACGAGGGACCGGCGCTTGCCGCGCAAAAGGAAGCGGCGGCGATTTTCGGCGCCGAACGCACCTACTTCGTTCTCAACGGCACCTCAGCCTCCAACAAGATCGTGCTGTCGGCGCTGATCACCGACGGCGACCTGGTGCTGTTCGACCGCAACAACCACAAGGCGGCGCATCAGGGCGCTTTGCTGGTCGGCGGCGGGATTCCGGTTTATCTGCCGACCGATCGCAACGCCTATGGTTTGATTGGACCGATCGTGCCGTCGGCCCTCAACGAGCAGACCATTCGGGAGGCGATACGGTCCAATCCGTTAGTAAAGGACCCGGACGCGTGGCAGCGGCCAAGGCCGTTTCGCGCTGCAGTGATCGAGCAGTGTACTTACGACGGAACGATCTATGACGCGCAATACATCATCGAGCGCATCGGTCCGCTATGCGATTACATTCTGTTCGATGAAGCCTGGGCCGGCTTCATGAAGTTCCACCCGATTTATGCCGGCCGCTTCGCAATGGGGCTGAAGAATCTCGGCGATACCGCGCCCGGGATCATCGCCACGCAATCGACGCACAAACAATTGGCGAGCTTCTCGCAGGCTTCGCAAATCCACGTCAAAGACAGTCACATCCGCGGCCAGCGCCGCCGGGTTGAACATCGGCGGTTCAACGAGAGCTTCTTGCTGCACGCCTCGACGTCACCGTTCTATCCGCTGTTCGCGTCGCTGGACGTCGGTGCGCAGATGATGAAAGGCCGCTCCGGCGAGGTGTTGTGGGACGACACGATCCGGCTCGGCATCGAATTACGGAAGAAACTGCGCGCGGTACAGCGCGAACTCGAACGCAAGGAATCCGATCCGGCGCGGCGCTGGTTCTTCGATCCATTCGTGCCCGACACGGTGCGACTGCCTGATGCGGCGCGCGATGGCGGAGTGCACGAAGTGCCATGGGACAGCTTGGCGACCGATGCGCTGGCCAGTCATCCGCGTTTCTGGGAATTCCTGCCCGGCGCGCGTTGGCACGGTTTCTCCGACTTTCCTGCCGGCTATGCCATTACCGATCCCAACAAACTGACGTTGCTGACGCCAGGCTTTGATCGGGCGACGGGAGAATACGAGGCGCACGGCGTTCCGGCGCCGGTCGTGGCGCAGTACCTGCGTGAGAACCGCGTCGTGTGCGAGAAGAACGATCTGAATTCGCTATTGTTCTTGCTGACTCCTGGTGTTGAAGCCAGCAAAGCAGGGACTCTCGTCTCCACCCTGGTCGCTTTCAAACGGCTGCACGACGAAAATGTGCTGCTTGAGAATGCGATGCCGGATTTTGTCGCCGCGCAATCGCGCCGCCGCTACGCCGGCACGCGGCTGCGCGATCTCTGCGCCGAGATGCACGCGTTCTTTCGTTCGGCCAACGTCAGCGCGCTGCAAAAGGCGCAATTCAAGGCCAGCCATCTGCCGGAACAGGCCATGACACCGCATGAAGCGAACCGGCATCTGGTGCGCAATAACGTCGACTACCTGCCGATCGACGAAATCGAAGGCCGCGTCGCGGCGACGCTATTTGTTGTTTACCCGCCCGGTATCGCCACCATCGTGCCAGGCGAGCGGCTCAATGCGGGCGCGCGTCCGATGATCGACTATCTCAAGATGTTCGAGCGGGCGAGCAATCTGTTTCCCGGGTTCGAAACCGAAGTCCAGGGTGTCTATCGCGAGTTTGATGCTGCCGGGACGGTCCGGCTTTATACCTACGTGGTGCGCGAATGAGGCCATTCTGCACAGTTGTGTTCTGGACCAGACAATTCGGTTGAATGACCGCGTTGCAAAATCCAATCACGGTCCGCAGCTCACGGGACGATGACGTCGATGCGATGGTTGCGATCTATCGTCATCACATTGCACGCGGCGTCGATCCATCGCTGATGCATCTCAGCGAAGAGCCGCAGGTCGATGACATCAAACGGCGCCGGCGGACGATGCGCAGGCACCGGCTACCGCATCTGGTTGCCGACTGCGATGGTGTCGTGGTCGGCTATGCGTATGCGGTACTGTTCCGTAAAAGGCCGGCCTACCGGTATACGATCAAGCACTCGATCTACGTGCATCCGGACTATCTGCACTCTGGCATCGGCCGAATGTTGCTGCCGGCATTAATCGATGCCTGCGCCGCGGCGGGTTACCGGCAAATGATCGCATACATCGATGCTGCCAATGCGCCGTCGATCCAGCTGCATAAGGCGAGCGGTTTCAATCAAGTCGGTTATCTCGCCGCCATCGGCTACAAATTCGGCCACTGGACCGATGTGGTGCTGATGCAACGTTCGCTGGGCAGCGGCAGTACCAGCTCACCCGAGGTGTGGTTGCCTCCACAGGATGAAAACTGATCGAATGGCGAGGCGCGTAAAGCGCCTCATACAGCGGCGCCGTGGCGCGCTTTCTCGAGCCGTTGTTCCTGGCCGACATACGTCTGGGCGGCGGCGGTGCGGAAGAGGTCGTGGGTCTCGGTCTCGTCGTCGGTTACCGGGGTCATCGCCAGATCGGTGTACTCGAACCGCTTCGGATCGTGTTTGATGCCGAGATAGATGCGCCGCAGTCGCAGGTAAAGTCCGGCCCAACGCGAAAGCTTGCTGACAACCTCCCACGAATACCGCGGATAGAATCGCCAGATCGGTTCGATCGGAAATCCCGGGCGCCGGTCGCGGCGAAATTTCAGCCGCAGAAATCCGCTTTCGAGCGGATGTATTTTTTCGATATCGATGCTGCCTTTGAACCATGTGATCAGGAACAGCGCGTTGCTTGCATTGGCGCCTGCTGAGGCGACGCGGCGAAGCACTGTCTTGATGTGGTCGGTTGTGTAATAGCGCTGCCAGGCCAGTGCATAGGCGCGATCCCATTCCTTGGCCGACATGTGCGGATGTGCCGTGCAGACGTGATTGAGATCGTACTTGTTCATGTCGGGATCGAGCGGCACGCCGGCGCGGGAGAGCTTGAGATGGTCTTCGGAGCCCGGCAGCGGCGTCAGATAGAAGAATTCGAGCAAGTCTACCGGAAGCTCGCGTTTGATCACGTCGATGTCGTGGAGGATTGAATCGACCGTGTCGTTCGGGAAGCCGAGAATATAGCCCGCATAGGTGATGACGCGCGCCGCTTTCCAGGCGAGCAGCATCTTGCGGTATTCGGTGATCTTGTTCTGCCGCTTCTTGGCGCCGGCAAGATTGTCCGGATTGATGTTCTCAAGGCCGATGAACACACGCCGCACGCCCGCGAGCGCGCATTTCTCCACGAAGTTCGGCAGCTTGTGACACAGTGTATCGACCTGGATGATGAAGCCGATATTGAGCTTTTCCACCTGACGAAGGTGGATGAGGCGATCGAGAATCTGCTCCCAATCCTTGTTGCGGGCGAAATTGTCGTCGGTGATGAAAAAACTGCGCAGGCCCTGGGCATAGTTGACGCGCACGATCTTCTCGATGTCGTCGGGCGATCGGCGCCGCGATTTCCTGCCCTGCACATTGATGATGGTGCAAAACGAGCACTGATAAGGGCAGCCGCGTCCGGCGTCGAAACTGGTCACGCCGCCGGCCGTGCGCTGCGCCCGCTCCGCCGCCATCAGAGGGATTGGCGTGCCCTCGATGCTGGGCAGGTCGTTCATGAAATTATAGAGCGGCTTGAGCGTGCCGGCCGCTGCATCGCGCAGCACCTGGTCGAGGCGGCCTTCGGCTTCGCCGGCGAACAGGGAAATACCCATGGCCTTCGCGCGCTCGAGATCGGCATCGATGCCGCCAAGCATGCTGATAGTGCCGGAGACATGAAAGCCGCCAACGCCGACCTGAATGTTCCGTGCGCGAAGCGTCGCCGCGATATCGAGGGCGCGGGGAAACTGGTTCGATTGCACACCGACCAGCATCACCATGCCGGCGCCCGCGCGTTCGATCATGGATGCCAGACGAGCCGGCCTGATGCGCGTGTTGGTCTCGTCGAAAGCGTGGATATCGAGGTCGACGTCGTTACCGAGAACGGCGCGCTCGGCGCAATCCTGCGCGAGGCCATAGAGGGAGGCGAGTGAGTTCGACGGAATCGGCGAGCGCATCCACTGGATGACATAGCCGTCCTTGTCGTAATGCGACGGCTTCACCAGCACGAGGCAGAAACGCCGCCTGCGGATTCGCGTGTACTGCAATGGCTGGGTTCATTGGCACTCCGGGCGCACACTACATGTTCGGCGCGCCCGGCGCAGTAACATTCGGTGTGCGTTTTATCAGGCGCGCAGCCGCCGTTCCGTCGCAAAAGCCCCGATTTTCCAGAGGGGTGGCGGGTTTATGCCGGAGGCTTACGCTTCGATAATCGGCGGAAATGGTGCCGCGGAAGGGATTCGAACCCCCGACCCCCGCATTACGAATGCGGTGCTCTACCGGCTGAGCTACCGCGGCGGTAGAATGCCGCCGTACTAATACCCGGCAAATATTAACGCAAGGCGTCAGAGAACGCCCAACGCCGGATGAGGGAGCCACCTATGCGCCTGACAGTTTTATTGCTCACGTCTGCTGCCGGCCTGACCGCTTTTGCGCCACCGGCCTTTGCCCAAAGCCCCGCGGCGCTCTCAGGGAGCGTGAGTTCCGCCAAAGAAGGCGCGATGGAAGGCGTCGTTGTCAGCGCCAGAAAAGACGGCTCGACCATCACCGTTTCAGTGATCAGCGATGATAAAGGTCATTTCAGTTTCCCGGCGTCGCGGCTCGATCCCGGCCACTACGCCATCAGCACCCGCGCCACCGGTTTCGACCTTGATGGTCCGAAAGACGCGACCGTTACCGCGGGCCAGGAAGACAAGATCGACGTCAAACTCGCGCCGACGAAAAATCTTACGGCGCAGATGACCAATGCCGAGTGGCTGATGAGCATGCCCGGCACCGACGATCAGAAGCGTCTCGTGCTCGACTGCAACAGTTGTCACACCCTCGAACGCATTGTGCGCTCAACTCACAGTGCCGATGAATTCCAGCAGGTGTTCCTGCGCATGGCCGGTTATTATCCCGGCTCGACGCCGCTCAAGCCGCAGCGGCTGGTTGGCGATGCGGTCCGCCGGCTGATCCCTGAAGAAGAAGCGCCGAAAGCCGCAGAGTGGCTCGCCAGCCTCAATCTCAGCCAGCAGGACAGCTGGAGCTGGCCGCTGAAAACGCTGCCGCGGCTTACCGGCAAATCCACCCACGTCATCATCACTGAATACGACATGCCGAGCCGGCTGATCGAGCCGCACGACGTCGTGCTCGATCATGAAGGTAACGTCTGGTACTCGGACTTCGGCCAGATGTTCATCGGCGAGATGGACCCAAAGACCGGGCAGGTCACGCAATTTCCGATTCCTGTCACCAAGCCCGGCTATTCGCTCGGCACGCTCGATCTGGAAATCGACAAAGACAATAATCCCTGGATTGGCGTGATGTACCAGAGCGCGATCGGCAAGCTCGATCGCAAGACCGGCAAGTTTCAGATGTGGTCGACGCCGAAGGAATGGGACAGCGACGCCGGGCAGCTCGGCCATCTGGCGGTCGAAGGCACGCCGGCCGATGACAAGGTGTGGATCAAGAATTCCGCCGGCGGGCACATTTACCGGCTCGATCTCGCATCCAATAAAATCGAGGACGTCGGTGTGCCGAAGGATCCGCGCACCGGCAAGCGCATAGGCACCTACGGCATCCACTCGGACGCGGAGAACAATCTCTATCTGCTCGATTTTTCCGCCGGCAATATCGTGAGGCTCGACGCCAAGACCAAGGAGCCGACGGTATTCCTCACTCCGACGCCGAACTCGCATCCGCGCCGCGGCCGCGTCGACGATCAGGGCCGGCTGTGGTTCGCCGAATATTTCGGCAATGCCATCGGCATGCTCGATCCGGAAACCGGTAAGATCGCGGAATGGAAAGTGCCGTCGCCGTGGTCGTCGCCATACGACACGGTGGAGGACAAGAACGGCAATGCCTGGACCGGTTCGATGAATACTGACCGCGTCGCACGGCTCGACATCAAGACCGGGCAATACACCGAATATCAGTTGCCGCGGCCGACCAACATCCGCCGCGTCTATGTCGACGAGTTCAAAGAATCCGGCGACGTTGTGGATCGGCAGCAATCACGGTGCGTCGATTGTGAAGGTCGAGCCGCTGGATTGATGAAAAGCAGTTACTTGTCCTCTGCCTCGGCGCGCAGCTTGAAGCGCTGGATTTTGCCGGTCGCGGTCTTCGGCAGATCGCTGCGGAATTCCAGCCAGCGCGGATATTTGTAGGCGGCGAGTTTCTGCTTGCAGTGGTCCTGCAGTTTGCGCGCCAGCGCATCGTCGGCGCCGCTTTGCGATTTCAGCACGACAAAAGCTTTTGGCTTGATCAACTTATCAGTGTCCGGCCAGCCGACGACGGCGGCTTCCAGCACGTCCGGATGGCTTTGCAGCACGCCCTCGACCTCGAACGGTGAGACATACATGCCGGAAACCTTGAGCATGTCGTCGCGCCGGCCGCAGTAGACGAAGTAACCGTCCTCGTCCTCGACATATTTATCGCCGGAGCGGGTCCACTCGCCGAGGAAGGTCGAACGCGACTGATCGCGGTTGTTCCAATACATCATCGCGCTGGTCGGCCCGCGCACCTGCAACTCGCCCATCTCGCCGGGCTTGGTGACGATCGCGCCATCGTCGTCGACCAGCCGCAGGTCGTAACCGGCAAGCCGCTTGCCGCTGGTGCCGTATTTCACTTCGCCGGGACGGTTGGTCAGGAAGATGTGCAGCATTTCGGTCGAGCCGATGCCGTCGAGGATGTCGACGCCGAAACGCTCGCTCCAGCGCCGTCCGACATCGGGCGGCAGTGCTTCGCCGGCCGAAACGCAGCAGCGCATTTTCACTTCGGCGCGCTCGGGTGCGGCGGGGCTGGCGAGGAAGCCGGCGTAGAACGTCGGTACCGCATAGAACACGGTGACGTCGTGCTTCTTCAAGATGTCCGCGACTGCTTCAGGCGTTGGGCGCGCTGCCAGCAGTACCGTGGTTGCGCCGACTGACATTGGGAAGGTTAGCGCATTGCCGAGTTCGTAGGCGAAGAACAGTTTTGCGACCGAGAAGCAGATGTCTTTCTCGGTGATGCCGAGGATCGGCGCTGCATAAAGGTCGTCGGTGAGTTTCAGATCGGCGTGAGTGTGCACCGCGCCCTTTGGGCGGCCGGTTGAGCCCGAGGTGTAGAGCCAGAAGCACATATCGTCACGCGTCGTTGGCGCGGTCCAGGCGTCGGTCTTGGCTGCTTCGAGCAATTCATCGAAACGCTGATGGCCTTTGGCATCATCGCCAGAGACGATGACGTGGGTGAGGGTCTTGCTGCTCTCGATCGCCTTGGCAAATTTCGGCAGCAATTCTTCAGAGATCACCAGAAGCCGCGCACGCGAATCCTCGAGCATGAAGCGGTAGTCGTCTTCGGTCAGCAGCGTGTTGACCGGCACGGCAACGACACCGGCCTTGATTGCGCCAAGGAACGCGGTCGGCCAGTCGATAGTGTCGAGCAAGCAAATCAGGATACGCTCTTCGCGGCGGATATCGAGCGCGCGCAGCACATTGCCGAACCGTTCGACCCGGGCTGCCAGAGTTGCGTAGGTGCAAGTGCCGCGGTGGTCGATATAGGCGGCTTTGTCGGCACGCCCAGCGTCGAGATTACGCTTGAGGATATCGGCCGCGAAATTGTAGTCGCGCGGCACCGCGTCGATGGACGCATTCATCCGGCGCTTCCTCTCATAAAAGGCAGGGACGTAGCCCATCCTCCGCCCACTTAAGGCATTATGCCAATGGCGTAATTTGCCGCAATCCGGTACTGATGACGCGCCTTTTTGAAGTGGAGTGCGCGATGATTACCAGCCGGGACCGTATCCTCACCACCCATGTCGGCAGCCTGCCGCGCAACGAGAAGCTGAGCGAACTGCTGGTCGAGCAGGAAGAGGGCAAGAGCCTCGATCCGAAAGCGCTCGCCGACGAGATGGACAAGGCGGTCCGCCACGTCGTCAAAAAACAAATGGAGGCGGGCATCGACGTCGGTAACGACGGCGAGCAGCGCCGGATCGGGTTTCAGACCTACGTGCCGCAGCGCATGTCCGGCTTTGCCGGCGTGTCGAAGCGCCGCCGTGGGCGCGAGTTCGAGGAATTCCCGGAACTGACCACTTATCTGATGCGGCGTTTCCCCAATCCGCCGAAGAGTCAGCAGGGCGCGCCGGAAGCGCAGGCCGCCATCGAGTATCGCGACCTCAAGCCGATCACCGACGAGACCACAGGCTTCAACAAGATCGCCGACGAGTTGCACGCATTCTCGGAGCGGTTCATGACCGCAGCGTCGCCCGGAATCATTTCCACCACGATGCTCAATGCGCACTATCCGTCGCACGACGATTATCTCGACGCCATCGCGCGCGAGATGAGCAAGGAATATCAGGCGGTGCACAAGGCGGGACTGGTCCTGCAGATCGACGCGCCTGATCTCGCGATGGACCGCACCATGATGTATCGCGATCTGTCCGATGCCGATTTTGTGAAGCGCTGCGAGCGTCACGTCGCCGCCATCAACAAGGGTATCGAAGGCATTCCGCGCGACCGGGTGCGGCTGCACATCTGTTACGGCAATTGGGAAGGTCCGCACATCCATGACGTCGCGCTGGATAAGATCCTGCCGGCGCTCTACCAGGCCAAGGTCGGCGCGCTGTCGATCGAGTTCTCAAATCCGCGCCACGCCCATGAATATTCCGCGCTCAAGCGCGTGCCGTTTCCGAAAGACATGATCCTGATCCCCGGCGTGGTCGAGACGACCTCGAATTTCGTTGAGCATCCCGAGGTCGTGGCGCGGCGTATCGAGGAGGCGGTCGCAACCGTGGGCGACCGCGAACGCGTCATCGCCTCGACTGATTGCGGCTTCGGCACTTTCACCCGGCGCGAATGGGTGATCGAGCCGGTGGTGTGGCTGAAGCTGAAAGCGATCCGCGACGGCGCCGATCTTGCGTCGACGCGGTTGTGGGGCAAAAAAGTCGCGTGAGTCTCACATGAGCCTCATCCTTTACGACTTCGGCAATTCGGTCTGTTGCCAGAAAGTGCGGATCACGCTGCGGGCAAAGGGCCTGGAGTGGGAAGCCGTTCGGATCGATCTGTTCAAGGCCGAGCAATACGATCCGAAATATCTGCAGCTCAATCCGAAGGGCGTGGTGCCGACGCTGGTGCATGACGGCAAGCCGGTGATCGAGTCGACGCTGATCTGCGAATACATCGATCAAACTTTCCCGCAGCTGCCCAAGCTCATTCCCGCCGATCCGTGGCTGCAAAGCAAAATGCGGCTATGGAGCAAGTTCGTCGACGAGGGTTTGTTCGACGGCGTCACTGAGTTGAGCTTCTCGGCAATGTTCCGCGAGCGGATGCGCAGTATGCCGGAGGAAATCCGACAAAAGCGTTTTCGCAATGTCGGCGATCCGCGCCGTACTGATCGATTCAAATCCACCTACGAGCACGGCGTGGATTTACCCTTCGTGGTGCATGCCATTGCCGCCTATGAGCGCGCCTTCGGACATATGGAACATGCGCTCGCCGAACACGGCGAATCCTGGATCATCGGGCCTGATCCGACGCTGGCCGACATCAATATGATGCCGTTTGCAGCACGCCTCGACTATCTGGGGCTGCTTGACCTCTGGACAGAAAACCGGCCGCGGGTGCAGGAGTGGTGGGCGCGGGCCAGCGCATGGCTGAGCTTCCGGAGCGGCCTGCATGAATTGATCTCGGCCAGCGAATTTACGGAGATGGCGACCCATGGGCCGAAAATCCGCGATGGTGTTGCCGCGCACCTGCAAAGGCTGCGGCGCGAGGCCAACGCGGCGGCAATGAACCCTTGAGCGAAATTTTCTTCCTTAAATCGACAAACAGGACAGGAAACACACCGTGATCGATCTTTACACATGGACGACGCCGAACGGCCGCAAGGCTTCCATCGCGCTTGAGGAAATGGGCCTGCCGTACACCGTGCATCCGGTCGACATCGGTAAGGACGAGCAGTTCAAGCCGGAGTTTCTCAAGATCAGCCCGAACAACCGTATCCCGGCGATCGTCGATCGCGACAACGGGCTCAGCCTGATGGAGTCCGGCGCGATCCTGATCTATCTCGCTGACAAGTCCGGAAAGCTGCTGCCCAAGTCGGGCGACGCCCGTTACCACACCATCGAATGGCTGATGTGGCAGATGGGCGGTCCCGGGCCGATGTTCGGCCAGGTGCATCACTACACCAAATACAATCCGGGCAAGGCGCCCTATGCCGAGGAACGTTATTTGAAGGAAGCGCATCGGTTGTACGGCGTGCTCGACAGGCGGCTCGCGGAGCATGAATACGTCGCCGATGATTACTCGATCGCCGATATTGCGATCTGGCCGTGGGTGTCGCGCTACGAGTGGCAAACCGTCGATCTGAACAAATATCCGAACGTGAAGCGCTGGTACCTCTCGATCGCCAAGCGCCCGGCGACGCAGAAGGGCTATAAGGTGCCGAAAGACGTCGGCGAGGTTCCGATTCCGGCTTAGGATTTACTGCCTTAACGTTAGGCGTGCCGTGATGCGGCCCGTCTGCAAAAAGAATATATTGCCTGCAAAGACCAAGGAGCCGGCCATGGACGAATTGACCCGCGAACCGACGACAATCCGCGCCGAGGACGTCAATCCACGTTACAACTGGGGCCGCGCGCTGCCGGCGCTCGGCATCACCGGCGTCGATTTCGAAGAGCGGGTCGATTATCGCCGGCTGCACCGTTACCGGCTCGGCCGGGTCAAGCAGGCGCTGGAGAAGTCCAATCTAGGCGCGCTGCTGGTGTTCGACGTCAACAACATCCGTTACTGCACCTCGACCAAGATCGGGGAGTGGGAGCGCGACAAACTTTGCCGCTGGGCGCTGGTCACCCGTACCAGCGACGATCCGATCCTGTGGGACTTCGGCTCGGCCGCCGTGCACCACAAGCTTTATACGCCGTGGCTAAAGCCGGAGAACTGCAAGGCCGGCCTGATCGGACTGCGCGGCACCGTGAGCCCGTCATTTGGGCTGATGGCCCGCCACGCCAAGGAAATAGCGTCGCTGCTCAAGGAGGCCGGTGTCGAGAAAATGCCGGTCGGTGTCGACATCATCGAGCCGCCGATGATGTTCGAGCTGGAAAAGGCCGGGCTGAAAGTCGCCGACGGCCAGCAGACCATGCTGGAAGCGCGCGAGATCAAATCGGCCGACGAGATCGCGCTGCTCAACCGCGCCGCGGCGATGGTCGACGGCGCCTATCACCTGATCCACGAGCAGCTCAAGCCCGGCGTGCGCGAGAACGACATCGTCGCCGAGGTGAACAAGTTCCTCTACACCCATGGCTCCGACGACGTCGAAGCGATCAACGCCATTTCCGGTGAACGCTGCAATCCCCATCCGCACAATTTCACCGATCGCATGTTGCGCCCCGGCGATCAGGCGTTCTTCGACATCCTGCAATCGTTCATGGGCTACCGCACCTGCTACTACCGCACCTTCAACGTCGGCAAGGCGACGCCGGGGCAGCACGACGCTTACAAGAAAGCGCGCGAGTGGCTCGATCTCGCCATTGATCTGATCAAGCCCGGCGTGAGCACCGATCGTGTGTGCAGCGTGTGGCCGAAGGCGGAGGATTTCGGTTTCCCCGATGAGATGACGGCGTTCGGTCTGCAATTCGGTCACGGCATCGGATGCGCCATTCACGAGCGACCGATCATCTCGCGCGTGGTCTCGCTCGAGCACCCGACCGAGATCAAGGAAGGCATGGTGTTCGCGCTGGAGACGTATTGTCCGGCCACGGACGGTTTCTCCGCCGCGCGCATCGAGGAAGAGGTGGTGGTTACCGACAAGGGCTGTCGGGTGATCACGCTGTTCCCGGCTGACGAACTGCCGATCGCGAACAGGTACTGACGTTTCGCCGTCAGCGGGCATTGCAAACGAAACGGCCGGGCGATGAGCCCGGCCGTTTTTATTTCGTTTTGACGTATTGCGATTAGTTCAGCGCGTAGTTCAAGCCAGCGCGAACGACCATGAAATGATCCTTGAAGGTGGTGAAGAACGCCGCTGGAGCAACTTGCAGGTTCGCGCTGGTTCCGCTGTTGATGTAGAGCGACTCGAGCTTCGCCGACCAATGCGAGTCAATCGCGACTTCGGTGCCGCCGCCGAACGTCCAGCCCATGCCGGTTCTGGTCACAAGCTGGCCGGTGATGCCGAACGGCTGCGGATTGAAGCCCTCCTGTAGATGCACCCACGCAGCGCCACCGGTGAGGTAGAGCAGTGCCGGACCAGTCGAGGTACCGACGCGGGCGCGGGCCGTGCCGTACCAGTTTGTTTTCTGGTTGAACTCGGCGAAGCTGGTATCGAACCAGTCGTCGATGGTCCGGTGCATCGAGAGCGCACCAAAATCGCCTTCGACGCCGATCAGGTATTTCTGCATGACCATGTAGTTGTAGCCGACCTGGCCGCCGCCGGCGAAGCCGAGGCCGGTCGGATCTTCGTCGCCGCCAGGCGAGACGCCGATCGAATGCGTTTGCGTGAGCGACGAGCCGACGCCGGCGTTACCGCCGACGTAGAGACCATTCCAGTTGTGGTTGGAGGCCATCAGCGGCGCGTTGTTGAAGAACGGCAGTCCCTCCCAGTTACCGTCGAGCCGGTAATTCAGGCCGGTCTTGATGACCTGGTAGTTATGCGAGGTATTCGCCGTTGTCAGGATGCCGAACGGATTGCCGGTGTAGGCGTGGGTGCTGCCGCCGTCGATGTAGAGATATTCGGTTTTAGCCGACCAGTTGCGCGACAGCTTGGTTTCGATGCCGGCTCCCGCCACGCCGCCGACCGTCGTTGTGTTGCTGCTGGCGAGAGGAAGTGCCGGAAAAGTGCCGCCAAACGAATCGGTGACATTCACCCAGCCGGCGCCGCCAGTGATGTAAAGCAGCGATGGGCCGGTGACGTAGCCCAAACGCCCACGCAACGTCGCCGACCATTTCGGAACCACGCCGACGCCGGCGATATCGTCCCAGTCGCGGTAAACGCGGCCGCCGCCGAGCCAGGCGAAGTCGCCTTCGAGCCCGACGAGCCAGTGCGGATCGAACTGCAAATTGTAGCCGGCGGTGACACCGCCGCCCCAGCCGCTGCCAACGACACCCATTGAGCCTGGATGTACTCCGCCGATAGCGCCGGGCGCCGGCGTGCTCGCCGTTGCGTGGTTGACGCTCTCGCTGTCAAAGCCGCCGATGTAGAATCCAGTCCAGTCGTAAGTCGGAACTGGCGCAGGCCGCGCCTTGACCGGCATGTCTGCCGCCTCTGCGGCGCCCAACAACGCCATCGTGGCGATGCCGCTCAACAAAATCCGTTTCATGTGCCCCTCCGTCGCCCCGCAACTTGGACATTATGCTTCGGATGCTGAGAGGCTTCCCTTATTTTACAAGCTCTACCTTCCGAATTTGGGAGGGTGTGGGGTTTGTGCCACAAACACTGTATTCAAATACCCGGGCTGCCTCATCAAACCCGCGGGTCGGATCCGATTCCCACGGATCGAAACCTTATCGCGACAAGCTCGCGCTCGACCCCCGCAGAACGGCCAGCCGTGCTTCCATCTCGTGCCTGAGGTTGTAACTCGAACTACCGAATGACGTGTTGCGTGCGGCGATGAAGTCGCGTTCTTCCTGGCGCAATTGCGTAGCGGCCTTGCCAGAGCGGGCAGCCAGCGCGGCTTTGTAGGCGGCATCGATTTCGGTATCGAGCCGCGCCAGATCCGGATCGGAACAGATCGCCTTCTCTGCGGCGCGTGTCGCGGTGGCGCAATCGAAGCTTGGCAGTGTGACTTTCGAGACTGTTGCGCCCGTACCTGGCTTGCTGCCGCTGTCGCGCGCCCGCTGTGCATCGGCGAGATTCCACGCCGCTGTGTCAGATTGTGGATCGATGTGGAGCGCGGCCTGATAGTCGGCGATGGCGCGATCAAAGTCGCCCGTCTTTTGGTAAACCGCGCCGCGATTGTTGTAAGCGTGCAAGAAATTGGCATCGAGTGCGATGGCGCGGCTGTAGTCGGCAATGGCGCGATCGTAGACGCCTTTCGCCTCATAGGCGTCGCCGCGGTTGGCGAGGAAGTCTGCCTGCGGCCTCAGCTTGATCGCCTGGTCATAGTCGGGGATGGCCTGGTCGTAGTCGCCCTTGGCTGCAAGGTTCAGGCCGCGATTGTCGTAAAACTCCGGCTCCGTGGGATCGAGTTTGATTGCGGTGCTGTCGTCGGCGATGGACTGGTCGAAGTGCCCGAGCGCTTTTTGGGCGGCGCCACGATTGGAGAAGGCGCGGGCATTCTTCGGGTCGAGCTTGATGGCCTGATCGAAGTCGCGGATCGCGGTCTGGTAATCCTGCTTGGCGTAATATTCCACGCCGCGATCCATATAAGTCATCGAGTCGCCGGGTTTAAGCCGCAGCGCGGCGCTGAAATCGGCAATCGAGCTGTCGTACTGGCCATTCTTGTCGAAGGCGTAACCGCGCGCCTTCAAGGCTTCAAAGTCGTTCGGATCGAGGCGAAGTGCTTGGCTGGCGTCGGCGATCGCTCGGTCGAGCCGGCCCATCGCGCGATAGGCGTTGGAGCGTTCGCGAAATGCGGCCTCGCTGTTCGGATCGAGTGCTATGGCGCGGTCGAGATCGGTCAGGGCGATGTCGCTCTCGCCGACCCGCCAGGAAATCGCGGCGCGGTTGACCAGCGCGGCGGCGAGCGCCTGGGGCTGGTCGGTGAGCGTCTCGATCAGAGCGCTACAGGCGCTGATGCGGCGTTGTGGTGGATAGTTCGCGTTGCTCGCCGCGCAGATCGCAGCGTTGTCGCTGCCGTTTTCGGCTCGCGCCGCCGGCCCTGCCAGTACCGCGAACATGCCCACCGTGGAGATGGCAATCAGGATACGGCGCACCGAAGCCTCCCTTGCGTGCGGCTGGATACCGAACCGGCCGGCGCTAGTCAGTTCCGGCTCGCGCTTGCGCCGCGCAGTGCCGCAAGCCGCAATTCCATCTCGTGCCGGAGATTGTAACTCGGATTGCCGAACGACTTGTTGCGCGTGGCGACGAAGTCGCGTTGATCCTGCCGCAAATCCGCGATCGCGGCCTTGCCGTTGCGACCGGCGAGCGCTGCCTTGAAGGCGGCATCGATCTCGCGATCGAGCCGCGCCAGATCCGGATCGGAGCAGATCGCCTTCTCGACAGCGCGGTCCGCGCTCGTGCAACTGAAGCTCGGCAACAGATTGTCCGAAGCCGTGGCGCTGCGCCGGTCACGTTTCTCACGCGCGTCAGCGAGATTCTCCGCGGCCTTGTCGAATTGTGGATTGATCTGCAGCGCCTGCTGGTAATCGGCGATGGCATGATCGACGTCGCCCTTTTTGTCGTAGGCGGCTCCGCGGTTGTTGTAGGCGAGATAAAATCCAGGATTGAGCGCGATAGCGCGGTCATAGTCGGCGATGGCGCGGTCCGGGTCATTCTTGAAAGAATAAGAGTCACCGCGGTTGGTCAGGAAGTTCGCTTGCGGCTGCAGTTTGATCGCCTCGTTGTAGTCGGCGATGGCGCGGTCGTAGTCATGATTGGCGGCGTAGTTCAGGCCGCGATTATCGAAATATTCCGGATGCTGCGGATCGAGTTTGATCGCCTCGCTGTCATCGGCAATGGCCTGATCGATGCGGCCGAGTTTCTCATAGGCTGCGCCGCGATTGGAGAAGGCGCGCGAATTCTTCGGATCAAGCTTGATGGCCTCGTCAAGATTTTCTTGATCGCCGTCTGGTAGTCCTTCTTGAAGTAATACGCGGCGCCGAGGTCCATGTAGGAAATCGAATTGTTGGGCTTGAGCCGCAGCGCTTCGTTGTAGTCGTCGATGGCGCGATCGTTCTGGCCGTTGAGGTTGAAAGCGTTGCCGCGGGCGTCGAATGCCTTCGGATCGTTGGGGTCGAGCCTGATGGCTTCGTTGGCGTCGGCGATCGCGCGGTCGTACCGGTTCAGCGTGCGATAGGCATTGGAGCGCTCGCGGAAAGCCCGCGCGTTTTTGGGATCGAGCGCAATGGCGCGGTCGAGATCGGTCACCGCGACGGCGGTTTCGCTGATACTCCAGTGTGCCGCGCCGCGGTTGACCAGCGCGGCAGCGAGCGCCTGCGGCTGGTCGCTCAGCGTCTCGATCAGGGCGCTGCAGGCGCTAATGCGCCGCTGTGGGGGAAATGCGCTGTCGTCGGTCGAGGCGCAGATGTCGGCGTTACTGGCTATCGTGTCGGCGTGAGCGGCCGGTGCGGCAAAGGCCCCGAGCAGGCAGGCAGCGGTAAAAACGTGCAGCACGCAGCGCATGGGCGTCTCCCGGGTAATCGGTATGGTAATGCCAGCAACCTGGCTGGCTGCAATAAGTCGCTGGACGCAGGGAAAAGGTTTTGGCCGGAACGTGCCAAGCCCGCCGGGTGCTAATAAGCACTTGACGGGACTGTAGATTTTAAGTTCACCCTCATCCTCCGAGCTCTCCTGATCGGGTCGGGGCACCTCAGGATAACGGTCAACTGTCGGGAATAATGATGGCCTCTAACGAACTGCCTAAAGTCGCCGTTGCCGAGCAACTCGCGCGCAAGATTTGCGCAGTCGATGTGGAACGCTTGCCGGAAGCCGTTCTCGCCAAGTGTGAGGATTTGCTGGTCGATGTCGTCGGGCTCGCCGTCACCGCGCGCAACGAAGACTACGTGAAGGCGACGCTGGAGGCTTGCGACGACGACGGCCCGTGTGTCGCCATCGGTCACGATCGCCTGCTATCCGCGGCGGCGGCCGCGCTGGTCAACGGCACGGCGATTCACGGCGAGGATTTCGACGATACGTTCGAGGGTGGACCGATCCATGCCGGCGCGGTGATTGTGCCGGCGGTACTGGCGGCTTGCGAACGGCACAATCTCGATGGCCGCGCCGCGCTGCGCGGCATCGCGGTAGGCGTCGAGACCATGTGCCGGCTTTCAACAGTAGCGCCCACGCTCACCCACAAGGCCGGCTTTCATCCGACGGCAGTGTTCGGCGCCATGGGTGCGGCAGCCGGCGTCGGTGCGGCGTTCAAGCTCAATGAGCGTCAGCTGGTCGATGCGCTCGGCACCGTTGCCTCGATGGCGAGCGGCATCATCGAGTATCTCGCGGAAGGTGCGTGGACCAAGCGGCTGCACGCCGGCTGGGCGGCGCAATCCGGCATGCGTGCGGCGCTGCTAGGACGTGCCGGCTTTGTCGGCCCGCGCACGGTGTTCGAAGGCGTGCATGGTTTCTTTCACGGCTTCGCCAATACGACCAAGGGCGACTACGACGCCATCGCCGGCGATTTCGGCTCGCGCTGGGTCACCGAGACTTTGGCGTTCAAGCCATATCCGTGCGGAACCATGACGCATCCCTACATCGACTGCGCGCGGCGGCTGGCGAAGCGCGTCAACATCGACGACATCGTTGAGATGGTCTGTGACGTCGGTGAGGGCACGGTACATCGGCTATGGGAGCCGCTCGCGGCGAAACAGAAACCGGCGAACGGTTATGCCGGGAAATTCTCGCAGCCCTACTGCATTGCTACCGCGCTGGTGCGCGGCAATGTAGGGCTCGGCGATTTCTCCGACGCGGAGGTGCGCGATGCGGCCGTGCTCGCAGTCGCCGGGAAGGTCAGTTACCGGATCGACCCGAAAAATCCCTATCCGAAGAATTTCACCGGTCATATTCGCGCGACGTTGCGTGACGGTAGCGTGGTGGAGGAGAACCAGCCGTACATGCGCGGCGGAGCGCAGGAGCCGCTGACCCGCGCCGACATCCAGGACAAGTTTTTGCTTAATGTGACGCACGGCGGCTGGACTGCGGCGCGTGCTGCGCAGGCGTTGCAGACAGTCGGCACGTTGTTCGATGGTCCGGTGACGCTCGAAGCGCTGCGCGGTTGATAAGCTATCGGTTGCTTTGAGAGCACGGAGGAAAGCGCGATGAAGCTGTCTCTGTCGGTGCGCGTCGGCGAAAAATATACCAATAAGCGCGAAGCCGCAGTTTCTCTTAGCGAGCTTGCCGATATTGCGCTGGCCAGCGGTTATCACGCGCTGTGCATGCGGGCATCGCAAATCGGCATCCAGACACCTCGCGACGAAGTCGCCGCGCACGCGCGGATGCTTCGCGAACGCAATCTCCGCGTTTCGATGATCACCGGTGATTTTCCGATTCCGGAGAATACCGATGATGGACCGCAGGCGCTGCGCAATATCGGACCGTATCTCGATCTTGCGCAGGCGCTCGATTCCCATCTGGTTCGCGTCGCGCTCCGCAAGGAAGAGGACATCGTCTGGGCGCAGCGCGCGTCTGACGCCGCTCGTGAGCGTGGCATCACGCTGACCCATCAATCTCACAACCGTTCTTTGTTCGAGCGCATCGACGAAACGCTGGACGTTCTCAAGCGCGTTGGCCGGACGAACTTCGGACTGACCTACGAACCGGCCAATCTGGAATGTTGCGGGCAAGCTTACGGCAGGGAAACGCTCAAGCGTTTCGCCCCTTGGCT
Organism: uncultured Alphaproteobacteria bacterium; assembly: GCA_963807565.1. GTDB lineage: Bacteria > Pseudomonadota > Alphaproteobacteria > Rhizobiales > Xanthobacteraceae > BOG-931. Next base: position 58,341 of record CAWECH010000004.1, on the reverse strand, counting down.
GGTGAACGTCTATCTGCAGAATCAGCGTCTCAATCCCGCCGGCCAGTCGGTCATGAAAACGTGGTGCTGCGGCGATGTCCTGTTCGACCAGGTCCCGCTATGGGACGACAGCGGCATCAATTTCCCGGAGATCATGGGCGCGCTGCAAGAGCTTGGATACACGGGATACGTCACGGTGCACCAGGCCGCGCTGACGACGCCGCGGGAGGACGCCGGCAAGAACGCGGCATACTTGCGTTCGATCGGACATTTCGAGCCGGCCATCGCGGCAATCGCGAAAGCCGTCTAGTTTGCGATAACGGTTCGATCAGAAACTGCCGGAGGAAGTATGTCCGTTCGTATTCTGGAGTTGCGCGAAATCACCAAGCCGATCGCGTCGCCGATCCGCAACGCCTATATCGATTTCACGAAAATGAATACGAGCCTCGTCGCCGTCGTCACCGATGCGGTGCGCGACGGACGCCGCGTCGTCGGCTACGGCTTCAATTCCAATGGCCGCTATGGTCAGGGCGGCCTTATCCGCGAACGCTTCGCCAATCGTATCCTCGAAGCCGATCCGAAGAGCCTGCTCGACGATGCCGGCAGCAATCTCGATCCGAATCGGGTCTGGGCCGCGATGATGTCGAACGAGAAGCCGGGCGGTCACGGCGATCGTTCGGTCGCGGTCGGCACCATCGACATGGCGGTGTGGGATGCAACGGCGAAGATCGCCGGCAAGCCGTTGTTCCGCTTGCTGGCCGAGCGGCATCAGCCGCAGCGCCGATCCGCGCGTCTTCGTCTATGCCGCGGGCGGCTACTATTATCCCGGGCAAGGATCTCGGCGCGCTGCGCGCGGAAATGCGCGGCTACCTCGATCGCGGCTACAACGTCGTGAAAATGAAGATCGGCGGCGCGCCGCTCGACGATGACCGCGCGCGTATCGAGGCGGTGCTACAGGAGATCGGCACGCAGGCGCAGCTGGCCGTCGACGCCAATGGCCGTTTTGATCTGGAAACCGCGATCGCCTACGCCAAAATGCTGCGGGACTATCCGCTGTTCTGGTACGAGGAAGCCGGCGATCCGCTCGACTTCGCGCTTCAGGCCGCGCTCGCCGAATTTTATCCGGGCCCGATGGCGACCGGCGAAAATCTGTTCAGTCATCAGGATGCGCGCAATCTGCTGCGCTATGGCGGCATGCGCCCGGACCGCGACTGGCTGCAATTCGACTGCGCGCTGTCCTATGGCCTCGTCGAATACGAGCGCACGCTCAAAGTGCTTGAGACCGCAGGATGGTCACCGCAGCGCTGCATCCCGCATGGCGGTCATCAGATGTCACTCAACATCGCCGCTGGCCTGGGGCTTGGCGGCAACGAGAGCTATCCCGATCTGTTCCAGCCTTATGGCGGTTTCCCGGACAGCGTGAAGGTTGTCGATGGACACATTACGATGCCGGAGCTTCCGGGCATCGGATTCGAAGGCAAGAGCGATCTCTACGCGGAAATGAGTGCTGCTCGCCGCGTGACGAGACGTCAGGAGGAAACGATGAATAGGCGCGAGTTCGTCGCGGCGATGGCCGTTGCCGGAGCAGCTATTTGCAAGCCGGCCATCGCGCAGTCCGCGTGGCCGGCGAAAGGCCGCACCATCAGGGTCGTCGTGCCGTGGCCGCCCGGCGCCGCCAATGATGCACTCGGCCGGCTTGTTGCGCAGCGCTTGCAGGAGAAATTCGGCGTTGCGGCCATTGTGGAGAACCGCACCGGCGGCTCAGGCCTCATCGGCACCAAAAACGTCATCGACGCCGCGCCGGACGGCTACACTTTTCTGGCGAGCGCCTTCAACACCGCCGTCATGCCGCTAGTGTTGAAATCCGCGGACTTCAATCCGGAGACGGATCTCGAAGTCATCGCGCGCACCGGTATCGCGCCGCTGGTTTGCGTGATGACGGCGGACCGCCCGCAGAAGACCGTGAGCGAAGTTGTGAGCGCCGCCAAGGCTGACGCCGGCAAATGGAATTTCGCAATATCCGCGACAGGATCGGCGGGGCATCTGGCGACCATCGATTTTCTGCAGCGAACCGGCGCCACCATTCCGATGGTCGCCTATCGCGGCACTCAGCCGGCGTTGCTCGACGTGATGGCTGGCGCGGTCCAGCTTCTGATCGATACGAGCTTTGCGCTGATACCGGCCGCGAAGGACGGAACCAAGGCGCGAGCGCTCGGCGTTGCCGCCGCCAAGCGCTCCATTCTTGCGCCCGACATTCCGACGATGGCGGAAGCGGGCTTGCCAGGTTTTGAGTTCTCGTCGTGGTATGCCGTGTGGGCGCCCAAGGGCACGCCCGGCGAGATAAAGAACACCGTGCATGATTTGATTCAGGAGACCATGCGCGATCCCGCCGTTGTCAGCTCGCTGACGTCAACGCTGCTCGAGCCTGTGACCGAGAGTGTCGATCAGACCAAGGCATTTATCAGCAGCGAGATCGTGCGCGCCAAGAAGCTGCTCGCCAGCGTGAACTTCCAGCCGGAGTGAAGTGCGTCGGATTATTTCTTGCGCCGACCGGGCATCGTGACGCTTACCAGGAGCCGCGGTGTTCCGGCACAAGGTGGATCATCGGGAGCGCGACGAGCAGTAATGCGCCGGTCAAACCGAAAAGCCACGCCTGGGTGTGACCCGGGTCTTGGGCGCCGGCCAGAATCGCTGTGTCTACCGAGACCGTGATGATCGTCCCGATTTGCATCGTCATCGTCCGCAAAGCAGCCAGCGTTGACGAGCTTTCGGGCGCTAGTTGCATCCCGGCGTTGCGGCTGGCCGGGTTGTTCACCCCGCGGCCGATTCCGATCAGCAATGCGGAGCCGGCGAGCCACACATAGGGGGTGATGGCGGGGGCCGGGCTGAACGCCAGCATCAGCATTCCGGCCGCATTCACGACGCCCCCGATGTACAGCGGCAGCCGATAACCCGTACGGCGCAAGGCGAATGCGCCGGCGATCGACAACAGGATCGAGGCGGCGCCCTGCGCGATAAGCAATGTACTGGAGTGGAGTTCGTTGATGCCGTAGCGGCTCCATGCGTAGAGCGGGATAAGCGCGACCACGCCGCCGGTGACGCCGCCGTAGAGTCCGTTGAACAGATTGACCGCGCCGAAACCGTGCCCGCTGATCAAGCGTGGTGTGATGAAGGGAGACTTCGTGCGGTTGATGTGACGAAAGAACATCCATACCGCGACAAATGCGACAGCCAGCGGGATCACGAAGACGGGAGACCATGCGTCCGCGTTCCGCTCGGCCAGATAACTGACAGCGAACATGCCTGAGAGCAGGCCGCCGCCGAGCAGCGCCATGCCGACGGTATCCATTCCCGGACGCGGTCCTTCGGCTTGTGGTTCATCTCGCGGGATGTAACGGAGTGCCAGAATGGCAACTGCAATGCCGATCGGCACGTTGACGAGGAATATGCCCCGCCAGGTCCAGTACGATACGAACAGGCCGCCGAAGATCGGCCCGATCATTATGCCGATGGAGAAGATGCTGCCAAACAGGCTGATCGCGCGATCGCGCGCGTCGCCGAAGTATTTCACGATGATCTCGGTCGCGGAGGGCGTGAAGCCCGCCCCACCGATCGCTTGTAGCCCGCGCAATGCGATAAGCACGTAGATGTTATCGGCAAGTCCGCAGCACAGCGACGCTACGGTGAAGGCGATGACAGAGCAAAGAAACACCTTGCGGCAGCCGAACTGTTCACTGAGCTTGCCGGTGATCGGCAGCATCACCACAAATCCGAGCGAATATGCCGTGATGGTCCATCCGACCCAGTCGATCGTCGTGTGCAAACCGACGCGCAGGGAGTAGAGCGCGGTCGCGACGATCGTGTTGTCGATCGACATCATCAGCAAGGCGAGCCCGACGATCGTGAAGACTACTCCACGATGGATGGGGGGCCGCTGGTCGCGAATGCCCGAAAAGCCACCGGCTGCGCCGGCGTCACGCTGGATATCCATGCGCGTCTCATATCAGTCCGCAGGCGATTAGAATCCCGCCACTCATGCGGGCAGGGCATGGCAGCGCCGCCCGGCACGCGCCGCGCAGGTGCGCGACACGCCCCCGGCATGCTGTTTGACGGGCCAAGCCTCGTCGGCCGGCGTTTGCGCCGATCGGTTCAGTTATTGCCGGGATTATCGGGATCGTTCGGATCGTCTATCGCCGGCGGCGTGGGGTAGCCGCTATACCGCCTGTCGTCGGCGACGAGATCGAAGGTGTTATTCCGGGCGAACGTGGCGCAGTCCGGATGGAGGTAGCTCTCGCAGTCGGGCCCATGAAAGGCCTGCTCTTGCGCGATGGCAAAGCAAGCGCATCCAAGAAATAAAAGGATTGCCGAGGCAAAAAGGTAGGTGCGCATAGTCGCAAAATTGGTAGCCCGGCAACTACAACTTACCACCGATTCTTTGATTTGTTCGAGGCCAAGCGTGAGGCACAGTGCCTATTCAAGCACCAGACCTGTGCCATCAAGACGGGCAGGATTTGTAGCCTCTTCCCAGCAACGAAATAGCGCGAAGGATAGAAATCGACGCGTCCCGACTTACTCGCTTGAGATCAAGGCGCGAGCCGGAGCCGACAATTTGGAGTACCAGCTCATCTTCGCCGGCTCGACTTTGGAGAAGTGAAGGCGAGCCAGCGCGACGATGAGCGCTTTAAATGTCTCAAGAGGAAGAACAATCTCGTTTTCGTCCTCACGGATATGGACGCCTTCAGCCTCGTCCGGATCGCGGTCTGGCCCGATCTCGTAGCTGAACGTGAAAAACTCGCCGTACGTAACGGCACGATGATCCACCAAACTTTCGATCAACTGGTCGGGCACGAGTTTCCAGGCTGCCATCAAGCAGGAAGCAAGGACAAGATCCGGCGCGTCGATGATCGCCACGAGGTGACCGAGTTCGGAAACGAAACGGACTCTGATCACAACGCCATCGACGGCTATTTCAAGAGGCTCGTCCACAATCTCGCTCCGGGCCGTCTGCGCGATTCCTATCTCTTCTGGTCGCCGTATCGGTCTTCGACAGCGGCGGCAATAAACTTCTTTCTTGCTTCCCGGCCTGTTCCGATTCCCTGGACGGCACACCAGTCTGAGAATATGCGCGGATTGATGAGAACGCGCATGACGACATGTCCGTAGGATTTAAGCCCTCGCTTCATCTCCTCGGCCATTTTCAGCCACTCTTTCCAGGTGAGCGGCAGTTTGTCGCCGTCGTCGAAAATATCGCGTACCGCCGGGTAATCCGCTTCCTCAATCCAGTAGACGCCCACGACGGGAGGCCGATCGTCTTCCTTCGTGATCATTGTTTATTCTCAAAGGTGATTTCAGGCCTGCGGAAACCCATCGCGACCCAGGCGGCGACCAGCTTCACCATGAATTTGCCGGAGCGCCCACCATAGTTCGGTACGTCGTCGGCAAGCGTGACGCCGGCCCGGCGCTCTTTTGTCATCACCCTCATTTCAACTGGCGGCGCGTCTGCGGGAAAACGATTTCGGAACATCGACAACCAGTGTCCCTTGGTGAAGTCGAGGAACATCGCCGAATTACAGCACCGGGCGATGACCCGCCGGGTCGGCGAATTGGGCTTGAGCCGGTGTTCTTCGAGGTGCTGCTGCCCCATCAGGCATCGCACGCGATCCTTTCGATAGAGGATCATGCCTGTTCCGCTGTCGGGATCGAGTACGGGCGGCGCGGAAGGTCGCTGCTCCAACTGACGTCCGGCTTCCTGGCAACTCGTGCAGTAGCAGGCCACGGCCAGAATCGGCGAACCAGTTACCTCGAATTTTACCTTGCCGCATTGGCACGTCGCGAAGAGGTGTTCGGACTGCTTCCCGGTCACGGCCTGTCCCTTTCTGGTCCATTCATACGAAGATCTCGCCGCTCGATCTTGTCGAATCAAGAGTCTCTCAAGGAGTTATCAAGGCCATTTCCATGCGCCGGGGATAATCGGGCTGCCTGTTACTCGGGTGCCGAGACCCGAGCACAAGCATGGGAAGAACCGATGACAACGCGTCAAGAAACCACCACCGGATTGAGCCGGACCGCAACTTTACTCCTCGTCGCCTATCTAGACGTCGCGATACTAGGGGGAATGGCGCTCATTGCACATTGGACCGGAGATCCAGGTCAGGTTCAGAGAAGTCAGAGTGCAGAGAACTGTTCCGCAGATAGACCTGCCAACCGCAAAACCGCGTTCGATGAATTGGCCAGTTTTTCTGATGCGATCGGATCAGAGTCCGGCTTATCGCGGTGTTACAATGATCGCTCTGAGACGAAGCCATAAGCGCGCCTGCGCGATTCGGCTCATGTTCGCGGTCGTTTTGCGGCGAAGAAGTAGATCAGCCCGTACACGGGCACACATACCGATATCACCGCGGAGATGACCGCGCCGTTCTTGACGCCACGGATGATCCCCAAAATAGGGCTTGCGACGCCAGCGATCAGCATCACGAATATTATGACCCAATGCCAAATTGAAAAATCTTCCATAGTCGCTCGCCTTTTCCGCTTACCCTATCAAGTCGATCAGTGCGCGTCGGCTATTGCTTGGTCGCCGACCCGCTCTGCTTAGTTCAGTGCCGCTAACAATCAGCGATTTTGTCTCGCGGCTGCGAAACGATGCGAGGGCCAATGATTGATCAGCACCAATAATTATTTGCTGCTGCAATGGTCGCAAACTCAACTGCTACAACGTGGCTTGCGGCGATCAGTCCATAGGGGTCATGGGCATATTGGGCACGCCCGGTTTTCAATGTCTCTAATTCGCCCTGCATTGCATGGATTGAATTTCGCGCAAGCATGATAGCCAAAGCTCTGCCTTCCTCGGCGGTCTTTGTAATGAGTGTATCATTCGGGACGAGCGGCTTTTGGGGCACTTGTGTCATCAACAGTATCCTTATGATGAGGAGAGTTCTGAGATTACGTACTTGAAATGGGCTCATAGCGTTCTTCGCTACGAGTTCGGCGAACCATCTAAATTGACAAGAATGATCTGAGTTATGGGGGCGCTTTCCTTTTGACAGGCGAGAGCGCTCAGTCACCGACGCCTGACCCAAGGTCGTTATCGATGATGCGGTCACGGTACGCTTGCGCACCGAGAAGGTCGAGATAATTCATTCGGGCCGTTTGCCGCGGTCATGTGCCGTAACGATCCGCCGATCAGCGCCCACAATGTTCGGTTTGGGTTATTCGCGACTGAGTTGGTGGGGCTCTTCCGACGAAGGTCACGCCTTCGCTTTCTTCTCCGGCCGGCGGGCGTAATCCCGCACGCAACGCTGCAAGTCGATGAAATTCTGGTGGAGTTGTTCGAGCGCAAAGCCTAGCGCAAAGACCGGCTCGACCTCGTTGCTGGTCAGCGGCAGCGTAAGGCCTTCGTGGCGTACGGTTTCGACGTCGGCGATGTAGGCAGCGAGCGCGGCTTCGAACGCATCGCGCGCCGGCGGCGCGTCGCGCCTGTCGAGTGCGGCCGCGCTGTCGTTGAGAAAATCTCTCGCCGCCGCGCCAACGTTGGTCAGCGGTTGGCTCAGACGTTGACGCAAGGTGTCGGGCAGGGGCGTTACCCCGGCACGGCCGATGATGACGAAGTCGTGGCGTAGCCGCAGCATCGTGCGTGACAACGGACCGGGATCCGGCTGCGATGCCAGTGTGATGACAAGTTCGTGCTGCGCTTCGGCTGTAATTTGCTGGAAGCGTGCGACGGCTGCGCCGATGTCGTTCTGGATGCGGCTGTTCTCTGCCGCATCTAGTTCGGCGGTGAAGCCGGTCAGGAGCTGTGGCAAGTCGCGCGCGAACCGCTCCAATAAACGCGCCGCCGCGCTCAGCCGCATGTGGTTCGCTCGTTGCGGAAAAACCAGGAGCGAGACTGCGACCGCGATCAGGCCGCCCAGCGCCACTTCACCCGATCGCGTGATCGCCGACTCAATCGGGCCTTCGCCGAATTCTCCGGCGATCAGGATGACCAGCACCGCCGAAAATGGTGCGACCCGGAAATTCGGATTGAACGCAGCAACCAGCGCCAGCGGCGCAATCGCAAGCGCCATGATCAGAGCCTGGGTCAGCGGCGTGTCGTGGGGAACGAGAATGCCGAGGATCGCGCCATAAATCGCGCCGCCGACGGTTCCGATAATGTATTCGAGGGTCGCCCGCATCGATCCGCCGGCGCTCATCTGCGTTACGACGATGGCGGTGAGGATCACCCAAAGTCCGCGCAAGGGAATGTGCAATGCCTGTCCGGCCGCGAACGCCAGGAGGCCGGATGCTGTCATGCGCACGCAAAAGCGCCAGCGCGGTTTTGAGGCGCGCAGCAAGGCGCCGATCCGGTCAAAAATTGTCGGGCTGTCCGTCGTCATGCAGCAGGGTCAGGCTCGCAGTAAAACTGGCAAATTACCGGTTCAGTCATTCGGTTCCAGTGGCACGGTCCATGCTTGCCTCTCCGGTGCCGGAGACAGCGAGGATGGATGCAATTCCGACCATTTGTAAGAGTAAATATCGCGTCGGCTCTGCCAGCGGTTGCAGCAGTTATGGTGATCTCGGCCACAGTCATCATGCCGCGCCAGCCTGCAGCCGCGCAGGACAGTAAAACTTATGTGATGAAGCTGAGTACGGCGACGCGCAACGATCCGCAGGAAGAGTGGCTGAATAGGTTTGCCGCGGCGGTGGAAAAGGACAGCGGCGGACGGATCAAGGGCGAAGTCTATGACGCCAGTCAGCTCGGCTCGATTCCGCGCCAGATCGAAGGCACGCAATTCGGCGCGATTCAGGCCTGGATCGGTCCGCCCGAATTTCTGGTCGGCGTCGACGAACGCTACGAGTCACTGAGCGCGCCGGGATTGTTCAAGAGCTTCGATCAGGACGCTGCGGTGATCAGCGATCCGAAAATCAAGGACATGATGCTCGACCTCGGCAGCAATAAAGGACTTACCGGAATCTCGATCATGCCGACCGGCTCGTCGTCGATCGTGGTGCGCAAGCCGGTGCGCCATCTCGCCGAATTCGAGGGCATGAAGATCCGTGTGCTGGCGTCGCAGTTCCAGCTCGAAATGATCAAGCGGATGGGTGCTTCCCCGGTCGCCATGTCGCTCGGCGATGTGATGCCGGCGCTTCAGCAAGGCGCGATCGACGGCGCGCTCGGCACTATTCCGGTGTTCGTGCCGCTGAAATATTCGGACGTGACTAAATTTATGGTCGAGACCGAGCAGCCCTACGTCAACGTGGTGACAGTGATGAGCAAGAAGTGGCTGGATGGATTGCCGGCCGATTTGCAAAAGATCATTCGTGATGACGCCACGGCGGTTACTGCAGATATCGTCCCCTTCACCAAGGATTTCATCGCAACGCAGGAAAAGGCCTGGATCGATCAGGGTGGTGAACTAATCAAGCTTCCGCCGGAGGAACAGGCCGAACTGACCGCCAAGGTTGCCAGCATCGGTGCGGACATTTCAAAGGACAAACCGGCGTTGAGCGAAGCAGTTCAACTCGCGTTCAACGCGGCGGCGAAGTCGAAGTAGCGGTGGCTAGCTTCAGGTCAACCTTCGCACGTGACGCAGACCTGATCCGGCTGCCAAGACCGGCCGGATCAGGTCTTTAGTAAGGGCCGAAGGGTACGATCTTGTTATCAATGTCATGCCCGATATCAGCGCGCCCCAACCAGGGAATCCCGGCCTTCTTGCACCAATATTGGACAATCTCCTCTTCGTTCATTCCGAAGTTCGGTTCATTCGGTGTTACGTTGCTGCAACGACCGAGCATGATGCCTGACACACGCCGGACGTTAGCGTTGCTGGTGATGTGAAACAGTGATCGATCGATCCTGTACAGCGCCTCTCCTACCTCCTCCAACATGAGAACATGTCCTTCGAGGTCGGGTTCCAACGGAGTGCCGAGCAGGTGGCTAAGCACCGTAATGTTAAACGCCACCGTCTTCTCAACGTTGAGGACTGTCGGCTCCAGTGCCTCGGGCGTGCGATCGATCATCCAGGCGAGCGCTCTCGTCACGGCCGCGTCCCCGGCGTCGCGAAGGATGTCCTGCGCCACCGGACCATGCGCCACAGCCTCGAACCCCGCACGGTACAAAGCAGCGAGCAACATCCCGGCATCGCTGTAGCCCAGGTAAGCCTTTCGCTTTGACGTCTCCGCCAACCCGCGCACGATAGGCTCGACCACCCGGCACGAGCCGTATCCGCCCCGCGCAAACCACACCGCATCGTAACTCTCGTCGTTGGCGATTTCGAGAAAGGCCGAAGCGCGACTTTCGTCGTCACCCGCAAAATGTCCGTGCGACGCGAAGCACTCCGGGTGAAAGAAGATTTCAGGCGTTCGGTCCGGGTAGAGCCGCGCGGCCAACGCCGGCACTCTCGTGGCAACGTCCGGAGACATGCGCGAAGCCGGAGCGACGACGCCGATTTTGCATCTCGCTCTGCTCATTCGGCGCCTCGACTGAGTTGTCCCTTATCGGCGGTGCTTGTAGATTTTGCCGATGGACCACCTCGGAGACTACTTTTTCTGCGGCATCGGCGGTAGCGGCATGACGCCCCTGGCATTGATCATCCAGGCGAGGGGCGGCCGGGTTGAGGGCTCCGATCGTGCGTTAGATCAGGGACGAAACGCTGAAAGATTCGATTTCCTTCGCGCGCGGGGCATACTGCTTCATCCACAGGACGGCAGCGGTATTCACCGACCCGGCCAAATCCTGGTTACTTCCGCGGCCGTCGAGGAGTCGATTCCCGATGTGCAAGCGGCGCGTCGTGTCGGCGCCTTTGTCACCACCCGCGCAAAAGTTCTAGCTCAACTCTTCAATCAGGCCGCTTTGAGCGTCGGCATCGCCGGCACCAGCGGTAAGTCCACTACCGTTGGCATGATTGGATGGATTCTGGACCGCGCCAAAAAAAGTCCAACGATCATGAACGGCGCGGACATGAAGAACTACATTGAGCCCGGCTCGCCAATTGCCAGCGCCCGCGTCGGTGACAGCAACATTTTCGTCAGTGAAGTGGACGAGAGCGACGGCTCGATTGCTTATTTCGAGCCGGAAGTGGCGGTCGTGAACAACATCTCGCTCGACCACAAATCGCTCGATGAGCTACGCGGTCTTTTCCGCGGCTTCATCGCCAAGGCGCGGATAGCAGTGCTGAATCTCGATAACGCAGAAACCGCCGCCCTTGCGGCCGAATTAAAGCCGGCACAGATGGTAACCTACAGTCTGTGCGCCGCATCAGCCGATCTCCTCGCCTCTGCTCCGGTCCAGTCACCGAATGGCATCGCGTTTCAATTAAAGGTGCGCGATTCGGGGGAGAGTGTTGATGTGACGCTGAAAGTCCCGGGGCTTCATAATGTAGCTAACGCCCTCGCCGCGCTTAGCGTTGCGAAGGTCATCGGCGTGAATCTCTCTGAAGCTGTGACGTATCTGGGTGAGTTCAACGGTATGCGCCGGCGACTGGAAATTGTTGGCGCCGCGAATGACGTAACCGTCATTGACGACTTTGCTCACAATCCCGACAAGATTTCCGCGACGCTCAAAACTTTACACGCGTTTCCTGGTCGCCTGTTGGTGATGTTTCAGCCCCATGGCTATGGTCCGATTCGTTTGATGAAGGACGGCCTGGTGGACTGTTTTGTGAGTGGGCTACATGATGAGGACGTTCTGATCATGCCTGAGCCTGTGTATTTCGGCGGCACCGTTGATCGCAGTGTTGGAAGTCGCGATGTTGTATCTGAAATTGAACGGCGTGGGCGAAAGGCTTTTGCATTTTCGGATCGCGGCGGCTGCGGTGACGCCCTTGTTGAGCTGGCCGACCGTGGCGATCGCATTGTGATTATGGGCGCGCGAGACGAGTTGCTTTCTCAATTCGCACGAGAACTCATTCGAAGGATTAACCAGAGCTAGTTTTTTGATTGCCACCATCAATGGTACGCAGCGTGTCCTGGCCACGGTCGTTGCGTGCGTTCAAAAAGCGAAAGGGTGAACCTTGCGGTCCACCCTTTTTGCAATCTGCCAGCGGGGGCGACGAATGCCAGCAAATTACCGAGCTAACCTGCGCCTTGCCTGCGCCCCGGCCAAGTTAATTCGAGTTCATGTTGTAACCGCAATGTTTACGCGAGAACGATGCGGACACCGCGCGCCTGTTATCGGCAGAACTGCTGCAGAGTAGGTCAGTCCAGTTGGCGGCTTCTTTCGTACCGTGCGCTTCTGCTATTCTAAGCGTTCTACGGGGTGAAATTCTGCAGGTGGTTCGCGCTAATGTCATCGTTGGCTGATCTTCCCGAGCTCATCGGATTCTTCAGCTACTCACGCGAAGATGATGCCGATTCCCAGGGTGCGTTATCCGCTCTACGGGGCCGCATCCAGGGCGAATTGCGGGGCCAGCTCGGACGAACGGCGAAGACCTTCCGCCTTTGGCAGGACAAAGAGGCGATCCCGTCCGGGACGCTATGGGAAAGCGAAATCAATAATTCCGTCGAGAAAGCAGCTTTCTTTATCCCGATTATCACCCCGACCGTCGTATCCAGCCCCTTTTGCCGTTTCGAACTCGATGCGTTTCTGGCCCGTGAAGCGGCGCTTGGCCGAAACGACCTGGTCTTTCCGATTTTGTACATCCACGTCCCGGCCATGGAGGACAGCGCCCGGTTGGCGAATAGTCCGGTGTTGTCGCTTATTTCCAGGCGGCAATACTTTGACTGGCGCGAATTTCGCCACCTCGACAGCAACTCGACAGAGGTCAAGAAGGCCGTAGAGCGTTTCTGTGGGAGCATCCGCGATGCTCTGAACAAGACCTGGGTGTCGCCCGAGGAGCGCAAGCAGCGGGAAGCGGCGGTTACGCAAGAGAGAGCGGAAGCCGAACAGCGGCAACGGTCCGAGGCCGGGCTCCGCGCGGAAGAGGAGGCTAGTCGAAAAAGGAACGCGGCGGAGGCGCCGCAAAATCGTGAGACCGAACCGCGGCGAAGTTACGTAGTTCCGCCCGAAGCCAGACCGCAGACGAGGGTGATCGATGGCGGCGAAGTCAGACACCGCGCTGCGGAGGACGCGCGTTCCCAATCCCAAAACCCGCCAGCCAGATCGGCTTGGACGCCGTCGCGGTCTGTAATCCTGGCAGGTTCGCTGGTGGCTGCCGTTTTTGCTGGCGCAATCGGTGCGAAGATTGCGCTTACGCCCGGGCCTGTTCCGGCGCCGCCGGCGCCTGTCACACCAGTCGCTCCGGTGCCTGTCGCGCCGATTCCATCGCCGCCGGCTCCAGCGCCGTCAGCTCCGGCTCACGCGGCAATCACGCCAATTCTGGGTTTGCGTGCGTCGCTCGGCGACTCCATCGACAAAGTGCGATCAGCCTACAATCTTCATGGCAACACGGTGCCAGACTGTTCTGCGAGTTCTAATCCCTGCGTCATGCTTGTTGATGCAACGGATGGTTTGACGTTCTTTTTCAAGGATGAGACCAAGCCGCTCAACGAAGTCAGGGCTGACGCACCGTTTTCCGGCAGCATTGCCGGTGTGCACATCGGCGACCAACTGCAGGACGTGTTGAAAAGGCTAGGGCAGCCCACCGCACCGCCCTGGGAGTTCGGCGGCAACAAAGCTTACCTGTTCCGCGTCAACGGTCTTGCGTTTCGCTGCGACGTGGACGGCACCGGAAAAGTAGTCACGATCCTCTACTTCACGGACTGAACCGAGCGAATCATAATCTCAGTATCTGAGATCATAAGTCTCGATCACAGAGACTTGATATGACTTTTATCCTAGGCCGTGCCATGTAGCGGTTGCTCGTTCGTCGTGAGGGACGTCAACCGGTGACACCGACTGATGGAGCGGGCGCGGGTTCTGCGAATAAGAGTTAGTCGCTCTTGTTTGCAGGCGGCCTGGGCATCATGCCCGTCCGGCACGTGTTCGGACTGCCAGGTGCTGGCTGCACTGGCACTGGAGAGATGGTGGGCGGAAAGCCCATTGTCGTTTGCATCCGGTGATTCCAGGAAGCGCTGGCCCGGGCCGGGTTGAGGGGAAGCTCTCAGCAATCCGCACAGTGGAGCACCGAGAGGTGACCGGTCCTGTAACAAGGACCGGGGCTGTATCTGGTAACAGGTGCAGTTCTCTACCCCTTGCACCAATCGGTGCTCCGCTTCCCTCGTTTTTATCGAGGAAGTAGAAAAGCTTGGCCTCACGTCCGTTCGAGGCAAATCATTGCTGATCGTAACGACAACTCGGACGCGCTGGCGTCACGAGAACGGTTTCGCTTATCCTTCGATCCAAATGGAGGAAACGGAATGGCGACGATGATTGCCGCGCGGCTGCATGCTTATGGCCAGCCGATGACGCTCGACAAGATCGACGTGCCAGAGCCGCGGCCGACCGACGTGCTGATCGAGGTGAAAGCCTGCGGAGTGGTGCCAAACCTGGCCCGTGTCGTCAGCAATTTCTTCGGCACGCTCACGCCCGACAACAAGATGATGCCGCCGCTGCCGGCGATCTTCGGGCTCGATCCTGCCGGCGTTGTCGCCAAAGTCGGCGAGCAGGTCTTCCACGTGAAACCGGGTGAACGGGTCTACGTGAATCCCGGCCGCGCCTGCGGCTCATGCAAGATGTGCCGCAGCGGTGAGCTGCACGATTGTCAGTACTGGACGCTGCAGGGTTATTTCGGCCGTTCGCAGGACATCATGCGGGCTTATCCGTACGGCGGCCTGTCGCAATTCATGACCGCTCCGGCGACCGCGCTGGTGAAGCTGCCGGACAATGTCAGCTTCGAGGCGGCCGCGCGGTTCGGTTATTACGGCACCGCTTACGCGGCGCTGAAGAAACTCGGCGTCGGACCCGGACGGACGTTGCTGATCAATGGTGTCAGCGGTCAGCTTGGGCTCAACGCAGTATCATTGGCCCTTGCGATGGGGACGACCACCATCCTCGGTACCGGGCGCAATCAGGCGCTGCTCGACCGCGTCAAGGCGCTGGCGCCGGAGCGGATCAATGTCATCTCGGTGCCGGACGCCGCGCCAGGTCCGGCCGATCCGCTGGTGGCTTGGGCCAGGAAACACAGCGAGGGTTATGGCGTCGACAGTATGCTCGACTGCCTGCCGCCCGGCGCGCCGGCAAGCGCGATGATGCGCGCGCTATTCTGCCTGCGCCGCGGCGGCCGTGCGATCAATGTCGGCGCGGTGCTGGAAACGCTGCCGCTCAATGCTTTCTGGATGATGACCAACAGGATCGGGCTGGCAGGCTCGGTGTGGTTCACCACCGGCGAGGGCGAAGAGATGGCGGCGATGGCCAAGGCGGGAACGCTCGATCTTTCGATTCTCGAGCACCGCGTGTCGCCGTTGTCCAAGGTCAACGAGGTGCTGGCCGGAATGGACGCCCGTGACGGCGGCTTCACCAACTTTGTCATCGATCCGACACGGATCAGTTGAAGACGAGGACGTTTCCCGGCGCAGACTGAGCAGGAGGCACAATGAGCAAGTTGACCAGCTTCGCAACTGACATCCGGCCGCCTTTTACGGACAAGGATATTCAGGGGATGAGCAAGGCATTCAACCTGGCGCGTTATGATGACGTGAAGGCTCATGCGGCCACGATCTTCGATCGGATCCGTGGGATTGGCGGCGCTGTCATGCCGCCACCACCACCGAAAGGAGAAGGTCCCTGGGAGCAGGCTCGCATCGATCTGTTCGGCAAATGGGTGGCGGACGGCTGTCCGCGTTAGGGACTTCGATACCGCAGGAGTGACCGCGTTCCGCGTCTTCATCCCCCGCGCGAGATGGGGATGAACGAGACTGGGAAACCTGCTAAATCCTTTGCCAACAACAGCCAAAGCAAAAGCCTAGCGAGGACGTCATGTACGGGAATCTCGAACTCTATATCGGCGGCAAGTGGCATGGCCTGGACGGCCGCAACAGCGAGGATGTGCTCAATCCGGCGACCGAGAAGCCGCTCGCTAAATTGCCACATGCCAGCAAGGCCGATCTCGACGAGGCGCTGGAGGCTGCACAGAAAGGCTTCGCTGTCTGGCGCGCGGTGTCGTCCTATGACCGCTGCAAGATCATGCACAAGGCCGCCGACCTGATGCGGGAGCGTCACGACGCGATCTCCAAGATCATGGTGCTGGAGCAGGGCAAGCCGTATCCAGAAGCGCGCGGCGAAGTCATCGGCTCCGCCGATATCATCGACTGGTACGCCGAAGAGGGCCGCCGTTCTTATGGCCGGATCGTGCCGGGCCGCGGCAAGGGTGTTCGCCAGCTCGTGGTGCAGGAGCCGATCGGTGTCGTCGCAGCGTTCACGCCATGGAATTTCCCGGTGCTGACGCCGGCGCGGAAAATCGGCGGCGCGCTCGCCGCCGGCTGCTCGCTGATCCTGAAGGCTTCGGAAGAAACGCCCGGCGCTTGTGTCGAGATGGTGCGTTGCTTCGCTGACGCCGGTGTGCCAGCCGGTGTGCTCAATCTGGTGTTCGGCGTGCCTTCGGAAGTTTCCGAATATCTGATGAGCAAGGATGCGATCCGCAAAATTTCCTTCACTGGCTCGATCCCGGTCGGCAAGCAACTCGCAGCACTTGCGGCGAAGACGATGAAGCGCACCACCATGGAGCTTGGCGGCCATTCACCGGTCGTGGTGTTTGCCGACGCCGATCCGGAAAAGGCGGCGGATACCATCGCGGCGTTCAAGTATCGCAACGCCGGCCAAGTCTGCATTTCGCCGACGCGCTTCTACATACAGGAAGACGTCTATCCGCGGTTCCTCAAGCGGTTCACCGAATATGCCAATGGCATCAAGCTCGGCGACGGTCTTGAGAAGGGCATCACCATGGGGCCGATGGCCAATGCGCGGCGCGTCGAAGCGATGGAAGGCTTCGTCAACGACGCCAAGAGCCACGGCGGCAAGATCCAGACCGGCGGCACGCGCCATGGCAATCAGGGCTTTTACTACGAGCCGACCGTGATCACCGATGTGCCCGATGATGCAAAGATCATGAAGAACGAACCGTTCGGCCCGCTGGCGCCGATCGTCACCTTCAAGACCTTCGACGAAGTGGTCGAGCGCGCCAACTCGCTCGAGTACGGCCTTGCGGCTTATGCATTCACCACGTCGAACCAGACCGCTGCGGCGATTGGCGATGCGCTGGAGTCCGGTATGGTCGGCGTCAACTCCGTGGCGATCTCGACGCCGGAGACGCCGTTCGGCGGCGTCAAGGAGTCGGGTCACGGCAGCGAAGGCGGCACTGAAGGTCTCAGTGCATACCTCGTCACCAAGTTCATCTCTCAGGGCTGAAGATACTTAGCTCCGGTGGGCAATACGGTCACCGGGGCGCAGCGATAGCAGGGCGGGGCACGCGGCGTGGACTTGGTTATAGGTCTGTCGTTCTACGTCGTGGTGTTCCTGGTCATCGTCGCGGTGGTTCGCCGCAAGAAGCTGCGTGAGTGGTGGGATCGCCGCCGCGCTAAAGCTGCGAATAAGTCGAGTTCCATCGATCTCGGCAAGCTTGGCGAGCGCTTGGTCGAGCTTGATAAAACCTTCGGCCCTTTCGGCTCCAATGCCGCGCATCCAAGTGCACTGTTGACGCGGCTGGATTTCATCGAAGCCGCCCAGTGGCTCGCGGCGCCGGCGGTACCAATCAACACCGTGCTGCAATACGTCGAAGGTAACAGCTGGGGGCTGTCGAGCGCCGCGCTTGCGGCATTGCGCAAGCGCGCGGATGCGTCGGCGGCAATCGATCGCGTCCTGGCGCAATGCGAACACTATTCACCGTGGGCGATGTATTTCGCGCTGGAATTCCTGGCCGGAGCCACTCCGCGGCTGCCGGCCGGTGCGCCGGTGGCTTACGCCAAGGAATGGTGGATCGACAATCGGTGGATGCCGAACGTCTTTCGCGATTATTTCTCCGGTTGTGCGGAGCGCGGCGAGACTGCAACATTCGGCAATTCGCGCCAAGCGTCACGCGCGTCACCAGCCACATTCATCCGGCGATTTCTCACCAACGTCACGCATCCCTATGCGGCGGCGCTTATCAAGGAACTTGACGACTCCGCGCCGCCGACCATCGATCTGCCGGCGCAGACCAAGGATTTTCCGACTCTCGACGCCGCGGGACGTTATTGGTCCGATCTGACCGGTCTCGACAGTTTGGTCGAGCCATACGCTTGGCAAGACAGCCTTAAGGCCGCGGAGGCAGTTGTGCGCCAGCGATCGCCGCGTTCTTTGCTGGTTTCCGGCGAGTCGATGGTCGGCAAGACGTCTTTCCTGCAACTGCTCGCCAAGCGGCTCGCCGACGACAACTGGGCCGTGTTTGAGGCGAGCGGTGCCGATCTGCAAGCCAATCAAGTCTATATCGGCGAACTTGAAGGCCGGATCCGCAAGGTGATCGAGGAGCTCTCCAAAGGGCACAGGATGATCTGGTACATACCGGACATCTTGCAGTTCGCGATGAGCGGCCGGCATAGCGGGCAAAGCGCGACGATGCTGGACCAGATTGTACCCGCCGTAGCGGCCGGACGCCTGCTAATCTGGTGCGAAGCAACGCCGAAAGGCGTGGCGCGCTTGCTGCAAATCAAACCATCGCTGCGCAGCCTGATTGAAACAATCACGCTCGAGCCAATGTCGCTGGCTGAAACGACGCCGCTGGTCGGCGAAGTGCTCGGCGAAATGGCCAATGCCGGTGCGCACTTCGACAATGACTGCGCGAACGTCGCACTGGAGACCGCAAGTCAGTATCTCGGTGCGGCCGGACTGCCGGGCTCGGTACTGCTGATGCTCAAGCTGACGGCGCTGCGAACCCGCACAGATCCCGCCAAAACGATCACGGCGCAACAGATTCTCGAAACACTGTCGCAGCTTTCCGGGTTGCCGGTATCGATCCTCGACACGAAAGGCCAGCTCGACCTCAAATTAGTCCGCGACTTTCTCGACGCCCGGGTCATGGGGCAGGACGAGGCGGTCGGAGCGGTGGTCGACCGCATCGCGATGCTCAAGGCCGGGCTGAACGATCCGAACAAGCCGATCGGCGTGTTCCTGTTTGCCGGGCCGACCGGCACTGGCAAAACCGAACTCGCCAAGGCGACCTCGGAATTCCTGTTCGGCTCGGACGAGCGAATGATCCGGCTCGATATGAGCGAGTTCCAGACCTACGAGTCGATGAGCAAGATTCTCGGGCAGAGCACATCGTCGCTGGTCGAAGGTGACTCGCTGATCAGCCGCGTGCGCAAGCAGCCGTTCTCGGTGATCCTGCTCGACGAATTCGAGAAATCGCATCCGAGTGTATGGGATCTGTTCCTCCAGGCGTTTGACGAGGGGAGGCTGACGGATGCGATCGGGCAGGTTGCCGACCTTCGCCATTGCCTGATCATTCTGACGTCGAACCTTGGCGCTACCGCGCACCGCACGATCGGTCTCGGCTTCGCTCCTCAGGCCGACGCCTTCACCAAGGAGCAGGTCCTTCAGGCGATCAGCCAGACCTACCGGCCTGAATTCCAGAACCGGCTCGACAAGATCATCGTGTTCCGTCCGCTGACGCGCGACTTGATGCGAGGCATTCTCAAGAAGGAGCTTGCGGCGCTGCTCGAACGCCGCGGTCTGAAAGATCGGGCCTGGGCGATCGAGTGGGAATCGTCGGCGCTGGAGTTTCTGCTGGAGAGGGGATTTTCTCCGGAAATGGGCGCGCGGCCGCTCAAACGGGCGATTGATCAGTACGTTGTTGCGCCGCTGGCCGCGATTATCGTCGAAAAACGCTTTCCGGAAGGCGAACAGTTTCTGTTCGTGCGCAGCGATGGCAAGGGCATTCAGGCGGAATTTGTCGATCCGGATGCCGGCGCCACAGGTGCCGATCTCGTTGATGTTACGGAACGTCCGTCAGACGCGACGCTCGGGTCGATCATTCTCGCGCCGCAAGGCAGCCGCGAAGAATTTCTGCGATTGCAGTCGGATTACGATGACGTCGAACGCACGCTGCAATCTTCGGATTGGCAGGATCTGAAGACCGTACTGAGCAAGGAAATGGCGGCAGCCGATTTCTGGACTCGGCCAGAGCGCTTCGGCAGCCTGACGCGTTTTGCGCTGATGGATCGAGTCAAACACGCCAACGAAACCGCGACAACTCTGAAAGATCGTCTTGCCCGTTCCGCGCAGTCGCCGCGCGGTTACTCAGCCGAACTCGCCAGCCGGCTCGCGTTGCAGCTCCATCTGGTGAAAGACGGTATTGCGGACGCTTTGAACAATAGTGCGGTCGAGGTGGCGCTGACAGTCGAGCCGGTGTTCGACAATGCCGCCGATCACCAGCAGGCGTTGGCGTGGTGCCGCCGGCTGATGACCATGTATCGCGCCTGGGCCGGCAAGCGGCGGATGCAATTCAACGATTTTCCGGCGCGCGACAACGAAGCGCCGGCGTGTGTGATCGGCGGCTTTGGCGCCGCGCGAATTCTGACGCCGGAGTCGGGTTTGCATGTCTTCGAACATTCTGAAAATGCGGCTGGCCGTGTCACGGCGCGGGTGCGGGTTGCTCCGGCGCCGCTCGGCGACGTTCCGGCTTCGAAAGAGCGGGCGCTGACGTTGAAGGCGCTGGACGCTGCGCCAAAAGCCAGCAACGTCGTGCGGCGTTATCGCGAGGAGCCGCCGCTGGTGCGCGACGCGGCCGGGCACTGGCGTACGGGCCGGCTCGATCTCGTGCTCGGCGGCGATTTCGACTTGCTGCAGAACGCGCAGAAGCAGTAAGGCCGCGTTCAGAACGAGTCGGCGAGCCCGAATTGCGGTCCAAGCAGTTGCCGCACGCGCTGCAATTCAGTGCGTGCCGCCAGCGCGTCGAGTGCAAGACGCATGAGTTGCGTAATTTGCGCCGGTTTGGTCATCAGATCGCGCAACAAGGCGACGAAGTCGGTGCGGCCATCGGGTCTCATGCCGGCCAGTGCAGCGCGCGGCACCGCTCGTTCCGCCGGATCGACGATGACGCGCAACGCGGCGAAGGCGAGCCCATGCGCCGCCGCCAGCCGTGACACCAGATGAGATTCCATGTCGACAGCCGCGGCGCCCGTTGCACGGTACAATTCACGCTTGACCGCAGGTTCGGCGACTGGATCGTCGACACCAAGAATTGGCGCATATTGTGCGCCGGTAATGGCCGCCAGAAGCTTCTTCGACCAGGCCACGTCGGTTTCCCGAACGGATTGCGTTTCATGGACTGCGGAAGCCACGACCCAATCGCCCGGGCGCAATTCGCTGACGAGGCCGCCGGCGACACCGAAGCTGATCATGCCTCGATAGCCTTGCCGGGCGGCGTCGCCCGCCAGAGCGGCTAACTGGCTTTTCTCATTTCGGCAAATGACCAGAACGCCTGGGCCAGCGGCGATGCGGGCTTCAAAGGCCATCCCGACAAATGCAATGATGCGGCAAGTATCCTGAACTGCCAGATGAGAGATTGAGCCGCCGCTGCCACCACTTACGCTACCACTTTCGAACGCCGCCCCCGCGAGATTCGAATGGTATGCCATCTATAATGGTCCCCCGTGTAGGTAATCGCTATTGACCTGTATCGATCACGCCCCCGGCGGGTGTTTCGCAACGTCTCCCCGGCTAACTTCAGCAAATCACCGCCTAGGATTAGAATCGATCCAGCCCGCATTGCCAAGAGGCAACAGTGTTTTATTGTCTGCAAAAAGCGTGCCTTTTTAGGCATTGCGTGAATGCAAAAATGCCATGGTGAGTGAGTCGCGGATATTCTTGAGCGGAGCCACCGGTTTTGTCGGCTCGGCGGTAGCGCGGAAGCTGGCCGCCGAGGGATTCTCGGTCCGTGCGCTGGCGCGGCCCGGCAGCCCGCGGTTTCACCTTGACGGTGTAAACCTCGAATTCGTCGATGGCGACATGCGCGACGCCACGTCGGTCCGGCAGGCGATGGCCGGCGTCCGCTACGCTTTCCACGTTGCCGCCGATTATCGGCTGTGGGCGCGGGACCGCAGCGAGATCGTCACCAACAACGTGGAAGGCACGCGCACATCATGCAGGAGGCGCTGCGTGCCGGAGTCGAGCGCATCGTCTATACCAGTAGCGTGGCGACACTTGGCTGGCCGCATGACGGCGCGCCCGGCACCGAGGATATTCCGCTTACCGAAGCGCAAGGGATTGGCGCCTACAAGCGCAGCAAGATCGCCGCCGAACGGCTGGTGGAGGCGATGGTGGCCAACGACGGACTGCCCGCCGTTATCGTCAACCCGTCGACGCCGATCGGGCCGCGCGACGTCAAGCCGACGCCGACCGGACGCATCATTGTCGAGGCAGCGAGCGGACGTATCCCGGGCTTTGTCGATACCGGGCTCAATCTGGTCCATGTCGACGATGTCGCCGATGGCCACATCGCGGCATTGCGGCGCGGCGTGATCGGTCAGCGCTACATCCTCGGCGGGCAGGACGTGCTGCTCGCCGATATGCTTGCCGACATCGCGCGTCTCTCGAACCGCCGCCCGCCGCGATGGCGGATTCCCCGCCGGGCCATCGTTCCTTTCGCCCATGTTGCCGAGTTCGCCGCCCGCTTTACCGGCCGTGAGCCGATGCTGACGGTGGACGGGCTCCGCATGTCCGAGCATCACATGTTTTTTTCTTCGGCGAAGGCCGAGCGTGAACTCGGCTATCGCGCGCGGCCCTATCGCGAGGCGCTGGAAGACGCTGTGAAGTGGTTTCGCGATGCCGGCTATTTGGCGTCTTCGTCGGCGTAGAGTTCAGCAAGCGTCGCCTTCACCGTCAGCGCGATCGGCACGGAGAGGATTACGCCGACGACGCCGAACGTGACCGCACCGGCGAGGAAGCAGAAGATGATCAGCACCGGATGTACATTCGCCGCCTTGCCAAGCACCAGTGGCGCCACCAGCTGGTCGATGGAGAGTCGCAGCACGATCGCGTAGATCGTAAACGCGGCGATGCTCTTGAGTCCGGTCGCGGTGTGGAGTGCCACCAGGCCGGCAAGGATTGCTGCGGCTGTCGAGCCGATGAACGGTAGCGTCTCGGCGACTCCGGTCAGTAGCGACAGCAGCAGGGCGTGATTGAGCCCAAGAATGAGTGCAAGTCCGATATAGGACGCAATGGTGGCGTAAATCACGGTCACTGCGATGCCGATGAAGTAATGCTTGAGGTGAGGGTCCAGCCGCGCCCAGATTCGCGCAACGAGCGCGCGTCGCCTGGGCGGCACCAGCCAGAACAGCCCGCCTACGACGCTCGGCCCGGTGATCAGGAGCCAGATCAGCAGGATCGCGGTGAGAAAGATGCCGATGATGCCGAACAGGCTGTAGCGGGCGAGCAAAGCGACGGTGTCCGGCTGGTTCAGCCAGTCACGCACCCGGTCAAACATGATGTGCACAGTCTCGGGGCTGAGCGATATTCCGAGAAGTTGAGTTGGTGTGCCGCCGTTGGTTTGCGTCAGCAGTTGTTCGAGCGTTTCCTGCAGCTCGCTCAAGGTCTTGCCGGTTTCGATGACAAGACGCTGTCCGGCGACGGCGACTGTCAGACCGGTTATGCCAAGCAACAGCAAAAACATTACGACGGCAAACACCGCACGCGGTATCTTGCTTCGTGTGGCCAGCCAGTCGAGCAGCGGCGTGCAGACATAAGCAACGATACCTGCAACAACGAAGGGCAACAGGATCGGCTCGATCAGATAGAGACAGACCGCGATCGCCGCGATGACCAGAATCGCGGTTCGAATCCCGCCGGATCCGCGCGTGTCGCCGTCAATTGCGTCCAGGGGCTGATGTCTGATGTCAGGCGCATCCATGCGTAACGGTAACAGCTATGTGTAGGTCTGCGCCAGAAGCGGGGCGATGGGGGTTCGTTCTGCCTGCATTCAGCTTGCTACAAACAGGTTGGATGTGGGTGAATTGTCGAGAATAGATGATGCGGTGTTGCCGAAATACAGCGTATCGCCCGGTCGGCGGCTGACGCCGAGCACGATCAGGTCGTAGCCGCGTTTGGCCTCGCGCAAAATTGCCTCGTCGGGCGATCCGTTGGAAACCGTCGTATTGCGCACCGTGACGCCGTAGCGTTCTGCGAGCATAGCGATGTCCTTGAGCACCGCCTGCTCGTTGCGCCGCGTCGCTTGCTTCCGCAAGCCCGCTTTGCGGCGGTTGCCGGACGAAGCGTTACGCGTAACGAAAAGCGCGGTGACATGAGCGTCATTGGCGCGCGCCAGGGTCAACGCCACTTCTGCAGCGCGCCGCGATACTGTGGTGCCGTTAACAGGTAACAGGATTCGGCCGCCACGCTCGCGGATATCTTTGCCTTTTGTGACGTGCGCATCGACGACTGCGACTGGGCCATCAAACGTGCTGGTGATTGACGAAATGTCTTTGGCGAAGCCGCCCTTCGGGTCGCGCGTTTTGGCGATGCCGACGATAAGAAAATCGTAGCCCCGTTCCGCCTCTTCAGCGATCGCTTCGTGCGGCGCCGAATCCTGTGATCGCCTGGTTACTTGGACGTCGCCCGGTTTTTCCTCATCGGGATGAGAATCGAGTGTCTTGACGCCCCTCGCCGCGTCTTTGACATCGCGTGCCTTATCATCGCTTTTTGCTTTCGTCTCAGCCGCATCGGCTTCCTTGTCGTCAACCTTCTCTGATTTCTTCTTGCCGCGGCCATTTTTGAATTCGAGGATCGTGGTCGGCTTGCCACCGGAGCCGGCAATCACACCGGCGAGCCGCGAGGCGAACTTGCCGTTGATGCTGTCATCAGTGGCCAGCAGCAGACGCTCGAGATTGACGACGAAGCCCTTGGCATCGATCTCCTCGCGCTTGAGCCGCTGACGTTCTTTTCGGTTGAGCGGCAGCCGCCGCAGCGCCCAGCGCAGCATCGGCGGCATCGCCAGCGTGGTCAGGATCGCCATGGTGACGATGAGCGTGAACAGGTTCTGGCTCAGCACACCCATCGACAGGCCGATCGTGGCAACGATGACTTCGGTCGAGCCGCGGGCATTCATGCCGCAGCCAAGCGCTAAAGATTCCGCACGCGACAGGCCGCCAATCGTGCCGCCAACAAATGCGCCGGTAAATTTTCCGACGCTGGCGATCAGGATCAGGCCCACGGTCAGCAGCGCCAGTTGCGGATTTTGCAGTACCGTCAGGTCGGCGCTCAATCCAGCCAGGCCGAAAAACACCGGCATGAACAGCGCGGTGATGATGCCGCGAAGCTGCTCGTCGATATGACGCGTCAGGATCGGCGACTCGCCGACCAGAACGCCGGCAACGAAAGCGCCGAGTACATCCTTCACGCCGATCCAGTCGGTGATCAGCGCCATGCCGATCATGATCAGAAGAATGACGGTGATGACCGCGAATTCGCTCTCAAAGTAATCGTTGGTCCATCGGATCAGATTGAAAACTATGCGGCGGCCGATGGTGAAGCTCAGCACCATGAACAACCCGGTACCGATGATCGCGCGCGCTACGGTCCACAGATCGACCGTGCCTGCAGATGCGAGACCGAAAGCGATGGCGATGATCACCCAGCCGATAGTGTCTTCAAGAATGGCGGAGGCGACGATGATCTGGCCGAGGTCGCGGCGCAGGAAGTTCATGTCCCGCACCACCATCGCCACGATTTTTATCGAGGAGATTGATAGTGCAGTGCCGAGGAAAATAGCGGTGACCAAGCGCGCGTCAGGCTTCGGCAGCAGTTCGGCGGGCAAGAATTCACCGAGCGCGAAGCCACAGGCAAACGGCAGTGCGATGCCGGCCACTGAGACAGTAATCGCAGCGCGGCCGACGCGCCGGACAAGCTGGAGATCGGTTTCCATGCCGGTAAGCAACAGCAGCATCAGAATGCCGACTTCGGAAACGGCGCTGATCATGCTTTTTTGTTCGGCGATGCCCGGAAAAAGCATGTGCTGCGCTGCCGGCCAGATCAGGCCAAGCACTGAGGGTCCAAGCAACAGCCCGCCGATAAGCTGACCCATCACGGCGGGTTGTCCGATGCGCACGGCGGCCTCGCCCATCAGCCGGCCGACCAGCAGCAACAGACCGAGTTCTGCTATGAAAATCGCATCGGAGCCTTTTGCAGCCCCGGGCGCATCGGCGGCGAAAGCGAGCGTCGGCGCGATTATCGCGATTGCGGTAATGGAACTGCACGCGACGGCCCGTGCTGCCGCGCCGGCAAAATCCGTCGGACGAAAGCATCCTGCAAGCTCATCAGCCGGCCAATGAAGCCCAATCAGACACAAATAACGCGCCAGCGAGATTTGCGATCCTTCGCAGGCGCCTGCCCTCGCTAGTTGGCTAATGAATTAGCCCGGTAGGTGCTGCCGGATCAAATCAGGTAACTTCGGCAGGGGAAATTTCGCTGCCGATACATGCAGGAGCGTGATCAAGCAGTTGAATTTTCGATCGGGTGTCGTCGGTGAGGCGCTCGCTGTATGCGCCGGCGCACGCCGTCGAGCAAAATCGC
Source organism: uncultured Alphaproteobacteria bacterium (assembly GCA_963807565.1). Lineage (GTDB taxonomy): Bacteria > Pseudomonadota > Alphaproteobacteria > Rhizobiales > Xanthobacteraceae > BOG-931. The sequence continues at coordinate 31,973 of CAWECH010000004.1, read as the reverse complement.
ATCTGCCAGTACCGGTGAATTCGCGAACCGAGCTGTTGGCGGCAATGATCGCATCGCATTATGAATTGACCTTCCAAGTACTGGACCCTGTATTGGCCGGGAAATTTCGCGCCAGGTTCGCTGCCTCTTCCGCGCTTTGATAGCAGTCGTAGCCGCAATAAAGGAAGCGAGTACCGATTTTGCGGGCGTAACTGTCGCCGATCAATTTGTTGCAATGGCAGCAGCGTGTGTTGGCTTTCAGATCGGCATCACTAACAAGAACGCAGCGCATCGCAGCCCTCCTGTAAGGCTCATCTGCGCCGTCAACGATTTGAGGGACGCAAACTGGTGGGACTTGTTGATGAAGCCTCAAATGAGCTTCTGTCCGCATACCGGAATTAACGCCGGGTCGGTGTGCTGGTTCCATCTGCGAGGCCGATAACAAAAAGGCGGTGTTTCAAGTTGCCCTGAAACACCGCCTTGATGCGTTTCCGGTCCTTGCGCGAAGGACCGGAGTTTATGAAGATTTACGCCGCTTTAGCTTGCGCGAGATCGAAGCGGTCGGCGTTCATCACCTTGGTCCATGCCGCAACGAAGTCCTTCACGAACTTCTCCTTTGCGTCCTTGGTCCCGTAGACTTCCGAGAAGGCGCGAAGCTGCGAGTGCGAACCGAAGATCAGGTCGACGCGGGTGCCGGTCCACTTGACCGTCTTGGTCTTGCGGTCGCGCCCTTCGTAAACGCCTTCCGCGTTCGGAGCCTGCCACTCCGTATTCATGTCGAGCAGGTTGACGAAGAAGTCGTTAGTCAGCGTGCCGACCTTCTTGGTGAAGACGCCGTGCTTGGAGCCGCCGGCGTTGGCGCCGAGAACGCGCAAGCCGCCGACGAGCACGGTCATCTCCGGTCCCGTCAGACGCATTATCGCGGCACGGTCCACCAGCGCCTCTTCGGGCTGGAAGAACTGCAGCTTCCTGCTGTTGGTGTAGTTGCGGAAGCCATCGGCCCGCGGCTCGAGCGGAGCGAACGACTCGACGTCGGTCTGTTCTTGCGATGCGTCCATGCGGCCCGGTGAGAACGGAGCCTTCACATTGACGCCGGCAGCCTTCGCGGCCTTTTCGACTGCGGCGGTGCCACCGAGAACGATCAGGTCGGCCATCGAGACCTTCTTGCTGCTCTTTTTGTTGAAGAGATCCTGAATCTCCTCGAGCTTGTTGAGCGTCTTCTCGAGCTGATCCGGATTATTGGCTTCCCAATCCTGCTGCGGGTCGAGGCGAACGCGAGCGCCGTTGGCGCCGCCGCGCTTGTCCGTGCCGCGGTACGTCGAAGCCGACGCCCACGCAGCAGAGACGAGTTGCGGCACCGTGAGACCGCTCGCCAGGATTTTCGCCTTCAGAGCGGCGACATCCTTGTCATTGATCACGTTGCGGGCGGCCGGGATCGGGTCCTGCCAGATCAGCTCTTCCTTCGGCACTAGCGCACCGAGGTAGCGTGCGCGCGGGCCCATGTCGCGATGCGTCAGCTTGAACCAGGCGCGTGCGAACGCATCGGCGAACTCTTTCGGGTTCTCGTAGAACCGCCGCGAGATCTTTTCGTAGGCTGGGTCCATCCGCAGCGCGAGGTCGGTCGTGAGCATTGTCGGAACGTGCTTCTTCGAAGAGTTGAACGCGTCCGGAATGTCAGCGTGCGCACCCTTCGCCTTCCATTGCTGCGCGCCCGCCGGGCTCTTGGTCAGTTCCCATTCGTTTTCGAACAGGTTCTTGAAGAAGTGGTTGCTCCACTTGGTCGGCGTCTGCGTCCAGGTAACTTCCGGGCCGCCGGTGATGGCGTCGGCGCCGAAGCCGGTGCCATGTTTGCTCTTCCAGCCGAGGCCCTGATCCTCAAGCGCGCCGGCTTCCGGCTCCGGGCCGACCAGTGACGGATCGCCTGCGCCGTGAGTCTTGCCGAACGAATGGCCGCCGGCGATCAGCGCGACGGTCTCTTCATCGTTCATCGCCATGCGGAAGAAGGTCTCGCGGATGTCTTTCGCTGACGCGACCGGATCCGGCTTGCCGTTCGGCCCTTCCGGATTGACGTAGATCAGGCCCATCTGCACGGCGCCGAGCGGCTCCGCGAGCTGGCGCTCGCCGCTATAGCGCTCGTCGCCGAGCCATGTTCCTTCCGGACCCCAGTAAAGCTCTTCCGGCTCCCACACGTCGGCGCGGCCGCCGGCGAAACCGAATGTCTTGAAGCCCATCGACTCCAGCGCGACGTTACCGACCAGAACCAGCAGGTCCGCCCACGAGATTTTGTTGCCGTACTTCTGTTTGATCGGCCACAACAGGCGGCGCGCCTTGTCGAGGTTGGCGTTATCCGGCCATGAGTTGAGCGGCGCGAAGCGCTGCTGTCCGGTGCCGGCGCCGCCACGGCCATCGGTGATGCGATAGGTGCCGGCCGCGTGCCAGGCGAGGCGGATGAACAGTCCACCGTAATGCCCGAAGTCAGCCGGCCACCATGGCTGCGAGTCCGTCATCAGCGCGCGCAGATCCTTCGTCAGCGCCTTGAGGTCGAGCTTCTTGAATTCCTTGGCGTAGTTGAAATCCTTGCCCATCGGATCGGACAGGCTGGAATTCCGGTGCAGCATCTCGATGCTGAGTGAATCGGGCCACCAGTCGCGGTTTGTGTGCGCCTGGGCGAACGGGCATTTGCTTTCGGTTTTTGCGTCCATCTCTCACTCCGGTCGTGTTCGCGATGGGTCGTCGCCGTGTCGGCGAGGACCGTGCATCCTTGGGGGGCCAATACTTGGGGCAGCGTCAGCTTAGACCCCGTCTTCGATCAGGTCTAATCGGATTGACTGAGACCCTCGATAAGAATTACTGATCGAATATGATCACGTTGCGTCAGTTGCGTTACCTGGAGGCGCTTGCGCACCACAAGCATTTTGGCCGGGCGGCCGAGGCGTGTGCGGTCAGCCAGCCGGCCCTCTCCATGCAGATTCTGGAGCTCGAAAAAGAACTCGACGCGAAGCTTATCGAGCGGCGGCCGGGTGAAGCCGCACTGACGGAAGTCGGGATCGAGGTAGTCCGCCGAGGCGAACACTTGCTGGCGGCGGCGCGAGACCTTGTCGATGTCGCCCGCCATTTTGGCCGGACGCTCTCGGGCCGTCTCAAGCTCGGCATTATTCCGACGCTGGCGCCTTACGTGCTGCCAAAGATGTTGCCGGCATTACAGGCGCGCTATCCGGACCTGACGGTGGAACTGCGCGAGACCCAGACAAAAATTCTGATCGAAGAACTCACCGGCGGCGATCTCGATCTCGTCATGCTCGCGTTGCCCGTCAACGAAGCCGACATCGAAACTCAGCCGCTGTTTGACGATCGCTTCCTGCTCGCTGTTCCCGCCGGCGATCCGTTACCGCAAACAGCGCGCGTGCGCGCCAACGAAATCGACAAGCAGCGGCTCATGCTGCTGGAGGAGGGGCACTGCCTGCGCGATCAGGCGCTCGCCTACTGCGCCGCCCCGCGCCACGAACTGCCGCTCAGTCTCGGCGCCACCAGTCTGACGACAGTGATGCAGATGGTCGCCAACGGTTTCGGCGTCACGCTGGTGCCGGAAGTCGCGGTCGATGTCGAAGTGCGTGATGACCGGGTGAAGCTGTTGCGCTTTGCGGCGCCGGAGCCGGGGCGGACCATCGGGCTGGCGTGGCGGCGCACGTCACCGCGCAAGGCCGATTTTGTGACGCTCGGAGAGATTGCGGTTGAGGCGCTGGTGAAGCGGAGCTGACTAACCGGGAATGCATATTTCTTCGCTGGACTGATTAAACGGGGGCGAGAAAGGGTGTTGAGATGAATGAGTCAAACTTGATGGTGCCTCTGCCGCCAAATCCAAATCCCGGACGGCCAAAGCTGGTCGCCCCGCCCGGGAGTTGGGACATGCACTTTCATGTCTTCGGACCTCCCAATATTTTTCCTTACGCGGAGGCCAGACGCTACACCCCGCCGACGGCGCCGATCGAACATTGGTTCGAAATGTCGTCCGCCATCGGGATAACCAACGGGTTGCTTGTCACTCCCAGCGTGCACGACCTCGATCCGGCCGTGACGCTGGATGCGATCAGAAAATCCGAAGGTCGGTTACGCGGCGTCATTCGCGCTAACAACGACTTGACGCCGGAAGAGGTGAAACGTCTGCACGACGGCGGCATTCGGGGATTGAGGTTCCCTTTTGCAGCGGTGGTTCGGCGCACTTTCGACGAGAGGCAGGTTCACCATAACGTGGCGCGCATTGAACCGTTCTCGTGGTTTGCGGAGTTCCAAATTGATGGCAATGCTATCGAACGTCATGCCGAGCTCATTTCGCGCATTCCCGTGCCGGTGATAATTGATGAGTTTGGCGGAATACAACCCAAGGACGGATTGGAGCAGCCTTCATTCCGCATCCTGCTGGACTTGCTGGCTCGTAAAAACATCTGGCTTAAGTTGACATGCGCAGACCGCTTTTTACGGGAAGGCACGCGATATGAAGACATCGTTGCGATGTCGCGCGCGGTGATCGCCAAGGCTCCGGAGCGGATAATCTGGGGTACCGATTGGCCTCACGCGTACATCTACAAGGCGCGCATGATGCCTGATGATGCCGAGTTGCTGGATATGCTTCTGGACTTCGCACCCGACGAAAAGATCCGGTCGCAGATCCTGGTGGATAATCCGAGGCGAATACTGAACCTGTAAATCGACAGGCCAGGCGGAAGCGGGCAGCACGGCGTTGCATAAGGTCATCAACGGTTTCTGCGTCACGCTGGTGCCGGAAGTCGCCGTCGACGTCGAAGTCTGCGACGATCGCGTGAAGCTTTCGCTCTTCGCCACGCCGCACCATCGGCCTTGCGTGGCGGCGGACGTCACTGCGCAAGAGTGATTTCGTGGCGCTGGGGCAGATTGCGGTTGATGCGCTGGCGAAGCGGAATTGATTTCGCTACTTCGACACCCCAGTTCGCTTGTGCCGACCGAAGCCGCCATGCAAGATAAGCTGAATTATGCGGTATTTGCCGCCACCCATCAAATTGCATGGTAGATATATGAAATGCAAAGATTTGAAACTCCTGAAACAAATTGAGGCTCGTTATTCATAGAGACAGAATATACACCGATGACTATGACGAAACTTAGCGAGCTAGATATTTTAAACTTGGTCTTGACGCCGCTTTTTCTCGTTATATCCGTTTGGGCTTTGAGGAGGAAGGAAGCGCAATACGTTTATTTGGTTTGGTTCATATTCTCTTTTTTTCTCGTACTTTTTTTTCTTCTAAGAATATTTGCCGCTGGAGCGAGCCTAGAATTGGAGGGTGCTGTAGGCGCGTCGGGAAAAGCGATTTTCGCTTACATCTATCGGACTCTGACAGATAGCAACTCCGAGATTAGGTTATTGCTGGGTATGTTGAGCCTTGTGATGCTTCCACAGTGGCTAACTTACTTTCTTAGTGGCATCTCCGGCTCTGCGTCGCGGCCTTTTTTTATCTTGCGAGCCACTGAAATAGCGATATGGAGTTTTGTGAAATTTACCTCGGGCGTTGCCGGTATACTTATGGCCGACGCTCTGGCGGACTGGTCAAAGAATGTGCTGTTTCAGAACATTTTCAATGTTTCTGTCGCACTTAATTTCCTCGCTGCAGCCTTCATGTCGCTCCTCTGCTACAAGCGTTCGGTTCCCGACATTATTGATTTCTTGTTTTCAGGCAGGAAATTTTCGATGCTGCGTCGAGTTGACGATTTTTTTCGGAGAAACAGCAAACAAGAAAGCGAATAGCCGACTACGTGCGATGCTCAACCGAACCGCAATAGTTCGGCCATTCCGCCTTTAACCACATTCGCTTTTCGAGCAAATCGCCGCGTCGCTATGCGACCTCGTCACCTACCGCATGGGCAAGCGCTATTTCCGCAAAGAGTGATTTCGTGAGGCCCGGAGAGATTGCCGTCGATGCGCTGGTGAAGCGGAATTGATTTTCCGCTATCAGATTTGATTCTTTGATCAGGGCACGCCATAAGCGCCGCGGCCCAAAGCCTTCTGCAGCGCGACGCCGCGCCAACTGCAAAATCATAACCGAGTAATATGGCGGAGAGGGAGGGATTCGAACCCCCGATACGGTTGCCCGTATGCCGCATTTCGAGTGCGGTGCATTCAACCACTCTGCCACCTCTCCGCAGAATCGAGGCCAAGCGAGCGTCGCGGCGCGGTTTTAGCGGCGCGACGCCGATGGCACAAGGCTAAAGCTCGCGGCCAATTTTACGGTCGAGCGAGTAGGGGCCGCCGCCGCGGAGCGCGATGGCAAAGCAGACCAAACCCCACAAAAGCACGTACTCATAGCCGCGGCGCATCCAGCCGAAGCCGTTGCCCCAGTAGAGGATAAAGATCATCAGCATTTCGATTGCCGCGGCGGCCGCGAATATACGGGTGAACAGGCCGAGGATCAGCGCGACGCCGCAGAGAGTCTCGGTCAGGGTCGAGAGCCAGTACCACAACTCCGGCGGACTAAGGTTCATGTCGGCGTAGCCTTTGACCACGTTCGGCGCTGGACCAAGCATGACTTTGCCCCAGCCATGAACGAACAGGTTCCAGCCCACCGCACAACGGATGATCAGCCACGATAGCGGAGCCGCTGCGTCGTAGAACGGCCGCAGGAACGGCAGCAGAAGTCTCGGTTCAGTCTGCGATTGCTCCATGAAGTCCTCCCCCTTTTCTTGTGAGCGCAGAATAGGGTGACCCTGCGCCGCTGCATAGATGCGTGCAGGCTGCGAATGGCGGCACCCCTGTCGGGCGCGGCGGGCCGACTCTATACTCGCGAAAACAGGTCAGGGAGCGCGCGGAATGGCTGAGTGGTTTGTCGCCAAGGCGGCGGAATTGCCCGAGGGCGACCGGCGTATCGTGACCGCCGGCAAGAATGAAATCGGCGTTTTTCACCAGGGCGGCACGTATTACGCCTACAGCAATTACTGCGTTCACTCCGGCGGGCCAGCCTGCGAAGGCGTCATGATCAACAAGGTCGTCGATATCATTGCGCCGGACCGCACCTATCAGGGCCAGACTTTTGCCGACGAAATGCACTTTGTCTGCCCGTGGCACGGCTACGAATACGATCTCAAGACCGGCGCGTGCATGGGTGACCCCAAGCTGAAGCTGAAGAAATTCGACGTGGTGCGGCGCGGCGACGACATTTACGTCGTGGCCTGAGACAGAGGGAACAGGATCATGGATACGGTTCCGAACGAAGTCCGCCAGCTCAATTTCAACGACTATTCGACATCGAAACATCTTGAACACGCCGCGCAGCAAGCCCGCGCGCGGAATTATCAGGACTTCCTGATCGTCGATGTCGACGCGCATCACTACGAGAATGAGTCATACAAGGAAGTTTTCGAGTACATCGAAAATCCGGTGATCCGTCACGACGCCATCGATGCGTCGCGCCGTCCCGGCCGGTCCGGCATGCTCAACAGTCAGGTCGGCAATCAAGGTATTGGCGGCCGCATCACGCGTCACAATCTGCGCGGTCTGCAGAAAGTGCCGCAGACCGGAAATCATCGCGACATCCACATGACGCTGGAATGGATGGATGCGATGGGCGTCGACTACGCCTGTCTGTTTCCGACACCGATGCTGTTTCTCGGGCTGCATCCGCAGATCGAGATCGAGACCGCGATGTGCCGCGCCTATAACCGCTGGCTATGCGAGCGCATTCTGGCCAATGAGCCGCGGCTGATCTCGATGCTCTACATTCCGTTCAACGATCCGGAAGCGGCGTACAAGACGGTGAAGGATTTCGGCGACAAGAAGGGCGTCGTCGGCTTCATGGTGACGTCGCCGCGCTACAAGCCGGTGCACGACAACGCCTACATGAAAACCTATGCGCTGCTGGAAGAGATGGGAAAGCCGATCTCGTTTCACGCTGCGTATAACTGGAACGATCAGTCGCTCTCGATGACCAATCGCTTCATCTCGGTGCATGCTCTCGGCTTCATGTGGTTCAACATGGTGCACATGACCAACTGGGTGGTGAATGGCCTACCAGAGCGCTTTCCGAAGCTGAAAGTGATGTGGATCGAGAGCGGTATTACGTGGGCCTATTCGCTGATGCAGCGGCTCGATCATTCCTACATGATGCGCACGTCGGATTGTCCGTCGCTCAAGCGCAAGCCGAGCGAATACATGCGCGAGATGTATTACTCGTCACAGCCGATGGAGAAGCCGGACGACCTGTCGATCCTTGAAGCGACCTTCAAGATGATCAATGCCGAGACCCAGTTGATGTGGTCATCCGACTATCCGCACTGGGATTTCGACCTGCCGGGCGTGATCTACGATCTGCCTTTCCTCAACGAAAAAGCCAAGCGCAATATCCTCGGCGGTAACGCCGCGCGCGCGTTCGGCCTCGATACCAAGGTGCTGAAGAAGGTTCCGTAGCTTCTTCTCCCTCTCCCCCACGGGGAGAGGGCGCGCGCCTCAAATGATCAACCGCAAGCAATCCGCTTTACGTTCCCGTAAAAGCGGGCTTGCGCTTTTCCATGAACGCGGTGCGGCCTTCGGTGAAGTCGTTGCTGGCGTAGCAGGTCTCCACCATTTCGACGGTCTTGGCGACGCTGCGTTTGGTTTCGTCTTTCAGGATTTCGCCGACGGTGTATTTCACCGCCTTGATGGTCAGCGGCGCGTTGGCGCAAATCAAGTCAGTCATGCCTTTGACGTAGGTTTCAAGCTCACCTGTCGGTACGGCACGGTTGATGAGGCCCATGGCCAGCGCCTCCTGGGCATCGAACTGGCGCGCGGTGTAAAAAATCTCCTTGGCGAAGGCCGGGCCGACGATATCGACCAGGCGTCGCAAACCGACATAGCCATAGCCGATGCCAAGCTTGGCCGCGGGCACGGCGAAACGCGAATTGTCGGTGGCGACGCGAATGTCACAGCAGGTCGCAAGTCCAAGCCCGCCGCCGATGCAGTAGCCGCGGATCATGGCGATGGTCGGCTTGGGAAATTCGTAGATGCTGGAATAGGCGGCGTCCGCCCGCTTTGAGTACGCGCGCGAGGCTTCGAGATCGGAACGCTCACTTCTCGAACTTGGAAATGTCCGCGCCGGACACGAAGGCCTTGCCGCCGGCGCCGGTCAACACGACGACGCGGACATCGTTGTCGGCGGCGAAGTCATCGAGGATGCGCTTGGTCGCATCCCACATCTCCAATGAGACGGCGTTGAGCCGCTCGGGATTGTTGAAGGTCACATAGCCGACGCCGCCTTCTTTGCGGGAGAGCATTTTGTCGGTTTGGGTCATGTCTCAATTCCTTCTTTCTCACCGTCATGCCCGGCCTTGTGCCAGGCATCCACGTCTTTGGCGCATAAGGAAGACGTGGATGGCCGGGACAAGCCCGGCCATGACGAAATAGTCAAACCGCCTTCGCCTTACGCAGCGCGTCGATGTCGCGCTTGCTGAAGCCGAATTCCTTGAGCACAGCGTTGGTATGTTCGCCAAGCTCCGGCGGCCGCGCGACGAGTTTCGAGGGCGTACGCGATAGCGTCACGCCTTGGGCAACCAGATACATCTTGCTCTTGTCTTTTTTGGTCACGCTTTGAGCGATGCCGAGATGTTTCACCTGCGGATCGGCGAACATCTGATCGATGTTGTAGATCGGGCCGCAGGGCACGCCGGCCTCGTTCATGATCTCGACCCATTCGGTGCTGGTCTTGCCCTTGAGCCGCTTATTGATCTCGACATCGAGCGGCTCACGGTTCTTCGAGCGTGTGGGACCGTCGATATAGTCGGGGTTCTTGATCATCTCCGGCGCGCCGAGCGCTTCGCAAAAACGCTTCCAGATCGTTTGCCCGGCGGTGGCGATATTGATGTAGCCGTCGTCGGTCTTGTAGACGCCGGTCGGTGCGCTGGTCGGATGATTGTTGCCGGCCTGTTTGGCGACTTCGCCCTGTACCAGATAGCGCGCGGCCTGAAAGTCGAGCATGAAAATCTGCGCCTGCAGCAGCGAACTCGATACGTACTGGCCCTTTTTCGATTTTTCGCGCTCCAGCAGCGCGACCATGATGCCAGTCGCCGTCAGCAGGCCCGCGGTGAGGTCGGCGATCGGAATGCCGACCCGAACCGGACCTTGTCCCGGCAAGCCCGTCACCGACATCAAGCCGCCCATGCCCTGCGCGATCTGATCGAAACCCGGCCGGTTGGCGTAAGGCCCATCCTGTCCGAAACCGGAAATGCTGGCATAGACCAGCTTCGGGTTGATCCTTGACAGCGTCTTGTAATCGATACCGAGGCGCTTCTTCACGTCGGGTCGGAAATTCTCGACCACCACGTCGGCTTTCTTGACCATGCGCTTGAGCGCGGCGATGCCTTCGGGCTTCTTCAGATTGAGCGTCATGCTCCGCTTGTTGCGGTGCAGGTTCTGAAAGTCGCCGCCTTCGCGCGGGCCGCCCATCGGTTCTTCCACGCCGGGTGGTGTTTCGATCTTGATGACGTTGGCGCCCCAATCGGCGAGCTGGCGCACGCACGTCGGCCCCGATCGCACACGGGTCAGGTCGAGAACGGTAAAGCGCGCGAGTGCTTTCGAAGCGCGGGGAAAGGGCATTGCGGACGCCTCCAACGCAAGTTTTTCGCCGATGATCTGGGCGGACGATTTTTTGCCGGCAGATCTGCCGGAAACGCCGAACTTAGCGATCTGCCCGGTGTTGTCTACGGGCTTAAAATGCGCGGCCGGACCTGATTTCTGACTGCCGGACAAGCCCATGGGACATGGATAAAATGTTAGCTGACCAGCCTTTTTTCCGGCACTTTCGCAAGGCGATCATTGCGGCTCGTTTGCGTAAAAGTGCATTGCCGCGTTCGGCTGATTTCCGGGACACACGCCATGTTTGATCTGCGTCGCATCATCGTTGCACTCTCGATCGCTGCCTTGACGACCGCGGCCGTTGCCCAGGATCGTCCGGGGCGGGGTCAGGGCGATCATCCGCGGCGCCAGGATCAAAGCCAGCAATCCGACAGCGCTCAGGGCAACGACGCAGCACCGCCCAATGCCCCGCGCGGCGGCGTTCTCGCTTTATTGCCGAACGACTCGGTCACCGACCACAGCATCGATACGCCAAGCGGCAAGCTTAATTACACGGCGACCGCCGGCACGCTGACGCTGTTCGATCAGACCGGTGCGCCTTCAGCAAAGATTTTCTACACGGCCTTCACAGCAAAAACCGACAATCCATCAGCGCGGCCAGTCACGTTCGTCTTTAACGGCGGACCGGGCGCTGCCTCCGCATTTCTCAATCTCGGTTTGGTCGGGCCGCGCATTGCCCAGTTTGGCATGGATGGTCACGACGGATCGCAGGTTCAACTCGTCGACAATCCCGATACCTGGCTCGCCTTTACCGATCTGGTGCTGATCGATCCCGTCGGTACCGGCTGGAGCAGGGCGGCGAAGCCCGACGGCGCCAGCGCCTTCTGGAATGTGCGCAGCGACGCCGACTCGATGGCGAAAGTTGTCGCGCTTTATGTTGCCAGGAATGATCGCGGCAACTCGCCGAAATTCATTCTCGGCGAAAGCTACGGCGGCTTCCGTGCAGCGAAAGTTGCCCGTGCCTTGCAGAGCGAGCAGGGCATCATCGTCTCCGGCGTCACCATGCTGTCGCCGCTGCTTGAAGGTTCGTTCCAGTTTGGCGGCGATCGTTTCGCGCTCGGCGCGGCGCTGCAACTGCCGTCGCTCGCGGCGGCCGAGCTGGAGCGCAAGGGCACCTTCAGCAAGGATGCGCTCGCCAAAGCCGAACATTTCGCGCTGACGGATTATCTGTCCACGCTCGCCGGACCGCCTTTACAGGGTGATGCGGCAAAGAATTTTTACGCGCGCGTGGCGGAGATCACTGGATTGCCGGTGGACACCGTCGCACAGGGCCGCGGCTTCATCCGCGACGAATACATCAAGAATTTGCACGCCGGTGACCACAAGATTGTCAGTCATTATGACGCGACCTTCGCGTCCGATGACCCATATCCTGAATCATCGTCGGCGCGCGGCCCGGATCCGATCCTCGACGGCGCTGTGCGCGCTTATGGCAGCGCGTTCGTCACTTACGCCCGCGACGAACTCGGCTTCAAGACCGACATGACCTACAACCTGCTGGCATCGGAAATTTCCGGCAAATGGGAATGGGGCGAGGGCCACAGCCAGCCGAGCGTCAGCGACGATCTGCGTGTGCTGCTGGCGCTGTCGCCGTCGTTTCATCTAATGGTTGCTCACGGCTACAGCGACATGGTCACGCCTTACGCCGTGACACGCTATGTGCTCGATCACCTGCCGCCGGTCGAGGGCGAGGAGCGCACGCAGCTCAAGCTCTACCGCGGCGGCCATATGTTCTATCTTGATCCGGCCTCGCGCAAAGCGTTCTCGGCCGATGCGCGGACGATGTACCCCGCGCACTGATTTGGCTAACTGGCTTTTACTAACTGGCTTTCCTGGGATCGAGGCCGTGCGTCGCGCACTGGTCGACGATGAGTTTGAAGTCCGAGCCGCCTGCCAGGATGCCAAGCGCTGCGGCGGTAATGTGGCCTCCGGTCAGCTTGGTGTCGACGATGTAGGCCTGGTGGCCACTATAGGCGCCGTGAGGGCTGGCCCCGTCGACAGTCGCGCAATACGCCGGTTGATCTGACTCTGGAGTGGTCGGAAATTTCGTCCAGTGATATTTCGCCGTCGCTGGACTCGTCAGTCCCGAGCTGATCGCATGCATGATGACCTGCTTTTCGTCCGGGGTCAGATCGCGGTCACCGACCGACAGCCCGGTAGTGGCCGGCGCTGCCCCTGTCGCGGTTGGCTTGAGGTCTGAAGTCACCGTGGGCGCCGATCCAGCGCAAGCCGCCAGCGCAAAACCCGCTGCAATCGCCGCAATTGCTTTGTATCGGATTGGCGACAAAATCTTCACTCCATCACATGGAAAATATCAATAAGCGCTGCCAAGTTGCAAATGCGTGAATGTGATGGCGGCTCTGCTTATCGCCGATAAACGGGCCCGTCACTTCTCGTTCGGCAGCAAGGCTTTGACGGTCTCGATGATGTTCGGCGGCGTCTTGTAAAGATCGGCGACAAGCTGCGCCAGTCGGTCTGGCGGCGTGTAAGTCATGTCCATCTTGATGTTCGCAGCCTCGGCGAGCAGGTCCGGGTCGTGCGCTGCGTCCGCGATTGCCTTGCGCATGATGTCGACGCGGTCCTGCGGGGTTTCCGGCGGGAAGGCGTAAGGCCGGCCGAATTCCGTCGACGAAAACACGAACTGCATAAGCTGGCGTTGTTCATCGGTTTTCGCGTAGTCGAAAATCGACGGCACGTCCGGGAGCTCGACAAGCGGCGCTTGTTCGGCACGCAGCAGGAAGGTGATCTTGCCGTCGTGTGCAAGCTGGTCGCCAATGCGAAATTGCGCATAGGACGCGCACATGCCTTGAGTCTCGCCGCGCTGCATCGCCAGCATGGCGTCGCCCATGCCCTGATAACCTTCGACGATCCGGAATTTGGTACCGAGCACTTTATTCAACACGGTCGGTAAAATGGCGAGCGAGGACGTGGCGCCGGCGGCGCCGACGATGAATTCCTGGGTGAACAGATCGGCCGGCGTTTTGACCGGCGCGGTGTACCAGCGGGCGCAAACCCGCGACGGTCGCGACGTCGCGCCGAGCCAGATCACCTTGCGCGGATCAATGACGACGTTGGCCTGTCCAGTCAATGCATCGTTGACGATGTTGCGCGAGAACGAACCGAACGCCGTGCCGTCACGTGGGGCTTGCATATACAGATAATTGGCCGCAACGACACTCGCTGCCTGCGGCATGTTCTGGACGATGATAGTCGGCTGGCCCGGAATATATTTCGGCAGATATTTTATCAGCAACCGTGCGCCGAGATCGTAGTCGTTGCCGGGCGGAAACCCGGCGATCAGCCGGATCTGCTTGCCCTTATAGAAATCGTCGGCATGCGCCGGCGACGCGATTGTCAGGAGCCCAAGCGCGATTGCGAGCCAGGGCTTCATCGCCAGCTATTCAGCGGCGCGCTTCTGAACGAGCGCGGCTGCAGCTTTGTCGTAGTTCTCCTCCCGCGTCAGCATCGCCTTCAGCCCGACGAGATCGTAATAGTCGTCGAGCGGCAGCAGATGATCGAACGTCGCAGTAAGCGAATTCTCCTTCTTGAGAATGCGCAGCACGTTGCGCACAGCATTTGCTGCGGCAAACAGGGCAATCGACGGGAAGGTCGCGGCCACGACGCCGGCGGCTTCGAGGTCCTCAAGACTGCGCTTCTTCAGGCCCGCAGCTTGCGACAGCGTCGCCATATGCGGTCCGGGAACTTCGCGTATGGCGCGCTTGATGTCGTCGATGGTGTCGACGCCCATCGGCTTCGCCATGTCGGCGCCCGCTTGCATGAACAATTGTGCGCGCTCGATCGCCGCATTGAGGCCATCGACAGCGGCGGCGTCGGTACGCGCGGCGATGAAGAAATCCGGATCGGTGCGTGCATCGAGTGCCGCCTTGACCTTAGCCAGCATCTGCTCGACTGGAATGACCTGCTTGCCGGGAAGATAGCCGCAACGGTTCGGAAATACCTGATCGCTGATGAAAACACCGGCGATGCCGGCGGCCTCGAAGGCGCGGACCATCTGCCGCACGTTATTGACGCCGCCGAACCCGGTGTCAGCGTCGGCATAGACTGGAATCTGGACAGCTCCGGCAACGCGCGCGTAATGATCGGCATAGTCGCGCATGTTGGACTGGCCCATATCGGCCTGCGCCAGCATCGAGCCGATCGCGGCATAGCCACCGGCGCAGATCGCCTCGTAACCTTCGGCTTCGATGATGCGCGCCGACAACGCGTCGTAAGCGCCCGGCATCAACACCAGGCGCTTGCCGGACATGATGGCTTTGAATTTCTTTCGCACGCTCATGGCGCGTTCCTCCCTTTGATCAGCGGCTGTCCCGCGCGGTCTGTATCCACGGCTGCGCCGAGGCAGCGCGCTTTTCCCAGCTTACGATGTCGTCCATGTGTTTGAGAGTCATGCCGATATCGTCGAGTCCCTCAAGCAGCCGCATGCGGTCGGCGGCCGGAATTTCAAATGCCACGTCGGGCCCGCCGGGCCCACTGATGCGCTGGCTTTCGAGATCCACAGTGAATTCTCCCGAACCGTCGACGGCGACGACGCGGGCAATGAAAGCATCGGCTGCGTCGGGTGCGAGCACGACCGGCAACACGCCATTCTGCAAGCAGTTCTCGCGATAGATATCGGCGAAGCTGCGCGCCACGATGGCGCGAATATTGTTCGCGGTCATGCTCCATACCGCGGATTCGCGTGATGAGCCGGCGCCGAAATTGTTGCCGGTCACCAGAATTCCGGCGTTACGAAACTGCGGCTTGTTGAGCACGAAGTCCGGATTTTCACTGCCGTCGTCGCGCCGCCGCGCGCGGTAAAACAGCATCGCCTGGTAGTCGTCCTTGAGGCCGCGCGATTGCAGCACCGGCGCGATCTGGTCGGTGTTCATGTCGTCGACCAGAAGCGGCGCGGCGATGCCGGTATGACGGACGAAAGGCTGCATCACGCGCCCCCCAATTGCCGAACATCGGCGATTTTTCCGGCGATGGCGCTTGCCGCCGCTGTCACCGGACTGGCGAGGTGCGTGCGCACTTTCACGCCCTGCCGATTTTCGAAATTGCGATTGGTCGTCGAGACGATGCGGTCGCCGGGCTCGCCGCGATCGCCGTTGCCGCCCGGCGCACATCGAGCAGCCCGATTCGCCCCAGAAGAAACCGGCATCGCGGAAGACGCGATCGAGGCCAGCGGCTTCAGCTTCGCGTTTCACGGTCGAAGAACCGGGCACGACCATCGCAACCACGCCTTCGGCGACATGTCGGCCACGCACCACCGCGGCTGCAACCTCAAGATCCGGCAGCCGGCTGTTGGTGCAGGAACCGATGAAGACGCGATTGACCGGCAAGCCTGCGAGCGGCGTGCCGGGCTTGAGGTCCATGTAAGTGAAAGCGTTTTCCGCCGCGGCGCGCCGGCTCGGGTCGATTGCACCGGGTTCCGGCACGCGGCCGGAAATTCCGACGACCTGGCTCGGATCGGTACCCCAGCTGATTTGCGGCTCGAGTGTATTGCAATCGAGCGTGACCTCGCGGTCGAACGTCGCGTCGTCGTCTGATTTCAGCGTCCGCCAATAGGCCAACGCGCGATCCCACATTTCGCCCTGCGGCAGGTACGGCCGCTTCGCCAGCCACGCAAAGGTCGTGTCGTCGGGAGCGACAAAGCCCGAGCGGCCACCCATTTCGATATTGAGATTGCAAAGCGTCATGCGTTGCTCGATCGGCATCGCGCGAGCCGCCGCGCCGGCATATTCGACGACGTAGCCGCGCGCGCCGGCAACGCCGAGATCGGCGATCAGCCGCAGCGCCACGTCCTTCGAGCTGACATGCGCGCCGAGCTGGCCGTCGAGCCGCGCACGCATGCTCTTTGGCCGCTTCATCGCCATTACCTGAGTGGCGAGAACGTGAGTCATCTCGCTCGTCCCGACGCCGAATGCGAGCGCGCCGACGCCGCCGACGGTGCTGGCGTGACTGTCCGGCACCGCGTGCGTCGCGCCCGGCAGGACGATGCCGAGTTCCGGCGCCACGACGTGCGAAATCCCCTGTTCGGGATCGCCGAGGTCAAAAAGCTTGATCCCGCTCTTGCGCGTACCTTCGCGCATGGCGCGCAGGAATGCGGTGCCGGAAGGATTGGTGGTGTCGTCGCGCCCGGCTTTGGTGGCGACGGTGTGATCCTGCACCGCGAAGGTCAGATCGGCGCGGCGGACCGGCCGTCCCTGCTTTTCCAGGTAGGCGAAGCCGTGGTGCGCGTGCAATTCGTGCAACACATGGCGGTCGATGTAGAGGAGATCGCGTCCGTCGGCCCGCTGTCCGGCGAGATGCGAATCCCATATTTTATCGAACAGCGTCCGCGCCACAGCGTGCCTCCTGGCGTTTCTCTCGCACCGGATTGTTTCCAGTATCTTGGGCGCGACGACAGCTCAAGGCAAGCGATCAGCCGCACGGAACCTATGCGACCTGAGAACTGCTGGATCGGAAAATATCAGGCGACGAGTTCGTAGTCGTACGCCGGTTCGCCAAGGGTCACCAGCGCCGGCGGGTTTGCCGCAATCCGGTTACGGCCACACCGTTTCGCTGCGTAGAGGGCGCGGTCGGCCGCCTCGACCAGCTCGGCGGCACACTGACCGGCGCGCGGCACGATCGACTCGACGCCAATGCTGATTGTGACATGGCCGCACGGCGCTTCAGCGTGAGTGATGAAAAGGTCTTCGATCGAGCGGCGTGCCTCTTCGGCGAGCGCGCTGATACGCGGCAGGTCGAGGCCGGGCAGCAGCAGGGCGAATTCCTCGCCGCCGTAGCGCGCCACCAGCACGGCATTCTCGAGCATCACCAGCGATAGCGTTTCCGCAACCGAGCGCAGGCAGGTGTCGCCGGCAACGTGACCGTAGCGATCGTTGTAAAGCTTGAAATGGTCGATATCGATCATCATCAGCGCGACCGGCTCGTGCCGTTCGTTGGCGCGCTGCCATTCCTGCTCGATCTCGCGGTCGAAGCCGCGACGGTTGGCAAGACCGGTCAGGCCATCGAGGCTCGCGAGTTCTTCGAGGTGCTCGTTGGCGATGCGCAGCTCTTCCTCGCGTCCGGCGAGCTTGAGCGCCATGTCGTCCAGCGCGGCGGCAAGCGGCTGGAATTCAGCGAGCCATTTCTCGCTGGTCGCACGGACATGCAGGTCGCCGCGGCCGAATCGCATCGCCGTGCGCGCCAATGACCTGATCGGACGCACGACCATGCGCTCGCCGCCGAACCACGCAATCAGCAGCACGAACAGCGAGAACAGCGCGAGTTTCAGATAGGCGAGCATGAGTTCGCGATCGATATCGCTCTGGACCGCTCGCTCGTCGAGGCCGACGGCGAGCCGGGCCTGCGTCCAAGGCACGCGTGCGTAAGCGAAGATCCGCGGAATGCCGTCGAAGCCCGCAGTCGCTACCGTGCCTTCGTCGCGGGTCAGCATGTCCTTGGCGAGGCTTTGTGCCGCAAATGGTTTTCCGATGAGATTTTCCTGATCGTCGGACGCGGCGACAAGTGTGCCGCTGCCGTCGAGCATCAACACCGTGGCGCCGGGGTGTTGTGCAGCCGTCGTCACGAGTTCGCCGATCCATTGCAGATTGATCACCGCGAGAACGACGGCGGAGACTGCTCCGTCGTCTTGCAACGCCGGATATGTTGCGATCAGACTCGGTAACTGGCGGGTGCGGTTGACCATGTAATCGCTGAGCGCAAAGTCGCGCGAATGCAGCGCATTCTGGAAATGGCTCCGATCGGACATGTTCAGGCCGACCGCATTCGCATCGGTCGAGCAGGTGATTTTGCCGTCGGTTCCGGCAATGGACAGGGCGCGAATCCACGCCACATTGCCGGTCAGCGCGGAGAGGTACTTGCTGCAGTCGGTGGCGTCGAACGGCATCCTTGCATAGGAGTGTCCGACGACCTGAAGGAGCGCACGAATGGAGTAAATGACCTCGCGTTGCGATTCCACGCCGCGTTGCGCGAGATCCATCGCTTCCGTGCGTGCTTGCTCGTTGCGCTGGACGCGCGCAGCTTCCAGCCCGTGAATGCGTTCGAACACCAGCGGTGCAATAATCAAAAGCGCGAGCACGATCAGCCGAGCGCGAATACTGAGCATATACTTGCCCAGCCACGACGGCTCGCGTGGTTTGGTGTCCGCCATTTGCACCCTCTGCCCCGGTTCCACACTCTAATGATGAGAGGTAAAAAGCCGTTTCTGACTTTCGATAAAATTTGAGCTATCGGTGGAAAGTTCACCGGATGGAAAGCATGAATCGCTCGGACGGTCTCGAAACGGTACAGGCGCAAATCGTTCAGGCTTGCCGCGATGCAAACCGCGACCCGGCCGCTGTCACGCTGGTGGCGATTTCGAAAACGTTCTTTGCCGATGCGATCGAACCCGTCATCGCTGCAGGGCAGCGGGTTTTCGGTGAAAATCGCGTGCAGGAAGCCAGGTCGAAATGGCCGCCGCTCATTGTGCAGCACAGCGATATCAAGTTGCACCTGGTCGGATCGCTGCAATCGAACAAGGCGAAGGATGCGGTAACGCTGTTTGACGCAATTCATTCCGTCGATCGCGCGAGCCTTGCCGAAGCGCTGGCAAAAGAGATCATTAAGCAAGAAAAACAGCCGCAGTTGTTTGTCGAAGTCAACACCGGAGCCGAGTCGCAAAAGGCCGGCGTGCTGCCGCAAGACGCCGATGCGTTTCTCGCCGCCTGCCGCGATCACTACGGGCTTACGATCTCCGGGCTGATGTGCATCCCGCCGCACGACGAAGCGCCGGCCCCGCACTTCGCGTTGACCGCAAAGATCGCGAGCCGCAACGGTCTCAAACTTTTGTCGATGGGCATGAGCGCCGATTTCCCGACCGCCATCGCTTTCGGCGCAACTCACGTACGGGTCGGCACTGCAATTTTCGGCGGCCGAACAACCCGGCCTGAAGACGCTATTTCTGAATGAGGATTCTTGTTTTTGGCGAAAGCCGCGCCAGCAATCTTTCCAGGTCCTTGGGGCGCATGGCGACGCACCCTGCCGTCGGGCCAAACGCGGGCCGGGCAAGATGCAGAAACACCGCGCTGCCGCGCCCCGCAATGCGTGGCCGCGTATTGTGATCGATCTCGATAATCAGATCATAGAGTGTGTCATCGCGGCGGAGCCGGTCGCCTGGTTCATTGGCCGACCGCCGGAACGGCTGATTGTAGCGGCGGTTCCGCGGATCCTCGCACCAGGCGTCAGCCGGGCCGATCGGGCGCAAGGGGAGCGGGGTTTGTGGGCGCCGCCGGCGGTCCGCTCGCCACCACAACCGCACCGGGTGAAATCGCCCAACCGGCGTGCCGCCGTCGCCCTCGCGCTTGTCGGCTTTGATGCCGGTCCGGCCGAGAGCAACCGGAATGACGGCCGAGCCTGCGAATAGCCAGCCTTTGGTTGGCTGGCCCGGGCGGGTCCGGATACGGATAAAAGACAACGAATTCCGCCGCATAACCGGTCTATTTCCCAAGTTCCGCTTGCGCTTGTATCCTTGACCGTTCTACTTCGGGCCATATACCGCAGCAAAGCGGCCCCGGGATTTGGGATTTAATGCCGAATACACGCAAGATTCTGATTGTCGACGATGATACCGAGCTGCGCGACGCGCTGACCGAGCAGCTGTCGCTGCACGAAGAATTCGAGGCCGAGTCGGTCGAGAACGGCAGCAAGGGCGTTGCGGCCGCTAAAGCCGGGCAGATCGATCTGGTCATCATGGACGTCGGGTTGCCCGACATCGACGGCCGGGAAGCCGTGCGCATCCTGCGCAAGAACGGCTTCAAGGCGCCAATCATTATGCTCACCGGGCACGATACCGACTCCGACACGATTCTCGGTCTTGAGTCCGGCGCCAATGACTATGTCACCAAGCCTTTTCGGTTTGCCGTGCTGCTGGCGCGGATTCGCGCCCAGCTTCGTCAGCACGAAGCCAGCGAAGATGCGGTCTTCGCCATCGGGCCTTATTCGTTTCGGCCGAGCTCGAAAATTTTGCTCAATCCCAAGGGCAGCAAAGTCCGGCTGACGGAAAAGGAAACGTCGATCTTGCGCTATCTTTACCGCGCCGGTCAGCGCCCGGTGTCGCGCGAAACATTGTTGCAGGAAGTGTGGGGTTACAATTCGGGTGTCACGACGCACACACTGGAAACCCACATCTACCGCCTGCGCCAGAAGATCGAAAAAGACGCCGCAGCGCCTGCCATTCTGGTCACCGAAGCCGGTGGCTATAAACTGGTGCCTTGATCGAATCCGCCATGATCGAAACCTGCATCGAAACTTGCATCAAATTCTGCCATGTCGGTCGATGACGACATCGCGTTTCTGGAGCGGATCCCGATCCTCCGCCGGTTAGGCGCGCCGGCGCTGCGTATCCTCGCCATCGGCGCCGAAAGTTACGACGTCCAGACCGGGCAGGTGCTGTTTACGGCCGATGAAAAGGCCGACGGCGCCTACATCATCTTGCGCGGTTCGTTCTCGCTCACCGCCAAGGCCGGCGATCAGTCCGAGGTTGTCGCCGGACCGGGAACGCTGCTTGGTGAATCGGCATTGATCACCGAAACCAAAAGGCCCGCGACGGCGCGGGCGCGAGAAGATTCGAGAGTCCTGCGCCTTGCGCGGTCGATGTTCCTGCGCGTGCTTGACGGTTATCCGGATGCGGCGCTGCGTTTGCGCGAGCACATCGCGTCGCGCGCCGATCAGTGGGGGCGCGAACTCGAGAATGTGCGCGCGGCGCTGGGGCAAGGCGAAATCAAACGGCCCTAGCCGAAATTTCTTCAGCCCTCTCTCGGCAGCTTGCGGTGCGCGAGTTCGAGGCTGACCAGCCGCGCCAGGAGCGTCGCCGGATAGAGCTGCCCGATCACCGCTTCGAGGTTTGCCATGTTGCGCGCCATCGGATGCAGTGGCGTGATATCGCCGTAGCCGACCGTGGTCAGCGTTACGAAGCTGAAATAGAGCAGCGCCGCGCCGGAACCATGTTCTGTGCCTACCGGTGGCAAGCCTTTGAATGCGTCAGGGGCCAGCACCACGATCAGCCGATAGATCGTGAAGAAGAACAGCGCGAAATTCAGATAAAGCACCACCGCGCCCTGAACGCGATGCCAGCTCACGCGTCCCGATCCGAACACCGCGCGGGCGATCACCAGACTGAGCACCGCGATCGCAAGCAGACGGCCGCTGGCGCTCAGCCACTCGGTCAGCACCGACGGATCCTCGGCATGAATGAATGCGCCGGCCGGGCTGAGCAACACCGCAACGAACACCAGGAAAGCAGCGAGATGACTGCGCGACGTCACCACCAGCGTGGCGAGGACGAACAGGATGAACAGCGCCGGCAAGACCAGGCTCGGCAACAGACCCATTCCGCCGAGCGGGATGGCGAGAAAGATCAGTACGCCCTCGATGATGAGAAGCGCCGTGAGGCCTGGCTCTCGGCTGCGTTCCTGCCATTTCAGGAAGCGCCGCCAAAATCTTTTGAACGCTTTGATCGGTGATGCCATGCCGCCGCTCTGTCCAGATCGCAATCCTAATGACGCTCACGCCATCGGCAAGCCTCGTTTGGACGAGTCAGGGACGCAAAAGCCTCAACGGTCACGCTTCGATCGTCGCCGTCACCGGGACATGATCCGACGGCCGCTCGGCGCCGCGATAGTTCCGGGCAATGTCGATATCCGAAACGCGGTCGGCCAGCATCGGTGACGTCCAGATATGATCGAGCCGGCGGCCTTTGTTGGCTGTCGCCCAATCCGGCGACCGATAGCTCCACCACGTATAAAGCTTTGCCGGCTCCGGCGTGTGTTGAGCGCATGCTGTCGATCCAGCCGCCGGCGTTCCGCGCGCTGGTCAGCTTCTCGCATTCGAGCGGCGTATGCGAGACGATGCGGACCATCTGCTTGTGGCTCCAGACGTCGTGCTCCAGCGGCGCGACATTGAGGTCGCCGACCAGGATCGCCCGCTCCGATTGCGCCGGCCGCAACGTCATGTTGTTGCGCATCTCGTCGAGGAACGAGAGCTTGTGGGCAAATTTCGGATTGACGTCCGGATCGGGCAAATCGCCGCCTGCCGGCACATAGAAATTATGGACGGTGACCGGATCGCGCAGTCCGGCGCGCTCTCCGAGCACCGCCGAGATGTGCCGGCAATCGGCCTTGCCGCAGAATTTTTCGATGGCGAAGCTTTCGAACGGCAATCGCGAGATCACGCTGACGCCGTGATAGCCCTTCTGGCCGTTAAGCGCGACGTGCTCGTAGCCGAGGCGCTTGAGCCGCTTCATCGGAAACGCATCGTTCGGGCACTTGGTCTCCTGCAGGCACAGGACATCGGGCCGCACCGCCTTGATGAACTTGGCGACGAGATCGATGCGCAGGCGCACCGAATTGATGTTCCAGGTCGTTATTGTCAGCCGCACTTGGAGATCGGGAGCCGGAGTCAAATAAAAGCGTGAGTATCCAGCAATCAGATAAATACGAAGCGCTGAAATTCCAACAGCGGACCGGAGATTATCCTCCGGTTCTTCGCTGCCGAATTCCTTACTGCATCGAGCCGCCGCTCTGCGGATAATTGATGACGAACAGCTGCGGGTCCGGCTTCTTCGTCACGTCGAGATTGTACACCGCGACGGTGGTATCGAGACCTTGCGGATCGGTGACGGTCCATTGCTTGAGCGTCAGATCCTTGGCGTCGAACATCATCATCAGCCGGCTGGTGCCGACCACCAGTTGCTTCTCCTCGATCACCACGGTCACGAACGTCTCGTCGGCGGTGACGCTGACGACGTCGGTGTCGTGCAGCAGGTCGATGCGGTCGGCAAGCAGATAGCGCAGCGGTGTTTGCGACAGCGGATAGAGATCCTGCGTCGACAGCTTGCGATCGCGCACCACGACCGAAGAACCATCCGCGATGATGTCGATCGGGGTCGGCGGATTGTACTGGAAGCGGACCTTGCCCGGTTTCTGGATGTAGAACGTGCCCTCGGTGCGGCCGCCGTCCGGTCCGATCTGCACGAAACTGCCGACCATGGTTTGAACGTTGGACAGATAGGCGCTGACTTTGTCGAGTTGCGCACGCTGCTTGGTGTCAAAATTCGCCGACTTGTCGCCGCTCAGGCCCTTAATGCCCTTCTCGATGAACGAGAACGGGAAGAAATGCCCCGGGCCGCTGTTGTCAGACTGTGAAGGCGCGGGTGCGGACGGCTGCGCGGGTTGTGCCGGCCCGCTGGCCTTGGGGCGCGGTGTCGGCAACGGCACGTTTTCGGCGGAGTTTTGCGCTGACGCAAACGTCACAGCGAGCATGGAGCAAATTGCCGCTGCGAGGATCGCCGCCGCGCTGCGCTTTGCGCTTCGTCCCGCCATTATTCGCTCCTGCCTGTACGCTTGTACGCCGTCACCCGCGACGAACATAAACCGCTACGCGCACGATATGGCGAATTCGCGGCTTCCCTGTCCCCGCTTAACGCTCAAATGCCCGATTCTCGATAAGAATCGTCGTTGCCGCCCTCGACCAGGATTTCGCGTTTGCCGGCGTGATTGGGCTGGCCGACGACGCCTTCCTGTTCCATCCGCTCCATCAGCGAAGCGGCGCGATTGTAGCCGATTTGCAGCCGCCGCTGAATGTAGCTCGTTGAAGCCTTGCGGTCGCGCGTCACGATCTGCACCGCCTGCTGATACAAATCGCCGCCTTCTCCGGCGCCGCCCATCGCGGTGGCGTCGAAAACCGGATTGCCGTCTTCGTCGGTCGGCTCTTCCGCGGTGACGGCTTCGAGATATTCCGGCTGACCCTGCGACTTGAGATGCCGCACCACCTTCTCGACTTCCTCATCGGAAACGAAAGGCCCGTGCACGCGGCTGATGCGTCCGCCGCCGGCCATGTAAAGCATGTCGCCCTGGCCGAGCAGTTGCTCGGCGCCTTGCTCGCCGAGAATGGTGCGGCTGTCGATTTTCGACGTGACCTGAAACGAGATACGGGTCGGGAAATTCGCCTTGATGGTGCCGGTGATGACGTCGACCGACGGCCGTTGTGTGGCGAGAACGACATGCAGGCCCGCGGCGCGCGCCATCTGCGCGAGACGCTGCACCGCGCCTTCGATGTCCTTGCCGGCGACCATCATCAGGTCGGCCATTTCGTCGACGATCACCACGATGTAGGGCAACGGCTCGAGATCGAGCTCTTCCTTCTCGTAGATCGCCTGGCCGGATTCCTTGTCGTAGCCGGTATGCACGGTGCGGCTGAGCTTCTCGCCCTTGCCGTTGGCTTCGGCGACGCGGGCGTTGTAGCCGTCGATATTGCGCACGCCGAGCTTCGACATTTTCTTGTAGCGCTCTTCCATCTCGCGCACCGCCCATTTCAGCGCCACCACCGCTTTCTTCGGATCGGTGACGACGGGCGTGAGCAGATGAGGAATGCCGTCATAGACCGACAATTCCAGCATTTTCGGATCGATCATGATCAGCCGGCACTGCTCGGGCTGCAGCCGATAGAGCAGGCTGAGGATCATGGTATTGATGGCGACCGATTTGCCGGAGCCGGTGGTGCCGGCGATCAGCAGATGCGGCATGCGCGCCAGATCGACCAGCACCGGCTCGCCGCCGATCGATTTGCCGAGGCACAGCGGCAGGCGCAACGTGGTCTCGCTGTAATCGCGGGTCGCCAGCAGTTCGCGGAACAGCACTTTCTCGCGCGTCGCATTCGGCAGTTCGATGCCGATGGCGTTGCGTCCGGAGACCACGGCGACGCGCGCCGAGAGCGCGCTCATCGAGCGGGCGATATCGTCGGCGAGGCTGATCACCCGTGACGACTTGATGCCGGGCGCGGGTTCGAGTTCGTAGAGCGTTACGACCGGGCCCGGCCGCGCGTTGATGATCTCGCCGCGCACGCCGAAATCGCCGAGCACGCCTTCGAGCGACGTGGCGTTTTCCTGCAGCGTTTCCTGGCTCACGGTGGTGCGGCCAACCTTGCTCGGCAGCGCCAGCAGTTCGAGCGGCGGCAATTGATAGCCGTTCGCCGAGCGGCGCGGCTTTGCCGCCGGCGCGCGCGGCTTGCGCGCGGCTTTTGGCTCGGCATCCGGCACCAGCTCGGCTTCCGGTTCATCGACATAATTGCGTCTCGGGCGCCGCCGGCGCGTTGCCGAACCGCGGCTCGATGCGCCGGCGCGGCATCGCGACATCGCTGCGCTTCGCAGCCGGTGCAGCAGCGCGCCGTTGCAGCAGCAGGCCGATGCGGGCGCGCAGGCTTAAGACCGTATGCATGAGGCCGCCGAGCGAGAACCAGCCGCTTTTATCTTCGGCCTCGTCTTCCTCCTCGGCTCTTCCTCTTCTTCTTCCTCGATGTCTTCGGCTTCCTCGCGCCAGAGCATGCCGGCAGCGCCGAAGAAAGTGATGAGAGCCGCCGCGCCAAGCAGGATCGCGGCGGCGAAGCGGTAGCTGCCGGTCAGTGGCGCGTGGAACATTACGGCGGGCAGCCGCAGGATGGCGTCTCCGACCACGCCGCCGAGGCCGCAGGGCAGCGGCCAATGCACGCTTCGCGGCAGGCACGATGCAAACGCGGCGCTGAGTACGGCGGCAAAGATCCAGAGCATCACCCGCAGCTTCTCGCGGCTGAGCGGGCGGTGGCCGAGCAGCCGATAACCCCAGACCCCGATCGGCAGCAACAAGTGCGAGCGAGCCGAGGCCGAGCAATTGCATCATCAGGTCGGCGCCGATCGCGCCCGGCACGCCGAGCAGATTATGCACGTGCGCATCGGTGGCGTGGCTCAGCGAAGGATCTTTCACTGACCAGCTTGCGAGTGCGAGCGCCGCCATTCCGGCAATGCTGATCAGGGCGATGCCGCAAACCTCGCGCAGCCGGCGCTTCATAAAGAAGCCGAGCTGCCCGGAGAGATAGGCCACACCGTCAAGACTGCGATCGATCATCGACATCGCGTGTCTCTCTGCTTATCCAAGAACCCCCACCAGCCGATGCAGCGCTTCGGCGGTGATCTCATTGTTTTGCACCATGGCGACGCGGATATAGTCCGCGCCGGGATTGCTGCCGTCGTCCTGTTCGCGCGCCAGATAGCGGCCGGGCACCACGCGCAAGCCGCCCTCGCGCCACAGCTTCAGCGCCGCGGCTTCGCTGCCGCCCTGCGCCGAAACATCGAGCCAGAGAAAGAAGCCGCCGGCCGGCCGCTTGTAGCCGTAGCGGTCGCCGATGATCTGATCGGCCAGATCGAATTTCTCGCGATAGAGCCGCCGGTTTTCCTCGACGTGCTTCTCGTCGTTGTAGGCGGCGATGGCGACATGCTGCATCGGCGTCGGCACCATCGGCGCCGCGACATTGCGCAGTTCCAGATAGGCCTGCATGAACGACTTGTCGCCGGCGGCAAAGCCGATGCGCAGGCCCGGCAGGCTCGAGCGCTTCGACAGCGAATGAAACACCGCGACGTTGGCGAAATCGGCGCCGGCCGCCTCGAGCATGCCGTGCGGCGCGTGCTCGGAATAGATTTCGCAGTAGCACTCGTCGGAAAAGATCATGAAGCCGAACTTGCGCGCCAGCGCGGTCAGCCGCTTGAGATAATCGAGATCGGCGACCGCGCCCTGCGGGTTGGCCGGCGAGGCGATGTAGAACGCCACGGTGCGCGCCGAGCAGTTCGTCGCTCAGCGCATCGAGGTCGGGCAGGAAGCCGGTCTCGCGCGTGGTCGGCAGATAGACCGGCTCGCAATGGGCGCCGATCGCGCCCGCGGCATAGGCGGCATAGAACGGATTGGGAATGAGGATCGCAGGCTCGCCGTTGCGCGGAGTGACCCAGTTCTTTGCGGCCAGCGCGGCGAGGAAAAGTCCTTCGCGGGTGCCGTTGAGCACCAGGACTTCGTTGAGCGGATCGAGCGGCCGCTCCAGCGCGAAACGGCGGCCAAGCCACCGCGCGACCGCTTGGCCGAATTCGTCGAGACCCTTGTTGGCCGGATAGCGGCCGAACTCGGCGACGTGGGCCGCCATGATCGGGCCGACAAAAGACGGGATCGGATGCTGCGGCTCGCCGACCGCAAGGCTGATCGCCGACATGCCGGCCGGAAACGGATCGATCAGTTCGCGCAGCCGCACGAACGGCGAGCGGGAGCCAGTGGCGCGAACGGGTGTTGTGGAAAGTTGAGTCATCCTGTCCATCATGAATGGCGGGTCTGATGCGGGCTTCTGATCCGCCATACTGGCGGAAATACCATAGAAGCAGCGGGGTTAAGACCCGATTAACCAATGGAGTTTGGGGCGTAGCTCTATCCTCCTCGTTTGTCACGGTTGCAGCCCGCACAGCACGCTCCCTCTCTCCATGGGGGAGAGGGTTGGGGTGAGGGGGTTCGGCCGTCACAGTCCCGCACCGCCGTAACCCCCTCACCCTCGCTCACTTCGTTCGCTCGACCTCTCCCCCATGGGGAGAGGTGAAAGTTTGCGCAAGCTTTCCCGTTCTCGCGATGCACCCCGCATCCGAGTTGGCGTTACGTCAGCAATGAAAAGCTACGAAGCGTCTCGCTCTCGGCACCGATCTTCGTCAGATGACGCCAGCGGTGGTCACGGGCGCCGTCACGATCAATGCTTTGAGCCACGCGCAAGAAATGAAAGAAAAAGGAAAGCGGAACGCCGACAGACGCAGGAACCGCTGCACCTGCCGGTGCAGCGCGCGCCCTGCAAAGGCGCGCTCGCCTATCGGCGTTCCACCACGGTTCTCACCAAAGGGACTTTCCATCCCAAAGGCTCACCTCGGGCCAGGCTTCGTGCGGCGGATATTGCGACACCGGCGCACTTCCAGCGATGCACCTCGCGTGCCGGTCTTAGTGCCGGCAGGCATGATGCCCGAGACGCCCGGGAGCGGCAGTGACGAGCCATCGCCCGCGGGCACCGCGTCCCGCTCCGATCAGCCGTTGTCACCGGCTGACGTCCTTACGTAAGCGGGATTGGCAGCCTCTTTTCAAAACGACAAGGCGAAGTCAAAGCATTTAATTTCTGCAGATAAATCTTGGAGTTACACCGTGCGGATTTTTGGTTCCGCGTGCGGAAAAATCGGTTGATTCGCATGAAAATCGCGATTGCGCCTATGGGCCAATGGCTTACCTCCTTTCGCCCGCCGCCGCCGGTTTCGCGGGGCGGAGGGAACGGGCCTGCGCGATCCGGATTGTTCCATGGCGGTGTTTTGTGCGCGGCCGGTTACGCCGAGTGGTTTGATTTTGCCAAAAATATTTTCCGTCGCTGACGAGGAACGGGACGACGGGTCACACCAGGACGCGCGGCTAAAGCCTGCGCCAATGTCTGTCACGGAGTATTGGGCCTATCTCGGCGTTGCCGCATTGCTCGTATTGTCGCTGGCCAGTCCTCGCTTGCGTCTCGCAACTCCGCGCGATCGGAACGCCTCGCCCGGTGTGAGCGACAGCCTGCGTGTTCAGGAGTTGCGCGCGAAAGAACAGGGCCGCGGACGGCACGCCGATGCGCCGTGGCAGATATCGTGGCGCGGCTGGAAGGACATCTTCTGGCGTACATACCAACAAATGGGCGATAACCGCCTGTTCGCGCTGGCGGCCGGTGTTGTGTTTTATAGTATCCTCGCGCTGTTTCCCGCGCTTGCCGCGTTCGTCTCGCTCTATGGCCTGTTCGCCAAAACATCCACGCTCAGCGATCAGCTTGCGCTGGTCGCCGGCGTTTTGCCTGACGACGCTGTCGGCATCGTCCGTGACCAGATTGCCCGCTTGATGGTGAAAGGCGACGCCAAGCTCGGTTTCAACGTGATCGGCGCATTCGCCATCGCATTGTGGAGCGCGAATGCCGGCACCAAGGCCATTATCGATGCGCTTAACGTGATATACGGAGAGAAGGAGAAACGCGGATTCATCAGGCTGAATCTTGTTTCGCTCGGCTTTACGCTGGTGATGCTGGTCGCGCTCACGGTTGCGCTGGGCGGCATCATCATTCTTCCGCACTATCTGGATTATTTCGGCTTCAATCGTTTGCCGGCGATCATCCTGAGCGTGGCCCGCTGGCCCGCGCTGCTGGTCGCGATAATCTTTTGGCTCGCCTTTATCTACCGGTTCGGGCCAAGCCGCAGGGAGCCGCAGTGGCAATGGATCAGCATCGGCAGCGTCGGCGCGTCAGTCGTCTTGCTCATCACTTCGGCGCTGCTGTCCTGGTATTTTTCGCACCTCGCCAATTATGACGCTGCCTACGGCTCGTTGGGTGCGGTGATCGGCACCATGCTCTGGCTGTGGGCCCTGGCGGTCGTCGTGCTGCTTGGTGCGCAGATCAATTCCGAGATCGAGCATCAGACCGCGACGGATTCCACGATCGGGCGTCCGAAGCCGTTGGGGCAACGCGGCGCGACGATGGCGGATACGATTGGGCAGAGAGTGTGACGAGTGTCACCGTCCGCATTTTCCACCGCCATTGATTTCAAATCATCAAAGTCGCCCCTGAGACCAGCAGGAAGAGCAGCACCAATTGCTTGAACCGCCTGTCGTCGACCCGGTCGAAGAGATGAAGGCCCAGCCAGGTTCCCGCGACGACGGCCGGCACACAGCACAGGAAGATGGACAGCGTTGAGGAGACGAGGAGCCCAAGACGAGAAAAGTAAATGAGTGTCGCAACCTGCATCACCAGGATGAATGGCTGGACGATACCGCGTTGTTCGAGCTTCGAGAGCCCGCGCAAACTGCACCAGATTGTCGGTATGGCTCCCGGAAATGCCGTTGCTCCTCCGGTTATGCCACCAGCAAAACCAGCCGCCATCTCAGCCAACCGGCCGCCGCTACGGCAAATCAGGCCCGGGCGAAACAACATGTAGATGCTGTAACAGACGAGAAAGAGTCCAAATCCCAAGGCGAACAAATGTGGACTAAAACCTTCAAGCAGTTTGGCGCCAAGAGGTATGCCGGCGAAGCCGCCCAGCAGATACGGGAGGCACGCGCGCCACCGGATCGCTCGCCAAAGTCTTCGAAATGCTGAACAGCTGTGTCGTGATGCTGCAGGCCAGCAGCAGCGGCACCGCCTCGATCGGATCGAGCCAATGAAAGATGAGGGCGCCGGCGATTGCCGAAAAAGCAAAGCCCGCGAGCCCGGCGGCCATCGCCCCGACAAAAATCGACAGCAGCGTACCGATCAGCGCGAGATTTGCCGACGAATTGAAGCAAGAGACAGCGTCGTCGTCATGTCATGCTCCAGGCAACGGATACGATTGCGTTAGTGCTCCGTGTTCGGGATCATGAATGGCGGCTTGGGCCCGCGCTTTTAGACGACCTTCTTATTTCTTGATTCTTCGCGGCCGGACGAACGGATCGGGCGCGGCGATCCGTTAAACTTTGAAATAAATCGGGCTGCAAGTCAGCGGACGTCAGGCGCGCTGCAGACGGAGATTATTCCGCCGGCGTCTTCGGCTTGGTGCGCATGAAGGTGTCTCTGAGATTGTCCCAGAGCGAGAATCTTCGCGCCGTTCCGGTGCATGATCACGCTCTGCTGCAGCACCGAGAGCGAGTTGTTCCAGGCCCAGTAGATCACGAGCCCGGCCGGGAAGGCTCGCCAGCATGAAGGTGAAGATCAGCGGCATCCACGAGAAGATCATCTGCTGCGTCGGATCCGGCGGCGCCGGGTTGAGCTTCATCTGCACCCACATCGTCACGCCCATGATCGCCGGCCAGAAGCCGAGATGCAGGAAGCTGCCGACCAGCGGCAGGATCGCCGGATCGAACGGGATCAGGCCGCCGAGCGTGAAGATATTGGTCGGGTCCGGCGCCGAGAGATCGTGGATCCAGCCGTAGAACGGCGCGTGCCGCATCTCGATGGTGATGAACAGCACCTTGTAGAGCGAGAAGAACACCGGGATCTGGATCGCGATCGGCAGGCAGCCGGCAATCGGATTGATCTGCTCTTTCTTGTAGAGCTCCATCATCGCCTGCTGCTGCTTCATCTTGTCGTCGGCGTAGCGCTCCTTGATCATCGCCATTTGCGGCTGCACCGCCTTCATCTTCGCCATCGAGGCGTAAGACTTGTTGGCGAGCGGGAAGAACAACAGCTTGACGAGGACGGTGACGATCAGGATGGCGATGCCGAAATTGCCGACGAGATGGAAGAAGTAGTCGATCGCCAGGAACATCGGCTTGGTGATGAAGTAGAACCAGCCCCAGTCGATCAGGAGGTCGAACTTGTTGAGCCCGAGCGACTGGTTGTAGCCGCCGGAAAGACCGAGGAAATTGATGCCGACCACCGACACTTCCTTGGCGCCGGCGAACAGCCGCGCCTCGGCGGTGCCGGTCGCACCCGGCGCGATGGTTTGCGCCGTCAGCAGATAGTCGGTCTGATAGGTCTTGATGTCGCCGGTCTGGCCGGCGGAGAACCGCGCTTTCACCCG
>CAWECH010000003.1:0-274066 GCA_963807565.1 uncultured Alphaproteobacteria bacterium | reverse complement strand
GCTCCGGCTGTCAAGCCGCACGGGCACGGTTGACGTCGCGGCGAAGGCGGATAGTGAACGGCAGGACGGACAATGGAGCGGACCCATTGCTCGAAATCCTGTCCGCGCCTGCCGTTACTGCTAGACTGGTACCGCAAGATGAAAGGAACCTCGAAAAGCATGCGTGCGCTAAGCCTCGATCAGGCTAACAAGATCATTGCAGCGACATTCGCCAAGGCGAAGAAGGAGCGCTGCCGTCCGATGACTGCGATTATTCTCGACGCCGGCGGGCGGGTGAAAGCATTTCAGAAGCAGGACAATGCCTCGATGCTTCGCTTTGAGGTCTGCTACGGCAAAGCCTACGCCTCGCTGGCCCTCGGCCGGCCGTCAAAGCTCGTTTTGCAGAAGGCAAATGAGAAGCCGCAGTTCATGCAGTCCATCGAGAATCTCGCCGACTATCCGTTGTTTCTCGAAGGCGGTGGCCAGCTCATCCGTGACCGCGACGGCGAAGTGATTGCGGCGATCGGCGTCACGGGCGATGCCAACGAGATGGACGATATCTGCGCTATCGCCGGCATTCATTCGGTCGGGCTGCGTGCGGATTCGGACTTCTTCGGCGATGCCGACGCGATGCGCGAGTTGAGCATCCACAAATCCGCGCCGCTGGTGGATCCGCGCGAGCCACGTGGCAAGCCCCCGGCAGGGGCTGGGCGTAACGGTGCAAAGCGGCGAAACGGCCAACATATCGCCAAAACCGGGCCGTAAAGCCTAAGCCTCGGGGGAGACTTTGCAACTAAGTGGAAAGAACCGAGGGGTAAAACCGAGGCATTGGCGGACGCTGGGGGCCGATGGCTTTGGGCTGGCGGGCACTCAAATTTTGAGGGGGAGCAGTTCATGAACGCGTCGCTCCGCGAATTCCGGGTCTTTGCGAGCGTGGTTGGCTTGTCGGCCATCGTGCTCGCCGGTTGCAGCACCAACACCCCTACACTTGAATCACCCTCCGTCGCGCCGGCAGCGGCCCCCTCGATGCCCTCACAGTACCGGCCTGAAGAAATGGTCGGGCGGTGGGGCTACGGCGCCTATCACAACGAGTCCGACCTGGCCCGCACAACCTCCGCGGCGCGCGCACAATGCGGCCAGCCGGTCATCATCAATCGCGGCCCGAGCGGCGGTGTGATGATGTACCTCGCCGATAGTGCCGAGCTGCAGGAACTGATTCTCAAGGGCGGTCCGGGCGGCAAGAACTACATCGGCCCACCCGGTGATGCCGGCGGCGCGCAGGATCGCGAGATCGTATCGTT
Source organism: uncultured Alphaproteobacteria bacterium (assembly GCA_963807565.1). Lineage (GTDB taxonomy): Bacteria > Pseudomonadota > Alphaproteobacteria > Rhizobiales > Xanthobacteraceae > BOG-931. Next base: position 272,786 of record CAWECH010000003.1, on the reverse strand, counting down.
CGACGGCCGCACCATGGTGTTGCGCTGGATAGATCCGGAAGTTGCCGGCCGTTACGGCGTCGGCGTCTATGTGCGCTGCGCGGCTGAAGGTACCGCTCCCAAGCCGGCTCCGCGCGCTGCCGGTGGCAAGCCGATCAAGCCGCAATAAGCTAGGTCGGTCTAATAGGTTCTAGGCCGCCCTGTTCGCAGTTCGCTGCTGAACGCGTGGTGGCGTCAGGTCCCGAACATCTTGTCGATTTCGGCCTGACTGATATGGCCGGAATCGCTTTCCAGCCGCGGGCCGTGCAGATACTGCGATCCGTCCTGCCGGGCGGCCGCAGAATCCCGGGCGATATCTTCCAGCACGCGGGCAACATGATCCTCGACGAAGTTGAGGATCGAGAGCACCTTGCTGATGCGTTGGCCGGTGAGGTCCTGAAAATTGCAGGCCTCGAAGATGCGGATGATGTGGTCCTGGATATCCTGCACCAGGCCCTGCTCGAATTTGCCGCTGAGCGCCGCTGACAAGTTCTTCGTCACCTGATCGATCTCTTCGGCGGCGGCGAGAACGCGCTGCGTCGCCTGTTCGGTGCTGGCAGAGACTTCGGCAAGTTCGTGGGCGATCCGTATCATCGGAGGCGCGTCGGCCGGCAAGGTAGCGCCGGTGGATTGATGGCGCTGCTGTCGATGGCGCCGACAATGAGGCTCAGCTCGGAGGCAAGCCGCTCGTGCCCGGCATCCGCCGGTGCGCCCGCGCTGCCCGGGTGCCGCATCGCCGCAGCCGTAATCGCCGCGCGAAGCGCGGCAATCTCGTTCATCAGCTCGGCGTGGCGCAGCGGCGCCTGAACATCCGCGATCGTGTCGCGTGGCCGCACCGCACCCGTTTTTTCGATGCGAAAGACTTTGCGCGGCTCGGCCATTACTCGGGGGACCTGTCTAAAAAGAGACACTACGTAGGCACACTTAATACCGGGTTCACAACTCTCCGCTGTTGCCGGAGACGCAAGCGTTAACCATCAGGCGCCGTCCTTCATTCAATATAAACCGTAACTTGATGAACGATGTGCAAAGATCGCCGCTGCGGCACGCGCGCCGAAAAAATTTACCAAACAGTCGAGTTTTAAGTTTCAATTCATCATGCGGGTGAGAGGCGCGTCTTTGCCGAACGTTCGCGTGTGGTGTGTCAGCGTACAGGGTAAAGCGATGCGGCGTATTTGCAGCTTCGCGCTCGCGACGAGCGCGCTCTACGGTTCGTGTTCTCTTGCCCCGGCTTTCGCGCAAGCTGGCTCTGCGCCAAACGGCAATGGCGGCTTCATCCAGACGATTTTCGCCGGGGTGGTGCGCGAGCCGACCGTGCAAAGGCCCTTTCAGCCCGAGCCACAATATCTGAGTTATCCGGCCCGATCGGCACAGCCGCAACCGGCGCCACAGACTGATGATCAAGATTCCGCGCCGGAACATACCGCGAGCGCGTCGCCGGTTGAACCGCCGAGCCATCAGACTACGCCCGCAGTCGCAGTACCTTCCGCACAGCGGGCACGACGCCAGCAGGCCGCCGCTCCCGGCTCCGACTACACGAGACTTATTCCGATGCCGGAGGTCGGCTACCAGCCGCTGCCGCCGGTGCAGCAGACTGCGCCAGTTTCGGTCGCTTCAGCGCCGGCGTCCTTTGCGCCGTCGAGCGACGGCGACATGGCGCATCCCGCGGTCGATCCGAAATTCGATCGCCAGACCGTCGACTACAGCAGTTCTGAAGCCGCGGGCACCGTCGTGATCGATACGCCGCATCACTTCCTCTATCTCGTTGAAGAGCAAGGTAGGGCAATGCGTTACGGCATCGGCGTCGGCAAGCCCGGCTTTGCGTGGAAAGGCATCAAGACGGTCACTGCGAAAAAAGAATGGCCGGATTGGGTTCCGCCGCCCGAGATGATACAGCGCCGGCCCGACCTGCCGCGCTATATGGCCGGCGGCCCGGAAAATCCGCTCGGCGCACGCGCGATGTATCTCGGCTCCACGCTCTACCGCATCCATGGCTCCAACGAGCCGTGGACGATCGGCGGCGATGTGTCGTCCGGCTGCATCCGCCTGCGCAATGCCGACGTGATCGATCTGTACGGTCGCGTGAAAGTCGGCGCCAAAGTCGTAGTGATGTGAGCCGGCGGCTTAAGCGAGGCTCACGCCGCTTTCCGCCAGCAGGCGCGGGAATGCTTCACTTGTGAAATAGTCGTACTCGCGCTCGCGCAATGTCGTGAGCGGATCGAGCCGTTCCAATTCAGCGTCGACCTTGCCCGGATGGCACATGATCAGGCCGCCGTCGGGCATGCCATCGAGGAATTTCGGAAACAGCGCCGCGAAATCGGCATCCTGGTGGAACGCGTAGGTTCCGGCGAAGGCCGGATTTGTCCGCACGCCGCGGGTCTTAGCAAGCTTGCGAAAGCTACGGCTGTACCAACCGAGCAATGCGGCTTTCGGATCGTTGGTTTCTCTTCGATCACTAGGCAATCCGCATTGCCGGACCCAGGCATTGGGCGCGGCCTCTTTCACAGCACGCAGGAACGCGTCGCGTATCTGCGGGAAAATGTGAACGTGCTGATGACCATCGACGAAATCCGGCTGCCGGCCAAAAGCGCGCGCGAAGACTTGGAACTGGCGTGAGATTTCCGCGGTCAGCAATTCCGGTTGCAGCAAGCGCAATTGTGCTCGAAACAACATTGATGACAGGGAAGGGAATGCACCACTCTTCAGCGGCGTAAAATTTGCCGACAGCGGACGAAATGGTGCCGTCAATGTCACGTGCAGCCCGATCGCGCCGCCGCGCTGTGTGGCGGCGAGCAGGGACTGCGCCTCACCCTGATTGAAGCTCGGCGCTACCGTCATCACCGAGGTGGCGTTGATGCGGCCGCTTCCGAGGAGATCGCGGATTGCTTCGCTTACAGCGGGCGAAATGCCATAATCGTCGGCGCAGAGCGTAATGCGTCGTGCGCTCATTCGGCGGCAGTGCGAGTGCCGGCGGCGGATTGAGCGGCGTCATCGCGCGATTTCACATTATGTTCGGCAATGAAATAGACCGGCCGCGCTTTGATCTCGTAAAGAATCTTGCCGATATATTCGCCAAGCACGCCGAGCATGACGAGCTGTACGGCGCCAAGCACCATGACGCCGACGAAGACCGATGGATAGCCTGGCACGCTCGCGCCATGCACCAGCGTCTCGTAAACGATCTTGCCGCCGTAGATCAGCGCAATCAGCGCAAAAATGAGTCCGAGCACGGTTGCGAAGCGCAGCGGTGCGACCGAGAACGCGGTCAGGCCGTCAAGCGATAGCGCGATCAGCGAGCGCAGGCTCCACGAACTCTTGCCGTCGGTGCGCGGGGCAGGCTCGTAATCGACACGCTTCTGACGAAAGCCGATCCAGGTTGCGAGCCCCTTGAAGAACCGGTTGCGCTCCGGCATTTGCCGCAGCGCCAGTGCAGCGCGTGGTGACAACAGCCGAAAGTCACCGGCGTTCTCCGGGATGGTGACGCGACCGTCTGAGTTGAGCAGCTTGTAAAACAATTTGACCGCAACGCGTTTCGGCCAGGAGTCGTCGGCGCGGCTCGCTTTCGCGGTGTAGACGACGTCGTAGCCCTCATCGAGCCAGTAGCCGACCAGTGTTTCGACCAGCGTGGGCGGGTGCTGGCCGTCGCCATCCATGAACAGCACCGCGCCGCGGCGGGCGTGGTCAAGGCCGGCTAGCAGGCCCGCCTCCTTGCCAAAATTGCGCGATAGCGAAATGACCTGGATATCGAGGCCAACCGCCGGCAATGCGCGCGCGATCGACAACGTGCCGTCGGCGCTGCCGTCATCGACATAGACGACTTCGCAGGCGAGCGAGCGGTCGGCACCGAGCTTTCGCGCGATATCGGTCAGCCGCGCATGCAGGTGGGGCAGGGATGCCGCTTCGTTGTAAAGCGGCACGACGATCGACAATCCCGCGGCGGCGGCGGATGGCCCGCCGCTGCGTATCTGTGTCATTGTTTGGTCGCCCACAGGGCTCATCGAGGTACTCTCTTCGCTGGCCGTTCTATAGCGTAATCGGCCTCTCTTGTGTATGCGAAAGCCGTAATGACCAGCCCATCCCTCATCGATTCGGCGCGTAATTGGCTGCACAACGCCACCGGCAGCCTTGGGATGCGCAGCCCCGGCCTGAGCGTGAAGGCGTTAACTTTCGCCATGGTCGGCGTCGTCAATACGCTGGTCGACTATGGTGTGTTTTTGCTGGCGCGGGCGGTTTTGAGTGGATCGCAGTCGGGCATTGCCGCGGCCGGTTCGCTGTCGGATTTCTGCCAATGCGGCAATGCCACGACGGCGACGCTTGTCATCGCCAACATCATTTCATGGTCGGTTGCGGTGACCGGTTCCTACATCCTGAATTCGTCGATCACGTTTGCCGCCGAATCCGGACGCAAGCTGCACTGGCGGGCCTATCTGAAATTTGTCGTATCCGGGATCGCAGGCCTCGTGACCAATACTGCGACCCTGCTGTTCGCGGCGCAAATCCTGTTGTTGCCGGTGTGGCTCGCCAAGGCAGCCGCCATTCTGACAAGCTTCATCGTCAATTTCTCGCTATCGCATTTTGTCGTGTTTCGCTCTCGACACTGAAAGCAGAGCCATTTCAAAATAGAATCATGCCTCTGTTCTCGCTCGACGAACTGAAAGATGCCGCGGCGGCGATTCGCCCGATCGTGCCGCCAACGCCGGCCTATGCGTGGCCGTTGCTGGCGAAGCGCGTTGGCGCGACCGTCGTGGTCAAGCACGAAAATCACACGCCGGTCGGCGCATTCAAGGTCCGTGGCGGGCTGGTCTATGTCGACGCGCTATGCCGCGCCGAGCGTAATCTCAAGGGGCTCGTCACCGCGACGCGCGGCAACCACGGCCAGTCGATCGCACTCGCTGCGGCGCGCAACAAAATTCCGGTGGCAATTGTCGTCCCCGAAGGCAACTCGCGCGAGAAGAATGCCGCGATGGAGGCGTTCGGCGCCGAGTTGATCACGGCCGGAAAGGATTTCGACGAAAGCCGTGTGACCGCGGCACAAATTCAGAATGAGCGCGGCTATCATTATGTGCCGTCGTTCCATCGCGATCTGGTCAAAGGCGTCGCGACTTATGCATACGAACTGTTTTCGAGCTTCGCCGATCTCGATGTGGTGTATGTACCGATCGGCATGGGCTCGGGCATTTGCGGCGTCATCACGGTGCGCGATCTATTGGGCCTCAAGACCGAAGTCGTCGGCGTAGTGGCGGAGAACGCGCCGGCCTACGCGCTTGTCGTTCAACAGCGGGCCATCTGACGCCGACCAATTCGGCGAGGACTTTCGCGGATGGCATGGCGTGCCGCGATCCGCAAGCGCGACGCGTTCGCGATCATCAAGCAGGGTGCGGCGCGTATCGTCACCGTAAGCGAAGACGAAATCGCTGACGCGATGCGCATCTATTACGCGACTACCCACAATATTGCGGAAGGCGCTGGCGCCGCGCCGCTCGCCGCTTTGATCAAAGAGAGAGCCCGCTACGCCGGGAAGCGCGCGGGCCTTATTCTCTCCGGCGGCAATATCGACATGCCGCTATTCGCTCAGGTTCTGCGAGGCGAAACGCCCGCGGCGTGAAATTTATCCGACGTGGCCTTTAAGGCTACGCTCGAGATTGTCAGTGCTTTCGCGGACGTTGGCTTTAAATAGATCCCAGTTCGTGCCGACGACGCCCCAGTTCACCATTGGTGCCTGGCCGCCAGCGGCAGTCGATGACAGTCCGTTCGATATTCGACCATTTGTTGAATCGAACACGTATGCGCCGCCTATGGTCAGAAAGGCGCCGATAATGATGCCAAGCAACATTCGCACGGCTATCCTCCGTCTTGCTGGAGTGTCCTGGATTGTGAAGCATTTAAGCCAATTACAACGCAAGACGGAGGGCGAAGTTCCCGTGCCTATTTGATCGACAGATCGAGGGCTTTTACCATTTTGCCCCACTTGTCGACTTCGGCGTGGAACATCGTCTCGGACTGTTCCGGCGAACCGGCAATGGGATCGAAGCCGAGATCGGCAAGTTTTTTCTGTACGTCGGGTGTCTGGACGATCTCGTTGATCGTGGCGTTGAGCGCCGCGACGATTTTCGCGTCAGTCTTTGCCGGAGCAAAAAACCCAACCCAGGACGCCGCCGTGAAACCCGGAAATCCTTGCTCGGCGTAAGTCGGCACGTTCGGCGTCACGGCAGCGCGCTTGTCGGCGGCGATGCCAAGACCTTTGAGCTTGCCGTCATTGATCTGGGCCGCAGCGCCGCCGCCGAGCGTCGATAGCCATCATGTCGACCTGATTGCCGATCGTGGCCGTGATCGCCGGCGCGCCGCCCTGAAACGGAATGACCTGAGCCGGCGCTTTGGCGATAAATTTCAGAAAGTATTCCGCCTCGATATCCGATCCGGTGCCGACGCCAGGTATCGCGAGATTGATGGTCTTGCCGTTCATCGCTTTGAGGAAGTCGGCGAGATTGCCGGCGGGATTGGTACCGCTGGTCACCAGCGATTCCGGGCTCGATGCCGGGATCGCGACGGTGGCGAAATCTTTCGCCGAAAAGTCCTTGTTGACGAACAGCGTTTCGTTGACGGCAATCGCGGTCGTGGTGGCGAGCAGCGTGTAACCGTCGGGCGCCGAGCGCGCGACAAAGGAGGCGGCGATATTGCCGCCGGCGCCGCCGCGGTTCTCGACCACGACGGTCTGGTGCAGGCGCTCGCCCAGACCCTGGCCGATCATGCGCGCCAGCGTGTCGGCGACGCCGCCCGGCGCGAATGCGACGATGATCGTGATCTTGTTGGCGGGATAGGTCTGCGCCGTCGGCCGCAGTCCGGCAATCAACATGATCGCCGCGATTGCCGCGACCGCTTCACGCGTAACGATATGTCACGATCAGTCCCCCTTTAGCCGTCGCGCAGCACCTTCTCGATCCTGCGATCGGGAATGAGCCACATGATCGCGACCACCTCGTACAATGCGATCGAAATCCATGGAACTACAAATGCCAATGCAATGCCTGCGGCATAAAGCGCGATGGAGGCCTTGCCCTTGAAGTCCTTGCCAACGGCGCTCGCCAGCACAGAGTGTGGCCCCTGGTCGATGCACGATCGCCATCTGCAGAAGCGTGTACGAGATCGCCGGCATCAGCAACGTGAAGCCATAAACCGCCGTCGGCAGTGGCGCTGGAAAGTGCTGGCCGAGCCACCATGTCGAAGCAGGCACCAGCGACAGCCAGAACAGCAGGTTCGAATTGGCCCACAGGATCAATCCGTCAACGCGGGTGACGGTGTGGAGCATATGATGGTGGTTGTTCCAGTAGATCGCCACGTAGACGAAGCTGAGGACATAAGCGACGAAGACCGGGCCGACCTTCGCCAGCGCGGTCCAGTCGTCGCCTTCCGGTACCTTCAGCTCCAGTACCATGATGGTGATGATGACGGCGATGACGCCATCGCTGAATGCGGCGAGCCGATCTTTGCCCATGCTTGTCCTCGAGCGGTCACTGCCCGTTCCTTAGCTTTATGGGCAGTGTCCGGCAACGAGGTTAGGAGCGCTGAGCTTCCGAGCTCGGCGGCAAGCTTGGCGTAAAGCGCGTTGTCGCGCGTATAGACATAGTCCAGCGCGCCGACCGACACCGCTTCCGCGCCGTTATCGCGCAGGAAATTTGCCAGCGCATGGGCATGCCCGGGCGGGCAGTGCAGGGTCAGCATTCCCGACGAGGTCGGACCGCCGAACGGCGAGACGACGCCAAATTTCTCCCGCGCTGTGGCGAGCATGGCGTCGTTGAGGCCGGCAAAGCGTGTGCGCACTTCGCAATAGGACGAAGCGCGTTTTTGCGCGGCAATCCGGTCGAGGATCAGGCTCGCGGTTTCGCGCTGCTGCTCGGTCCAGGTTGCGGCGCGTGCGGCGACCAGATTCGCTTGGGAGCGCAGTATCACGCCGTCGTCGATCACCTTCAGGCCGTTGGCCGCGAGCGTCGAGCCGGTGGTGGTGATGTCGACGATCATTTCCGCGGTGCCGGCCGCCGGCGCGCCTTCGGTCGCGCCGGCCGATTCGACGATGCGGTAATCGACGACGCCGTGCTCGGCGAAGAAATTGCGCGTCAGGTTGGCGTATTTGGTGGCGAGCCGCATCTTGCGTTCGTGCCGTGAGCCGGAACGCGGTCGCGACGTCGTCGAGATCGGCCATGTTGCGCACGTCGATCCAGGCCTGCGGCACGGCGACCACGACATTGGCGTAGCCAAAGCCGAGTCCGGTCACCATGACGATGCGCTGATCGGAACGCGGGATCATTTCCCGCACCAGATCCTCGCCGGTGATGCCGAAATGCACCATGCCCTGGCCGAGCTGCTGGGTGATTTCCGAGGCCGAGAGGTAAGCGATCTCGACGCTGTCGAGGCCCTTGATGGCGCCGCGATAGTCGCGCGCGCCGCGCGGCTTGACCAGTTCGAGCCCGGCGCGCGCGAAGAAGGCTTCAGCGTTTTGCTGCAGGCGGCCTTTCGACGGCACGGCAAGAAGGAGCGGCGCGTTGCTCATGACGCGCCTCCGCAGGCCGCCAGCTCTTCGATCGAGGCCGCAAAACCGACGGCCGGAATAGGCGAGGGCGATCCGAGCCGCGTCAGCAGCCCGTCATAGCGGCCGCCGGCGACCAGCGCCGCCTTGGCGTGCGGATCGTGCAACTCGAACACGACGCCGGTGTAATAGTCGAAGCCGCGGCCGAAGCCGGTCGAGAATTTGATCGCGCGCACGTCAACGCCGCGTGCGGCGAGAAAACCGGTGCGCGTCTCAAGCAGCGAGAGCGGCGCATCGAGTACGATATTCGCATCGGTCGCCAACGCTCGCAGTTCCGCCGCAGCTTCATCAGGATCGCCGCCGACCGAGAGGAAGCGTTCGATCAAGGCGCGGGTTTCGCGCGGCAATCGCGTCGGCGCATTCAGCGCCGCCTGCTCAAGGAAACGGTCGGCGATCTCGGCGACCGAGCGGCCGCCAACCGCGGCGATGCCGGCGATCGACAAAAGATCGGTGACCAGGTGGTGCGCACCCTTCGGATCTGAATTGGCCAGCGCCGCCAGCACGCCCTGATATTCCGGCGAACCGTTGGCCGTTGCGATCGTAAGCTGATCGAGGTCGTGCTTGAGCGAAGACTTGCGATTGAAATCCTTGATCAGGCGGCGCTTCCATGCCGGAGCCAGATCGAGCGCAGCGATGAACGCCGAAAACAGGCCGACGTCGCCCATGCGGATTTCCGGCGCGTTCAGCCCGTAGAGGGTCGTCGCCTCAAGCCCGAGCGCCAGCATCTCGGCGTCGGCTGCCGCGGTATCGGTGCGGCCGAAGGACTCGATGCCGGCCTGTACGAATTCGGAGCCGCCATTGTCGCGATGGCGGAACACTGGGCCGAGATAGCAAAAGCCCGTGGGCTTTCCGGCTTCCGGCGAAGCGAGGTAGTCGCGCGATACGGGAATCGTGAGATCGGGCCGCAGGCAAAGTTCGCCACCGTCTGGATCGGAGGTCAGGAACATGCGGCGGCGGATATCTTCGCCGGACAGGTCGAGAAACGGCTCCGCGGGCTGCAGTACCGGCGGGTCGACCTGCGCGTAACCGGCGCGCACATACGAGGCGGCAAGCGATTGCGCCCGCGTATCCGGTCCGTTGCTGGTCGTGCTCGACATAACACTGTGTGGCCACGGCCGGTTAACCCGGCCGGACGCGCAATCCCTGTTTATTGGGGCCGGGCTTTAGCACGCCAAACCCTACAATTCGACGAAGATCGACGGCCGCCGTTAATGCCGACGCGGCTGGATGGGCTTGCGGGCGGGCCGGAAAATGCCCGCAAGCGCCGGCTTTATCGGAGTAAAATCAAATATTTACGATGACCCCCAAGTTCGGCCACCGAGCCGGACTCACCACTTAGCCGAGGCGGCAACCTCATAGGTTCGCGGGTCGCCGAGGTAGACTTGGTCCGGATAGCCGGGATCGGAAAACGCCGCGTAGACGGCATTGGTCAGATTGCGGACTCGAAACGAAATCCGCAGATTTTTGACGTCCTGCCAATAGAGGTCTCGGCCGGGGATGTCGACAAAGGCATAAACATCCGCCGTCGTATAGGCGTTCATCGTCGTGGCGTCGTCTTCGAACAGATAACGATTGCCGACATGGCGTACCGAGCCGCCGATTTCCACCGGCCAGCGTAAATGTTCGAAACGATAGGAAGCTCCGGCGTTGGTAATGAGGGGAGCGACATTCGAGGGTGTGTTGCCGGTCCACGATACGAGGTTTCCGTTGAAGTCGAGCGCATTGAAATTCTCGTAGCGGGCTTGTGTCCATGCGACGTTGCCCCAGAGCTTCAGACCTTCGATTGGACGCACTGCACCCGCGAGTTCGATACCCTTGGTCCCGATTTCACCCGCGAGAGCGGATGTTGTATCGGTGATAGGCACATAGACGTTGCGCCTGGCGATGTCGTAGACAGCGAAAGTCCACTCCGCTCTGTTGTCCCACAAGAGCTGCTTGACGCCGCTCTCGTAAATTCGCGCGCTGGTCAGCGCCAGCGGTGCGGAGCCGTTGATGAAGAAAACATTGGCAACTGCTGGGTCGTATGACGTGGCGTACATGCTATAGAACACCAGATCCTTGATTGGTTCATAGGTGTAACCGGCGCGATAGGAGACCGGTTTCCATACTTGGCTGTACGGTTCGCCGGCCGGCATCGAGCCATCGAAATTGCTGCCGTCGCCCTTCAGCGCCCAGTAGTCCACGCGAACGCCGCCGATCAGCGCGAATGCTGGCGTGATCTTCAGACGATCTTCGAACGCCAGCGCAGCATCGTTGAGATGTTTGTTTCTGATATCGGCCGCTGCAGCGCCGTATGTTCCGGGATCAGGCGCGATCACTGAAACAGCGTCCTGGGGGAAGCCGCCGTTGCCTTCCTCGGTGAAGGTGATCGAGTTTCCGCTCACCTGAACCTGGGCCGCGAGCCGGTTGTCCATGCCAAACAGGCGTGAGTCCCACAGGAAATCGATATTGTTGCCGGCCACATGTTGATTGTGGTCGACGAAGAACCGATCGCGGTCGATGACGTTGGTGCCGAGCGAGCCGGGCTGGGTGCCGTCATCGAAGCCGTACGTTTCGCTATCGATAAAGTTTCGCTTGGCCTGATAGTAATAGGCTTGGTCTTTGACGGTGACGTTGTTAAGCGGAGTCCATTCGAATCCGCTGCGCAGCCAGAGTTCCTGGGCGCCGGTCGCATTGTTCGCCACGTTGTAATTCGTCGTCAGCGTGCGCGAGTCGATGGTGACCGGCCCGATGGGGTTGCCGAAAAACGTGCTGATTGCCGATCCGGAGACGACACCGCTGATGCCGTTGCCGCCGGCGAACGTTGTCGGTACCAGCGGCGTGCCCCAATAGGCGTGACCGGAATCTTTCTTGTAGTCGACGGCCACGAACGTCATGAAATTGTTGTTGACGTGATAATTGAATTGCGTGGCGAGATCGGTCAGGTCGCGGTAATCGCCATCGATGAAGCTGTTGATGCTCGAGCCCGCTGCGTCGAAACGATAGTCGAGGCCCTGAACCCCGGTGCTGCCGCCGGAACCGTAGTGCGAGCGGAACGTGCCGAGCGAGTCGACCGACAGGTCGAGTTCGTTCTGGATCGGCCCCGCAGTCGGCTGCCGGCTGACGTAGTTCACCGAGCCGCCGATTGCACTTATGCCGGACATCAGTGCCGACGGCCCTTTCAGGAACTCGACCTGATCGAGATTGGCCGTATCCATTACGCGCGTGGTGTCGCCTGACGGGCCGGTCGAAATTCCGTTGTAGAGGACGTTCACCCCGCTAAAGGCAAAACCGCGCATCAAAAAATTGGCGGGCGCGGCGGCCGAGTCGATATCGAGCACGCCAACCGCGCCCTTGGCGACTTCGGCGGAGGTCCGATAGCCCTGATCCTGCATGGTTTGCTGTGTGAGGATCTCTACGCTCGCCGGTGTTTGAAGAACCGGCAGTCCGAGCCGGCTGGCGCTGCCCGCGACCGAAGTCAGCGGCGTCATTGGAACGCCGGCCAGCGGTTGCTCCGAGGCCGGCGCTGGCGCCGTGCTCGGCGGTGTCCGCACCGCGATGGCTGCGCCGGCTCTTTTGTGGGCCATCGGCTTCTTCGGCTTTTGGCCGGAAATCTGGATTTGCGGGAGACTGGATTGGCCAGTTGCGGCCGCGCCTTGCGGCGCGGCGTTCTGAGCAGCGCTCGGGCTCGATGCGAGCACGAGACTTGCGGCGATTGTCGATGTTGAGAGGAGAAGACAGCGGAATAGTGATGACCGGCCGCATTTGCGGCCGCGATGGATGACAGGCAACACGCCACGCCCCAACGGCGAATAACGTCCCGTCACCGCGATTTGGGCCGCTTTTCGATCCGCTTTCGCCCATGGCGCGGACCTGAAACGACCGGACTTAAGTACACCGGGACACCCCGCCCGACGCGCTCGCGCGTGACCGTTGCTGGTGGCAGATCTCCTGGCTCGCGGGTCGCTGTCTTGGTCCGCCTTCCCAGGAATTCTCATTCCCAGTGGCAATGCCGGACGAAAACTCGCCGCTTACAGTTGCGGGGGCAGCCGCGGCATGACGGGCAAGAATGCCCGCGCACCGCGTTCCCTTTTGATCCCTTGCGGGAACCACCGTTGGTAAGTGTGGAGAGGAGGGCGGCGTCGGTCAAGCGACTTGGGATTGCGATTGCTGAATCTCCGGGATTCAAGAGGCGTGCACGGCTCAGTATGCACTTTTATTGACTTCGTCATACCATTCGTCGCATTGTCGGCGGCGGGATGTGGCGGGGCAGTTCAAAGGTGTTGCGGTGCGGTGCGTTGACCGCACTGGTTATTTTCAGCGCCGGCGCATCTGCACAAACCACGCCCCCGCCTTCCAGGCTTCCGGCCATTGTGGTCAGCGCCAAGCGCAGCAAGCTGCGCGTCACGCGAGCGAAGCCGAGCCCAGCGGCAGTGCGCACCGTTTCGACCGCTACACCGCCGTCCAACACAACAGGAACGCCTAACGTTGCGAGCGGACCGGCCGTTGTGCCGTCGGCGGCGAGTGAAATGACGGTGAGCGGACAGGATCTCAACGCGCGCCCGGTGACACGGCCTGGCGAAATGCTCGAAGCTGCGCCCGGGCTTGCCGTGGTCATGCACGCCGACGGCGGCAAGGCCAACCAATATTACCTGCGCGGCTACAATCTCGATCACGGCACTGATCTCGCGATTTTCGTCGACGACATGCCGATCAACCTGCCGACGCACGCGCACGGCCAAGGCTACGCCGACATGAACTGGCTGCTGCCGGAAGCGGTCGGCAGTCTCGACATCCGCAAAGGACCTTATTTTGCCGACGTCGGCGATTTCGCCACCGCCGGTTCGCTGTTCATCAATCTGCGCGACAGTGTCGACAAGAATGTCGTCGAGGCGACTTACGGCAGCTTCGACACTATGCGGCTGTTCGGCATGGGCTCTACCAAACTCGAAGGCGGTAATCTGCTCTACGCCGCGGAGGTCAATACCTACAACGGTCCATGGGTCACGCCCGACGATATGCGAAAATTCAGCGGCCTGCTGCGCTACAGCCAGGGTACTGCGACCGACGGCTTCTCGCTGACCGCGTTGGCCTACTCAAACAAATGGAATTCGACCGACCAGAGTCCGCTGCGCGCGATCGCCTCCGGCTTGATCAGCCCATTTGGTGAGATCGATCCAACCGATGGCGGCGACACTGACCGCTTTTCGCTGTCGGGCCGCGTGGCGCAGAGCGATGCTGCCGGTTCATGGAAAGCCAACGCCTATGTCGCCAAATACGACATGAACCTGTTCAACAACTACACTTGGTTCCTCAATAACCCGATCGATGGCGATCAATTCCATCAGCACGATGCGCGCGTCTATGGCGGCGGCGGCGCATCGCGTACGCTTGACGGCACGCTGTTTGGCCGCCCGACAGAGACCGTCTTCGGAGTTCAGTCGCGCTATGACGATATCGACACTGGGCTGACGAACACCTTCCAGCGGCAGTTTCTGTCGAACATCCTTCTCGATCACGTCGATGAAGGGAACGCCGGCATCTACGCCGAGAACACCGTGCACTGGACCGACTGGTTTCGCACCACGGCGGGATGGCGCGGCGATTATTTTTCAGCCTCGGTGAATTCCGAATTGCAATCAGCCAATTCCGGCAGCACGCAAGCAGCAATCGGCAGCCCGAAATTCCGCATGGTGTTCGGACCGTTCTACAACACCGAATTCTTTGTCGGCGCCGGCATGGGTTACCACAGCAACGATGCGCGTTCGACGACGGCCAGCGAAGTGCCGGGTGATCCTTCGACGCCGGAAGGCGCGGTGCCGTTTTTGGTGCGCTCGCGCGGCGGCGAGATCGGCGTACGCACCAAAATCATTCCAGGGCTCGATAGCTCGGTCAGCGTGTTCTATCTGCACCAGCAGTCGGAACTGTTTTTCGATGGCGATACCGGCGACACCTCGCCCGGACGGCCGAGCCAGCGCACCGGCATCGAGTTCACCAACGATTATCGACCGGTGTCGTGGATGCACATCGATGCCGATCTGGCGCTGACACGCGCGCGCTTCCTCGGTTACGATTCCGCGCAGCAAGCCATCTACGACTCGCTTGCCAGCTCTCCGCAGGCGCAGATCGGCAACGCGCCGGGCAACTTTGTTTACAACGCACCGTGGATGGTGGCATCGGCCGGTGTGACGCTCGGCGAGGCGACCGGCTGGTTCGGTTCGCTGCGCTGGCGCTACATTAGCACCCGGCCGCTCACCGAGGACGGCGCGTTCCGCTCGCCTGCGCTCAGCGTATTCAATGGACAGATCGGTTATCGCTTCGACAACGGATGGCGCGTGCAGCTCGATGGTCTCAATCTTCTCAACTCGAAGACCGCACAGGCCGAATACGCCTACGGCTCGTTGCTCCAGACCGATAGCCTGTTCGGAATGTGCTTTCCGAAAATGGGCCCCTCAACCGTACCGGCAGCGGTCTGCCAGAACGGCGTGATGGACTACGTGCTGCACCCGATGGAGCCGCTTGCGGTGCGGCTGACGGTGGCCAAGACGTTCTAAAGACGACGTTCTGAAAGGACGGCGACGTGTCGGCCAGCTTCAGGAGCAGCTGTAGCCTAAATCGATGGAATATCCGTAGTACACGTGAGCCCAATGGCAGGGGTTCGGGTACGGCGGATAAACAACGCCCAGGCCGGGATAGTAGGAAGGCTCCGTCGCGTGGACTGCATAGCCGTCTGCGTAGCGTCTCGCTGGCCTCCAGTGATGCGCAACACTGCGATGGCGGACGCTCGTTGCGGATGCACTGCGACTTCTGTTTGACGATAAGTCCGCGTCCTGATGCTCGACGTCCCGATGCCGGACTGTGGCTGGCGGGCTTTCGCTGACGTCGGGGGAGACCGGAGAACTGGACAGGCTATTGGGAAGCCCCGGCGAAATGGGCCTCACGGCCGGCGGAGCCACAACGTTCGGCGTTGATGGGTTGAGCGTCGGGGTCGTGGGAGGAACGGGATTTACAAACTGTGCGTTTGCCTGTTGAGCGGCAGAACATGCAATGAGAGCTGTCAGGCTCGCGGCGACGAGGAGTTTCGCTATCGCCGGGCGTTGAAATCCACTTGCAGCCATTCCGATCTCCCTGCGTCCTGAAGAAGATGCGTTGAAATGAGAAGGCTCCAGGCGAAGCTTCGGGCCACGCCTGGAGCCTTGGCTCAAGCCGCTCGCGTCTGTGCGTTGTAGCGGCTGCGGTCGGATAATTCACAAAGGCGTTTTGGGTTCCAGCCGATTATACCGGCCATCCTGCGCATCCATGCCGTTTTTTACGATCGCTGGCGCCGTGCCTGGATCCTTGACGTGACCAACGCCGCAATGACGCCGATAATCAGGCCTCCCACGGGTGCTTCAATGAAGATCACAGCCATTCCGGTCGATCCTTCGCGGTCGATATAGTTCGTCGTCATTGCCCAGGCGAGGAAGCCGCCGGCGATAGCCAAAAATCCGAGAACGGTCCCGGCCACGAAAACGGCAATGGTTATCCAAGCCTGCTTCATGATGCGGATGCTTTCTCCAGCCGGTCGATCAGGTACCCTACGCCAGATTCCGGGTTTTGGACGATCCGCAGCCAGAATGACGAAAAGGACAGCCATGCAAGTTTTCAGTCACGAGGAGCAGCCGCTCGAGAAGTGGCGCGACGGCGTCATGACGCGGATGCGGATATCGGCGCTGACCGGCGGCCGGCAGCTCTGCATCTTCGACCAGTATTGCGATCCGGGCCTCGGCGCGCCGACGCATGTCCACGCCGTGGAGGAGGTGCTGGAGGTGATCGCCGGCGAAGCCGAGATCTGGATCGGCGAGGAGAAAGCGATCGTGCGGCCCAATCAGTCAGTAGTGGTGCCGGCCGGGGCCAAGCACGGCTTCCGCAATGTTCTGACGACGACGCTGCATACGCGCGCAACGCTCGCGGCCAGCATCTTTGAAGCGTCTTACGATAACAGGAGCGAATCTTCGCGGCGCTGGTCGCCGGGCTTTTCCGTGCCGGCGACCTGAGCGGCCCGGTCAGGTCGTGCCAGCCGGGTGCAGCGCCGCTTCGATATCGTCGCGAAATTCATCGAGTTCGTTCGAGGCGATGTCGCTGACGGCCCAGAACGTCAGGTCGCCTTCGGACCATTCCCGGCAATTGTAGCCCTGGATGTTCTCGGCGCTGGCGCTTGCTTGCGATCCGTTTAAGCGTTGGGCGACGAACAGATTGATGATGTGTTTGCGGCGTTGATAGACGACGGAGGCCGCAGGCTCGCCCTTGATGTAGTCGAGGCGGCCGCCGACGAGAGCGAAGTCCTGCGCCGCGAGATCGACAACGGGTGGCGCAATATCGAGCCGGCCGTTGAACCAGGGTTTCACTGTGTGCTGGTCGCTCGTCGCGACGTCGATCAGATGTCCGGCTTGCAGCGAGCGTATGTGAGCCGACACGACTTCGTCGGCGGTCGCCAGCTGCTGCTGGGAAGTGAACACGGTGAGTGCAAGACTTGCCGCGAGTGCGGACGAGAGTATCGCGCCTGCCGCAAATCCGCCGAAGAAGCTGCGGCGCGCCGGCCGCGCGGCTTTCCTCGGCGTGAAATCGACTATGTCTGCGGAAGGCTGCGGCAACACCGTTTCGATGCGGTCGCGCAAGCTCGCGGGTGCGGTCTCCTTCAAGTTTGCGGCAGCGATAGTTTCGCGAAGTCCGCGAAGCGCCGTCAGGGTCTCTGCACACTCGCGGCAGTACGCCACATGGGTCTTGGCCCCGATGGTGCAATCAGCGTCGAGTTCGGCGTCGATCAGCCTGTGCAGGAGGAATTCGGACTGTTTGCATTTCATGGTCTCTTCTTTCTGCGCCGCCGCCGCATTTCACAGAGGTTCCGGCCTCCGCGATGAAAGCTCCTCGACAGCTTTCAAGAACAAGACCGAGTGCGGTTGCCTTCTATTCCAGCGTTGCGGGCGTTTTTTTGCGGCCTGTTGCAAGCGAATGCGGGTGCCGGTTCTAAAGAGCCGCAATGTCGATTTGCCGAGCCTTGCCGTGGGTGCGGCATTTAGCGCGTAGCTTCCGTAAAGCGCGAAGGCCGGCGATATAATTCCCGCAACGGCAAATGCGAGGGTGGCGGCAAATTTCCGCATGGTGTCGTGGTCTCCTGTGTTGCGGATTAGCAGGCGCGCGGCGCCGGTTAATCCTTGCTCGAGGAGATTGCGTTAGAGCGCACGAATTTCATCACGGAAATGTGCGGAGCAGTTCATGAGGCACGCAATTCTATTTGTGCGCGGCGCTCACGATGATTGTCTTTATTCTATAGCAAGCGCGTTTGTTGTTCGGATTGCATGCCTGATTGGTACGGCTGCGACAACTGAGTTGGAATAAACGCGCTCATGGTTCGGTCTGCTCGCCGGAAGCCAGATTGTTTTGGCTTCGAGGGGGCAGAGAATGCGCGAGTACGATCGACAAAATGGAAACCAGATAGCCGGCGTCCAAAAAAATGGGACGGCGCGGTGGAGAACGTCTCTCTTGTCCGCCGCGGCAGTCATCAGTGTCGGGGCAGCCGCGCACGCTGACGAATTGTCGGATATCAAAGCACAGTCGCAGCAAGTTCTCGAACAGAACCAGATATTGGCACGGAAAGTCGACGCGCTTGAAAAGCGGTTGCACAAATTCGAGTCCCAGCCGCCAAAACAGGCCGCGGTTGGGACTTCGAAATCAAATCCGCTGGCGTCAGCGGCAGCTTTCAATAAAGCGCCAACACTTCCGGCCGATGACGATAGCCTGACCTGGCACGGCATAACCCTTTACGGCGCGATCGATACTGGAGTGGCCTATCAAACGCACGGCACGCCGCTTAGCAACAGCTCAGGCTTTGGACTAGGCTATCTTATCGCGAAGAACAGTAACCGGCCGTATTTCGGTGTGGCTCCGAATGCGGAAACCGCTTCGAACATCGGCTTGAAGGGAAGCCAAGAACTGCTGCCGGGATTATCCGGCGTGTTCAATCTTCAGACGTCGTTTCTGCCGACGTCGGGACGACTTTCCGACGGGCTTGGATCCATCGTGCAAAACAACGGCAGGCCGATCACAGCGCAGTCGACGTTCGCCGATTCCAGCAAGGACGGCCAGCCGCTGAACACGGCAGCGTGGGCCGGGCTGAGCTCGCCGACCTATGGAACGCTGACGTATGGCCGGCAGAACGCGCTCACGCTCGATGCTGTCGCGGCGTACGATCCGATGAGCGGAGCCGGTGCGTTCTCGGTGATTGGCTTCCAGGGCGCGACGGCGGGCGGCGGCGATACCGAAGACGGCCGCGTCGACAATTCGCTCAAATATACCGTGAAAGTCGGCGCGTTTCGGGCCGGCGCGATAGCGCAGGTTGGTACGAGCGGCGAAACGCCGCGCAGTCTGGTTCAGGGCGACCTCGGCGTCGATTACGGCGGCTTCTCATTCGACGCGATCTACGGTCACATCAACGATGCCGTGTCCGCGGCGCCGCTCGCTGTTGGCTTCGTGCCGACTGCTGCGCAGCTTTCCGCTGCCGGGCAGGGACTCGTCGCCGGTACAATCTCGGACAACAACAGCTTGATGCTCGTTGCCAAGTATGGCGTCGGGCCGCTCAAACTCTACGCGGGCTATGAAAACATCCAGTTCGCCAACCCGAAGACGCCGTTGGCGCTCGGCCAAACGATCGTCGGCGGCTACACGCTTGGCACGGTCAGCAACACCGCTTTCCCGAACAAGAAAGACCTGCAGGTGTTCTGGACAGGCGCCAAGTACGCCGTCAAATCGGATATCGATGTGATGGTGGCCTACTATCACGAGCAACAAAACAGCTTCGGGCGTGGTGAGTTGCACGGACAGTTCGCTGGCGACATGCAGCGGCCAGCTCGATGCTGTTTCTCTGCTCGTTGATTACCGGTTTGCCAAGCGTTGGGATGCTTACGCCGGTGCGATGTACTCGATCGCGTCGAACGGCCTGGCGAGCGGGTTCCTCCACAATACGACCATCGATCCAACCGTCGGCTTGCGCTTTCAGTTCTGAAAATAAATCCGCGTAAAGTCGTCTGTTGTCGCGGCGCGCACATGCAAGCGAAAAACTCCATCGGGAATAATTCGCGTGCCTCTTGAGTCTCCTCTGTGATGGCTGAAGCAAACGCTTAAAGCCGCAACAATGGAAACAGGAGATCCAACCATGTTCAGCAAAACCAAACTCGCGCTTTCGATCGCAATGATTCTCGGCACTGCTTTCTCGGCGTCGGCTGCGACGACGAAGCCGCATCACGTCAAGGCACATCCGGCGGCACTGTTCGACATGGTGCCGGATTCCAATGGTGCGGGCGCTTCTTCCTTGCCGTTCGGCATCGAAGCGCCGGACCGGTTTGGCATTTCCTCCCAGCGCTAAGCGAGCCGTTTCCCCCGGCGCTTGGTGCCCCTCACCGCCGTTGGTCGGCTGCCGACCACGGCGGTGTTTTTTTTCGGCCATCATCACAAACGGAAGGTAGACCGATGTCTGGAAAGAACAGGATCTCACTTGCGATCGCTATTGCTCTCGGTACGGCGCTCCTGGCTTCGGCGGCGTCCGCATCAACTCAATCTCGAACCGGCCACCACAGCGGTTCGATGATCCACAATATGAGGCCTGGCGGCGTCAGAAGCATTTGTCCCGACTCTGGTGGGCCGTCGTGCAGTGATGCGTGTCCGCTGTCAGGTCCGCCATGCCGCGGGCCGGATGGCGCGTGATCCCCGCGATTGGGGCCGCGGAGATTTATTCCGCAGCGGCGCGCTCAATCCGAACTCATAAAAACGTTATCGGTGCCGAGCGTGTGTTGCTGACTTTCCTGAAATAATCGGCGCTCTCCGAAGTCTCTTCTGTGTGTGCCCGCAAGGACATCCCCAAACGCTTCGAGACTCAAACACAGGAGACGTAACATGAAGAAGCTTCTCACCACACTGGCTCTGCTCACCGTCGTCGGTACGCCGGCTTTCGCGCAGTACAATCCGAAGGACTACCAGGACCCCACGCGTCCGACGGTTCAGCACCAGCGGTCGGTTGGCCAACACGGCTTCAACGCTTTCGCCATGGTGCCGCGCGGCGGCTCGTCAGCTCCGTCCTCGCTCGACGATCCGTCGCTCACCGGCGGTGGCAGCGTTGGCTACAACGAGATGATCCGCTCGTACTGAGGCAACTGGATCGAGCAAACGGGGGCGGGCGCTGCTCGCCCTCGTTTGTCTGTGCATCCGATACGGGGGGCGCCGAAGGCCATGTGATGGCCGTTCGGCGTTGAGACGCATGTACAAGAGAACTCAAGCCCTGGCGGCCGCCACGCTTCTGCTTGCAAGCGCGCGGTCAGCAACCGCAGCCGTCACGATCACCGACGATCCAGGCGGCCGGATCGGCACTTACATTCAAAAATTTGAAGCACTGCGCCAGTCCGGCGAGCGCGTGATCGTGTCGGGCACCTGTTCGTCGGCATGCACGATGCTGCTGGGCATCGTTCCGCGAAGTAGAATCTGCGTTACGCCGTCGGCGGTATTTCAGTTTCACACCGCCTGGGATTTGTCGCCCACGGGTCAGCAAATCGTCAGCGAGGCTGGCAACCGCGTTCTCTGGTCGAAATATCCCGCCGATGTCCGCAACTGGATCACCCAGCATGGCGGCTTGGGGCAGGGGATCATGTCGTTGAGCGGACCAGCGCTGGCGAGGATGGTACCGGCCTGCAAGTAGCGTCGGGCTTGTTAGCGCAGCCGTCGGAACTGTGCCCCTCAGGCCTTGTTGAACTCGGCCTGAACGTCGGACGGGGTGACGCCGAACCGCTTGCGGAACGAGCGATTGAAATACGACAGGTCATTGAAGCCCGCGGTATAGGCGGCATCGCTGACTTTCCGCTGTCCATCACATTCGCTCAGCAGGATACGCCGCGCCAGCAACAGGCGTTGCTCGAGCACAAATTCCGAGAATGTCGTTCCCGATTGTGCAAACAGCCGTTGCGCCTGCCGTTCGCTGAGGCCGGCCGTGCGGGCGACAGCCGCGATCGTCAGTCCTGGCGAGGTCAGGTCCCTGAGAACTTCGGCCTTCATCAGATCGAGCCGGGCGCTGGAGAATCCGCGCTGCAGCGCCAGCTCTTTGTGGTCGGAGCTGTTTCCCAGCAGCAGTGCGACGAGATCGGTGAGATGTTGTGCTGCCGCTTTTTGTCCAGTGGCGTCGAGATCCTGAGCAACCTCGTTACAGAGCGCGAAGTAACGGTCGAACATGGCAACGAGAGCGCGGCTGTTTCCAATAGGCCGTGCCAGGTGCCGTTCCGCCTTCGGCGCGATCTGCAGCAGGAGCTGTCTTGGTATCCGCGTCGTCGTAAAGCCGCCGGCGCTGTTGAGATCCGCGGCGCCGACGACGTTCATTTCGGTCAGGCACATCTGCCCTTCCGAAAGGTCGATCGTCTTCTGCTCTTGAGTGACGCGAACTGTGCCGTGAGACGCTGAAATCAAAACGAAGTCGTCGCAGCCGTCGTCCAGCAAGTCCCTCGTGCGCGCGAAGCGAGCGGAGATCCCTTTTGGAGTGGCGAGAGCAACCGAATGAATCAGGGCGAAGTCGTTGTGGCAGTCGATGAAGTCGTTTCCGGCGGGGCTGACGTCGAGATGGCAAAAGCCGCGGCAAATGCCGTCGCGCCAGTCCCGGTAGTTTTGGCCTTCGGCCGTGCCCCGATACCAGATCGAAAAGCGTGACGGCTGTTGCAGCGTGTCCATAAGACCACCCGCGGTGCAGCTAGTTAAAAACCAACTCAAATCAGACGCTTACCTAACGCGGCTAAGCGTGTCGCTTTAGTCCAAACGATCGTGGCGCACCCGTCCAAGACGACGGATCGGGGTGTCGATAGCACCGTACGCGCGACAGTCAACGCGTCCGGAGCAAACGCAGCCATGCAACCACGCACGGGAATAAGACCGCTTGTCCGGACTGGAAAATCCATCGTGGGGCGTCCACGGCCGGATTTTTTCGCTGAAGGACAGGTGTCATGAATCACAACGGCCGATGTTATTGCGGCTCCGTCGAGCTTGAAGTCTCCGGCGAGCCCGAGGCCATGGGCTACTGCCATTGCCGGTCATGCCGGTCGTGGTCCGGAGCGCCGGTCAACGCCTTCACGCTGTGGAAGCCGGAGGCCGTTCGAATCACCAAAGGCGCGGACGTTCTCGCGCGGTATCAGAGAACCGCTGACACACAACGGCAATATTGCGGGGTGTGCGGCGGTCATCTGATGGCCGTGCATCCGAAACTGAAGCTCGTCGACGTCTACGCCGCGACTCTTCCGGCGTTGCCTTTTATTCCCAGCGTCCACGTCAATTATTTCGAACACGTTCTGTCGTTTGAGGACGGTCTGCCCAAATTCGGGGAATTTCAGATCGCGTTCGACGATCAGGACCAGATGCAGTTCAAGCGGGGGGCGCGAACCCAATGACCGCGCAACAAGCGACAACAATGCCGGATGCCGAGCGGACGCGGCGGTTCCGCGATCTGGCCATGCCGTATCTCGACGACGTCTACTCGCTGGCGCGTCACTTCCTGCGCAACGAGGCCGATGCCGAGGATGCGGTGCAGGAATGCTATCTGCGGGCGTTTCGCCATTTCGACAGCTATCGCGGGCCCGCTGCGAAGCCGTGGCTGCTTACGATCTTGCGCAACGTTTGCTACTCGGAGTTCGCGCGCAAGCGCAAATCCGAAATTCCGGAAGATGTCTCCGAGTTCGAGGAGAGCGTTGAACTTGGCTTGTGGTCGGAACCGGAGCAAACGCCGGAAAGCATGCTGATGCGTGGGGAAAGAGACGGCACCATCCGTACGCTCATCGGTGCGCTGCCCGTGGCGTTCCGTGAAGTCATCGTGCTGCGCGAGATCAACGATCTGTCGTATCAGGAGATCGCCAACGTGACCGGCGTTCCGGTCGGAACGGTCATGTCGCGGCTGGCGCGCGCACGCGCTGCTTTGCGCGCGGCGTGGAACAAGACGGGCCTCTCAGCGGATGATCGGACAGACGCGATGAACAATCGCATTGCCGAGCCCGCTTTGTTGCAAGGTAATCGCGGCAAGTAAGTCAGCAGGTAGCGCGACTGCGCCCACGGTCACTGGGCGCCGCTTTGTTTGTCCTGCTTCAGCCGCGCGAGTGCGGCACGGATCGGCGCGAACGGACCGTATTTGTGCTGCCGTTCGCTGAAGCCATCAGCATACGGCCCGTAAGGCGTATCCACCGGCTTTTGCAGCAGGTCTGGAAAGTCCTTGTCGAAACCCATGCGCGACGGCCGCGGCTGCGACACGACGTAAGCGGCGACGTCCCAGGCTTGTTCGGTGTCAGCGAAGGATCGAGATAATCGGTGCCGTGCGGCATGTTGAAGTGGACGAAGTTGGCGATGGTGATGAGCCGATCCATTCCCGCGCCATCATTGAAGCTGTCCGGTCCCCACAGCGGCGGGATCATATAGCCGAGATCGGAGGAGGGGATGCTGCGGCGCTGGCCCGAGCCATCGGTGTTGTGGCAATCGGCGCAGATGCGCGCGTAGATCGGCTGGCCGCGTTTCGGATCGGCGGCGCGCGACAGTTCAGGCATCTTTCCAGCGCCGAGCCCCGGCAACTGCTGGCCAGGCGGCACGCCGGTCGAGAGAAACTTGATGTAAGCGACGATGGCCTGCATCGGCGCTGAATCCGCCGGCATCGGCTTGCCATTCATGCTGCGCGTCATGCAGGAGTTGATGCGGTCTTCGATGGTGATTTCAGCCGCGGAGCGCGCGCTATATTGCGGAAAGGTGCCGTACAGCCCGAACAGCGGTAGTGCGAACTTCCGCACCCCAGCCGAGAGGTGACAGTTGGAGCAGGCGAGATTGTTGCCGGCATAACGCTGCGACGCATCGGCGACATTGGGGCCGATATAGGCATAGGTCGCGGTGACAAGATCGCGGCCCTGCCGCACCAAGGCGCCGTTCGCGTCATGTGGCAGCGCACCGATCTCCGGCACGCTCCAGAATGGCGCGGTTTGCGCGCGCACGCTGCTTGCGATTGCACCCGCGATCGCCACAGCGGCAATGACCCAGACCAATGCTGCAGCCGCGCGAAACCGACTCATGACAGCCTCCCCTTGGGAGGCATCATAGTCCGGCTGCGGACAGCGTGAAATAATCGCCCGGCTGCGGCGTTAGTGAGGGTGAGGAAATGCAATCATGGAGGCGGCCAATGATGCGTGTTCTTCTGGCGTTGGGAATTGTCGTGATGGCGGCCGCGCCCCTTGCGGGCGCGAAGGCGCAGACAAACTATCCGTGGTGCGCCCAATACAGCGGCGGCTCCGCCGGGGGCGGCACCAATTGCGGCTTTACGACTTACGAGCAATGCGCGCTCACGGTCAGCGGGATCGGCGGGTTTTGCAACCGCAACACCATGTACGTCCCGCCGCCCGGCACCCATCCGGCGGCGCGCAAGAAGCGATCCGGCTAGGAGTGCCGATGCGGAAAACTGCTCCCGGGCGGGTTGGCGTAACTGCGTATTAAGGCGCTTTAGCTGAAGTGCTGGAATGGGCGCGACCGCGAAAACTGCGTCGGGGCGACGACGACCGAAACAGAGGCCGTCCTGTTTCGTCTATGTGCTGGGCAGCCGGCGCAATAACCAGTGTTTGACTTATGTAGGCTGGACGACCGACGTCGAGAGACGGCTCCAGCAGCACAACAGCGGACGCGGTGCCAAGTCAACTCGCGGACGGCAATGGACATTGCTGCATTTCGAGCGGTGCAAAACGCGCGAGGAAGCCATGAGCCGCGAGTGGCATCTCAAGCGCGACAAGAAATTTCGGCGCACGCTGCGCGAGGCTTTTTAGCGCACTGCGCTGGCGTGAGCGTTTTTCTGTTTTCTCGAAGATTAAAGTCTCGGGCTCGCTCCAAGCAAAGTGGCGAGCGTGGATACCGGGCATAAGGCCGGGCATGATGGCTAAAATATAGTCTCTGTAGTATTGACAATTGTCCTATCGTGAGTAAATTACGCAGGCTCGCTCGTCGTGAGGGACGTCAACCGGTGACCACTTTTGACGGAGCGGGCGCGGGTTCTGCGGGTGAGAGTTCGTCGCTCTTGTTCGCGGGCGGCCTGGGCATCATGCCCGTCCGGCGCGTGTTCGGACTGTCGGGTGCCGACTGCACTGGCGCCGGAGAGATGGTGGGCGGAAAGCCCACTACCGTTTGCATCCGGTAATTCCAGGAAGCGCTGGCCCGGGCCGGGTTGAGACGAAAGTCTCAGTAATCCGCATAGTGGAGCACCGAAAGGTGAGCGGTCCCGCAATGGATCGCGGCTGTATCTGGTAACAGGTGCAGTTCTCTATCCCCCGCACCAATCGGTGCTCCGCTTCCCTCGTTATCGGGGAAGCAGGAATGGAAATGCCTCGCTTGAGGCGAAAATCTTTCGATCGCGTGGGAGCCGCTCGTGCTTATAGCAGCGAGGGAACGATGGAACGCGTCGTTGCGGGCGCGACGACTCTCAGCTCGTCATTGCCGGGCTTGACCCGGCAATCCATCCGGAGGTGCCGCGAATGACTACCGACAATGTTGTATTCGGCGATTCAGCATGGACCACCGGGTCAAGCCCGGTGGTGACGAAGGAGAAGCGGAACCGAACACTATTCAGGAATAATGTTCAGGGGTGACGAGTTCGGTGGTTATCGGGCATGCCTCGTCAGGTTGTTGGCTGGTCAGGCGTCGCGAGCCGCTGTCACGAAACTGTCGTGGCAGCGATGGCAGCGAAAACCGGCGAATGTGCGTGGGGATCGGGGCGGTGATACGGGCTGGGTTGCTAGCAGGCTGTGGGCTTGTCGCGCTGATCGGTTCAGCGCGCGCCGCCGATATGCCTGTGAAGGCTCCGCCACCGAGCGTTCCGTCGGCCTACGACTGGACCGGTTTCTATCTCGGCGGCCACTTCGGCTATGCGGGCGGCTCGTCGCGCTGGTCGGCAACATCGCCGGGCGATCCGGTCACCATCGGCTCGATCAACTTCTTCAACAGCTTCAACGCGTTCGACGGCAGCGGCAGCTACTCCGAAGGCTTTCAGGCCGGTTACAATTACATGCTGCCGTCGCGCTGGCTGGTCGGCGTCGAAGCGGACGTGTCTTTCCCCAATACCGTCGGCGGCACGGCGACCGTCGCGTCGCCGATCGCGGGTCTCGCGAGTTACGCCGAGCAGGTTGAATTTTCCGGCACGCTGCGCGCGCGGATCGGATACGCGCCAAATTTCGGAACGGGGCATTGGCTGTTCTATGCGACCGGCGGACTGGCGTGGAGCTATGACCAGTTCACCCGCACGCAAATAGCAGGCGGTGTTCTGCCGGCGGGCACGGCGGAGAATTCTTTCATGACGCCGCGCGTTGGCGGTGCAGTAGGTGCGGGCGTTGAATACGCGCTGCCGGGCAACTGGACGGCGCGGCTCGAATATCTGTTCGTCGATTATGGCAATCGCAGCGTAACGTTTCCGGCGAGCGGGCAGCGTTTCGATTCCGATCTGCACTTTGAACGAGCTGCGGCTTGGCCTGAACTACCGGCTTGGCGGCGATGCCAAGCGAAATCTTCCGACAACAAGGCGGATTCGCCCGCGCTTGAGACCGACAATTTCGCCATTCATGGGCAAACGACGTTTCTCGAGCAATACGCTTTTCCGTTCCGCAATCCCTACAGCGGCGCCAACAGTTTCATTCCGAACGTAGGACGCGAGACGGCGGACGCCACAGCTTATCTCGGCTGGCGGCCGTGGCAGGGCGGCGAAATCTGGATCGATCCGGAGATCGATCAGGGTTTTGGTCTGAGCAACACGCTGGGCGTTGCCGGCTTCACCAGCGGCGAGGCGTACAAAGTCGGCGCTTCGGTGCCGTATGCGCGCGTGCCGCGCTATTTTCTGCGGCAGACCATCGACCTCGGCGGCGACAGTCAGAAAGTCGACGGCGGCCTCAATCAGTTCAGCGGCTCGCAAACCGCGAACCGTCTCGTGATCACCGTCGGCAAGTTCAGTGTCACCGACGTATTCGACAACAACAAATACGCTCACGACCCGCGCAACGACTTCATGAACTGGTCGCTGGCCGATACCGGCACGTTCGATTACGCCGCCGACGCGTGGGGGTTCAGCTACGGCGCGGCGGCGGAGTGGTATCAGGGCGACTGGACGGTGCGCGGCGGCATTTTCGATCTGTCCAATGTGCCGAACAGTCCCGATCTCGATCCGAGCTTCAATCAGTTCCAGTGGATCGGTGAAATCGAGCGGCGCTACGAGCTGTGGGGGCAACCGGGAAAGATCGCGGTCACCGGATTCCTGAGCCGTGGCCGCATGGGCAGTTACACCGATGCGCTCACGCTCGCGGCGGCAACCGGAACGATACCGAGCACGGCTGCGGTGCGGCAATACACCAGCCGCGGCGGCGTCAGCATCAACATCGAGCAGCAGATCACCGAACAGCTCGGCGCGTTCGTGCGCGCCGGCTGGGCTAACGGCAATCTCGAGCCTTATGAATTCACGGACATCGACCGCACCGTTGCCGCCGGTCTTTCACTCAACGGCAAATCATGGGGCCGGCCCGACGACACGGTCGGCGTTGCCGGCGTAGTCAACGGCATTTCGGGAAATCACCAGGCCTATTTCAACGCCGGCGGTCTCGGCATCCTGATCGGCGACGGCATGCTGCCGAACCCGGGTCTCGAACAAATTATCGAGGCTTATTACAGCTACGCGCTGACATCTGCGGTGAAGCTGACCGCCGATTACCAGTTCATCGCCAACCCGGCCTACAACACCGACCGTGGCCCGGCGAACGTGATTTCCGGCCGGTTCCATTACCAGTTCTAATGTTGGGCAATTCCTGGCTGTCGGCGTTCACCGTCTTTAAATTGACACGTCCGGCCCATCCTGTTTTCTTGCTATAGGGCATTCGAGAGCCGGCGACGCACGTCGGTAAGGTTAAGCTGGCACGGGATGCTCTGGTTCAGGGCCCATATGAAGCTTGGTTCGCGGCTGGCGCTGTTTGCGCTGGCGATCCAGCTTGTGCTGACCTTCGGCCACGTTCACGGCATTTCCGCGGGCGCGGCCGAATCGGCGTTGTCGTCTCTGACGCACCAGGCGCAGAATTCCGCCGATCCGTGCAAGGACAGCAGCGGCACGTGCGACACCAATTGTCCGATTTGCGCGCTGATCCAGCTGGCCAGTACGTCGACGGTGTCTGCGCCGCCGGCGCTGCCAGTTCCGGTGACGTTCGTTTTCCTCAGGCTGCAGGCGCCTGAGCAACTGGAATGGGCGGCGTCGCCGTATGTCCCGTTCCAGGCGCGCGGTCCGCCCTCGATCTGAAAGGCGGTCGCTTGCGGCGTTGACGCCGCGTGATGCGATCCCAGCCCATTTAGCAAACGCCGGCCAGCGCGCAACGAATCCGTTCGCGCCAGCGGCTCGTGAAATCCCACTCGGCTGCGTCCCGCGGACTCACCGATCCAAAGACAGATAAAGGCTGACCCTTGCCGCAACAGGATGAGGGCGATCAAGGCAAAACCGAGCCGGTGCTCGGGCAGTCGCCGCACGCCAGATTGGTGATGTCGGTTCTGCTGGTGCTTGCGGTTGGCGCCGGCGTGTTCTGGCTGGTTGCCGGGCCGAGCCGCCATTATCAGGCAGGCGAGGCCGCGCAGAAAAGCCAGCCCGTGATCCGTTCGGGCAACATCGTCTCGGTGCCCGAAGGCTCGCCGGTGCGCGGCAAGCTTGTGATCGACGCGGTGGCGGCAAAAGAGATCAAGCGCGATCTCGTTCTCCCCGCGGTTGTCGAGGCCGACCCGGCGCATCTCATCAAGGTTTCGCCGCCGCTCTCCGGCCTCGTCAATCAGTTGAAGGTCGAGCTTGGGCAGCGCGTGAAGTCAGGGCAGGGGCTGGTGATCATCGATTCACCTGATCTCGGCACGGCCTATTCCGATTACGATCGCGCCAAGGTGCTGCTGGCGCTGGCGCAGAAGAGCCGCGACCGCGAACGCGGGCTGGAAAAGATCGGCGGCGCGGCGCTCAAGGATCTGCAGCAGGCGGAGACCGATTACGTCACCGCCCAGGTCGAATATCAGCGGGCCACCGCGCACCTCAAGCAGATCGGTGTTGATAATCCCGATGCTCCCGACAAATCGCAGACCGTGACAGTCACCGCGCCGATGGACGGCAGTGTGATCGATCTGCAGGTTGCGGCCGGCGAATACTGGAACGATCCGACTGTCGCGCTGATGACAATCGCCGATCTCAGCACCATATGGGTCACCGCAAGCGTGCCGGAGAAAGACACGTCGCTGGTCACCAAGGGGCAGTCGGTCGACGTGGTGTTCCCGGCCTACCCCGGCGAGATTTTCAAGGGCGAAGTGCTGTTCGTCAGCGACGTGCTCGACCCTGACACCCGGAGGACCAAGGTTCGCATCGCATTTCAGAATCCAGATACGCGGTTGCGGCCCGGCATGTTCGCCAATGTCAGCTTCTACGCGCCGGTGCAAAGCCAGCCTGTAGTGCCGGCGAGCGCGCTGGTGCTCAAGGACGACGAAAATCAGGTGTTCGTCGAAACCGCGCCGTGGACATTCGAAGCGCGCGACGTCGATATCGGCTTTCAGCAGGACGATCAGGTAGTGTTGTCGGGCGGCGTCAAACCCGGCGAGCGTGTTGTTGTGCGGGGCGGAGTGCTGCTCGGTGATTAACTGGGTCGTCAGCTTCGCGCTCCACAAGCGCCTTGTCGTGGCGATGATCTGCCTGTTCGCCGGAGTGTACGGCTACTATTCGTGGACCCAGCTCGCCGTCGAAGCTTATCCGGACATTGCGGACACGGAATCGCAGGTCGTCACCACCGCGCCCGGGCTTGCGGCCGAGGAGGTCGAGCAGCAGGTCACCATTCCGCTCGAGCGCGAACTCAACGGCACGCCGGGGCTCGCGATGATGCGCTCACGCTCGACCTTCGGCCTGTCGCTGATCACGATGCAATTCCGCGACGGCGTCGAGGATTACTGGTCGCGCCAGCGCATTCTGGAGCGCATCCAGGGCGTGACGCTGCCACCGGGTCTGACACCGGGCCTCGATCCGCTGTCGTCGCCGACCGGACAAATTCTTTATTACGTTCTCGAATCCAGCACCAAAAATCTGCGCGAGTTGTCCGAAATCGAAACCTGGACGGTGATCCCGGCTATCAAGCAGGTGCCGGGTGTCGCCGACGTGTCGAATTTCGGCGGGCTGACGACGCAATACGAGCTTGAGCTCGATCCGCAGCAACTCACGCGTTTCAACATCGCGCTATCCGACATCACCGACGCGATCAGCAACAACAACGCCAATGCCGGCGGCAGCGTTCTCAATCGCGGCGAGCAGGGCTTTGTGATCCGCGGTATCGGCCTCGTCCAGAATCTCGACGATCTCGGCAATATCGTCGTCACCCAGCACAATGGCACCCCGATCCTGGTGCGCGATCTCGGCAAGCTGAAGCTGAGCAATCAGGAACGCCATGGCGTCGTCGGCAAGGACGGCATCAACGACGTGGTCGAAGGCACCGTGCTGCTGCTACGGCACGAAAATCCATCGCAGGTGCTGGCCGGGGTGCACGCCAAGATCGCGGAGCTCAATGCCCAGCTCAAAGACGAGAATGTCCAGATCGTGCCCTATCTCGACCGCACCGATCTGGTCGATTCAACGATCGATAAGGTCGGCCACACGGTGTTCGAGGGCATCGGGCTTGTCCTGATTGTTTTGATCCTGTTCCTCGGCAGCCCGCGCAGCGCGCTGATTGTCGGCATCACCATTCCGTTTGCGATGATGGTGGCCTTCGTCATGATGTACCACGCCGGCATTTCGGCGAACCTTTTGTCGCTCGGCGCAATCGACTTCGGCATCATCGTCGACGGTGCGATCGTGATGACCGAAGCGATTCTGCGCCGCCGTGAGGCGAAGCCGAACGAACCGCTCAGCGAGGCTGACGTCCAGGACGCTGCGCGCCAGGTGGCGCGGCCGATCTTCTTCGCCACCGTCATCATCGTCACGACCTATCTGCCGCTGTTCGCATTCCAGCGTGTCGAGGCGAAGCTGTTCTACCCGATGGTCTATGCGGTGGGCTTCGCGCAGCTCGGCGCCTTGGCGTTCGCGCTGCTGGTCATTCCCGGACTCGCTTACGTCGCCTATCGCAGGCCGCGGCGGATTTTTCACAACCCGGTTCTGGCGTGGCTCGATGTCGAGTACCGGAAGGTGCTCACCGCTTCGCTCAATCGCCCGCGTATTGCCTATCTGCTGAGCGCGGTCGCCGCGATCGTGATGATCGTTCTCGGCCTGACCGTCTGGCGCGAATTCCTTCCCGATCTCGACGAAGGCTCGATCTGGCTGCATGCCGAAATGCCGCCCGGCATCTCGCTGCAAAAGGCCACCGATATGGTCGCCGAGCTGCGTCAGGCGCTCAACGAGTTTCCGGAAGTGTCGACGGTGGTGAGCCATATCGGCCGCAACGACGACGGCACTGATCCGTGGACCCCATCACATATGGAGTCCGCGGTGCTCCTGACGCCTTACCGCACCTGGCCATCCGGCGAGACGAAGGAGGATCTTGCAGGCGCGGATCGAGGAGCGGCTCGAGAAATTGCCCGGTTTCGAGATCGCTTTCAGCCAGCCGATCATGGACAGCGTGCTTGACTACGTGTTCGATCCGCACAGCGCGCTCGCGGTCAAGATTTTCGGCGACGACTTCAACGAGCTTCGCCGGATCGGCAATTCCATCATCGGCGTGCTCAATACTGTGCAGGGTGTCAGCGATGCCGCGATCGACCAATACACGCCGCTGCCGCAGATTTCGATCAAGGTCGATCGCGCCGCGACCGCGCGCTATGGCATCAATGTCAACGACGTCACCAATCTGATCTCGACCGGGATCGGCGGCGCCGCCGTCAGCCAGCTCTTCATCGGCGACCGCAATTACAACATCACCGTCCGTTTCCCGCCCAAGGATCGCGGCAGCCCGGAAGCGATCAAGAATCTCGTCCTGACCTCGAGCGACAACGCGCTCATCCCGCTGTCCGCCGTCGCCCAGGTCAAATTGCAGACCGGCGAGAGCATGATCAATCGCGAGATGAACCACCGCTATCTTCTGGTGAAGCTGAATTATCACGATCGTGATCCGCTCTCGGTAGTGGCGGAGGTCAACAAGCTGATCGACCAGAAGGTCTCGTTCGATCGCTCGAAGTATCGCATCGACTGGGGCGGCCAGCTTGAAGGGCAGGAGCGGGCGGAGGCGCGGTTCCGTCTGATCTTCGGCCTCGCACTCGCGGCGATGATGGTGCTGCTCTATGCCGAGTTTGGCGCGTTGCGTCAGGTGTTCCTGATCATCGGGGTGGTGCCGCTCGCGGCGCTCGGCGGACTGATCGCGCTTCACGCCACGGGAACGACGCTCAACGTGGCGTCGGGCGTCGGCTTTATCGCTCTGTTCGGCGTCGCCGTTCTCAACGGCGTCATCATGGTCGCCAATCTCAATCGGGTCCGCGAACAGGGCCTGCCGCTGGCTGATGCGGTGCTGACCGGCGCCGCCGAGCGATTGCGTCCGGTGCTGATGACGGCTGCGGTGGCGACTGTCGGCATGCTGCCGGCGGCGCTCGCGACCGGTGTCGGCAGTGACGTGCAGCGCAACCTCGCCACGGTGGTTGCCGGGGGACTTATTCCGGCTACGCTGCTCACGCTGTTCATTGTCCCGACATTCTATTTCGCGCTGGAGCAATGGGCGGAGCGGCGGGCGCGGCAAGAGGCAAGGGCGGTGGGGACCGCCTAGGAGGTACGGGTAGGGGATGATCGGGCGGGTGTGGCAGGGGGCCGCTGTTGCGCTGATTGCCGGCGCGCTGCTGACGCAGTGCGCGGTCGGTCCTGATTTTGCGGCGCCGCCGGCGCCGGATGTCACGCGCTATACGCCTGAGCCGCTCGGCAAGACCACGGCGTCAGCCGCCACTCCCGACGGCGGCGCGCAGCGATTCGTCGGCGATCTCGATTTGCCAGGCCAATGGTGGACGCTGTTCCACTCCAAAGATCTCAACAGCCTTGTGGAAAAGTCGCTCGCCGCCAATCAGGATTTGAAGGTGGCGCAGGCGGCTCTTCTGGTCGCGAAGCAGAATGTCTATGCGCAGCGTGGTGCACTGTTTCCGACAGTGGACGCCAACTACAGCGCGACGCGTGAGCTGATGCCGATCGGGCAGCCGTCAGACTTCATGCCCGGAGCGCCGACGTACAATCTCTTCACTGCACAATTGAACGTGGCCTACACGCCTGATGTTTTCGGCGGCGTACGGCGCTCGATCGAGTCAGCGGAAGCGCAGGCGGACGCGCAACGTTTTGCGCTTGAAGCGACTTACCTCACACTGACGTCCAACCTGGCCGGAGCCGCGGTGCAGGAGGCGTCACTGCGCGGCCAGATCGCGGCAACGCTCACCATCATCAAGATCGAAACCGACGTCCTCGGCATCATGCGGCGTCAACGCACGCTCGGTGATCTCGCCGAGGGCGACGTCGTGGCGCAGGAAGCGGCGCTGGCGCAGGTCGAGCAGACGTTGCCGCCGCTGCAGAAGCAATTGGCGCAGCAGCGCGATCTGATTGCGGCGCTCAGCGGCGGGTTCCCAAGCGACCTGATCAAGGAACGCTTCAATCTCGCCGCACTGCGATTGCCGCGCGACTTGCCAGTCAGCCTGCCGTCGAAGCTGATCGAGCAACGGCCGGACATTCGCGCTGCTGAAGCCAACCTGCAATCCGCCAGCGCGCAGATCGGTGTCGCCATCGCCAACCGGCTGCCGAACATCACGCTGACCGGCAATCCAGGCTCAACAGCGCTTGCGATGAATCAGCTGTTCACGCCGGGCACCGAGTTCTGGGTTATCACCGGCAGCGTCACGCAGCCGATCTTTGATGCCGGCACGCTGTTCTTCCGCGAGCAGGCGGCGAAGGCCGCGTTCAAGCAGGCAGAAGCCCAGTATCGCAGCACGGTGATCGTTGCATTCCAGAACGTCGCCGACTCGCTGCGCGCCATTCAGTCCGACGCGGTCGCGGTGCAGAAAGCGGTGGCGTCGGAGCGCGCGGCGGGGCGAGGTCTGGAGATCACCCGGCAGCGCATGCAGCTGGGCGACATCAACTATCTGGGCTTGCTCAATGCCCAGCAGACCTATCAAACCGCGTTGCTTTCTTTGGCGCAGGCGAAGGCCGCGCGCTTCGCCGATACCGTTGCATTATTCCAGGCGCTCGGCGGCGGCTGGTGGAACCGGCAGGATGTCGAACCGGAAACGCCGGTGACGATCGGCGACGTGTTTCAGTAACGCCGCGCAGCTATTTCGCGTCGATGACGATTGGCGCGCGCAGCTTCAGGTGTTTGCCGTCGGCCAGATCGGCGTCGACCTCGACAGCCCAGTTACCGGCTTTCGGCAACGTCACATCGTCGACGATCCATGCCGAGTCCGGCTGTTGCACTGCGGTTTTTGTCGCTGGGTTACTGCCGGCCTCTGGCGCGGTCAGCGTGAGCGTGACGGATTTAGCGGGCAGCGTTTCGAGATCGTCGTTCCAGAGGCGGATCGTCGCGCGTGCCGTACCGACGTGGCCGGGCTCGATCATGACGTCAGCCATGCCCTGGTCGGTATGGATATGCTGAAAGGCGGCGTCGGGAGGAACGGGGCCGGACGTCGAATGATGGCCGGCATGGTTTGCCGGCGGCTGCGTGCCAAGCACGGCGACGATGGCGATGATCGCCGCCCCGGAAATCGTTTCTAAAGCGGCGTTGCGGCATAACCGGCGCCGCGCAGTTTGCGCAGCGAATGCGTTTCTGGTCTGCACTAGCGCCGGCGTCAGTTGCGACCAGTTGAATGCGGCGATACCGACCATGCCCAGAAACAACGCGAGCTTGAGCAGCAGTAATTTGCCGTAGGGCGTATTTAGCAACGCATCGACGCTGCCGACGAGATACCAGGAATTGACGATACCGGTCGCCAAGAGTGTTGCGACGGCAGCCATACCGACAAGCGAAAACCGCGACGTTGCCGCCCGTGCCATATCCAGTTCTTGAGGCGCGTGGCCGGTCACCGCCAACAAAATAGCTAGCGGCGCTAGAGCACCGACCCAGGCCGCCGCAGCAATCAGGTGCAGGACATCAGCCGCAGGATGAACAATGGCTTCGGGCCCAAGTCCGCCTGCGGCATGCCCGGCCCAGGCGAGTCCGCCGGCAAAACCCGCCGCAACGATGACCGCAGCGGGGTCGAGCCAGGTTGGATGGCGGCTTCGTGCGGAGAAAAGCGGAACGAAGATTGCGGTCAGTGCGATCGCCAGACCAAGCCGGATCAGCCACGCGTGGCCAAAAGTCGTTTGGGTCAGGACGGTCCACAACGCGCCGCTCGGCACAACATCGACCAGCTTGTCGCCGCTCATGGCTGCGGCGGTCAGGAACAGCCAACCGGCGCCGGACACGACGGCCAGCAGCAGCGCACACCACGCCAGCAACCGGTTCCACGCTCTCGCTTCGGTGGCGGCGTGTACCTTCTGGCCCCCGGTGCGAGCGGCGGGATTGAAGACGAACACCGTGAAGAATACGACGCCGGCGGCCAGCATCGTGGAGGCGAAGTGAACGGTGCGGACGTAGATCAGAAGATCATTCACGCCGCGCTCCTGATCGCGCCATCATGGTCACTTGCCGCCGACGGTGAAGCTGAAACTTCCCTGCGTGGAGTGGGTGTCCACCGACAGTGCGTGCCAGTTCACCTTATAGCTACCGACGCTGATCGATTTGAGTCCAATACGCATGGTGTTGCCGCTGACTGAGGCTTTGCCCTGGTCGACACGTCCGCCGCTACCGTCGGTCACCTCAACCGTGCTGAACGCCGGTTCGAGGTTTTGCGTGAAGGTCAGTACAACCTCATGGGGAGCAGACTGTACCGTCGATCCAACGAGAGGACTGGCGTGGTCGAGGAAAGCGTGGGCTTGCGCCGTGCTGCCGGTAGCCGTGATGGCCAGCAAGGAGATCAGCGTGAGGAAGATTCGCATAAGGGTTTGCATGAGTACACCTTAGAAGTTGGGTTTTTGCGCGGCCGCCGTCTTGCCGCCAATCAGGGGCTGCCCGACTGTTTGTGGAAACATGTCGTCGAGATAAAGGTGCAGTTGGCCGAGCACGCCGATGCCGTGGCCGCTTTGTTTGTTCACCGGAATCGGCGCTTCGATCCCGACTTGGAAATAGCTGCCGACCCAGATCACGCCGGGATTGATGGTGCCGGTAGTGACGAAGCTGTTACCGTAGTTGTTGGCGACGGGGGTCTGCATATCCACCTCGACGATCGGAATCAGGTGATTGATGAAGTCGGGAAGCTGGAAGTCCCGAATCTCCGACTTCAGATACGGCATGCTGTACTGGATTGAGCCGCCCCAATCGAGCACCTGCGGAATCGGAGCACCTGCGACCACGTCGTACGATCGGCTTGGAATCTCGTAGCCGACCTGTCCCGTCACGGCGAAGGCGCGCAGCCAGCCGGCGCTTTCTGGCAGATCGCCGAAACCTTTGCCGAAGTAGTAGGTCGGCGTCAGCACGCTGTAAGGC
Source organism: uncultured Alphaproteobacteria bacterium (assembly GCA_963807565.1). Classification (GTDB taxonomy): domain Bacteria; phylum Pseudomonadota; class Alphaproteobacteria; order Rhizobiales; family Xanthobacteraceae; genus BOG-931. Next base: position 235,634 of record CAWECH010000003.1, on the reverse strand, counting down.
GTACCGATTCCAGAATTGCTGGCTCCGGTGCCGCCCCAATCGACGATCAGGCCGAGCAACATGGCAAGCTCATGGTCGCTATCCTTGAGCAACTGATATTGCAGCGTCGTTTCGAGATTGCCAAAGCCGGCCATGGTGAAGCCGCCGGGCTGATGAATCTGCGACCAGCTCTCGCCGATCGAAATGCCGAGATCATCGGTGATACGTTTGGAGAGTTCACCCGACACGTCCCACTCGGTAGCCGGCGGCATGTCGGCAGTCCTCGACCACTGGATGGTTGGTAGCGACAATTCATCGGCGACGCAGGGATCGTCGGTCGCAATTGTCGCGGGGAAGAAGCGCGCCCCGACAAAGCAATGAGCGAACGCACCTGAACCTGGCAGGGCGGCGAATAACAGGGCCAGCGCAAATGCGCGTAAGCCCTTGGGATAACCGGGCATGGAAGGCTCCACTTTCGACGTGAGATGCAAAATGGCGCGGGCAGATTCCCGCGCAAACATCACGCCGTCAGTGGAGGTGCTCGCGAGCGATAGGATTTGGTGAATGAGCTGCCGGCAAGAGCCGTAGTTTCCGGCAGCGGTAGCGGTTCGCCAAGCGTTTGCGGCGCGTCAGTGATGTTGATCGGAGGCGGCGGCAGCGCCGCCGTCAGCATCAGGCAGCCGATGCAGCAGTTTTCGGCGCAAGCCTTGCCGTTATCCTGTCCGCCGGCGGGATTGGTCTGGCCGGTGTCCAACGCATGGCAGATGACGCCAAGAGTGTTGTTCGCATCGACCGTGGCTCGCGCCGCAGTGAAGCTTGCGAGCAGGCTGGCGAGCGCAATCGTATAGGCGGCAACCAGCGCAACAGCGCGCCGCCTTAATGACCGCTCATGAAAGAAGTGCCGCACAGCCCCAGTTCCGAATATCCGCACCCAGGATAGAGAACAGTCTAGGCGCGAAAAAATTCCCGCGCCAGCACGATCAGCGCCCGTGCCTTGCCAGGACTTTCTGCACAGCGGTCACCAGATCGGTCTCCGGGACCGACACCTGCGCCTCGGCCTGTTTCTGCAGATACTCGTCCCGGCCTTTTTCCAGCTTGGCGAGTTCGGCGCCGATGGTCAGGTCCTTGATCGTGATTTCGCCCTTGGCTTTCTCGTCGGAGCCCTGAATGACGACGCAGGGCGCATTGCGCCGGTCGGCGTATTTCATCTGCGGGCCGAATTTGCCGGAGCCGAGATAAAGCTCGGCGCGAATGCCGGCATTGCGCAGTTTCGCGACCATGCCCTGATAGTCGGCGACGCGGTCGCGGTCGAACACCGTGACGACCACCGGGCCGGCTTCCGCCTTTCGTTTCGATCTTGCCGAGATGTTGAAGCGCGGCGAGAAGGCGCGACACGCCAATCGAGAAGCCAGTTGCCGGCACCGGCTCGCCGCGAAAGCGCGAGACGAGTCCGTCATAACGTCCGCCGCCGCCGACCGAGCCGAAGCGCGGCGATCCAGCGGCGCTGTCGGTTGAGAACAGGAGTTCAACTTCAAAGACAGGACCGGTGTAATATTCGAGACCGCGGACGACTGACGGATCGATGCGGATACGGGATTCATCGTAGCCGGCTATCGATACAAGCCGCGAAATTTCCTCCAACTCGTCGATACCGGCTTTGTGCGTTTCATTCTCGTGAGCCGGTCCACGTATCCCGTGGAGGGCATGCTCATTTGTATCGCCTGAGCGTCGGAGACGACTCAAGATGCGTTGGGCAGGCTCGTCTTTGAGTCCGGCTCCCTTCGTAAAATCTCCAGATTGGTCCTTGCGTCCACTCGTCAGGAGTAGATGAACGTCCATTTCAGTAAAGCGATCGAGCTTGTCGATCGCACGCAGAACCGTCAGCCGTGTGGTGAAGTGTTCTTCTCCGCCAATCCCGACCGCTTCCATCACGCCATCAAGCACTTTGCGGTTGTTGACCTTCACCACATAACTGCCGCGCGGAATGCCGAGCGCTTCGATAGTGTCCGCCGCCATCATGCACATCTCGGCATCGGCAGCGGGTGACGATGAGCCGACGGTGTCGGCATCGAACTGCATGAATTGCCGGAAACGGCCCGGGCCTGGCTTTTCGTTGCGATAGACGTAGCCGTAGCGATAGGAGCGGTACGGCTTCGGCAACGTGTCGAAATTTTCCGCGACGTAACGCGCCAGCGGCGCGGTCAGGTCGTAGCGCAGCGACAGCCATTGCTCGTCGTCATCGAGAAACGAGAACACGCCTTCGTTGGGCCGGTCCTGATCGGGCAGGAATTTGCCGAGCGCATCGGTGTATTCGATCGCCGGCGTCTCTACTGGCTCGAAACCGTAGAGCTCGTAGACCGCGCGGATCTTCTCGACCATCTCGCGCGTCGCGGCGATCTCGCCCGGGCCGCGGTCGGCGAGCCCGCGCGGCAGGCGCGCCTTCAGCTTGTTGGATTTGTCAGGCTTGTCGGCCATTTTCTGGATTCGTGCCGCTTTTGCGCGTCAATGGCGCGGTGGTAGCAGCCACGCCCGGAAGCGGCAAGCACGGTAAGACAGTCGGCTTTCTGCCGCCACCAGCGCCGTTCAGTCGTGTTCCAGAATGCGATTGAGCGAGCTGTGGACGATGAAGGCACCATCGGATTTGTTGTCGTACTCGATCATCCCGAGCTCGCGAAACTTGTTCATGAAAAAATTCACCCGCGAGCGGGTGGTGCCGATCATTTCCGCGAGCATCTCCTGGCTGATCCGTGGCGTCTTTGGGTGCTTCGGGCTGCCGCCGTCGATGCGGGGCAGTTGCAGGAGCGCGCGTGCTAGACGTTGTTTGGTGGAATGGAAATGATGGTCGCTGAGATCGGTCAGGTACCGTCGATTGCGCGTCACCAGGAAATCCATCAACTTTTTTGCGAACGTCTTGTCATCCCGCAGCAACTGCCAGGCGTCGCTCACTTCGATGCGCTCGACCGTGCAGTCGGTGAGCGCGGTAACGGTTGCGATGCGCTGGGCCTGATCCAGCATTGCGCCTTCGCCGAAGAACTCGCCCGGGCCTATAACCAGGATCACCGCTTCCCGGCCCGACGGTGAATTCATGTGAATCTTGGCGGTTCCGGTGTGCAGATAAAAAATCTCTCCGCACGGTTCGCCCTGCCGGATAATGCTTTGATTGCGAGGGACTGTCGCCATGGAATCACCGCGTAGCCAAGGCTTCACGGCGGCGGCCGGGGCCGCGCTCGTGCCTGACGATTTTGTGCTGTGCTGCCGCAAATCCATGGGCAATGACGAAGGAAAGTGAGCTATGGCGATAAACAACCGACAGTGGCAAGTATTCCTGTAACGCAACGCGGGTAAGTGTTCCAGCAGTCAAAGGCCGTTTTCGATGGCAATCGAACGACAAAATATCGCAGGGTCGCCCGGCGCTCCAAACGACATCGAGTCGTTCTGGATTCCATTCACGCCAAACCGCGCCTTCAAGCATGCGCCCCGGCTGATCGCGCGCGCGAAGGACATGCACTATTACACGCCGCAGGATCGCGCTGTCCTCGACGGCGTGGCCGGGCTCTGGTGTACCAATGCCGGCCATAACCGCGATCCGATCGTCGCCGCGATCACCGCCCAGGCCGAGGCGCTGGACTATGCGCCCGCCTTTCAGTTTGCGCATCCAAAATCGTTCGAGCTGGCGAGCCGGGTGGCCGCGCTGGCGCCGGCCGATCTCGACCGCGTGTTTTTCTGCAATTCGGGGTCGGAGGCGGTCGATACCGCGCTCAAGATCGCGCTCGCCTATCATAATGTGCGCGGCGAGGCAGCGCGGACCCGCCTGATTGGCCGCGAGCGCGGCTACCACGGCGTCGGTTTTGGCGGCATCTCGGTCGGCGGCATCGTCAACAACCGCAAGCATTTCGGGTCAATGCTGGCTGGAGTCGATCACCTGCCGGCGACCTATAGCCGCGAGCATCAGGCTTTCACCAAGGGCGAGCCGGAGTGGGGCGCGCATCTGGCCGACGATCTCGAACGCATCGTCGCGCTGCATGACGCTTCGACCATCGCCGCGGTGATCGTCGAGCCGATGGCGGGTTCGACCGGCGTGCTGCCGCCGCCGAAGGGCTATTTACAAAAGTTACGTGCGATTTGCGATCGCCACGGCATCCTTTTGATCTTCGACGAAGTCATCACCGGCTTCGGCCGGCTTGGCCATGCCTTTGCCGCCGAACGTTATGGCGTGACGCCGGACATGATCGTGTTCGCCAAGGGGATTACCTCCGGCAGTGTGCCGATGGGCGGGGTGATCGCGCGCGAAGGTATCTACGACGCTTTCATGCACGGGCCGGAGCACGTCATCGAGTTGTTCCACGGCTATACCTATTCGGCGCACCCGCTGGCCTGCGCCGCGGGTCTGGCGACGCTGGATCTTTATCGCGACGAAAATCTGTTCGCGCGGGCGAAGGCGCTCGAGCCGGTCTTCGCCGAAGCGGCGATGACGCTGAAATCGCTGCCCGGCGTGCTCGATATCCGCACTGTCGGTCTTGCCGCCGGTATCGATCTCGCCTCGCGGCCGGGCGCCGCCGGCAAACGCGCCTATGAGATAATGGACCGCGCTTTCAATGATATCGGCGTTCTGGTTCGCGTCTCCGGCGAGACGCTGGCGCTGTCGCCGCCGCTGATCGTCAGCGAAGCGCAGATCGGCGAAATCTTCGAAAAGGTCGGCCGCGCTATCAAGGCGGTAGGATAGCCGTCATTGCGGCTTGAGGATTGCCCAGCCGACGTGGATGTGACCTTCGCCGCGGCGCATGGGCAGGTCGAATGGCGCGCCGGTTTCGGCGCCGCTGGCGACGGCGGCAAACTCCGCCGGCATATGTGCGGCGTCTTCTTCCCACACAACGATTGCGCCTTGTTTGCGCAGATCGTTGAGATCGACCCACGGCGCGCGCCGAGGCAAGCCGTCGATCAGAACTTGTGGCTGATCTGGCGAATAATGCGCGAGGTTGCCGCCGTACCACATGCCGCCGATGACATAGTTCAGTTTTGCGCCGGTCGCGGCGCGGAAGCGCTGCGTCAGTTCGGCGCCGAGCTTGTCGCCTGGGAAAAATACCGCGCGATAGCGGTGATCGATCAGCGGCAGCACTGTGTAATTGACTGCGAAGACGACAGCGAAAATCGTGAACACGGCGGCCCAGGCGGCAACGACGCGGATCAGGCGGTCACGATCGAGCAGCGTCTGCGCGGTGAGCACGATCCAGAGGCCGATATAGAGCCATAACGGATATCCCCACATCGCGATGGTGCCGCGGCCGCTGATCGCCGTGAGCAGGATCATCGTGAGGCCCGGTCCGAACGCGAGCAGGGTTACGATCCGGCGATCGAATGCATCGGCGGGGAAGTCCGCCTTCGCCGTGCGCCGCGGCCAGAACAGACCGGCGGCGATGAAGAAACACGGCAGCAGGAAGCCGATCTGGCCGCCGATGAACACAGCCGGATGCAGAATGTGGTCGTACCAGCCGCGCACCGCTGTTGCCCGGCCCTCAACATAGTTCAGCGGCAGAAAGTCGGTCTGAAACAGCCAGACGATGTGCGGTGCCGCGACGATCAGTGCGGCGGCCAGCGCGAGCCACGGACCCGGCGTCGCCAGTGCCCGCCGCGCGTCGCGGTCGAGCAGCAGGAACAGGACGTAGGGCGCCGCCAGCACCACGACGAAGTATTTTGCCCAGAGCGCCGCGCCGAATGAAAAGCCGAGCAGCAGCCAATGTCCGGTGCGGCCACGCTTTAGTGCGGCATGAAACGCGTAACCGGCAAGAGCCCAGAAAGGTAGCTGAATGACATCGTGGTTGAATTTCACGGCGGTGTACTGGAGATAGTGCATGCCGTCGATAATCAGCACAGCCATGAGCGCGCCGGTGGCGCCGACGATTTTGCGCGCCGTCGCCCAGACTGCAATGAACGCGACGATCACGACGACTTGGGCCAGTGCGTAATAGGCGGCGTCGGTGTTGAACGCGCGGTGCATGATCTCGACCAGCCACCACGGCAACGGTGGCAGCTTGTCATAGCCAAGCTGCCACTCCCGGCCGTAGGTCAGCGCTTCGATGAGATCGAGCGGCAGGTTCAGGTAAAGCAGCGACGGAAGCGCGGTCCAGACTGCGAAATGCAGTGCGAGAAACGCGGCGAAAGCCTGCTGCGGCTGGCTCTCGATCCAGCCGATCAGGCCCGGCTTCGGCCGGGCAGGGGCAATATCTGTCGCCGCTGTCATGGCCGCCGTTATAAAAGCCCGCTACAAGCTTAGCCACCGCGGGTGGGTGATGCATGATATTGGCGGAAAACGGGTATTCTTGCCTGAAGAAACACGGTCCGGCCTTGCAGCGCCCCCGCGCTTGTGGACACTAAATGCGGGCTGCGCGCGAATCATTGCGGATGGGCCGTAAACTGGCCATCGGAGCTATATTGTTCGGCGTAGGGTTTTGCGGGGTCAGGACATGGTGCGCATAAGCGCCATTTTCATCGCTGTGTGCATGGCGCTGATCGCCGCTTCGGTCGGCTTCGTCGTCTACCTCCGTTTCGGCTTCACCGGCGCTGAGTTATTTCTGATTGGTCTTGGCGTGCTGACCTCGCTTGCGGTCTACAACGCCGTTGCGGCGCGCAGCCGCGACCGTGCCGAGGTGACCGATCAGATCGCCACGCTGTCCCGCGGTTCGTCCGACATGGCGCGGCAGCTTGGCGAACTCGGCCTCAAAGTTTCCACCATGGAAAAGAAGGTCGAAGCCGTGCTCGACAAGGCGCTGTCGACCGCACAGCCGCTCGCCGCCGAGATCGAGGAATTGTCGACGCTGGTCAAACGCCTGGCCGATCGCGTCGCGGCGCACGAGGTCGCGCTCAACAGCGGCGGCAGCAACAATCCGCCGCGTATCGCTACTGTCTCGGTCGTGCCGCCGTCCGCGCCGCCGGCTGCTGCGGTTCAAGCCTCAACTCCGATGCCCCCGGCCGTAACGGCCGTTGCGGCCAAAGAGCCCGCGGCTGCCGGAGCTGATCCCGGCCTTCGGCGGTCTCGATCAAGCCGGCATCATTGCCCTGATTGCGGGTGCCATCTCAGAGCAATACGCTCGATCTTTTCCTGCAGCCGATCGTGACGCTGCCGCAGCGCAAGGTGCGTTATTACGAGGCGCTGTCGCGGCTGAAAGCCGACAGCGGTGAAATGGTCGCTGCCGCTGACTTCCTGAAATTTGCCGAGGCCGGCAAATTGATGCCGAAGCTCGACAAGCTTTCGATACTGCGCTGCGTGCAGGTGGTGCGCCGGCTGCTGCTCAAGAACCGCGAGATCGGCCTGTTCTGCAATCTCTCGACCGAAACTCTGAGCGATGCGAATTTTCCGCAGCTCATCGACTTCATCGATGCCAATCGCGCGATTGCGCCGGCGCTGGTGTTCGAGTTCAGCCAGAGCGCGGTGCGGGCGATGGGACCGATCGAGCATGAGGCGCTCGCCGCCATTGCTGAGCGCGGCTTCCGCTTTGCGATGGATAATCTGACCGATCTGCGTGTCGAGCCGCGTGAACTTACCGAGCGCGGCTTCCGCTTCATCAAGGCGCCGGCCACATTGCTGCTCAACCGTGTCGGCGCCGTTTCTACCGATATCCATCCCGCCGATCTGTCCGATCTGCTCGGCCGTTTCGGCATTGATCTGATCGCGGAAAAGATCGAGGCGGAAGGCGCGGTGGTCGATCTGCTCGATTACGACGTGCGCTTCGGCCAGGGTTTCCTGTTCTCGCCGCCGCGGCCGGTTCGCGCCGAGGCGCTGCAGGGCTCCGATGCGCCGAGAGGCGATGCCGCGAGGCCGGCGGCTGAAACCGAGATTGCCAAGCCGGCGACCGGCGGCGCCGGCCGCATTCTCTCCCAGCTCGCTCGCGCGGCGGGCCGCAGCTAGGAATTACTGCGTACTGATCTTCACCGGCAGGAATTGCGTGGTGAACATGTCCTTGTCGTCAGGGGTGTCTTTCAGAAGCCCCATGTCGATGAAAGACTTCTTCAGTACGGCAACACCCTCCGGGTTGAATGTGCCGTCAGTGCTGAATGCACTCATTTGTTCATCATAGACGCGCGACACCACTGATCTCGCTGAGGCCGAGCACTTTTGCCGAGATCGAGACCGATTCTGCCTTGTGGGTTTTCATATAAGCGATGGTCTCGAACCAGCCCTGGAGGAAAGCACGCACCGTGTCGGGATGCTTTTCAAGGGCATCGTTGGTGGCGAAGATGACGTGGGTGATGAAGTGGTCGACAAATGGCGTCGCATCGGTAATGACGCGCCATTCCTTGGCTTCCTCAAGTGAATAGCCGGTTTCAAGCGCGCCGATATAGCCGTCGATCTGGTTGGTCTTGATTGCGGCGCGGGCCGGCGGCATGCCACCGATCGGCACCATGGTGATGCCGCCGCTAGTCCAGTTTTCCTTTTGATTGATGCGCGCACCGATCCAGTCGGTCAGCGAACCGACGGTCGTACATCCGAGCTTCTTGCCTTTCAGGTCTGCGACGGTTTTGACCGGGGAATTGTAGCCGACCATCACCGCCATGTTGCGCGGTGCGCCGTACATCTCGGCCACGGCTTTTGCCGGTACGCCTTTGACGATGAAGGCCATGCCTGGTCCCGATCCGATGCCGATATCGACGCTGTCGGATGCGATGAGCTGCTGCAGTTTGGCGTCGCCCGATGATGCCGATGCCTCGATATCAAGGCCGTGCTTGGCAAAAATTCCAGCCTGCATGCCGATGTCGAGCGGCGTGAAGGTCCAGGCGAACGGCACCACTTTGGCGACACGGAGTTTCTCATTGGCATGGGCCGGCGACAGTGTCGCTACCGCAACGAGCAGTGTGGCGCACGCCCAGATACCGCCAATTGACCGTCTCATCGTTTCCTCCGCGCCCCATTCCAACGTTTTGTTGCACCAAACAATCGCAGAAATCCTTGCGGTTTGCCATGCGGCATCGATACCCGACGGAAACCGGCGGTTCTTTATTGTTTGTGGGTGACCGTGGTCGGGATGTGGTTGAGTTCTTCGCAACCGGTAGCAGTGACCACGACAGTGCCGCCGATATTGACCCGGTGATCGCCGATGCAGGCATTGGGTTCGAGCGCGAACACCATGCCGGGTTCGAGCACAGCTTTGCGCACACGCGCCGTACTGGCGCCAGCGTAACGCACGCCGAGATCGACCTGGTTCATATTCACTTGAGTGCGCCCGGCGAGGAAATGCGGCCCGACCGAGTGCAGTAACGGCGTATAGCCCCAGCAGCCGGCTTTCTTGTGCGGCTCTTCCATCGCCGCCAGCATGTCGGCAAAGGCGATGCCAGGTTTGAGCGTCTTGATCGCGGCGGCATAAGACTCCAGCGCGACGCGCTCGCATTTTTTGCTGGTCTCGTCGAGCGGATCGAGCGCCACCGTCATCTGGACCTGAATTTCCTGGTTGCCGCATAACGGCATCAGTTCCATCTGCAAAAGGTCGCCGCGTTGCAGGACGCGCGGTGCTTCGCCGCTCGTGGTCCAGCGTGGTGGTCCCCACGACAATGTATTCGGTCCGGAATTCATCACGATGACTGGATAACGCACGCCGATGCCCTGACGCAGCATCTCCGCGGTCGCCTCCGCGAAGACCACTTCCTCGCCGATGCCCGGCGCGGCGACTTCGGCGATCACCTTGCAGGCCGCTTCGGCGGCCTGCGCTGCGTAACGGACCTGGGCAAGCTCCTCGTCGCTCTTCACCAGCATGAGATGGCTGAATTCTTCCGAAATGTCGGTCCACCGCGCTTTCGGCATCGCGGTCGTGATCTCGTTCCAGAAATTGGCCGGAATGGCGCCATAGATTTCCGTCGGCGCTTGTGAACTTAACCCGACGACGCCGAGGTTTGCTTCGCCGAGGCCTTTCTCGCGCATCACTTCGGCAACGCCCATGCCGCTGGTCGAGACGCGGTAGTCGTCGACCCACAGCTTGTTGCCGCGCTCGGCTGACCAGCGTGCGCGCATCACCCTCAGATACGCCCAGGTGATAACGACCGGATCGCCTTCCAGCGGAAAGATCACGCAGCCTTCGTTGTAATCGTCGCTGATATATGTCTCGTACATTTCGCGGGACCGGAAGCCGGCGACGAGAAGGCCTTCCATGCCGCGCTCGCGCATCAGCTTTCGTACATTGGCCCAGCGGCGGTCGCGCTCGGCAAATGTCAAAACCGGGGGCTGTTTGTTGGTGTACACCATGATCTGCAATTCTTCCCTGTATCGCGCCGCTGTTGTTATCGTTGTCGCGGCGGCGGGACCGTAGCCTTCCGGCAAAAGGCCGACAAGACGGGTATCCATTCGCGTTGACCCGGAACGCGGCGCTCACTAAAATCGTTGTATCTTCAAGCCGTTTGGCAGGAGACTTCCGTGCATATCATTGACTCGCACTTCCACTGGTGGCCGCGGTCGATTTTCGACAAGCTGTGCAAGCGCAGTGATTTCCCAAAGGCGCGTGTCAACTCCAAGAACAATAACACCGGCTTCTCCGGCGGCGGCTACGATTACATGCGGGCCGCCAGCAGCGGCCAGCATCTCAACAGCTGGGCCGAGTGGTTCGATCTCGATAGGCAGTTCGAATACATGGCAGAGACCACCGGCCATCAGGTCGACGTGGTCTGCTCGATCGGGCCGTTCTCAGTGTTCTTCTCCGACGTGCCAGTGGAGGAGGGACGCGACTACGCGCTGATGTGGAACGAGGAGATGGCCGGCGCGCAGAAGAAATATCCGGGCCGGCTGTGGGCCAGCGCCGCAGTGCCGCTGCAGGATACGCGCGTCGCGATCGAAGTCGTGGACGACGCGGTGAACAGGCTCGGCCTGATGGGCGTCAATCTACCCGGTTCGGTCGGCGCGGACGCGCGCATCGATGCCGAGCGGCTCGAACCGTTCTATGCGCACTGCGAGAAGCTCGGCCTGCCGATCTTCCTGCATCCGACCGACGTCGTGTTCCAGGACATGCTGTCGGACGGTTACGACGGCGCGCTCCATCTGTCGCTCGGCCGTGTCATCGAGGTCAGCGTCGCGGCGATGCGGCTCATTCTTTCCGGCATGATGGAGCGGCATCCGAAGCTCAAGATCATCATGTCACATACCGGCGGCTCGCTGCCGTATCAGGCCGGGCGCATGGACAAGAACTCCAAGGCCGCGAAGCTGCCGCGCCCGGTGACCGATTACATGAAGCGCATGTACACCGACACGGTGTCTCCGCACTCCGCCGGAATGAAGTTTGCGATCGACTATTACGGCATCGACCACGTCATGTACGGCACCGATTATCCGTGCTGGGATCCAGCGGCGTGCCTGAAGCTGATCGACGAGATCGAGCTCTCCGGCGCCGACAAGCAGAAGCTGTTCTACGACAACGCGCGGCGCATTCTCGGTTTGAAGGATCCGGTCAAGGCGCTGAAGCGCGAGCCAGCGCTGGTCTGAAAATCGCCGCTTGAAGATGGGTCGCCGGGGCATGGCCGGCGATGATCGTGGTTACTTCGGCGCAAAGCGCTCGTCGATACTTTCCCATTTGTCGTAGCCAACAAGCTTCTTGTAGTCCTCAAACTCCATGCCGTCGTTGCGGTGCGCAAACTTCCCCGACTTCATGTCGAGCAGCACTCGCTCGACCGCCTTTGCAGCATGCATGACGGTGTCGAGGCCAAGCACCGCGCAGTTGAACCCGATCTGACCCAACTCTTCCATTGTCAGGATCGGCGTGTGGCCGCCCATCAGTGGATTGCAAATCTGCGGCACATCAAAGGCTTTGCCGATCCGTTCCAGTTCCGCGATGCTGCGCGGCGCTTCGATGAAAATGCCGTCGGCACCGGCGCGGATGTAACGCTCGGCGCGGCGCATCGCTTCGTCGAGATCGTAGACCGCGCGTGCGTCGGTACGGCCAAGGATCCATGTTTCCGGGTTGATGCGCTCTGAACACGCTGCCTTAATCTTTGCTTCGGCAAGCTCGATCGGGACGACTTTCTTGCCAACCATGTGACCGCAGCGTTTTGGCCACTGCTGGTCTTCGATCAGAATTGCGCTAACGCCCATGCGTTCATAGGTCTGAACCGTGTGCACGACATTCTTGACGTCGCCGTAGCCGTCGTCTCCATCGACGAAGGCCGGCAAGTCGCAGGCCGACATGATGTCCTGCACGGCCGCAGAGATTTCGCCAAACCCCTTGATTCCGACATCGGGCACGCCGTAGCGAGCGCCGACAACGGGAAAGCCGCCGATGAAATAACTCTCAAAGCCAATGTTTTGAATGAGTCTGGCCGACAGCGCGTCATGGGCGCCGGGTACAACCAGAAAACGCTTGTCTTTGACGGCTTTATTGATGATCTGGCGGAAGCTTGTTGGCATCGTGGGCAGCCTTAGTTTTTGTTATGGGCCAAAACCCATACCTGTCTCGTCAATTGCGATCAACACGAAGGGTTACATCGCCATAGTGCCGGGTTATGATTTTAGGAACAGTCCGGGTCGGCCGGGGGGAGGAATGACGTTTTATGAGTACAGAGCAAGCTGCGTCTCCTGTCGTGCATTTCGTAGGCAGTATTCCGCTGCCGGATTCAGAGACCGTTTTTCGAACGCTGTCCGGCGCTTGCGGCAGCCACGTCTTGCGGTTGCCGGACGGTGAGACCGGCATTCGCAAATCCTGGATCAAATTCCTGCAGGACGTGCTGGCGGAAAATCCGGCGATCGAGATTGCGCATGATCTGCCGCCGTTTCAGTTCAAACAATGGGACGGCAAGGTGGTGCGAGAAATTCCGCGGCTGCGCATCAAGCCGGGCATGACTCCGAACCGCAAGGACTTCAAAACCGGTTACGCCGATATGGCGATTGCGTCGTTCGCGGTGTTCGACCGGATGCAGAAAGACGGCACCATTCCGGAGGGTGTGAAATTCCAGATCAGCATTCCGACGCCAATCGCGCCGACTTATAACAACATGGTGCCGGCCGATCGCCCGAAGCTGCTTCCGGCGCTAACCCAGCATTTCGTCGGCGAGGTTCACGCCATTGCTGCGGCGCTGCCGAACGATCGCATCGCCATTCAGTGGGACGTTTGCCAGGAAGTACTGGCTTGGGAAGGTTATTTTGAGCCCGGCCCGGTCGATTTCCGTACTGAATGTCTCGACGTGCTGGGACAGATCGGCGACGCCGTGCCGAGCAAGGTCGATCTCGGCTATCATCTCTGTTACGGCAGCCCCGCCGACGAACATATGGTGCAACCCAAAGACGCTGCGCTGATGGTGGACATGGTCAACGGTATCGTCGCGAAGGTGCGCCGTTCGATCCAGTTCTTCCATCTGCCGGTGCCGAAAGGCCGTACCGATGACGCCTTTTTCGCGCCGCTTGAGAAACTGAAGCTTCGGCCCGGCACAGCCCTTTATCTGGGGCTGATCCACCATAACGATGCCGAGGGTGACAAAACGCGCCTTGAGGCTGCTCGCCGGCACGCCCGCGTTGACGGCATCGGCACTGAATGCGGCATGGCGCGCGGCGATCCAGCCCGGCTGTCGTCACTCCTTGCCGCGCATACGCGCGCCGCGGAACTCGCCGGTTGATGGTGGAGCGCAAATAATCTAAGCACCTCGCGCGCTTCGGCGCGCTGAGGTCTTCAGGTCTTGCCCGATATCATCTCTCATTTTGAGCCGCTGGCGCGTGACTACGACGTGCTGTTCAGCGATGTCTGGGGTGTCGTGCACAACGGCATTGCGGCGTTCGAGGAGGCGTGCGAGGCGCTGATGAAATTTCGCCAGCGCGGCGGCACGGTTGTTCTGATTACCAATGCGCCGCGGCCCGGGTTCGCCGTGCAACGCATTCTTGACCGGCTGAACGTGCCGCACGATGCCTATGACGCCATCACCAGTTCCGGCGATGTCACGCGCGGCATTGTCGAAAGCCGCCTTGCGGAGAATGTGTTTCATCTCGGCCCGGAGCGCGACCATTCGATCTTCGCCGATCTTAAGGTGAAGTTCTCTCCGCTTGAATCTGCTGGCTACGTCGTCTGCTCCGGGCTGTTTGATGACACGATTGAGACGCCGGACAGCTATCGCGACATGCTGGCGAAGATGCGGGCAGCGGTCGCAGTTCATGGTCTGCGCCAATCCGGATATCGTCGTCGAGCGAGGGGACACGCTAGTCTACTGCGCCGGGGCCTTGGCCGACGCCTATGCTGCGATCGGCGGCGAGGTGCTTTATTGCGGCAAGCCGCACGCGCCGATTTATGAAGTGGCGCTGGCAACAGCGCAGAAGGTCCGAGGCACCACAGTGCCCCGCAACCGTGTGCTGGCGATCGGTGACTCAGTGCGGACGGATCTGAAAGGGGCTGCGGCCTTCGGTATCGATAGCCTTTTCATTACGTCCGGCATTCACGCCGAAGAGTATGGCGGACGCGACGCGCCCAATCTTGATGCGCTCAACAAGATATTTGCCGACGGCGGTGTGGCGCCGAAGGCGGTGATGTTCGGATTGAAGTGGTAACGAGTCGCCGCCTGGCGCAGCCCGGCGTTGTTCTAGCGAACCGGGAACTGCGGCACGTTTCCTTCGTGAACCGACGTGTGTTCGACTTTCTCGGTAAACACAGCCTCGATCTTCGACTTCAACGTTTGCGCATTGAACGGCTTGACGATGTAATTATTCACGCCAGCCTTTTTCGCGGCGATCACGTTCTCGGTCTTTGATTCCGCCGTTACCATGATGAATGGGATTTCGCCCAAGCCGGGATCGGCCCGAACCTGCCGCAGCAGGTCGTAACCTGTCATCGGCTCCATATTCCAGTCGGAGATCACCAGGCCGTAGCGCTTGCTGTGCATCTTGATGAGTGCGCTTTCGCCGTCCTTGGCATCGTCGACGTCGGCAAAGCCGAGCTGCCCGAGCAGATTGCGAATGATGCGAACCATGGTCGAATAATCGTCGACGACCAGCACCGGCATTGACGGGTCGAGAGCCATGGCCCCACGTGCTCCTGCTGCGCAATCTGGCGCGGAAAAACCGGGCAGGGCCACCCCAATGGCATTTCCCGTCCCGGACTGCCGGTAAGCTACACTTTGGTGTTTGATATCGAGTTAATCGTGCTGATCGGCGCGATTCCGCGCTGCAACCATGGATGGCTGCGGTGCTTGACTTTGCGGCCCTGGCTACGGCACCTAGCCCGTGCAGGAATTCTTAACCATTGAAGGCAGATGCCGGCGAAAAATTTTCTCGTCGTGCGCGATGGCATGCCGGCCGGCCCGCTGCGCGGAGCGGTCGTTGCGATCGGCAATTTCGACGGCGTCCATCGCGGGCACCGCGCGGTCATTGCCGCGGCCATGAGTCGTGCCCAGGCGCTCGGGCGGCCGGCGGCCGTCATGACGTTCGAGCCGCACCCCCGCGCCCTTTTCAATCCCGGCGAGCCGCTGTTCCGGCTGACCGACGAGGCTGCAAAACTTCGGCTGTTCGCCTCGACCGGGCTCGATGGCGCAATCGTACTGACCTTCGACGCGGCATTGGCAAAGCTCACCGCCGATCAATTTGTCTCGCAGATCCTTGTCGACCGCTTCGCCGTGAGCGGTGCGGTAATCGGCTTCAATTTTCACTTCGGCATGAAACGCGCCGGCTCGCCGGAATTTCTGAGAGACGAGGGCAAGGAGCGCGGCTTCGCCGTCGAAGTCGTGCCGCGCTTCGAGGATAACGGCCGGCCGGTGTCATCCGGTCCGATCCGAGAAGCGCTCGCGCAAGGCAAGGTGCGCGAGGCTGAGGAGTTCCTCGGCTATCCCTGGTTCATCACCGGTACCGTGATCCACGGCGACAAGCGCGGCCGCGAGCTTGGTTTCCCGACCGCCAATATCCGGCTCGATGCAAGCTGCGCGCTGCGTTACGGCATCTACGCGGTGCGTGTCGGCGTGAATGGCCGCCGCATCGACGGCGTGGCGAATTTTGGCCGCCGGCCGATGTTCGACACCGGGGCGGTGCTGCTCGAAATCTTTCTGTTCGATTTTTCCGGCGATCTTTACGGCCAAACCCTCGATGTCGCGTTCATCGACTGGATCCGCGAAGAGCGGATGTTCGACGGCACGGCCGCCCTCATCGAGCAAATGAACGACGACAGCCGGCGGGCTCGCGAGGCTTTGGCGCGATCGGGTGGCGCTTTCCCGCCGATTTGACGCCTGACGCTATTCAGCCGGTTCCTGGCTGTGCTGCCGATACTCGCGCGCCCATTGCGCCGCCATGAAGCCGGCGAGCGCCACCGGCACGATGCGCTGCCAGCCAAGTTCGCGGCCGACCTGAACAGCGGCGGTCAACACGCGCGGATCAAGCAACCATGATGGAGCGTGTGCACGCGCCGCGCGTGCAAGGATGGCGCGCTCACGGGCGCGGCGGCGCGCTATTGCGCATACCGTCATGCCGATGATGGCGACCAGCACAAAGAAACCGGCCATGGTCAGTCCGGCATAGATGCTGCCCACTTGCAGCGGACAGCCAGTCGTAACCGGCAATACACAGGAAGGCGAATGCCGAAATACCGGCCAGCGCAATCACGCCAAGCCAGACAACAAACGACATGGTAATTCCGGTTCGCGATTGAACCGAAAGCATCAGGTCGCGCATCAGTTTTCCAAACATCGCGCTCTCGCGACCGTCAGTTGCTGAGTTCCTAGCGGCGCCAGGTCGCGCCAAAAAAGAAACCCGCTGCTGCAACAATTGCCAACGTGGTGTAGGGGCGCTTCGCGATCGAGTTGTCGATAGCTTCAACAAAATTATCCGTAACATCGCGCACCGCGCCTACGGCTTCGCGGCCTTTGTCCTGAGCATCGGACATAACATCGCCGGCTGTCCCACGCGCGCGGCTCCACGCCTTACTGCCCTGACTGGCGACGATATCGGCGATCTGTTCAGCCAGACGGCCGAAATCTTCGCGGAGTGCAGCGAGATCGTCCTGGATATCGCCGGATGCATCGTCCGCGGCCTTCTTCACTTCACGCAGCCCATCGCGCGCGTCTTTTGCGGTATCGCGCATGCTTTGGGATGCCGTTGAGGCGGTATTCATTACTCTTCTCCGTGCACTGGATGAGCGGTGTTGCCCCGATAAGCCCGGCGCCGGAAAAAAGTTCCATTATTCGGGAAGCGTGACGTCATCGTCCGGAAACAGATGATTGAAGACAACGAGGCCCACAATCGACAGCGGCACGGCGAGGAAAGCGCCGATCGGTCCCCACATCCATGACCAGAATGCGAGCGAGAGAAACACCAGTAGCGGACTGAGTGTCAGTCTCCGCCCGACAATCGTCGGTGTGATGAAATGTCCCTCCGTGGTCGTTATTGCAATCAGTCCAAGCGGGGCGATCAGCGCGTGACCCAGCGATGGGAAGGTGACGAGGCCGACGCCGAACAGCACGACGACCATGATCGCCGGCCCGACATAGGGCAGGTAGTTAAACAACGCTGCAAGCAAGCCGAAAATTGCCGGATTCGGCAGCCCGATCAGCCATGCGCCGATGCCGACAACAATGCCGAGGGCGGCATTGATGCCGGTGACCACAGTTAAATAGCCGGCGAGGTTGCCTTCGATGTCTTTTATGATCTTCAGGAAGCGAAGCTTGGAATCGCGGTTGCTGAACATCGCTACGACCTGGTTGCGCAGATGGATCTGGCCCACCAGGAAAAACATCAGCGTGAAGAAAAACAGGATGACTTCGCCGGCGGCAGGCGTGACAAAGGCGACGACGGGAAGCACGACATTCGGTGGTTCGGACGGGGCGGGCAGCAGGCCGTTGCTCCCGAACAGCGTGCCTTCGAGTTGGTGCAATGCCGCCAGCGGCTCGTCGAACACGGAGAGCCTGGTGCGGATAGTGGCGCCGATTTCAGGAGCCCGGCCGATCCATTCGGTTACAGGGCCGGCGAGCGCGGTCGCTGCGAGGGCGAGGACGCCAAAGCACACGGTGACAAGGAGCGTCGCAGTGATCCAGGGCGAGACGCCGCGCTTTTGCGACTCCTTGATGATGGGGGCCAGCGTCAATGAAATCACGGCTGCCGCGATCACCGGGAGAAGGATGGCCTTGCCGACATAAAGGAAGCCGCCAAACAGCAGCAGGAAGATGCCGACGGTCGCGGCGGAACCGGCCGAAAGCCACATCTTTTCGATGTTATCGACCGGTTGCGGATCGTTGATGACCAGTGCGTGCCTTACTTCGCGCTTGGCGCGGATATATTCCACAAGACCCTCCGTCGCCCTGCCTTCCCAGGAAGGCTTCTCTGACAACGCGATCTCGGAGGAGACGGTTCCCGAAGCCTGTAAACGCAGCTCTGCGAGACCCTTTCGGCAGTGCAATCTGCCTGTTAGAAGGCCGGGATTGTAGGGAAAACATGACCGAATCGGCTGCCAAGGCGCGCGATTACAGCGAAACGCTGTTTCTGCCCAAAACCGAATTTCCGATGCGCGCCGGCCTGCCGCAAAAGGAGCCGGGGTTGCTCGAGCGCTGGCAAAAGCTCGGGCTCTACGAGCGGCTGCGCGCCGACGCCAAGGACCGGCCGAAATTCGTTCTGCACGACGGTCCGCCTTACGCCAACGGCAACATCCATATCGGCCACGCGCTCAACAAGATCCTCAAGGACGTGGTGACGCGGAGCCAGCAGATGCTCGGTTTCGACTCCAATTACGTGCCGGGCTGGGACTGTCACGGCCTGCCGATCGAATGGAAGATCGAAGAGGACAACTACCGCTCCAAGGGTAAGGCCAAGCCCGACTTCTCCAACGCCGCGGCCCTGGTCGCCTTCCGCAAGGAGTGCCGGCAGTTCGCCGAGCACTGGATCGATGTGCAGCGTGCCGGAATTCCAGCGGCTCGGTGTGATCGGCGACTGGGCGCATCCCTACACCACGATGGCGTTTCCCGCCGAAGCGCAGATCGCGCGCGAGATCATGAAATTCGCGGCGAACGGCACGCTCTATCGCGGCTCGAAGCCGGTGATGTGGTCGGTGGTGGAAAAGACCGCGCTCGCCGAAGCCGAGGTCGAGTACGAGGATTACACGTCGGACACGGTGTGGGTGAAATTTCCGGTCGTCGTCGGGAAAGGGTCATGCACTCACCGGGGCGTATGTCGGTTGTGATCTGGACGACGACTCCCTGGACCATCCCCGGCAATCGCGCGATCAGCTATTCGCCGAAGATCGAGTACGGACTTTATCGGGTCGTCGATGCGCCCAGCGATAATTGGGCGAAGCCGAACGATCTGTTTATTCTCGCCGACAAGCTGGCGATTGACGTTTTCCGTCAGGCGCGCGTGACTGCCTACAAGAAAATTCAGGATGTCACGAAGTCTCTTGGACGGGCTTGTCTGCTCGCATCCACTTAAAGGCCTTGCCGGCGGCTACGAATTCAACGTGCCGCTTTTGGCTGGCGATCATGTTACCGACGATGCCGGCACCGGCTTTGTGCATACTGCGCCGGGCCACGGCCGTGACGACTTCGATATCTGGATGGCCAATGCGCGAGAATTGTCCGCGCGCGGACATCAATACGGCCATTCCCTATACCGTCGACGCCGACGGACGCTTTACCGAACAGGCGCCGGGCTTCACCGGCAAGCGTGTACTCAACGACAAGGGCGACAAAGGCGACGCCAACGAGGCGGTGATCAAGGCGCTGGCCGATGCCGGCATGCTGGTCGCGCGCGGGCGGCTCAAGCATCAATATCCGCATTCGTGGCGATCAAAGAAGCCGATCATCTTCCGCAACACGCCGCAGTGGTTCATCGCCATGGACAAGGATATCGCCAGGCATGGCGATACGCTGCGCCATCGCGCTCTCGAAGCGATCAAGGTGACGCGCTGGGTACCACCGCAAGGCGAAAACCGCATCAACGGCATGATCGAAAGCCGCCCCGACTGGGTGATCTCGCGCCAGCGCGCCTGGGGTGTGCCGATCACGGTATTCATCAAGGAACAGCCGGATGGTTCGGTCGAAATTCTCGACGACCCCGAGGTCAATCTGCGGATCGTTGAGGCGTTCGAGAAAGAGGGCGCCGACGCCTGGTACGCGCCGGGTGCGCGCGAACGTTTCCTCGGCAAGCTCGCCAACGATGCCTGGCAGAAAGTCGACGACATTCTCGACGTCTGGTTCGATTCCGGCTCGACCCACGCCTTTGTGCTGGAAGACCCCAAGCATTTTCCGGGACTTGCCGGCATCAAGCGCAAGACCGACGGCGGCAAAGACACGGTGATGTATCTCGAAGGCTCCGACCAGCATCGCGGCTGGTTTCAGTCTTCGCTGCTTGAAAGTTGCGGCACGCGGGGCCGTGCGCCGTTCGATGTCGTGCTCACCCACGGTTTCGTGCTCGACCAGAACGGTTACAAGATGTCGAAGTCGGTCGGCAACGTCACCGCGCCGCAAGACGTCATCAAGGATTCCGGCGCCGACATCCTGCGCATGTGGGTTTGCGCGGCCGACTATGCCGACGATCTGCGCATCGGCCCGGAAATTCTCAAAACCACCGTCGAGACTTACCGCAAACTGCGCAACACGCTGCGCTGGATGCTCGGCAACCTTGCGCATTTTCAGGCCGCCGACCGTATCGCGCCGGAAAAGATGCCGGAGCTCGATCGTCTGATGCTGCACCGGCTCGCCGAGCTTGATCCGCAAATTCGCGCTGCCTACGCCGAATTCGATTACAAGCGCATCTTCGCGGCGCTCAACGCGTTCATGACCGCCGATCTCTCGGCGTTCTATTTCGATATCCGCAAAGATGCGCTCTATTGCGATCCGTATTCGTCGGTGACGCGCAAGGCTTGCCTCACGGTCCTCGATCATTTGTTCCGCGCCACAGTAATCTGGCTGGCGCCGATGCTGTGCTTCACCGCCGAAGAAGCGTGGCTGGCGCACGATCCGGCGGCGGTCTCCGTTCATCTCGAGCAATTTCCTGAAATTCCCCAGTCGTGGCGCAACGATGCCCTTGCAGAGAAATGGCACAAGCTGCGCGATATCCGCCGCGTCGTGACCGGTGCACTTGAGCTTGAGCGTGCGGCAAAACGGATCGGTTCGTCGCTCGAAGCCGCGCCGGTCATTTATGTCGACGATGCCGATCTGTTTGCTGTCGCTGTGGAAGCCGATCTGGCGGAATTATGCATCACGTCGGCAGCAACGCTGGTCGAAGGCGAGGGGCCGAACTCGGCTTTCCGCCTCGACGACGTGCGCTCGGTTGCTGTGGTGCCGCAGCGTGCCGAGGGCAAGAAATGCGCGCGCTCCTGGAAAATCAGCCCGGCCGTCGGCAATGACCCGCAGTACCCCGATGTCACGCCGCGCGATGCGCAGGCGCTTCGCGAATGGGACGAGATGCGCAAGGCGGCAGGGTAGGACGTTGTGGCGGACGCCGCGCAGGATAATTTAACGCGGAGCTTCGCTTGGGGGCCGCTAAGCGGCTTTGGCCTGGTGATCGCGGTACTGGCGTGTGCCATCGACCAGGCATCGAAATTCTGGCTGCTGTACGGTCTCGATCTGGCCGCCAGATCACACGTGGCGCTAACGCCGTTTATCGAGCTGGTGCTGACCTGGAACACCGGCATCAGCTACGGCCTGTTTCAGCAGCAGGGCGTCGTGGGACAATGGGCGCTGCTCGCATTCAAGGCGGCGGCGGTGGTATTTTTGTGGGTCTGGCTGGCGCGTGCGCCGTCGCGGCTCACGGCTGCGGCGCTGGGTCTCATCATCGGCGGCGCGGTCGGCAATGCGGTGGACCGGCTGCATTGGCCCGGAGTGCTCGATTTCGTGCTGTTCCATATCGAAACCGCTGCCTGGAGCTTCCGCTGGTACGTCTTTAACCTCGCCGATGTTGCGATAGTTGCAGGGGTTTTTGGCCTGTTGTATGAATCGCTGCGAGGCGGCAGCGCCGCAAAAGCGCCCTGATCCCGGTTATAAAACAGTAAGTAGCAAGGGTCGGGTTTGCCTTTATGGCGACCGTTTCGGTTAACGCGTCCGGGGTCCTTGGGGATGAGGGTATGCCGCAGGATCGTCTCTTGAGCCGCAGGCTTGGCCGAGCAGCGCTATTTGGCGCCGTGGCCATTACGACGCTTTACGCCGCGCCCGAAGCGCGCGCTGACGACGATGGTCCGTCGGTATTCGGGTCTATAATGCATACGCTCGGGTTCCGGCGCTCTGGCGAGACCTACGAAGGCATCGATTACAATGAGCGGTCGCCGCTCGTCGTGCCACCAACGCGCGATTTGCCGCCTCCGGTGAGCGGCAGCGCGGCGCCCGCGCCGAATTGGCCGAAAGATGCCGATATCGAACGGCGAAAGAAGGCCAAAAAGGACGAAGCCCCGCGTTATCAGGTTGGTGACTCGGTACAAAATGCCTCGCGTCCTCTGTCGCCAAGTGAGTTGACCCCGGCAGGCGTCCATCCCGGAAATTCTCCGGGTGACGGGGATTCGACGGCAAATTCGTCGATGGCCGATCCGCGTGATGCGGGCGCCAAGAAGAGCATGTTCAGCGGTCTGTTCAAGAAAGATCAGTACGCGACGTTTACCGGGGAGCCGTCGCGTCAATCTTTGACCGACCCGCCTCCCGGATACCAGACGCCGTCACCCGATCAGCCTTATGGCATCGGTTCGGCTGAAACGAAGTACAAGCCTCAGACCGTCATCGATCGCACGTCGGTCAGCAGCGGTTCGGCATCCGATCCCGGGCATTGACATAATTTGCTCGACCGCCTGATGGCGGACGACCGACGGAATCTGTGCTCGAGCCTTCGAAAGCCGAGCCGTGGAGAATCCTACGTGCAAAAACTGCTAATGCTTACGCTGGCGCTTGCAGGAACATTTGCTTGCGCCGCGCGCGCCAGTGCCGCACCGGATATATCCGACTTCACATTGGGGAATGGTCTCGAGGTTGTCGTGATCCCGGATCACCGGGCGCCCGTCGTCACCCACATGGTCTGGTACAAAGTTGGCGGCGCCGACGAGACCCCCGGCAAATCCGGTCTCGCACATTTTCTCGAGCATTTGATGTTCAAAGGCACCGAGAAAAATCCCGGCGGCTCGTTTTCGGCCGATGTGGCTGAAATCGGTGGCCAGGAGAATGCCTTCACCGCCAGCGACTACACCGGGTTCTATCAGCGCGTTCCGCGCGAGCATCTCAAAGAAATGATGGCGCTTGAGGCCGATCGCATGACCGGCCTGGTGCTGACCGATGACGTTGTCCGTCCCGAGCTCAATGTGGTGCTCGAAGAACTGAATATGCGGATTGCCAACAATCCGTCAGCGCGGCTCGGCGTGCAGATCGATGCTGCGCTCTATCTCAATCACCCCTATGGCCGGCCAGTAATCGGCTGGCGCCCCGAAGTTGAACAACTGTCCCGAGACGATGCGTTGGCCTTCTATCGGCGTTTCTACACGCCCAACAATGCGGTCGTGATCGTTGCGGGCGACGTTACGGCTGATGAGGTCAAGGCGGATGCCGAAGCTACCTACGGCAAGGTTGCGGTGCGCACCGAAATTGCGCCTCGCAATCGGCCGAAGGAGCCTGTGCAGGAAGCGCCGCGCACCGTGACGCTCGCTGATTCCAAGGTCGAGCAGCCGAGCCTCACCCGTGATTATCTGGTTCCATCAGAAACGACCGCCAAGCCGGGAGAGAGCGAAGCACTCGACGTCCTCGCACACGTTATCGGCAGCGGGACCAATAGCCGGCTTTACCGGACGCTGGTGGTCGACAAAGGCATCGCGCTTAATGCCGGCGCCTACTATTCCGGCACCGCGCTGGATTACGGAAAATTTGGAATTTTCGGTTCACCGAAGCCGGGTGTCACACTGCGCGAACTGGAAGACTCCATCGACGCGTGCTGGCCGATGTGGTTGCCCACGGCGTCACGCCCGAGGAACTCGATCGCTCCAAGACAAAGCTGATTGCTGACGCGGTCTATGCGCAGGACAATCAGGCTACGCTGGCGCGCTGGTATGGCGAGGCGCTGACCACCGGCCAGACCGTCGCGAAGGTGCAGGCATGGCCTGATCGTATTCGCGCCGTAACGGCTGATGCGGTGCAGGATGCCGCGAAACAATGGCTTGATCGGCGCCGCTCCGTGACCGGCTATCTCGTCAAAACTCTGCAGCCCGAGGAGAAGCGCTCGTGAAAGTGATGTTCCGCGCCGCGGCGGCGCTGGTTGGTCCGTTACTGGCTTTTGCGACACCGGCCTCCGCAACGACGATCGAGCGCGTGGTATCGCCCAGCGGCATCGAGGCCTGGCTGGTGCATGAGCCTGCGGTGCCGCTGATCGCCATCGACTTCGCTTTCACTG
Source organism: uncultured Alphaproteobacteria bacterium (assembly GCA_963807565.1). GTDB lineage: Bacteria > Pseudomonadota > Alphaproteobacteria > Rhizobiales > Xanthobacteraceae > BOG-931. The sequence continues at coordinate 211,384 of CAWECH010000003.1, read as the reverse complement.
GCGGCGCGGTGCAGGATCCTGCCGGAAAGGGCGGGACTGCACAGCTTGTGGCCTCGCTGCTGGACGACGGTGTCGGGGATTTCGATTCCAAGACGTTTCACGACCGGCTCGAGCGCAAGGCCATTGAGTTGAATTTCAGCGCTGATCGCGAAACTTTGCGCGGTTCGCTACGCACGCTGACGGAGAATCGCGACGAGGCATTCGAGGATTTGCGCCTTTCACTCAATGCCCCGCGTTTCGATGCCTCCGACGTCGAACTGAACCGCGCGCAGATTCTTTCCGGCTTGAGACGGGCGACCACCAGTCCGAACGACATCGCCAACCGCCGCTGGTGGGAGACCGCGTTCGCCGGTCATCCCTACGGCCGGCCGGTCAACGGCACCGTCGAGTCCGTACCGACGATCACCATAGACGATCTGAAGTCGTATACGGGGCGCGTCCTGGCCCGCGACAATCTCAAGATCGCAATCGTCGGCGATATCGATGCCGACACCGCGAAAACCATGCTCGATCGCGTGTTCGGATCGTTGCCGGCCAAGGCGCAGCTTGCGCCGATTGCCGCCGTCGCGCCGCAGGGTCTCGGCCGCCGGATCGTGGTCAATCTCGATGTGCCGCAGGCGGTGGTCGAATTCGGCGGCGCCGGTATCGCCCGCAAAGACCCGGATTTCATGGCCGCCTATATCGTCAATCACATTCTCGGCGGCGGCAGTTTCTCATCGCGGCTCTATCAGGAAGTCCGCGAGAAGCGCGGGCTGGCCTATTCCGTGTCGGACAGCCTGTTGTGGCTCGATCATGCCGCGGTTTTTATCGGCGCGACTGCGACCCGCGACGATCGCACCGGCGAGACGCTTGATTTGATCCAGAAGGAAATTCATCGGCTGGCAGAAGAAGGCCCGACCGCGGATGAATTGGCCAAAGCCAAGTCCTACCTCAACAGCTCGTTCGCGCTCAATCTGGATACGTCGACCAAAGTTGCTGCGCTGCTGGTGCAGTTTCAGCTCGACGATCTCGGCATCGATTACATTTCGCGGCGGCAGCAGATAATCGCCGCGGTGACGCTGGACGATGCCAAGCGCGTTGCCAAACGGCTTCTGGACGGTGGTCTGCTGGTAACCGTGGTCGGCAAGCCGGAAGGCGTCGCGTCGACCGGTACGACGGCAAACTAGGCGTACTCCGCACGCATCCCTACGAAAGCGGGGACCTGTTTTCTCTGCGACCGACGCCGGATTCCCGCTTTCGCGGGAATGAGCGGAAATATACGGTCGCCTCATGATTTAGGTCACTGGCCGAATTGCCATCGATGAGAGCGAGATCGAGGAAAGCTTCGTCCGCGCCTCGGGGCCGGGCGGGCAGAACGTCAACAAGCTTTCGACCGCGGTTCAGCTTCGTTTCGATGTACGGCATTCGCCGTCGCTGCCGCCCGACGTGCGTGACCGGCTGGAGCGGATTGCCGGTTCGCGCCTGACTAATGAGGGCGTCCTCGTCATCATCGCGCAGCGCCATCGCACCCAGGTGCGCAATCGCGAGGACGCGCAAAACCGCCTTGTCGAGATGATCCGGCAGGCGGCGATCGCTGCCGGTGAAACGCCGAGCGACACGGCCGACCAAGGCGTCCCGGGAACGGCGGATTGAAGGCAAGAAGCGCCGCTCCGGCATCAAGAATTTGCGCCGTTCCCGGCCTTCATTCGACTGATCTGGGCCCGGATTTCGCCGTCGAATAATCCGGGCTACGGTCCTCCGCCAGCCCGAGTCGTCCACATCGCGTGGCCCCTATCGAGTAGTGCATGCCTGTCCGCCAGCTTTCCGAAGCCGTCGTCAACCGCATCGCCGCAGGCGAGGTGGTCGAGCGCCCGGCGAGCGTCGTCAAGGAACTGGTCGAGAATGCCCTCGATGCCGGCGCGACCCGTATCGACGTCATGACCGACGGCGGCGGGCGCCGCCTGATCCGCGTCACCGATGACGGCGAGGGCATGACGACGGTCGACCTGGCGCTTGCGGTGGAGCGCCACGCGACCTCGAAGCTTGCCGATGACGATCTGGTGTCGATCCGGACGCTGGGATTTCGCGGCGAAGCGTTGCCCTCGATCGGATCGGTGGCGCGGCTGTCGATCACGACGCGTCATGCGGGCGAGCCGCATGCCTGGGCCATCGAAGTCGATGCCGGAGCGAAATCCGGTATCAAGCCCGCCGCGTTGGGTAGTGGCACGCGGGTCGAAGTACGCGACCTGTTTTATGCGACTCCGGCGCGGCTGAAATTCCTCAAGCTCGACCGCACCGAAGCCGAGGCGGTGCGCGAGGTGGTGCGCCGGCTCGCCATGAGCCGCCCGGATGTCGCATTCACGCTGGCGGGCGAAGAACGCGCGCCGGTGAGCTTTGCCGCTGCATTGCCCGGCGCGACCGGCCGGCTGACGCGGCTGGGCGATATCCTCGGCGCCGATTTTCGTGCCAATGCCGTCGAGGTCGCTGCGGAGCGCGAAGGTGTGGCCATCGAGGGCTTTGCCGCATTGCCGACGCTGACGCGCGCTAACGCGCTCGGCCAGTATCTGTTCGTCAACGGCCGGCCGGTGCGCGACAAACTGTTGCTTGGCGCGGTGCGTGGCGCTTATGCCGATTATCTGCCGCGCGACCGGCATCCTCTGCTTGCGCTGTTCGTCACGCTCGACGCCAGGGAGGTGGACGTCAACGTCCATCCCGCCAAGGCCGAGGTGCGCTTTCGCAATGCCGGGCTGGTGCGGGCGTTGATCGTGTCGTCGCTGAAAGCCGCGTTGGCGCGGGAGGGAACACGAGCGGCGACGACGGGCGGCAGCGCCACCATCGCGGCGTTTCGGTCCGGCGACGTTGCCGCAGCGCGGCTGGGATTGGCGGCGCTCGCCGTCGCGGCCAAGTGATCCTCGAGGGCCCTACGTGGCCCCGCGCGGCGGATTTGCCGAAGTCGCGCAGGCGGCATTCGACGTCGGCACTCCGGCGGCCGATCTGCGCGTGGAAGAAGCCGAGCCGGCGGTCGAGCAGATTGAGCAGCCGCTCGGTGCGGCGCGGGCGCAGGTGCATGAGACCTTCATTGTGTCGCAGACCCGTGATGGACTGGTCATTGTCGATCAGCACGCAGCGCATGAACGCATCGTCTACGAGAAGCTCAAGGCCGCGATCGACAAGAATGGCGTCTCGCGGCAGATCCTGCTGATTCCCGGAAATCGTCGAACTGGACGAAGCCGACGTTGAGCGCCTGACGGCGCGTGCCGATGAACTGGCGCGCTTTGGCCTGGTGCTGGAAGCGTTCGGCCCCGGCGCCGTGGCGCTGCGCGAGACGCCGTCGCTCCTTGGCGAGATCGACGGCGCCGGCATGGTGCGCGACCTCGCCGAGCACATGAGCGAATGGGACGAGAGCCTGCCGCTGGAGCGGCGGCTTGATGCAGGTCGCTTCCTCGATGGCCTGTCATGGCTCGGTGCGCGCCGGGCGGCGGCTCAAGCCGGAAGAGATGAATGCGCTGCTTCGCGAGATGGAAGTGACGCCGAATTCCGGCCAGTGCAATCACGGCCGCCCGACCTATGTCGAATTGAAGCTGACCGATATCGAGCGACTGTTCGGCCGACGATAGCATTTCCGGGAGCAGGGCATGTGTTTGAAACGCGTGGTATTGGCGGCAGCTTTGTTGCTCCTCGGGGCTGCAAGCGCATGCGCAGGACTGGCCGGCGCGTCCGATCACGCTGGTCGTTCCGTTCACGCCGGGCGGCGTTTACGACACGATGGGACGTGTCTATGCGTCGGCGCTGGCCGATATTCTCGGCACGCCGGTCGTTGTCGAAAATGTTCCCGGCGCCGGCAGCATGACCGGCGCGGCGCGGGTCGCGCGCGCCGATCCTGACGGTTATCAGCTTTTGCTTGGCGGCGAATCACCCAATGCGCAGGTGCAGCTTCTGCACAAGGAGCCGGCTTACGATGCTGCGACCGACTTCACGCCGATTGCGCTGGTGGCGCAGCAGCCGCTGATCCTGACCGCGCGGCCCGGTATTCCGGCGGGCAACCTGCCGGAGTTCATCGCTTACGCGAAAGCCAACCAGTCTAAGATGCAATACGGCTCGCCTGGCACCGGCACCGGATCGCACCTGGCCTGCGCGCTGTTCGATACCGATATCGGCGTCACCATCACCCACGTGCCGTATCGCGGGCTGGCGCCGGCGATGCAGGATCTGATCGCGGGCCGCATCGATTTCATGTGCCCGACGATCACCACCGCGATGCCGCAGCTGCAGGCCCATGCGGTACAGGCGCCCGCGGTGATCGGCAGCGAACGCTCGCCGATCTTTCCCGACATCGCCACCGCGCAGGAGCAGGGCCTGAAAGGCTTCTCGGCCAATAGCTGGAACGCGATCTTTGCGCCGAAGGCGACGCCGGCGCCGATCGTTGCCAAGCTCAATGCAGCAGCTCTCAAAGCGATGGCGACGCCCGTCGGTCGAGCAGCGCGTCCGCGAACTCGGCGCGACGCTGCCGCCGCCGGATCACCGCACGCCGCAATTCCTGCAAAGCCTTGTCGTCAGCGAGATCAAGACCTGGGGCGATGCCGCCAAATCCGCCGGCATCACACCGGAGTGACGAAGCGCAGCACGACGAATTCCGTGTCGTCGTAGCGCCGCCGCTCAAGTTCGGTGAAGCCATCCGGCGCGACGAATGCCGATTTGACGGCTTCCTCGACAACGACAAGCGCGTCCGGCACGAGCCACGCGCCGTCGCGCGCCGAGACCAAGCGCATTTTCCGCAAGTTTCTTTCCGTAAGGCGGATCGAGAAACGCCAGCGAGAACGGTTCGACCGGATAAGCCGGTCCGAGTTTGGTCGCGTCGCGGCGAAACACCTTGGAGGTGCCGCCAAGCCCAAACGAGGCGACATTCTCGCGCAGCAGCGCACGGGCTTCCGCGCCGTCATCCACGAATAACGTGAACGCCGCGCCGCGCGACATTGCCTCGATGCCGAGCGCGCCGGTGCCGGCAAAAAGATCGAGCACGCGCGCGCCGCTCACCGGATCGCCGTAAGCGTGCGCCAGAATGTTGAACAGGGACTCGCGCAGGCGGTCGGCGGTGGGCCGGATGCTTTGCGTTTTCGGCGCGGCAATGGTGCGGCCGCGAAAATTGCCGCCGACCACCCGCATCAGCGGCTCCGCGGATTACGCGGGCGTGGGCCGGATGAGCGGTCGGACGAATGCCGGCGCGAATGCTTGCTGTCCTGGTGGCGGCCGCGTTTTGCAAAGTCGCGGCGCGATTCATGACGCTTCGGCGGCTCCTCACGCTTTGGCGGTTCGCCATGCCGCTCGATCGGGATCACGCGGCCCTTGCGATCCTTTAGTGCGCCGGTTCGCGCCTTGCCGGCCGGCGCTTGCCGTTGCTGCTCTCCGTCGTTACGCGCGCCGTGGTACTTCCGTTTGAGCTTCTTGCCTGGCCGTTCTTCTTCGCGCGGTGCGCCAGGCGTGGTGGACTGGCTCCTGCTGCGGCGTTTCGCGCCGCTCCGGCTTCGCCGGGGCAGGGCGCGGTTTGACTGGAGCGGAGAAATCCACGCCGGCGAGCGCCACCAGTTTGGCGCCGAGCTGCTCGCGCAGGACCCGCGTCCGCACTTCCTCCACCGCGCCTTCGGCAAGCGCCGCAAGCTGAAATGGCCCGAACGAGACGCGAATGAGCCGGGTCACGTCGAGGCCGAGATGACCAAGCACGGTGCGGACCTCGCGGTTCTTGCCCTCGCGGATGGCGAAGCTGAGCCAGAGGTTCGAACCCTGCACGCGTTCGATCGAAGCATCGATCGCGCCGTAATGGATGCCAGAAATCGTAACGCCTTTGCTCAATTCGACGAGCTGCGCCGGCGTGACCGAGCCATGCGCGCGTACGCGATAACGGCGCAGCCAGCCGGTGGACGGCAGTTCCAGCACGCGGGCCAGTGCTCCGTCGTTGGTCAGCAGCAACAGGCCTTCGGTATTGAAGTCGAGGCGGCCGACGCTGATCAGCCGCGGCAGGCCCGCCGGCAGGCGCTGGAAGATCGTCGGCCGGCCCTGCGGGTCGGCGTGCGTCGTCATCAGCCCGCGTGGCTTATGATAAAGAAACAGCCGGGTGCGTTCGCGCTGTCGGCAGCGGTTCGCCGTCGACGACGATGTGGTCGCTCTCGGTGACGTTGAGCGCGGGCGAGGTCACCAGGGAGCCGTTGACGGCGACGCGTCCGGCGGCGATCCACGCCTCCGCCTCGCGCCGCGAGGCGAGGCCCGCGCGGGCGATCACTTTGGCAATGCGGTCGCCGGCTTTGTGCCCGGTGTCGTTGTCATCCATAGTGCTGTGGCTGATAGCAGAGTGGGCCCTGAGGGACCAAGGTATCTTTCATGGCGTCTTTCATGGACATGGCGCTGGAGGAGGCGCGCACCGCCGGCGAGCGTGGCGAAGTGCCGATCGGCTGCGTGATCGTGCACGACGGCGCGGTGATCGCGCGGGCGGGGAATTCGCCGATTTCCGGCCGCGATCCGACCGCGCATGCCGAAGTACTGGCGATCCGTCAGGCGGCGATTGCACTCGGTTCCGAGCGGCTCGAAGGCTGCGATCTCTATGTCACGCTGGAACCATGCGCCATGTGCGCCGGCGCCATATCGTTCGCACGAATCCGGCGGCTGTATTATGGCGCGGCCGATCCGAAGGGCGGTGCGGTCGACAATGGCGTGAAATTCTTTGCCTCGCCGACCTGTCATCACCGGCCGGAAGTCTATGGCGGCCTCGCGGAAGCTGAAGCTGGCGCGATGCTGAAAGAGTTTTTTCGCGAGCGCCGTTAGGCGTGTCTTAGGCCAGCAGCGCGCCGAGTTTCTCTTTGACCTCGGCTTTGACCGGCTCGGCGGTCCGCAGGATCGAAGTCGCCTGATAAAAGTCGAGCGTGCGAAAACCCGCAACATTCGGCCGGATCAGCAGATCGGGCGCGGAATGGTCAAGCTTCGCTGGCGATGATGGCGCTGCCCATGATGTTGATGGTGACGTAGAGCGCTTCCCAGGTGCCGGGGACATCGGAGCGTTCAAGCGGCGGCGCGGTCAGGACATCGACGGCAACGATCACGTCGGCAAGCCCGTGCAAGAGATCGAACGGCAGCGGATTTGTTGTGCCGCCGTCGATCAGCACGCGCCCGTCGACGGCGACCGGACGGAAAATGCCCGGTATCGCAAGTGCTGCAGCCAATACCGGCCGAAGTGGTCCAGCGGATAGTGGTGCCTGCTGGCGGCGGTGCAAGTCGGTCGTCATCACGGTCATCGGGATCGCAAGGCCGGCAAAATCTTCAGGGATCGCCTCGGGCAGGAACTGCGCGCTGAATTTTTCAGCGTCCATCTGCGTCGCCTGGCTGAAGGCTCCTGAAAGCAGATCGCCCAACGTGCCGGCGCGCGCGGCGAGAAGCCGGCGCCGGGTCTCGCCCGGGCTGTGCGCGATCGACAGCACGTGCCGGCGCATCTCTTTGGATGTCATGCCGGCCGCATAAGCAGTGCCGACCAGCGCGCCGATCGATGTGCCGGCGATCGCCAACAGGCTTTACGCCCAGCTCTTCGATCGCTTCGATCGCCGGGATATGCGCCAGTCCGCGCGCGCCGCCTCCGCCGAGTGCCAGCGCGAAGGTTTTCATGCGCCGGCCTTGAGCGCGAATTCCCAGGCCCTTGCCGCCAGCGGCTGCACTTGCGCGCCTTTCGCCGCGGCATACGCGCTGGTCGCGGTGCCGTCGCGCACGCGTCCGGCAATGCCCTGCAGGATCGCGGCGAGGCGAAAGAAATTGTAGGCGAAATAGACCGGCAAATGCGGGCGTGGATCGAGTCCGGTCCGTTTCACATAGGCGTCGACATAAGGCTCCAGCGCCGGAATGCCGAGCGCCGCCAGATCGAAGCCAAGCAGCGAGCCGGTACCGGCATCAGACGGCGGCATGTGCCACGTCATCAGATGATAGGAAAAATCCGCGAGCGGATCGCCGAGCGTGGACAACTCCCAGTCCAGCACCGCGGCGACGCTTCGGCGCGTCGAGCGCGAGGATCATGTTGTCGAGCCGGTAATCGCCGTGCACGACGCGCGACGGCTGCGGCGGCGGCAGATGCGACGGCAGCCACGCGATCAGCCGCTCCATCTCCTCGATTTCCTGGGTTTCCGAGGCGCGATACTGCTTCGACCAGCGATCGACCTGCCGCGCCACGTAATTCTCGCCGCGGCCATAATCGCCAAGTCCGATGGCCGCGGGCTCGAAGCTATGCAGCCGCGCGATCGTCGCATTCATCGCGTCATAGACTTTGGCGCGTTCGGCGGGATTGGAGGCCGGCATCTGCGGCTCCCAGAACACCCGGCCATCGACGCAGGACATGACGAAGAATGGCGTGCCGACGACGGTTTCGTCGGCGCAATAAAGCACCGGCTCCGGCACCGGGAAATTCTGCGCATAAAGTGCGCTGATGATCCGGTGCTCGCGATCAACGGCGTGGGCCGACGGCAGCAATTTGCCGGGCGGTTTGCGCCGAAGCACGTAGCGCCGCAGCGGGGTCTCGACGAGATAAGTCGGATTGGACTGGCCGCCCTTGAACTGGCTGACCACAGCCGGTCCGGCAAATGCCGGGACGTGCGCGTGCATATAGTCTTCCAGCCGCGCGGCGTCGAAGCGCAGCCGCTCGCTGACCTCACGGGTGCCGGAAAATGCGCTCTGGCGGTCGATCGTCGTCATGCGACCGAATTTAGTGCAATGCCGGGAAAAGGGGAGAGCGAATTGTGGAACGCGATATGCGCGTGTTTCAGCTACCCGCGCGGGAGAGCCCCGAGGCGTGTTCACGAAGCGGGACCGCGTGCTGCGGTTGCAGGAATTTTTCAAAATCAGCAAACGAGAGCGGCTTGGCGTAAAGATAACCTTGCACTTCGTCGCAACCTTCCGTTTGAAGGAAGGCTGCCTGTACCGGCGTTTCAACACCCTCCGCTACGACTCCCAGTCCGAGGTTATGCGCCATGACGATAATGGAACGGACGATAGCTATGTCCTGGGCACTACCGGGAATTTTTCGAACAAAGCTCTGATCGATCTTGATGCGCGACAACGGATATCGCGTCAGATAGTTCAGCGAGGCGTAGCCGGTGCCGAAGTCGTCAAAAGCGAGATGGACGCCTTTCTTGCGCAACTCTGAAAGTCTGGACAGTACCCTGGCGTCGTCGCTCAAGCCGATATTTTCGGTGATTTCCAGCTCAAGTGCATCCGGCGGCAAGCCGGTTTGCAGCAATACGTCTTCAACGCTGGGCAGCAAATCATCATGGTGGAATTGCGCCGGAAACAAATTCACGCCGATCCGGATCGGCGCGAGCCCCCGCGTGCGCCAGGCGGCGGAACTTTGGCAGGCGGTGCGCAAAATCCAGTTGCCGACGTCGCGGACAATCGGGCTTTCGGTGAGCGCTTCGATGAAGGCGCCGGGCGCGAGAAGGCCGCGTTCCGGATGCCGCCAGCGCAACAAGGCCTCCGCGCCGATGGTAACACCGTCGGCGAGCCTTACCTGGGGCTGAAAAAACAGTTCGAATTCGTTCTCGGCGAAGGCCCGCCGGATCTCTGTGTCGAGCTTCCGTCGCGCTTCGGCTCTGGCGCGAAGCACCGGCAAGAATAGACGATATGTCCTTCCGCCCTGGGCCTTTGCCTCGTAGAGCGCGAGGTCGACATTGGCCAACAAATCCTCGACGTTCGAGCCGTCTGCGGGTGCGATGGCGATTCCTGCGCTCGCGCCAATGAAAAGGTTCTGGCCATTGATCTCGAAACGCTCGAAAAGGCGGCCGAGCATTGTCTCAACGATTTCCGCCACCGGGCGCGGATCACCACATCCAGCGAAGACCGCGACAAACTCGTCGCCTCCCAGCCTGTAGATGCGCGCAAGGTCTCCCGCGACCGCCGTCAGGCGCTGTGCAACCGCTTTGAGCAGTTCATCGCCGGTGGAGTGTCCGAGTGTATCGTTGATATCTTTGAAGCCATCCAGATCCAGCATGGCTATCGAATGGTGATCGAGTCCGGCCTCGGCGTTCCGGTCGATCAATGTTTCCAGATCGCTCTGAAGACTGAAGCGGTTAGGCAGCTCCGTCAGTTGGTCGTAGTGGGCAAGGTGCCTCAACCTCTCCTCGGCCTTTTTGGCTTCGGTCATGTCGCGACCGATGAAAAAATGCTTTTGCTCGGGCTCAGACCAGACGCCGGTCCAAGCCAGGGTGACAATGAGACCGTTCTTGCCGATGTAGCGTGTGTCGAAGTTCCGGTTTTGATGGCCACGGCGCGCCGATCGCATCTCGCTTCGTGTGGCTTCGAGATCATCGCGATGGATGAACTCGACCGCACTGTGACCGATCATCTCGTCAGGCTGATAACCGAGTATTGCGGTGCAACTCGGACTGACCCTGATGAAATTGCCGTGGCGATCTGTAACCAGAATCAGGTCGAGCGACGTCTCGAAGACGCGGCGGCGCTCCTCGGCCTCGTGTTTGCGTTCTTCCTGTTCCGCCTCGAATGATTTGGCCAGCCGCTTGTACATTTCGGCCATTTCCACAAGCAGCACGGTGAGCACGAATACCGACGAGAACAGGCCGTACATCCGTCCGAAATAAAATCCGAGGTCGAAGCGGCCGCCATTGAACACGGCGCTCAAGCCCACGTCGAATATCCACGAGCACATGACGACCATGAGCCAGATATCGAGTGTCGTAGATCGCTGCCGCTTCCAGAGCAGGATGAGCGCTGCGCCGCTTGATACCCAGACCGTTGCGACGACGAAAACCATCGTGGCCGTGTAACGGTCGTTTTGCATAATGCTAGGCAGAAGATTGTGCCCAACAGTTGTTATCAGCGTCACTATGTAGGCAAGGGCCAGTACTACGGTGATGCCGGTTAGTATCGGGAAAAAACCGGATGAAGGGAATTGTGGACGAGGCTCGACGTTGCGTTGCCCAAGCACCGCATAGGCGATGACTGTGAGCGGAAATCCCGCGTGCCAGACCATATAGAGCCACGCGGTCGTTTGCGGTCCCGCGCCGAGCAGCCCTGTTGCGGAAAACAGGCCGGGAAAAGTGAGCAGGTGTATGGCCGCAATGACAGCCGTGAACAGATAACCGCACGCCAGCACCAGAAGTGCGCGCATGCGCAGAATGTTGAACTGGCTAAAAAGTATGACGGCCGTGATCAAATCGTTGATGACGAGCGCCGATTGGTAAATCGGCATGAATGGCCAGACCGGCGGCAATTGAACATGTGCGAATGGGATGGCGGCGATAAAAATCAGCAGTGAAAACAGAACCGTCGCCACAGCCAGCCGCTGGTGCTTCTGTTCAGCGGGCTCCGTCGACAGAAGGACTGATTGATTGTTGCAAGTCTGATCGCGCATCAGCAGGCCTCGACGAGACAACCTCGTCGCAGTCACCCACCATCATAATACCGCAATCGTTATCTTTGCCTTGCAACGAGCGTGTGAATGCACGCCGCCGTGCTATGGATAGCAATTTGTTAATTCATCGAGGACCGCGCAACCCGCGCCGCTCGTACTATTTGCTCTCGCGTTCCACCGCGCGCCAACCGATATCGCGGCGATAAAAGCCATCGGGCCAGCGGATGCGAGAAATCGCCTCGTAGGCGCGTGACTGTGCCTCGCGCACCGTCTTGCCGATCGCGGAGACGTTGAGCACACGGCCGCCATTGGCAAGAATCTTTCCGCCCTCAGCCCTGGTGCCGGCGTGGAAGATCTGCACGCCTTCGACCTTCGCCGCTTCGTCGAGACCTTCGATTACCGTACCGCGCTTATAGTCGCCCGGGTAACCCTTGGCGGCCATCACGACCGTGAGTGCGGGCTCCGCATACCAACGCAGGTCGAATGATTTGAGCTGACCGTCACGGCTCGCAAGTAGCGCTGGCACCAAATCCGACATCAGGCGCAGCATCAGAACCTGTGTTTCCGGATCGCCGAAGCGCGCGTTGTATTCGATCAGCTTCGGACCGTCGCGCGTGATCATCAGCCCGGCATAGAGGACGCCTTTGTACGGTAGCGCCCATCGCTTTCATCGCGCGCAGTGTTGGTTGGATGATCTCCTTCATCACGCGCGCGCTCATGGCATCGTCGATATTCGGCGCGGGCGAGTAGGCGCCCATGCCACCGGTATTCGGCCCCTTGTCGCCGTCGAACACGCGCTTGTGGTCCTGCGCCGTCGTCAGCGGCAGTGCGGTTTCGCCGTCGCACAGCGCGAAGAACGATGCTTCTTCGCCGTCGAGAAATTCTTCCACCACGACTTCGACGCCGGCCGCACCGAGGCTGCCGCCGAACATCATGTCGACCGCCTCTTCAGCTTCGGTGACGCTTTGCGCCACCACAACACCTTTGCCGGCGGCGAGGCCGTCGGCCTTTACGACGATCGGTGCGCCTTTGGTGCGGATGTAGTCCTTGGCAGGAGCCGCGCTGCGAAAGCGCTCATAAGCAGCGGTCGGAATGTTGTTGGCGCGGCACAGGTCCTTGGTGAAACCTTTGGAGCCTTCGAGCTGTGCTGCAATCTTCCCCGGTCCGAACGCTTTGATGCCGGCGGCTTCAAGGTCGTCGACGATGCCGGCGCACAGGGGAGCTTCCGGACCGACCACGACGAGGTCGATACGATTGGCACGGCAAAACGCGATCACCGCCGCGTGGTCGGTCATATCGAGGGCCACGCACTCGGCTTCCTGCGCGATACCGGCGTTGCCCGGCGCGCAGTAAAGCTTGTCGGCAAGCGGGCTCGCGGCCATTTTCCATGCCAGCGCGTGCTCGCGTCCACCGGAGCCCAGAAGCAAAATATTCATATACTGGAATGCCTTGCCGAACTGTCTTGTAACGGGCCCTTGACCGCAGCCCGCGACACACAACACTAATCGTGCGAGCCGGAAAAGCCCATGGAATCAGTTGCGCCATCCACTATCCGCGTTGCCGCCGGGATTGCCGCGCTGGTGCTGAGCGTGTGCGGCGCAAAGGCTGCCGACGCGCCGACCATCGCCGTTTTCACCAAGAACCAGATCAGCCCGATCTTCTCGGCGTTGCGGGCAGGCGCCGCCGTCGCCGCTAAAAATCTCGGCGTGCAGGTGGTGAATTACGTGCCTTCGACGGCCGACAGCGTCGCTGAGCAAAACAAGCTTGTGGACGACGCGATCAAGGACAAACCGGACGCTATCGTGTTCGTGCCGGTGGACTACACCCAGGCTGCGGGCGCGGTGGGCAAGATCAATGGCGCCAACATCCCTCTGATCAATGCCAACGAGAAGCTCTCAGGCGGTACAGTTGCGGGTTATGTCGGCATTGATGACGCTGCGCTGGCGAAAGCGACGGGCGAATATCTGCTCAAGGCCATTGGCGGCAAAGGCAATATCGTGATCCTCGATGGGCCGGATGACAACCTCACCAGTCGAGGCCGCTCCGGCGGCTTTCGCGACGCGATCAAGGACCTTGCCGATGTGAAGCTTCTTGCCGGCAAGTCCGGCAATTACGCGCGCCCGCAAGCGAAGCAAGTGACGGCCGGTTTTCTAAGCAACTTTCCCGCAGGTCGACGGTATTCTCGCCGCCAATGATCCGATGGCGATCGGCGCTGTCGATGCGCTCAAGGCTGCGGGGCGGAAATCGCTCGTCGCCGGTATCAACGCCAGCCGCGAAGTGATGGACCTTATCAAGTCCGGCGACGTCATCGGCAGTGGCGACTATGACACCTTCGTCCAGGGCTGCATCGCCGTGGAAATGGCTGTGCGCGCGATCCGCAAGGAGTCTGTTCCAGCCGCCGTGATGCTGAAGCCACTGATCGTCGACAAAACGAACTACACACCGTTCGACCAACCCTACGACAGGCGCGAATGTCCGACGCTGGCCAGCGTCGCGGGTCAATGATGAGGCGATCGCTTTGAACGAGCCGGGAGCTAATCTGCCGGAACTGACGGTCTCCGAACTGTCGGGTGCGCTCAAACGCACTATCGAAGACGCCTATGGCTATGTGCGTGTTCGCGGCGAACTCGGCAAAGTGAGCTACCACTCGAACGGCCACGTCTATTTCGATCTGAAAGACGATCGGGCCTCCATAGCCGGCGTAATCTGGCGGTCGAGCGCGCCGCGCATCAAGATCAAGCTTGAGGCGGGGCTGGAGGTGGTGACGACCGGACGGCTCACGACCTATCCGGGCCGTTCGCAATATCAGCTCATCGTCGAGACCGTTGAGCCTGCAGGACTTGGCGCGCTGATGGCGCTGCTTGAGGAGCGGCGCAAGAAATTCATCGCCGAGGGATTGTTCGACGAAGCGCGCAAGCAGCTCCTGCCGTATTTACCCAAGGTCATCGGCGTCATCACGTCGCCGACTGGCGCGGTGATCCGCGACATCCTGCATCGTCTGAGCGACCGTTTTCCCCGCCATGTATTGGTGTGGCCGGTCAGGGTCCAAGGCGAGGGGTCGGCGGCCGAAGTGGCTGCGGCGATTGAAGGCTTCAACGCACTGCCGGAAGGCGGCTGGCTGCCGCGTCCCGATCTCCTGATCGTGGCGCGCGGCGGTGGCTCGCTGGAAGATCTTTGGTCCTTCAACGAAGAAGTTGTCGTTCGCGCGGCTGCGGCGAGCATGATCCCGCTGATCTCTGCAGTCGGTCACGAAACCGACGTGACGCTGATTGATTTTGCTTCCGACCGGCGGGCGCCGACCCCGACGGCCGCCGCGGAGATGGCGGTGCCGGTGCGTGCCGAACTGATGACTGATGTCGGTGCGTTGGCGCGGCGGGCGTTCTCCTCCTGGCAGCGCAATCAGGATGCTCGGCGTAGCGAGCTGCGTTCGGCGGCGCGAGCGTTGCCCGACGCCGACGAAGTGCTGGCGGTGCCGCGGCAGCGGCTCGACCACGCGGCTGCGGCGCTGGCGCGAGGACTTCACACCAATGCGCAAATTCACCGTGTGGATTTCTCCCGGATCGGCGGGCGGCTGAGCCCGCATCTCCTGCGCGGTGCGGTCGAACGCCGGCGCGAGCGCTTTGCCGGCATTTCGCATCGCTTGCGCGCAAGCCTCGCCGTCAGTATCACCGCGACGCAAAACAGGATCGCGCGGCATCGGGAGCGAGTCGCGGTGTTTTCGGAACGCGCCGAGCGTGCAATGCAGAGCTTGATCGCCCGCCAGCTCGCGCGGTGCGAGCGCGATGGGCAGCTCCTCGCGGCATTTTCTTATCGCGGCGTGCTGGCGCGTGGTTTCGCGCTGGTGCGCGATGCCGCCGGCCAGCCTCTATACACTGCATCGGCAGTTACCGCCGGCACGGCAATGGAGATCGAGTTCGTCGACGGCCGCGTTGGAGCGCGAGCCGATGGCCGGGTCGTGGCGGTAAGGCCGTTCAAGGCACCGCCCAGACCGCGGTCGCGCCGCGATGGCGATCCGGGACAGGGCGATCTTTTCTGATTCAACTGGACAATGACGATGCAGGGCAAGATCGCGGTCGAGGAGCATTTCAAGATCGAGGAAACGTCGGGTAGTGAAAACCGCTATCCCGGCAGTTACTGGTCGAGCATCCCAGCCAAGCTTCTCGACATTCACGGCGCGCGGCTGGCCGAGATGGACAAGACCGGTATCGAGATCGAAGTCATCTCGCTTAATTCCAATGCGGTGCAGGGCATCTACGACACCACGAAGGCCATCGAGATCGCACGCCGTGCCAACGATGCGCTGGCTGCGGCAGTTGCCAAGCGCCCTGATCGTTTCGCCGGTCTCGCCGCTTTGCCGATGCAGAATCCGCAAGCCGCAGCCGATGAGCTCAAACGTTGCGTGCACGACCTGAAATTCAAGGGGGCGCTGGTAAACGGTTTTTCGCAAGTCGGTTCAGCCGATACGGCGGTCTATTACGACGCGCCGCAATACCGGCCGTTCTGGGCCGAAGTCGAGCGGCTCGGCGTACCGTTTTATCTGCACCCGCGCGATCAGCTGCCGAGCCGCCGCCAAGCCTATGAAGGTCATCCATGGCTGGTCGGATCGCCTTGGGGTTTTGCCGATGAGACTGCGATCCACGCTCTGCGTTTGATGGGTTGCGGTTTGTTCGATGAGCATCCGGGATTGCAAATCGTTCTCGGGCATCTCGGTGAACGCATCCCCTACGATCTGTGGCGGCTCGATCACCGCCTCAAGCAAGTGCCGAACCGGCCGGCGAAGCGGACCATGACCGATTATTTCCGCAACAATTTCTACATTAGCACCAGCGGACATTTCTGCACGCAGTCGTTGATCCAGGCGATGCTGACGATCGGCGCCGACCGCGTGCTGTTCGCAGTCGATTATCCGTTCGAGGATCACATGCAGGCCTGCGCCTGGTTTGACGCCGCGGAAATTTCCGAGGCCGATCGTCTCAAGATCGGCCGCACCAACGCGCGGAAGTTGTTTGCTCTCGACTAAGTGAAAAGTTCTGACAGTGCGTTCATGTCGCAGCCGTGGAACGGCCATCTTGCTGCAGCGTTATTGCGTCCAGCGAACATGGTTCGATCCAAGGAGAAACGAAAATGACACGCACGCTATTCGCGATGGCGGTTGCCGGAGCGATCTTCGCAAGCCTTTCTGGAGCCTCGCAGGCTGCGCCGATGGCGCCGCTGCCAGCGGGCGCTGCGGCTGACCATGCTGCAGTGACGCAGGTGTACTGGCACGGTGGTTGGCATCGCGGCTGGGGTTGGCACAGGCACTGCTGGCGTGGCTGGCGCGGCTACATTCATTGCCGCTGAGGTCGGCGTAAAAGCGCGGCAGGGCGTTGGCCTTCAGGCTCGGCCTTGTGGCTTTTTCTAACGAAAAGCGTCAATCTGGCGCCGCGCCGACGAAAGTCGGAGCGGCGCTCGATTTTTGAGCCTGCTCCCGCTGAATATTGCGGCCCTTCGGGAGGAAGACATGGAATTGCTTGCGGATAGCGGCCGTCGCGTACCGATTGAGGAGCTCAATACCAGCCGGTTATTGGCCCACGCCCGCAAGCAGGCCCATGAGCGTAAGCTCGACGACCTTCTGGTCGCCGACGTTGACTCGCACCATTACGAGAACGAGTGCTACGACGAATTTCTGCCGTTCATCGAAAACGATGTGCTGCGCCAACTGGTTTTGTCGGGGCGCGCCAAGGGCCGGCAAACGCTGATGCCGAGCCAGGTCAGTTTTCAGGATATGGGCGGGCGCATTACCCGCTATCCGCTGCGTGCATCGGAGAAAACCGAAGCCGGCAAGATGCGAGACGTCGAGCTTGGCCAGCGCTGGATGGACGCGATGAGCGTCGACTATGCCTGCCTGTTTCCGACCATGCTGCTCGCGGTCGGCCTCCACCCTTCGACTGAAATGGAGATCGAGCTGTGCTTCTCCTACAACCGCTGGCTCACGGAGAAGGCATTGCCGGAAGGCGGCGGCCGGCTCTATTCGATGCTGTCGCTGCCGCTTAACGAACCCGACGAGGCGCTGCGGCAGGTTGAAATGTTCG
Source organism: uncultured Alphaproteobacteria bacterium (assembly GCA_963807565.1). Classification (GTDB taxonomy): domain Bacteria; phylum Pseudomonadota; class Alphaproteobacteria; order Rhizobiales; family Xanthobacteraceae; genus BOG-931. Next base: position 193,945 of record CAWECH010000003.1, on the reverse strand, counting down.
GCGGCCGCAAGAATGTTACCGGCTTTCTGGTGACCTCTGCGCGCCATCAGCCGATCCATCACAATTCCAATATGAAAGTGTTCCGCGCTATCGAGGAGCGCGGGTTGGCGCTGGCGTTCCATTCGGCAGTGAACATCGGCGAGCCGGTGTTCAAGGGACTCAATCGTTTTGCCTCGGTGCATGCGCTCGGTTTCCCGTTCTACAATATCCTGCACGTGACCAACTGGGTGACCAACGGGCTCGGCGAGCGTTTTCCGAAGCTGCCGGTGATCTGGATCGAAGGCGGGCTCGCCTGGGTGCCATTCCTGATGCAGCGGCTCGATCACGAGTTCATGCTGCGCGCTTCGGAGTACCCGCTTCTGAAAAAGAAGCCGTCTGACTACATGCGCGACATGTATTACGCGACGCAGCCGATGGAGCGTGTCGATATGACGGCGCTCGAATGCACTTTCCGCATGATGAACGCCGAAACGCAGTTGATGTACGCATCGGACTATCCGCATTGGGACTTCGATCTGCCTTCGACGGTGTGGGACCTGCCGTTTCTCACTGAGAAAGCCAAGCACAACATCCTGGGCGGCACGGCTGCCCGGTTGTTCAAGCTGCCGCCGCGCAACGACAAGCAGAAAGAAAATCTCATCCGCTTTGGCAATCTCGCGGCGTAACCAAGTCGCAGTCGGATTCTCGCGCGTGAGTTCTTCAGTCTCAGTCCGGCTTGGTGTCGACATCGGTGGCACGTTTACCGATGTTGCGCTCGAAGTCGCGGAAAAGCGCTACACCGCGAAGGGCCTGACCACCGCGCGCGCGCCGGAGCAGGGCGTGCTTTCGATCCTGCGCGCGGTGATTGGCGAAGCCGGTATCGAGCCCGGCGACATACAACTGATCATTCATGGCACGACGCTTGCGACCAATGCGCTGATCGAGCGCAAGGGCGCCAAGACTGCGCTTTTGACGACGGAAGGTTTTCGCGACGTTATCGAAATCCGCCACGAGAACCGTTTCGAGCAATACGATGTCAATATCGACCTGCCGCCGCCTCTGGTGCCGCGGCGGTTGCGACTGCCCGTCTGCGAACGGACTGATGCCCAGGGCAATGTGCTTGTGCCGCTCGATCTTGATAGCGTGAACCGCGCGATCGACACACTCCTCGAGCAGCAGATCGAGGCAGTAGCGGTCGGGCTCCTGCACAGCTTCACCAATCCGGATCACGAGCACCGTGTCGGCGAGACGCTCGCCCAGCGGATGCCGGGCGTCCCCGTGACGCTATCGTCCGACGTGTCGCCGGAAATGCGCGAATATGAGCGGTTCAGCACGGCCTGCGCCAATGCCTACCTCCAGCCGCTGATGGGGAGCTACATCACGAGGCTTGAGCGCGAACTCAATAGCGCCGGCTTCCGTTGTCCGATTCTGCTGATGACGTCCGGCGGCGGCATTACCACGACAGACACCGCGATCCGTTTCCCGGTGCGGCTTGTCGAATCCGGTCCTGCGGGCGGCGCGATCTTCGCCGCCTGTATCGCCCGGCAGCACGGCCTTGACCAGGTGGTGTCGTTCGACATGGGCGGCACGACCGCGAAGATCTGCTTCATCGATCATGCGCGGCCGCAGACGGCGCGCTCGTTCGAAGTGGCGCGAATTTACCGTTTCGTCAAAGGCTCCGGCCTGCCGTTGCGCATTCCAGTGATCGAGATGGTCGAGATCGGCGCCGGCGGTGGCTCGATCGCCAGCGTCGATACGCTGGGCCGTATTGCGGTCGGCCCGCACAGTGCGGGCTCCGAGCCCGGTCCGGTGTGCTATCGGCGCGGCGGCGCCGAGCCGACCGTGACTGACGCCGATGTCGCGCTTGGCCGCATCGATCCGGTCACGTTTTCGGGCGGTAAGATCGCGCTCGACAAAGCTGGAGCAGAGCTCGCGATCAAGTCGCGGGTCGGCGACAGGCTCAGTCTTTCAGGCGAACACGCGGCGCTCGGCATTAGCGAGGTTGTCGACGAGAACATGGCAAGTGCAGCGCGCGTGCACGGCATCGAAAGTGGCAAGGATTTGCGCCCACGCACGCTGATCGCGTTTGGCGGTGCGGCGCCGCTTCACGCCGCGCGCGTCGCGGAAAAGATCGGCGTCAGCCGCGTGCTGATCCCCACGAACGCGAGTGTCGGCTCGGCCGTCGGGTTGTTACGCGCGCCGGTTGCCTACGAAATCGTGCGCGGGCGGTTGATGCGGCTTTCCGACCTTCGATCCTGCCGCCGCGAACCGTCTGCTTGCGGAAATGCGCGCTGAGGCCGAAGCGATTGTGCGGCAGGGCGCGCCGCACGCTGCATTATCCGAGCAACGCTCGGCGTTTATGCGTTATCGCGGCCAGGGACACGAGATCGCGGTTGAACTTCCAGTTCGTGATTTCGCCGCTGCGGACAAGGATGCGATCAAGGATTTGTTCGAGGCCGCCTATCGGCGGCTGTACAGCCGACCGATTCCGGGTGTTGAGATCGAAATTCTCAGTTGGGTCATCTCTGTCGGCGCGCCTGCGGAAGGCGAGCTCGCCGTGTCGGTCGAGACCAAAGCGTCGGCGCCGCAACCGAAATCGCGGCGCTCGGTGTTCGACCCGGCAAGCGGTGAGTTTCTCGACGTGCCTATTTACTGGCGGTCCGATCTGGCGCCGGGTGCTCGTATCAGCGGTCCTGCCGTGATCGCCGAGAATGATACGTCGACAGTCGTGAGTCCGGTTTTCGACGCGCAGATCGACAGATTCGGCTATATCGAACTGATACGCCGTCCAGCATAACCGCAAGAAGGTCTGGAGAATATTGAACGTGAAATTCCCCCGCAGAGATTTCCTGGCTGGCGCGGCGAGCGCGGCAATCGTTCCCGCTTTGGCGTGGCCGGCACGCGCCGATAATTACCCGTCGCGCCCGGTCAACATTGTCGTCGGCACCGCTCCCGCCGGCACCCCGGATATCGATGCGCGTTTGATGGGGCAGTGGCTGCAGGAGAAGCTTGGCCAGCCTTTTATCGTACAGAACAAACCAGGCGCCGGGACCAATCTCGGCACCGAGATGGTCGTTCGGGCGACGCCGGATGGCTATACGTTATTACTGATCACGGTGGCGAACGCGATCAATGCGTCGCTCTACGACAACATGAATTTCAATTTCATCCGCGACATTGCGCCGGTCGCCGCTCTGGTACGCACGCCGCTGGTAATGGAAGTCCATCCATCGGTTCCGGCCAAGACGGTGGCTGAGTTCATCGCTTACGCCAAAGCGAATCCTGGCAAGATCAACATGGCGACGTCGGGTAACGGCACGCCGCAGCACATCGCGGCCGAACTGTTCACGATGATGGCGGATATCAACGTACTCCACGTGCCTTATCGCAGCACCACGCCAGCGCTGGTCGATCTTCTGGCCGGGCAGGTGCAGGTGATATTCGATACCGTGCCGGCCTCGATCGAGTTCATTCACGCTGGAAAATTGCGTCCGCTCGGCGTTACCACGACGGCGCGGCTCGATGTGCTGCCCGACGTGCCGCCGGTCGCCGAAGCGGTTCCCGGCTACGAAATCAGTGCGTGGCAAGGCGTGGGCGCGCCGCGAGGTACGCCGCCTGAAATAGTTGATCTGCTCAACAAGCAGATTAATGCGGCTCTCGCCGACGACGGTATCAAGAAGCGGTTCGCCGATATGGGAGCTTTCCCGATCCCGATGACCCCGCCGCAGTTTGCGCAGATGATTGCCGAGCAGACCGAGAAGTTTGGCAAGGTCATCAAGTTCGCCAGCATCAAGCCGGAATAGCGCCAGTCGCACACGAAGAGCCGCTCATGCCCGCCCGCCCCAACGCTGCGCTTGCCCAGATCCATAGTCAGATCATGTGGAACCGCCTGATCGCGGTGGTGGAAGAGCAGGCGCAGACCATGATCCGCACCGCCTTTTCGACGTCGGTGCGAGAGGCCGGCGATCTTTCCGCCGGCGTGTTCGATCGCCAGGGCCGGATGCTGGCGCAAGCCGTGACCGGGACGCCAGGCCACGTCAATTCGATGGCGAACGGCGTGAAGCATTTTCTCGATGTGTTCCCAGTCGAGACCATGAAGCCGGGCGACCATTACATCACCAATGATCCGTGGCTCACCGCCGGCCATCTGCACGACATCACCGTGGTGACGCCGAGCTTTTATCGCGGCGAAGCAGTCGGGCTTTTTGCCAACACCGTCCACGTCGTCGATATCGGCGGCCTCGGCATGGGTCCCGATGGGCGGCAGGTGTTCGAGGAAGGCATCGCCATTCCGATCATGCAACTCGCCCGCGAAGGCCGCATGAACGAAGATCTGTTGCGCATGGTGCGCGCCAATGTGCGTGAACCGTTGCAGGTCGAGGGCGACATCTACGCTTGCGCGGCTTGCAACGACGAGGGCGGCCGCCGGCTGACCGAGATGATGACCGAGTTCGAGATCGCCAATCTCGACCGGCTCGGCGACACCATCCTTGAAGCATCGCGCGACGCGACGCTGGCGCGCATCCGTGCGCTACCGAAGGGCACGTATCGCAACAGCATGACGATCGACGGCTACGAGAAGCCGCTTGTGCTCAACGCCGCGCTGACGGTGTCAGAGGACGGTATCCACGTCGATTTCGACGGCACGTCGTCGGCGTCGTCCTACGGCATCAACGTTGTTTACAATTATTGCCTCGCCTATACCGCGTTCGGGGTGAAATGCCTGGTCGCGCCAGATGTGCCGAACAATGCCGGCTCGCTCGAGCCGATCACCGTGAGCGCGCCGGAAGGTTGCTTGCTCAACGTGAAACGGCCGTGGCCGGTCGCTGCCCGGCATACTGTCGGCCAGATGCTGCCTGACGTCGTGTTTGGTTGCCTGCATGATGTCATTCCCGGCGGCGTTCCCGCGGAAGGTGCGTCGTCGCTGTGGAATCCGCAAATCTTCGGCGGCGGTTCGCTGGTCGATGAAGTGGAGGAGGGCACTGACGCCAGCACGTTGCCGGAATTTTCCTCGGTCATATTCCACTGCGGCGGCACGGGTGCCCGGCCGGAAAAGGACGGCCTCAGCGCAACGTCGTTTCCATCCGGCGTGCGTACCATTCCGATAGAAGCGACGGAAAGCGTCGTGCCAGTCGTGTTTTATCGCCGCGAATTTCGTGAAGGTTCGGGTGGCGCCGGCAAGCGCCGCGGCGGCCTCGGTCAGATCATCGAGGTTGGCGGAGCAGGGGCCAATCCCGTGGCTTTGCTCTGTAATTTCGAGCGCGTGAAGAATCCGGCGCGGGGCCGTGACGGCGGCAAAAATGGTGCCGCCGGAACCGTAGCACTGCGGTCAGGCCGGCCGATCCGGCCGAAAGGCCGGCAGACCGTGCCGCCGCGCGACGCCATTCAGCTTCATCTTCCCGGCGGCGGCGGGTTCGGCGATCCCCGCAGCCGCGATCCGCAAAGCGTGCGAGACGATGTGCTCGACGGCCTGATCAACGCTGAGGAGGCGAAGCGCGATTACGGTGTTGTGATCGATGCCAGCGGCAACGTTGATGCCGCGGAAACGGCACGGATCAGGTCGTCTTGATCCTGCTCAAGCCGACATCGCGACGGGCGCGTGTGCGCCGGCATCCTGCAACACCATGTCTGAGCCTTTCTCGCCGATCATCACCGCGGCGGCGTTCGTGTTGCCGGAAACCAGCGATGGCATGACCGAAGCATCGATCACCCGTAGCCGTTCGAAACCGCGCACCCGCAGGCGTTCGTCGACGACCGCCGTTGGATCGGGCCCCATGCGGCAGGTCGAGGTTGGATGATAGACCGTGGTTCCGGTGTTGCGGGCGTATTCCAGGAGGTCGGCATCGCTCACGACCTTTTCGCCCGGCGCGCGTTCTTCGGCGATCAGCTTCCGCATCACCGGCTGATTCATGACCCGGCGCATTTGTTTCAGTCCGGCGATGATCGTGTCGACGTCATTGCGTGCCGTGAGATAACGCGGCTGGATTGCGGGCGGCACCGCCGGATCGGCGGACTTGATCCGCACGGTGCCACGGCTATCAGGCCGTAACTGGCACACCGACGCCATGAAGCCCGAAAATGGATGTACGTTGGCGCCTGCGCTTTCCGTCGAGAAAATCAGGAAGTGAATTTGCACATCAGGGGTCTCAAGATCGGGGCGGGTCTTGAAGAACGCGCCGCCATAGCCGGCGCCAATGCCCAGCAGTCCTTTCCGCGTCAACAGATAACGGACGCCGGCGGCGTAGCGGTGACGCCAGTTGTTAAGGACATCGTTCGCTGTGATCGGCTGGTTGGCGCGAAATTGCATGCGGACCTGCAAATGATCCTGCAGGTCAGCGCCGACGCCCGGCATATCCGCGATCACGCCGATACCGTGCGAGCGCAGCAGATCGGACGGTCCGATGCCGGAAAGCTGCATGAGTTGCGGCGAGTTGAACGCGCCACCCGAAAGAATGACTTCGCCGTCGGCGAAAGCAGTTCGCAGCGTTCCGCCTTGCCGGTATTCGATACCAACGGCGCGCCGGCCGGAGAACAAAATCCGAGTCGCCAATGCGTTGAGCTCGATTTTCAGATTATGACGCCGCTGTGCCTGCCTGAGATAGCCGGCCGCGGTCGACCAGCGTCGGCCGTTTTTTGCGGTGAGCTGAAAGTATCCGGCGCCTTCCTGTTTCGGTCCGTTGAAATCGTCGGTGCGCGGGATGCCGGCCTGCTCGGCCGCTTCAATGAATGCTTCGCAAAGCGGGTGCGCCTCTCCGACGTTGGAGACGGACAGAGGCCCGCCAACGCCATGCAGGTCGTCCGCGCCGCGCTCCTGATCTTCAGCGCGCTTGAAATAGGGCAGAACGTCCTGAAACGACCAGCCGGCGTTTCCGAGTTGCCGCCAATGATCGTAGTCCTCGTGCTGGCCACGGATGTAAAGCAGTCCGTTGATCGAGCTCGATCCGCCGACCACCTTGCCACGCGGCTGAATGATCTGCCGGTTGTTCAGTTCCGGTTCGGGCTCGGATTTGTAAAGCCAGTTGACCGCGGCGTTGTTGAACAGCTTGGCGAAGCCAAGGGGGACATGAATCCAGAAATGCCGGTCGTGTCCGCCGGCCTCCAAGAGCAGTACGCGATGTCGTCCCGAAGCGGTCAGCCGGTTGGCGAGGACGCAGCCCGCGGAGCCCGCGCCGACAACGATGTAATCGAAATGCGACGAGTTCCTGCCCCTGAGCCATGGCGCGTTTTCTCCCTACCCGGAGACTAGCGCGAAATGGCGACTCCGCAACGCGTGTCAGCTGGCAAAGTCCACCGCGGTGGTGTTGGCACCGCAGAGCACAACGCCGACGCGCTCGCCTGGCTTTGGCCGGTAGCGGCCCGACGTGAGTGCGGCAAAGGCCGCGGCGCCACCCGGCTCGGTAACGATGCGAGCGACGCTCCACAACATTTCTTGCGCACCGCGGATGGCGTCGTCGGTGACCAGGATCACGCCGCTGACAAAGCGCTGCGCGATCGGAAAGCCTCGCTCGCCGACGCGCTTGGGCGCAAGTGAGTCCGCAGCGATGCCGCCGGTTTCGGAATCGACCGGACGGCCGCGGCAAGCGCATTCGCCAGAGTGGGGGCGGCTTCCGGTTCGATGCCGACGATCTTGATGCGGCCGGCATACCAGGCAGCGATGCCGCCAATCAGCCCGGCGCCGCCGACCGAGACCAAGAGCGTATCCAGATTGGGCGCTTGCCCTTCCAATTCGCGGCCAAGCGTGCCGGAACCCAGCATCGTCTCGATCGCATCGAAGGCGTGAACAGCCATCGCGCCCACTGCCACTTTCGCTCGCGGCAAGTGCATCGGCATAGCGGTCGCCGCCGATGACAAGATCGGCGCCGTGGTCGCGGATGCTCGCAATTTTTGCTGGCGACGAAATACTCGGGAGAAAAATTTTTGCCGGCACCTTGAGCCTCATCGCCGCATAAGCGACGGCGACGCCATGATTGCCTCCGGACGCCGCAACGACACCGACCTGTGGCACGTCGCGCAGCAAAAGATTGGCAAAGGCTCCGCGCGACTTGAACGAGCCGGAATGCTGAACGAATTCCAGCTTCAAGGTGATCTGCGGCGTGTCGAGGCCAAAATCGCGCCCGTCGATCTCGACCACGGGCGTGCGCCGGATATAGGGCCGGATGACGTCCTCGGCGGTCTCGATGCGCTCGCCGCTTATGGTGTCCAGTGATACTTCCATTATGCTTGATTATAATTCGTTAAATAGCTAATTAGCAATATGCCTATTGAGCAGACAATGCGCGCGCTGGCCAACGGGCGCCGGCTCTTGATCCTGGAATGGCTTAAGGACCCGAAGGCGCATTTCCCGCCCCAGGTCGACGGCGATCTGGTCAAGGACGGCGTTTGCGGCCTTCTGATCGCCAGAAAGCTTGGCGTCAGCCAGCCGACCGTCAGCGAACACCTGAAGATTTTGGCGCAGGCCCGGCTGGTGCGGGCCAAGCGCATCAAGCAATGGATGTTCTATAAGCGCGACGAGTTACACATCGGGGAACTCAAGCGCGGAGTCCTGAGATCATTCTGAGGGCCTTGGTTTTGTCGCTTCGAACCGCGTTCTTTGTGCAGTTCTGGTGCTTCCGGTATGGCCTAAAGGATTAGAATTGCGCGACAAAATCGCCCTTGCCGGGCCGATGGGTTGCGATAGAGTTGATTGCAAGCGGCCGCTCAAAAAATGCGACCGGATAAATTTCAGGGAGGACTATCAATGGCTAAACGGGGAAGCCGTGCGCTGTTCGCGGCGCTGGCCGCAAGTGCAGCCGCGCTGGCACTTACAACAGCGGGCTACGCGCAATCAAACGATACTTTCAAGATCGGCGTTATCGCCGAGGTGCAAGCCGTGGCCGGCTCATCGATCCCGCAGGCTGCGCAGCTTGCCGCCGATGAGATCAACGCCGCAGGCGGCGTGAATGGCAAGAAGATCGAACTCGTCACCTACGACAATCACTCGTCCGCCGCCGAGTTGGTCCGCGCTTTCCAGCGCGCCGTGAACGAGGATCACGTCAATGCCGTGATCGCGAGCTACATCAGCGAGGTGGTTCTTGCGCTTGAGCCGTGGAGCGGACGCCTGAAGACCGTGATGGTCACACCTGGCGCTGCGTCCGATGTCATCACGCAGAACATTGCGAAGGACTACAACAACCTCAAATACGTTTTCCATGGCTATCTGACCTCGACCAGCCTCGCGGACTTCGACCTGCGCTGCCGCCAAAGATCTTCTCGTCGGTCAGCTTCACATGAAGAGCGCGGTGGTGATGAGCGAAGACGCGGCGTGGACTACGCCGCTCGATGCCGAATACCTGAAATGTCTGCCGGATGCGGGAATCAATGTTCTGGATCACATCCGTTTCTCGCCGGACACCACCGACTTCACGCCGATCTTCAACAAGATCGAGGGCGAGAAGCCCGACGTGATGATCACCGGCATTTCGCATGTCGGCGTGCAGCCGACGGTGCAATGGAAACAACAGGAAGTGCCAATCCCGATGCTCGGTGTCGCCTCGCAGGCGACCAATTCCAGCTTCTGGAACGATACCAACGGCGCCACCGAGGGCGTGCTCTACCAGGCAGTGTCCGGTCCAGACGTCGCGGTGACGCCGAAGACGCTGCCCTTCGTCAACGCATTCAAGGCCAAGTACGGCAACTTCCCGTCATACTGCGGTTATACCGCCTACGACGAAGTTTATTATCTCGCCGATGCTTTCAAACGGGCCGGCTCGGCAGACTCTGACGCGCTGGTGACCGCTCTCGAAGCAACCGACTACGTGGGCACCATTGGCCGCGTGCAATTCAAGGGCAAGGACACGGCCAATCCGCACGCGTTGAAAGTCGGTCCGGACACCATTACCGGCCTGATGCTGCAATGGCAGGACGGCAAGCAGGTCAATCTGTGGCCGGCCAAGGTCGCCAACGGCAAACTAAAATTCCCGAAATTCATCAAAGTTGGTTCAGCCAACTGACAACGGGAACGATTGCTGTTTCTTTTATTCTCCCCGCCCGCACCGCGCGCGGGGAGAATTTTTGATTGGGGACCGGGCGCGTGAGCGTTGTCTTCTGGCAAATCCTTGTCGACGGTTTTGCGATCAGTTCGCTCTACGCGCTTGGCGCTATGGGCTTTGCGCTGATCTTTGGTGTCTCCGGCGTTCTCAATCTTTCCCATGGCGCGCTGATGGTTGTGGCTGTGGTCGCTGCGTGGGCTGCGGGCAACGATTTGCACGCCGGTCCTTACACCGGCGCACTGATCGGCATCGGCGCTGGATTTGCAGCGACCATGGTCACCTATTTCCTGATTGTGGGCCCGCTGCAACGAACCCGGAAAATTCGCGAAGAGGAGAAAGAGATATTCATCCTCACGGCGACCTTGCTCTGGGGCATCATGATCCAGGAGTTCGTCGCCTATCTCTATACCAACAACGCCAAGACCGTCGCGCCGATCGTCAGCGGCGTGATGTCGATTGTGGGCGTGCGCACGCCGAAGAATGAGCTTTTCACCGCGATCGTGTGCTGGCTCGTAATCGGCGGTCTCTGGCTGCTGGTGAATCGCACCCGAGCGGGCAAAGCGGTGCTTGCGGCTTCGATAAATCCGCGCGGCGTCACACTGCTGGGCATCGAGCTGTCGGAAATCTATATCGCGATCTGGGCGATCTATGGCCTGCTGGTCGGCGTTGCCGGTGTTCTGCTTGGCATGTTCCTCGGTGTTTCGTCCTATAGCGTCGGTCCGCTGACGGCGAGCGCGTTCTCGATTGTCGTCCTTGGCGGACTTGGCAGTGTCTCGGGTGCGCTGATAGCAGCCTATGTCGTCGGTTATCTCGAGACGATCACGGCCTATCTGATCTCGCCTGCCTATCGCACCATACCGGCGTTGCTTTTGTTGATTTTCGTTATGTACGTACGCCCTCGCGGCTTGTTGGGACGGCGCTAGATGCGGCTGTCATCGACGATGCGCACTCTGTTGGTCGGGCTCGCCGTTATCGTGCTGGCGTCGTTCCTGCCGCTCGGCGTCTCCGGCTATGTCCTCGGTCTGCTTACCATCGCGTTTTACTTCGCCGTCTTCGCGATGGCCTGGGACCTGCTGTTCGGATTTGCCGGTGAGGTCAATTTCGGACCGACCTTCTTGATCGGTTCCGGCGCCTATACCGCCGGCATTCTCGATAACCTTTACCAGCCGCCGATCTGGATTTGCGTCGTTGCCGGAACGCTCGCTGCCGTCGTCGGCGGCGTCATTCTTGCGCTGCCCGCGCTACGGGTGCGTGGGCCGTATTTCGGCCTCACCACGCTGGTCGCAGTGCTGATGCTGCAGAACTACGTCGTGGTTGATGCAAGTCTCACCGGAGGCGAGATCGGGCTGACGGTACCTGACGTGATTACCGTAAGCGACGCGGTGAACTACCAGATCGCACTCTGGTTCATGGCGATCAGCGCCGCGATCCTGTTCTCACTGTCCCGCTCGCCGGTCGGGTTGATCCTGCAGGCCAGCGGCCAGGATGCGATACAGGCCGGTGCGCTCGGATTCAACGTTACCAAGCACAAGCTGACCGCTTTCGTCATCAGTGCCTTTTTCTCCGGCCTCGCCGGCGCACTGATGGTGTTTTATCTCGGCTCTGCCTCGGTCGGCACGTTCATCGACATCACGGTCGGCGTGCAGGTCATTATTGCAGCGGTGCTGGGCGGCCGCCGCACCATCCTCGGCGCCGTGCTCGGGGCCGTGTTTATTATCGCTGCCGCCGAGGCGCTGCGGCCGATCGGCGACCTGGCGAATTTCGTCGTCTTCGCCATGGCGCTCGTCGTGGTGCTGCTGTTTCCAAGCGGTTTCTTCGGCCTGCTCACCCGTACCAAAGAGGGCGGTTGACCATGGCCGAAACCGCTCATCTGGAGGTTTCCGGTCTCACCAAGCGCTTTGGCGGCCTTGTCGCCGTCAAGGACATGGCGCTGAGCGTCGAAGGCGGAAAAATCCTCGGCCTGATCGGTCCGAACGGTTCCGGCAAATCCACCGTGATGAAACTCATAATGGGCATCGAACGGCCCGATGCCGGCTCGGTGCGCATTGGTGGTGTCGAGGTTGCGGGCTGGCCATCGCACAGGATCGCACGGCTTGGCGCCGGGATGGTGTTCCAGCATTCACGCCCGCTGCACCGCCAGACGGTGCACGAGAATATCAAGCTTGCCCTGTTGCCCGACAAGCTGACCCGGTTGTTTGCCGATCCAGCCATCGACGATCATGTTCACGAGATCGCCAAACGCGTCGGCCTCGACGCCGTGCTGGATCGCCGTCCGGGAACGTTACCATTTGCCGATCTGCGCAAGATCGAGGTCGCGAAGGCGATCGCGCGTAATCCAAAAGTGTTGCTGATCGATGAGCCGTTCGCCGGGCTGACGTCCAGGGAGACCGCCGCGTTTTCCGATCTGATCTGCGAACTACGCGACGATGGGCACGCCATTCTTCTGGTCGATCACAATGTGAAAAGCGTCTCGCGGCTCGTCGATCGCGTGATCGCGATGTATGTCGGCGAGCGCATCGCCGAAGGGACCGCGGACGAGGTGATGCGCAACGAAACCGTCAGGCGCGTTTATCTCGGCGGCAGTATTGAAACCGCGGCGCGTCCGGAGTCTTCGTTCCGTGATGCGACGACGCCATTCCTCGAGGTTAAGGACATCAACGTCCACTACGGCAAGGCACAGGCGCTGGAGGGCGTGTCAATTCATGTGCATGCCGGCGAATTCGTTTCCATCGTGGGATTGAACGGAGCCGGCAAGACGACGCTCTTCAATACCATCTCTGGACTTTTGCCGTATTCGGGCGAAATCAAGCGCGAGGGTGTGCCGCTGCGCGGACGTAGTGCCGCGACCATTGCCCGCAACGGCATTGTTCAATCGCCGGAAGGCCGCGAACTCTTTGTCGACATGACCGTACGTGAGAACCTCGATCTTGGCGGCCAGCACCTGCCGCAGGCCGAAAGCGATGCGCAAATGGCCTGGCTATTTGAGCTGTTCCCGATCCTGCGCGAGCGTCAGGGGCAGCCCGCTGGCACGCTGTCGGGCGGCGAGCAGCAAATGCTCACGATCGCCCGGGCGCTGATGATGAAGCCGAAGCTGCTCATCCTCGACGAGCCGACGTTGGGTCTGGCGCCAGTCATCCTCGAGCAGATTTCCATCGCGCTGGAAAAATTACGCGAAACCACCCAGATCACCGTCCTGCTCGGCGAACAGAATGTCACCTTCGCGCTGCCGCATGCTGATCGCGTCTATGTGCTTGAGCACGCGCGCATCGTTTGGGAAGGCGAGCCGGCTCGCTTTGCCGCGGAAATGGGGACCGGTTATCTGTAAGCGCATGTTGCGGAGCGTCCTGGCATGCCGGTTTTAGCCGCGTTATCAGCGGCATTGGCCTGGCTTGGACGCCAAGGGGCGCGCGCGATAGCAGCAGTCGTGTTCATCGCGATCGCGGTGCCGCCGTTCGATGCTTTGCTCAAGCCCTATGTCCCGGAGGCGATTTTTACGCTGCTGTTCGTGGCGTTTGTCCGCGTCGAAACCGCGGACTTGCGCAGCCAGCTTCGCAAGCCTGGTCTTCTGGTCGCAGCCACAGTGTGGACGTCGCTGGTCATTCCGGCACTGATCGGTGTCGCATGCCTCGCGGTGCACGCTAATTCTCGCGCACCCGATCTGTTTATTGGTCTGATGCTGCAGGCCATTGCGTCGCCGATGATGGCGTCGCCGGCCTTTGCTGCAGTGATGGGGCTCGACACCACGCTGATCCTGACCACGCTCGTCGCCAGCACGGCGCTACTGCCGCTGACGGCGCCAATGTTCTCCTACATTTTCATTGGACCGGGACTGACGATTTCCCCTCTGGCGCTTGGCGCAAAACTGTTCGCGATCCTGGCCGGGTCGTTGTTGCTCGCCATTGTTGTCCGCTACTTCGTCAAGCTGTCGACGCTCACGCGCTACAACGATCAGATCAACGGAGTGAATATCATTCTGGTTTTCGTCTTCGTCGCTGCCGTGATGGAAGACGTCGCTGCGCGTTTTGTGGCGGAACCGGCGATGATGGTCGAGCTTGCGGTGCTGGCATTTGCGCTGACCTTCGCCATTCTCGTGCTGACAGCGGTCGTATTTCTCAAAGCCGGCCGTGAGCCGGCGCTGATCTTGGGCCTGATGGCGTCGCAGCGGAACATGGGCCTGATGCTGGCCGCGACCGGTGGAGCGCTGCCGGCGATGACGTGGCTTTATTTCGCGCTGGCGCAGTTTCCTGCTTACCTGTCGCCGCTGCTGTTCATGTCGGTGGCACGCCGGCTCAAGGCGGGTAGTGAGGATTAGCGCGCCAGCCACTCCGAGACGCGCTTAAAGGCATCGTTGCGAGCGGACCCGTTGGCGCCATGTGCGACGCCGGCGCCACCGCCGCGCGGCCGCACCGGCGTGTTGGCGCGATCGAATTCGTGCAAAGCGCCGGGATAGACGACAATCTCGGCACGGGCGGTGCGGCCGTGTGCTCCGGCCACCATTTGCTGGCACACCGGGGTCAGTTCGTCGGAGCTTCCGGTCAAGATCAGCGTGGGTACCCGCGCGCTCCATGCGGTTTCACGGAGACGGCGGCAACTTGGATAAAACGCGACAGCAGAACGGAAATCCGTGCCGTCATCCTTCGGCTTTGCGGTCGGCCGCACCGTCCAAAGCGCCGCCGAGCCGCCATTCGACCAGCCGAGCAGCGAAATGTGGTCGCCTTTGACAAAGCTCTGAGTTTGCAGCCACCGGCGCGCCGCATTGGCATCCGTCACCCGTTCCTGCCGGGCATGCACTTTGCGCTCGGTCTCGCGGCACTGCGATCCCAGCCCGCGCGAGCCAAAGGAGTCCGGGAACAGGACGATGAAGCCCTTGGCGACCAGGAGATTGGCCCATTCCGTATAGATCCGTGCCTCGTCTGCCGGACGATGGGTGAGGCCGCTGCAATCGTGCAGCGCCACGACCGCCGGAAAGGGGCCGTCACCCTCGGGCTTATAAAGCGTGCTGTGCAGCGTCACGCTGTCGCCGGGAATATCGACCGTTTCCTGAGCGGCAAAAGCCGTCGCGCACCAGGCGGCGCCAGCCAGCACGATGATAAGTTTGCGAAAGCCCATTACCGCCAAGGTAAATCTAGCCGAACGTGAACGGTACGCCCCGGGCACTATCTACCATGAAGTTCAGTCCCGGCGCAGCGCCCCGGCGATCACAAGTCGGAGGGTTTCCTCTCGCGGCTGGATTGATTATGTAGGTGACGTGACCGGCGGGTGCGCCGCTAGGCCCCCAACAAGCCCGCCAGGAGGCGTCTTTGCTTAATCGCACCGATCGCTCAAGCCCGATGCCCGGCGAGGCCGACGTCAAATATCTCGACGGCGATTTCCGTGTGCTGCGGCCCGGTGCTTTCGTGCGCTGTGCGGTCACGGGTGTGCAAATCCCGCTTGAGGAGCTGCGTTACTGGAGCGTCGATCTGCAGGAAGCTTATGCGACGCCGGAAGCGGTGATGCAGCGGCAGCGCGCCATCTATCCCGGCAAGGCTTAACCGCTCGGCGCTCGCCGCTTCAAAACTGCGGCCACCATTTGCCGGAATTGCTCCAGCTCTTCGATGACGAGGCGCACCGGTAATGTGTTGGCGCGGGCGGCGAGCTTCGCGAGCGCCGGATCGCCGGCAAGACGGACGTGATCCTTCTCCGTCGTCA
Organism: uncultured Alphaproteobacteria bacterium; assembly: GCA_963807565.1. Lineage (GTDB taxonomy): Bacteria > Pseudomonadota > Alphaproteobacteria > Rhizobiales > Xanthobacteraceae > BOG-931. The sequence goes on along the minus strand of CAWECH010000003.1, from coordinate 178,250 downwards.
TCAGGACCAGCCCCGCAGCATCGGCGTGCGCGATCAGCATGTTCGCTTCAGCAGCGGTATAGCGATGGTGGTCGGGAAAACTGATCCGTTCTGCGATGGTGACGCCGGCCTCGGTGAGCGTCGCGAAAAATTTGTCGGGATTGCCGATACCGGCGAAGGCCAGCACCTTTCTGTTGCCGAGTGCCGCCAGACTATTGCGGTCGGGGTCGAGACGGGCATGAAAGATCGCGACGCCGTAGCGGCGCGCCGCTTCTCCGACGCGCGGCGCTCCATCCCTGGGTCCAACGATGACAACGGCGTCGGCGTGTTTGATCTGGACTTCAAGCGGCGCACGCAGCGGACCCGCCGGAAGAATGCGGCCATTGCCGATGCCGCGCGTACCATCGACCACAATGATCGAGGCGTTCTTGGTGAGCGATGGATTCTGAAAGCCGTCATCCATGACGATGACGCTGGCGCCGCCCTTGCGCGCGGTTTTGGCGCCGGCAACGCGGTCGCGGGCGATGATGGTCGGGGCGAGGCGCGCCAGCATCAACGGTTCGTCGCCGACTTCGGCCGCGTGATGAAAACCGGGATCGACGCGGACCGGCCCGGCAAGCCGGCCGCCATAGCCGCGGCTCAGGAAAAACGGCCGTTCGCGCATCGCCAGCAGCAAGTGGCCGACCATCAGCGCCGCCGGCGTCTTGCCGGCGCCGCCGACCGTGAGATTGCCGATGCAGATTATCGGAATGCCGATTGCCGTTCCCGGCGTCCCCATGCGCTGCTCAGCGAGCGCGCCGTAGAGCGCGCCGAGCGGATCGAGCAGTTTGCCGGCGCCCGGCCGCCACCAGAAGGCCGGTTCTCTCATCACGATGCCCGTTGTTCGAGACGAAGTTGCATCAAGTAAGGATCGAGAGCGGCCAGCGTGCGTTCGAGGGCGCCACCGAGCGTCTGCACCGTTCGCGTCGCGGCATCCGCCACCGCACTGCGCGCCGCCGGGTTGTGTAACCAGCCGCTGAATTCGGCCAGGAGTGCCTCTTCGTCGGTTACAAGCTTTGCACCCTGCGCCTCGTCGAGCGCGCTATAGATTTCGGCAAAGTTCCAGACGTTAGGCCCGTGCACGACGGCGGTATCGAATCTGATTGCTTCGATCGGATTTTGCCCGCCGTGGCTGGCCAGCGAACCGCCCATGAACACGATCGGCGCCAGCCGATAGATCAGGCCGAGTTCTCCCAGAGTATCGGCGACGTAGATGTCGGTCTGCCCGTCCGGCAGTTCGCCGCGCGAGCGCAGGCCGGCCTTCAGGCCGGCGACGGTGGCGATTTCGGCGATACTCTCGCCGCGTTCCGGATGCCGCGGCGCGATAACGGTGAGCAGTGACGGATTCTTGGCCCGCAGCCGCCGGTGCGCGGCGACGACAGTCGTTTCCTCGCCGGCATGCGTCGAGGCTGCCGCGATCACCGGCCGCGCGCCAATGGCCGCTTTGAGTTTTTCGAGATTTTCCTCGTCAATCGGCGGTGCCGGTACGTCGAGTTTCAGATTGCCGGTCGAGCTTACGCGCGGCGCACCAAGCTCGCCGTAGCGCTCTGCATCCGCGGCCGACTGGGTCAGACAAAGATCGAACCGCGACAGCAGCGCGCCGATCACCCCCGGAACCATGCGCCAACGGCGGAACGAACGTTCCGAAACCCGGCCGTTGACAATGATCATCGGGATGCGGCGCTGCGCCGAGGCCAGGATCAGGTTCGGCCACAGATCGGATTCGACGAACAGCGCCAGATCCGGACGCCAGTGATCGAGGAAGCGCGCGACGTAGCGTGGTGCATCGAGCGGAATGAATTGATGCAGCGTGCCCGGCGGCAGCCGGGATTCGGCAAGAGCGGCCGACGTGACAGTGCCGGACGTAACCAGAACGGCAAAACCCAGCGACCGGATACGCTCGATCAACGGCACTGCGGCCAGCATTTCGCCGACGCTCGCGCCATGCAGCCAGATCAGCGGTCCCTCCGGGCGCGGCTCGCTGGCTTCGCCGCGGCGCTCGCCAAGCCGCTCCGGATGTTCCTTGCCGCGATCGAGCCGCCGCGCCAGGAGCCGCGGCGCAGCGACCGGCGCTGCGGCAAATGACGCGAATTGATAAAGGCGTAGCGCCAGCGGCAACGGATCAGGCAAGCGCGCCCTCCCGCGATAACAGCAGGATCGTTGGATCCGCCACGCCGATGCTATCGCTTTGCTTTTGGAGCGTCGACCAGTTCGTAGGCGCGCTGCGTCGCGGCATTGAGACGTTGTTCGAGAAGCAGGCGGGCGCTTTCGAGTGCGGCAGCGTCGGCGTCAGGCGCCACGCGCACCGGATCGGGTCCAACGCCGGCGCCACGGCCGAACGGCAGGTTGATCGTGGTGCGATCCCAGTTGTCGAGCACGATGCGCCGGCTTGTAGCGATGGCGACCGGGTAGATCGGACGTCCGGAAATCTGCGCCAGCTTGATGATGCCCAGGCCGACAGTGCGCGCCACTTTCGGCACATCGGCTGACAGCGCCACTGAGTAGCCTTCGGCGAGTGCGTCGACCATCGACTGAAATGCAGCGACGCCGTTCTTGTGCACGAAGCTTGAGCCGTGATTGCCGGAGCCACGAATGGTGCCGACGCCGAGCCGCTGCGCAGCGATCGCATTGATGTCGCCGTCGAAATGGCGGGAGACCAGCATCTTGGCGCGGTGGTGCGGTTTCCGCGTGTTGGTCGCCAGCATGTGCTGGCCGTGCCAGAACGTAGCGATGACCGGCAGGTCAGACTCGATACGGTCATAGCGATCAACTGGCTCCATTATCACGCTATTGGTCTTGCCGACGAAGCGTATGTATTCGGCGGCAAGAACGCCAATCGTTACTCTAGCCCATCGCTGTCGGCCAATGCGCCGCCAAAGATTTCATCGTCTCAGCTCAATGTGCCGGCGTCGCTTCAGGATCGAGCAGGCGGTGCAGGTGCACAATGAAATAGCGCATCTCGGCATTGTCGACGGTGCCCTGCGCTTTCGCTCTCCAAGCCGCATAGGCGCTGGCATAATTCGGATACAGGCCGACGATATCAACTTTGCTCAAGTCCCTGAACTGCACGTCTGCCACACTCGAAAGCTCGCCGCCGAGAACCAGATGAAGCAGCTGCTTTGGTTGTTCAATGTCCGTCATGCCAGATAAATCCGCGCGCTCGGGTCCGCAATTTAAGTTGCTGCGAGGCGTTCATCCCTGATGATTTCGAGGAGCGCCGCGTGCCTGGCCTTGCCGGCCGCGACGAGCATTCCGTGCCGCGGCACGGGACAATTATAGGTGACGCTGCCACCCCCGAAAGGCGAAAGCGCGCCGCCCGCTTCGTGCACCAAAAGGTCCGCGGCTGCAAGGTCCCAGTCATGGCTGTTGCCGCCGGCAAAGGCCGCTTCGAAAGTTCCCTCGGCAACACGCGCCAAACGCAGCGCCAGCGAATGGGTGCGCGGCATCACCGTAAACGGCGGCGACACCGCTTGCAGCCGTTCCAGCAATCTTTTCGGCCCGGCGATTCGCGCCTGCGCGAGGTCGGCACCGTTTGAAACGGCAATGGCGGCTCCGTTGCGGGTCGCACCCGCGCCGGCAATCGCCAGGAAAAACTCCTCGCTCACCGGCGCGAACAGACACGCCGCGATCGGCCGCCCGTTCTCGACCAGCGCCACCGATACTGACCAGTCGGGCAAACCACCGATATAGGCGCGGGTGCCGTCGATCGGATCGACCACCCAGACGTAACGCGCCTCAAGCCGCACCGGATCGTCGATGCTTTCTTCCGACAGCCAGGCGATGTGGTCGTCGCGAAGGCTTTCGCGCAGCAAATTATCGACTGCAATGTCGGCGTCCGAAACGGGCGATTGCGCTTCGCCCTTGGTCCAGTTGTTCAGCGGCTTCCGGAACATCGACAGTGCCAATGCGCCGGCTTCGCGAACGCTCTCTTCGAGGCGCGCAGCTTGCTGTTGCAGATCGACCTCACTGGCCGGCAACAGTCATGCCCTCCAGGCGAACCGTCGGTGCATTGGTCCCGTACCGGAACACGAGATCGTTCGCCGGCGTCAGGCTCATGAAGATATCTGACAGGTGCCCGGCGATGGTGACTTCGCTGACCGGATAGGTCAGTTCGCCGTTCTCGATCCAGAAGCCCGATGCGCCGCGGCTATAATCGCCGGTGACCAGATTGACGCCCATGCCGATCAGGCTCGTTACAAAAAACCCGTCCTCGATTTCGCCGATCAGCTGCTCGGGCGTTTTCGGTCCAGCAGCGAGATGAAGGTTGGTCGGGCCCGGGGAGGGGGTGGAGGACACGCCGCGATTGGCGTGACCGGTGGTCTGCATGCCGAGTTCGCGCCCGGTCGCGCTGTCGAGGAACCAGGTCTTGAGCACGCCGCCGTCGATCAGCTTGCGCACCTGCCCGGCGACACCCTCGGCATCGAACGGACGCGAGCGCTGCCCGCGCACGCGGAACGGATCGTCGACAATCTCGATATCCTTGCCGAAAATCTGCGCGCCGAGCTTGTCACGCAAAAAACTTGTCTTGCGCGCGACCGAGGCGCCGTTTGCCGCACTCGCCGCGTGGCCAACGAGCGAACCGGCGATGCGCTGGTCGAACACCACCGGCACTTTCCGGGTAGTGACCTTGCGCGGATTGAGCCGCTTCACCGCGCGCTCGCCGGCGCTACGCCCGATCATGGCCGCGCTCTCGAGGTCGGAGGCGTGCAGCGTCGAGGTGTAATCGTAGTCGGTCTCCATGCCGGTGCCTTCACCGGCAATCGCCGACATCGCGATTGATTGCCGCGAGCCGATGCTTGCGCCATGAAAACCGTGGCTGGTCACCAGCACCATGCCGCCGATACCGGCCGAAGCCGAGCCGCCGCCGGATTTGGTCACGCCCTTCACCGCGAGCCCCGCAGCTTCCGCTTCCCTGGCGCGGCGTTCCAGCGCGGCAACATCAGGCATGTTCGGATCGAGCAGATCGAGGTCCGGAAATTTCTTTGTCAGCAGCGACGGATCGGCGAGGCCTGCGAAGCGGTCCTCGGGTGCGGCGCGCGCCATGGCGACCGCGCGTTGGGCGAGGTCGTCAAAGCCGGTGCCGACGAGATCGTTGGTCGAAACCACCGCCTGTTTGTTGCCGACCAGGACTCGCAGTCCGAGATCGTCACCCTCCGAGCGCTGCGATTCTTCGACCGCTCCGTCGCGCACATCAACCGAGAGCGATACGCCGCGCACGGCAATAGCGTCGGCCGCGTCGGCGCCGGCGCGCTTCGCTGCGCCAACAAGGCGCTCGGCGAGATCGGATAATGCGGTTTGGTCGAGGAGTGAATTCATAGCAATGCTTCGCTTGGTTTATGAGAGGTGACCGGGAAAGACAAGGCGAAGATGTGGTGCCGAAGTGCCTGATTCAAGCGGCGTTTCGAGGCGTCATTGCGAGGAGCGCGAGCGACGAAGCAATCCAGGAGCCGCTTGCATTGAGCGCTGGATTGCTTCGCCATAGCTCGTCGAAGACGGGCGTAAACGCCCTGATGGCTCGCAATGACGATAGTCGACGATGCCAATGAAACCACTCGTCAATCATGCGCGGCGCTAGCGCTGCAAACATAAGCTTTTAACCGTTCTCCTTAAGCCGATTGCGACGGGACTTTGGCAAGGTGTCGGCAACCGGGCGGCAACAGTCCGGCGGGAGTTTTCGAGGCGTCAAATGGAAGCCGGCAGTCTTGCTGCCGGGCCGAGCCAAGCCGGGGTCCCCCATCGCGCAAAGGCGATGGGGGCCTCGTTGCGGCTCGACCCCTTCACCTTGCCCGTGCGTTTCGAGGCCGCTGACGAAGCGGCCGACGGACGCCGCCGTGTGGTCGATCTGCATCGCGAACGCGTTGTGGTGCGGCGCTCGGTGCAGGGCATCCGCATGGCGTTGAACATGCCGGTGAAAGCCTATCGCGGTGTCGCTATTCGTTTGCAAGGCGAGGCGGGTCAGCCGCCGCATTCGATCGCTGTTGTTCTCGAACATTCCGATCCGGCGCTGTCGCTGCCGCTGTTTGCTTCTCCAGACCGTGAAGAGATTGTCGCCGAGTGGCAATCGTGGAGCCGCGTGCTCGGCCTTCCGCTGCTCGTCGCCGAGACCGATGGATCTCTGCGTCCACCCTTCGCCATGCTCGGCGCGGTGCGGATCGAAAAGCCGACGTGGCGCCGCCGCCGCCGTTCGGCTGTCGCCCGCCGCCGTCCGTCGCGGCTGATGCGTCGCCGTCCCGGCAAATTGCCGGCATTGCCGGTGGTTTATCGCGACGAGCGCGAGATCATCGCGCGGAACTAGCGCCGCGCTCACACCACCTCCATCGCGACTTCGCCGAGACCGTCAACGCTGAAAACGGCGCGCTGGCCGCGCGCAATCGACACAGTCGCAATCAGGCTGCCGGTGATCACCACCATGCCGGCTTTCAGATCGCGCTGCCGTTCGGCAAGGAGATTGGCGAGCCAGGCGAGCGTTGCGGCTGGATCCTCCGCGAGGCCTTCGCCAATAGTCTTGCCGTCCATCGCCAGATGGCCGCGAATGCCGACAAGGTCTACCATCGCCACCGGCTTTGGCGCGCCAACCACGACGCCGCCGTTCCAGCAATTCTCGACGATCAGCGACGTCGCCGCGGTTTTGAAATAGTCCGCGTTGCGATCCTCGATCAGTTCAAACGCCGGCATTGCACCGGCGACGGCAGGCGCGACGCGCTCGCGCGTCCATGGCGCGCCGTTTGCCGGAAGATCGGCGCCGAGCTTGAGGGCGATTTCGCTTTCGATGCGCAGGTTGACGAAATCCGACGCGCGCACCGTGGCCGGCGACTGATGGATGGTCCGGGCAAAGATCGCGCCGCCGCAGGCGTGATCGATGCCCATCAGCTCCTGCATCACCCTGGTGGTGGTGGCGACCTTGACGCCGCCGACCGCGCCGTAAACTGGCTCCGCCAGCCGGTAGTAAATTTCTTGCGCGGCATAAGCCTCGGCGATCGAGGCTGGCGTCAGATTGTCAGGCAGGTTGGCATAGGGCAGGCGGCGCTGCCGCGCGTCCCACATCCATTGCGCCATTTGTTGTGTGCGTTCGGTCATGACGCCGACTCTCCCTGATGCGGTGGCGCGGTCAAGATCGCCGCTCCGTTTTACCGGCAATGATGACGCGGGGGACTCGTTCTCGCGATGCGGTGGCATCTGCGCGTTGTGACGCATGGCAATGATCGGCCCAAACGGGCCACGCTTTTTCTGCTTCCCCTCATAAAGAGGGAAGCGGAGCACCGAACGGTGCGGTGGACTCCACCTGTTACCAGGCAAGTCCGGTAGAGAACTGCACCCGTTACCGGGAACAGCCCCGGCCTTCATGACGAAGACCGGTCACCTTTCGGTGCTCCACGATCGGATTGATGGAAGTTGCCTTCCAACCCGGCCCGGGCCAGCGCTTCCTGGAATTACCGGATGCAAACGGGAGGTTCTGCACTCCCTCTCCGGCGCCAGTGCAGCCAGCACCTCGCAGTCCAAACACGTGCTGGACGGGCATGATGCCCAAGCCGCCTGCGAACAGAAGTGACGAACCTCCATCCGCAGAACCCGCGCCCGCTCCATCAAAAGCCGTCGCTGCAGATGACGTCCCTCACGACGAGCGATCTGGATCGCACATCGCATTCGGGGACTAATAAGTCAATAGAGTAAGGGACAATTATTTTTGGTTGGTCGGCGGTATGATTTCGGCGCGTTATCCGACAACGCGGGCGTTGGTTCGCCGCAGTCGTAGCGCCAAAATGCGGCCCATCGCGAAAAGCAGGTCGCGCGCTCGGTCACTGTGGCTTTGCGCGAACCCGCGTATTGATCCGGTGTCATTGCCGCGACTTCACAGTCGTTCACCGCCCAAGCCCCGGCAGAGCGGGGTCCGCCGTCGAAGAAAGCCAGCTCGCCCAGCACCGATCCGGCGCCGACCCGGGCCACGCGTCCCATGGTGAGCCCGTCGGTGGACCGCACCACGATCTCAAGTTCGCCGGATAGCACGAAGTAAAGCGTCCGGTCCGGCTCGCCGTGCCGGATCAAAGCATCGCCGGCCTTTACGCTTCGCACTGCGGTAAAGCGAAATAGCTCCTGCCAATCCTCGTCGCGCCAGCCGGCCAGCAGCAACCCTTCGCCAGAGGTCGCGGATGAAGAGGCGCTGCGAAAATTTGCGATCGCCGTCCCGAGATTGTCCATTGCAGGTGCGTCTCGCCGCCACGGCCAAAGTCGTTTCCTCGCTCAAGGTGCTTTTTGCACCAATACAACAATTATACCGCGCCGGAGCTTGATTCAGCAATTCGCTGTTTTGTCGCTATGATAGACTGAAGGCCGTCGGGAGCAGCGCCTGGATAGCGAGCGGGTAGGGTTCGATGAACAATTACCTTCTGCTCGGTGCCTGCTTTATCCTCGGCATTGTCCTGCGCCGGCTGAAGCGGCTTCCTGATAACGCCGCGGCTGCGCTCAACGGCTTCATCGTTCACATCTCGCTTCCCGCACTGACGCTGACTTATGTGCACGGCTTGCACCTGCAAGCGAACCTGATCCTTCCGGCGCTGATGGCGTGGGTCATGTTCGCGATCGGATGCGGGGTGTTCTGGCTCACCGGTAAAGTGTTGGGCTTTTCCGGCGCGACCACCGGCGCGCTGATGCTGACCGGCGGGCTTGCCAACACCTCATTCGTCGGCCTGCCGATGATCGACACATTCTACGGCCCGCAATATCTCGGGCTTGGCATATTGATCGACCAGCTCGGCTCTTACTTCGTGCTGTCGACGCTGGGCATATTCGTTGCGTGTCTATACTCGCCCGGCCGCACCGTCAGCGCCCGCGCCGTCCTGAGAAAGATTGCGCTGTTCGTGCCGTTCCAGGCGTTCGTGCTGGCGCTGTTATTGATGCCGTTCGACTATCCGCCATGGCTGGACGAACTTCTCAAACGGCTCGGCGCGACCTTGGTGCCGCTTGCACTGGTCTCGGTCGGCTATCAGCTCCAGCTCAGCCAGGTCCGTGGTAAAGCAATGGCGCTCACGATCGGACTTGTTTTCAAACTTGTCGTCGCGCCGGTCCTGATCCTGATGCTGTTCGGCGGCTTGATGCGCAATGACTGGCAGGTGCTGAGTGTCACTGTGTTCGAAGCGGCAATGGGTCCGATGATCGGCGCCAGCATTGTAGCGATGGACCACGAACTTGATCCGCCGCTGGTCACGCTGATGGTTGGCGTTGGAATTCCGCTCTCGTTCCTGACTCTGCCGGTGTGGTGGCACGTGTTGCAGCTGCTCTAGAGCATCTTCTCGTAGCCAGGCGGCGGTCGAGACTTCATCCCATAGGCCAAGGCCGATTTTTCTGCCGTGCAGGTACTGGATGGCGGCCCGAACAGAAATACTATTTCCTGCAGTTTGATCCAGCGGGCGGCGCAAAAGGATATGGCAGCGAAAGAGACTGTAATCATTGTGCACGGCACCTTTGCCGCGCCACTTGACGGCAAAACCCAATGGTATCAGCGGTCCGGCGGCGAGGACGGCTCTCGGAATTTTACGACCAGCCTCGACGAGGCCCTCGAGCAACGCGGGTCGCCGGCGCGATGCTGGGCGCACTGCGCTGAGGGAGGCAAGATCTTTCATTGGAGCGGCGATAACAGCTGGATCGAGCGCACCAGCGCCGCCGCGAATCTCGGCAACTATGTTGCCAGGCTGCACAACGACGGCTGGCGTTGTCACATCGTGGCGCACAGCCACGGCGGCAATATCCTGGTCGAAGCACTGTCGGAAATCGAAACGGCAGGAACGCTGGGCAAGATCGTTACCTTGGGCACTCCATTCATGAATGCGGTCGGCCCGATTATGTTGGAAGCCCGGGCGTTCCGTGCCTTGCTGGACCTCGCCAGTTGGATCGTCTTCGTATTGGCGATGACGATTACGCTTGTGTTCGCCCTGGCTGTTGCTTCGGAGCAAGGATTGGGGATGTTCATCGGCCGATGGTACGCGGACGTCCTGGTTGCGGTCTGGCTCCTTCTTTTCGCGACTGTTTTGTACGGCCACGGCGCCCGGACCTTCGGCGGGCTCCTCTATGCTCTGCTGTGGACGATTCCCGCCATGGGTCTATGCTTTTGGGGGTTTGCTATCGTCGGTTCCTGGAGCGAGCTCGGAAGCGACGTGTACTTCAGCTCTTGGCTTCACATCGTCACTGTCTTTGTTTTCGTCGTGCTTTCCTGCTCGGCGTTAAGCGTGTTGGCCGCGCAGGTCAATTTGTTAGCGGGGCTCGGCGTCAGCAAAGGCAGTGAATCGCCGTGGCAGGTCCTAGCGCTCGGCAGCGCGGTGGATGAGGCGTGGCAGGTCCTGCATCACATCGGGAATATCGGCAATCCGCTTGCGGTCGCGTCGGGCCTGTTCGCGTATTTGGGTCGCTCGGCCTGGAATTACATATCGTATACCGCGCGGATCGCGCGGATTCGCGGAGCCAAGACCTATAGAGATATCCGGATCGTTCCGCGCTTCTTCCTGATCGTACTCCAGCTTTCGCTCTTCGGCGCCATTGGGGTGCTTTTTTTGCCCAGCAGCGACCGTGATTGGGTCGCTGCAACGTTCGGCAGCCTTGAACGGGGCTTTCTGGTCATCGTTATGATTATTCTGGCGGTCGTCCTGCTTTTCTCTCGAGTGCTTGGGCCGGATTTCTACTCAGCGTTCTGGCTGCCGGCGCGATGGTGCGCCCGCTTGTTCGGCGCAATCATCGGCGTGGTGAACGATTCAGTGACCTACCTCGTCCGGAGCCGTGGCTGGGGCGTGCTTGTTCGGTTGGTGATGGGGCTTGAGGGCTACCGGCTCCCGCTTCCACGTATCGAGCAATACCCGGCTTGGCTTCCGAAGAGTTCAGTCAAATTCGAAAATATGCCGGCAGGCGCCGAGCAGCGCGCTCTCGTCGGCAGGCAGGCCTGGATCAACATCCATTTCGGCAATGTGACGGAGCTTTTCTCCAAGATGGTGGTCACTCCGCCGGAGATGGGCAAGCTGCTGCGCGACATTGAGGCCAATCCGACGTTGGTCCATGCCGCCTATTACACGGATGACGAATGCATTGGCCGGATCGCGGACTGGATCGCCGGCAAAGGGTAACTTCGCAACGCCGCCCGCCGACAGCATCGGCAGCGAGCCCCCTGCGATCATGCAACATGAAACCTCTGTAATCCGCAGAACTTCGCCGCTACCGCCACCGACGCATGGGAGGAAGGAGACCTTCCATGAACAAGACCAAAAAGGTCATCATTGCTGTCGCAGTGGTATTGGGTTCTTTGTCGTCGGCGCTTGCGTCAACGCATTACGAATTTACCTGGCACGACAACATCCGGTCCGGCGGCAGGCCGCGCAGCGATGTGGTGCTCAATGCCGCGGTCAATGACTGCTACGGGCAAACCGGCCTGTCGCGCGACGTGGACGTCACGCAGGCGTTCAAGGATTGCATGGCGACGCACAACTATGCGTTTGCCGGAGAAAAGCTCGTGCCGGATCCGCCGGGCAGAACAGCATCGAGCCAAAATCCTGCCAGCAGGCTTGGCAAGAACCAGTTCATCGATCCTGACAACGGGTTGCTCTGCACCCACGGCGGCTGGGCGGCATTCTGCGAAAGCCCGCCCGCCGACATGACGATCCACTACACCAACCAGCACGGGCTCAGTTGTACGCGTACGGGTGGCGTGTCGGTTTGCTCAAGCTTTTTCATCCGCAGTAGGGAGGTCTCCATGAATCGGATTCCGCAAAATCCACTCTCGCTTGTTCGAGCTTCCAATGACGTCGGAACGCAAATCGGAGAAGGCACTCCGGAGCGACCGCCGGCGATCTTGAATTGCTTCGCCTCAAACGCCTTGGCGAGGACGCATGTCATCAGTCGGAGTCATGTGCGCCGCATCTTGATGAAGTCCACGAAGGCTCTCAGCGGCGCGGGCACCAAGCGGCGTCCCGGATAATAGAGGAACGGGCCGGGGAATTGCTGCCACCATGACTTGAGGACGGGTTCAAGCGCGCCGCTCTCAAAGTGCGGATGTAACCAGTCTTCGAACAGGGACATGATTCCCATGCCCGCAATCGCGGCGTCGACAGCGAGATCGGTCGCGCCGCCGGCACTGACCAGCAGCGGTCCTTTCGGTTCCACGCGGACGATTTCGCCGTTGCGCTCGAATTCCCATACCTGCACGACGCCGCTGGCGAAGCGGCCGTTGATGCAATCGTGGCCGAGCAGGTCGCGCGGATGTTTGGGCCGGCCGCGGCGGTCGAGATAGCCGGGCGCCGCCGCCGTCGCGAAGCGCTGTGTGCGCGGCCCGATCGGCACCGCGATCATGTCTTGCTCCAGCCGCTCGCCATAGCGGATGCCGGCGTCGCAGCCGGCCGCCAGCACATCGACGAAACTGTCGTCGGCCAGGATCTCAAGCCGGATGTCCGGATAGGCCGCAAGGAACGCCGGCACGATCGCGGGGAGGACCAGCCGCACCGCGCTGACCGGCACGTTGAGCTTGAGCGTGCCTGCCGGCTTGTCGCGAAAGCGGTTGGCCACGTCGAGCGCAGCGTCGACCTCGGCGAGCGCGGGCCCGAGCTGTTCAAGCAGCCGCGCGCCGGCCTCGGTTGGCGCCACGCTGCGTGTCGTGCGGTTGAGCAGCCGGACGCCAAGCTGCGCTTCCAGCCGCCGCACCGCCTCGCTCAAGGCCGACGCGCTGGACCCGCTTCCGCGCGCCGCATCGCGAAAGCCTTTCGCCCGCGCCACCGCGATGAAGGCAGTCAGGTCGGAAAGATCTGTCGCCATTGTTCGTAAATCCGCACAGTCTGTGCCGATTGTACTGGATTATGGGACGATGGGACAGCGCCTAACTTCGCCGTGTCATTGGAAGGAGACCGATCATGTCCAGCATCGACAAATCCGGCACATTCAAACTCGGCGGCCGCGCCGTGAAGCGGCTCGGCTATGGCGCCATGCAACTCGCCGGGCCCGGCGTTTACGGCCCGCCGAAAGATCGCGACACGGCGATTGCCGTGCTGCGCGAAGCGGTGGCGAGCGGCGTCGATCATATCGACACCAGCGACTTCTACGGCCCCCACGTCGTCAATGATCTGATCCGCGAGGCGCTGCATCCGTATCCGGACGATCTCGTCATCGTCACCAAGATCGGCTGCCGCCGCGGCAACGACAAATCCTGGAACCCGGCGTTCTCGGCCGCGGACCTGACGGAAGCCGTGCACGACAACCTGCGCAATCTGAAAGTCGACGCGATCGATGTCGTCAATCTTCGCTTCATGTTCGGTGCGCATGAGCCGACCGAAGGGCCGATCGAAGAACCGCTCACCGCTCTCGCCGAACTCAAGCGCAAGGGACTGGTGCGGCACATCGGGCTCAGCAACGCGACGGCGAAGCAGGTCGCCGACGGCCGCAAGATCACCGAGATCGTCTGCGTGCAAAACCTGTACAATGTGGCGCATCGCGAAGACGATGCGATGATCGACGATCTTGCGCGCGCGGGTACGGCTTACGTGCCGTTCTTTCCGCTCGGCGGCTTCACGCCGCTGCAGTCCACGATCCTGTCGAAGGTCGCGGCGCGACTCGGCAAGACGCCGATGCAAGTGGCGCTGGCATGGCTGCTGCGCCGCGCGCCGAACATCCTGCTCATTCCGGGCACGTCATCGCTTGCGCACTTGCGGGAAAATCTCGCGGCAGCCGAGATGGATTGCCGGGGGATGTGCTCACGGAGCTGGACGGGGTCGCAGACCAGCAAGGCGGCGTAAACACACTAAAGTCGCTCTTCACTCGTCACCGCCGGGTATAGTCCGTTCGGAAGAACGGCGTCGCTAACGCTTGCCTATGACCCGGTGGTCCATGCTGAACCGCCGCATGGATTGCCGGATCAAGTCCGGCAATGACGATAGAGAGTCATTGCGAGGAGCTTGGCGACGAAGCAATGTTATGGTGGACCGAGTTGCTTCGCCATGCGCCATCTCCGATTTAGCCGCTTCACGCCGCGATTGCGCTCGCCGCGCTGCTGGCATTCATCACGTGCGCCATGGCGCAGCCGCTGAAGACCGATCCGACGCCACAAGATTACGTCGATCGCAACGGCGGCGGCGCCACCATCGTGGCTGCGGGGCAATTGGTGCTCGACGGCCACCGCATGAGTTGCGGCTCCTGGGCGACGGTGCTCGATCCCAACCTCGACGATTATGCCAAGTCGTATCCGCACATCGTCATTCTCAACATGCCGTACGTCACCAAGGTGCCGACCGCGGTGAAGCTGTGGATTTACAGCCACGAATGCGGGCACCTGTTCGGCGGCCCGGATGAGAACAAAGCCGATTGCTTCGCTGTGCGCCGCGGCCTTGCCGCCGGTTGGCTCAATCCGCAGGGGCTTGAACAGGTGTGCAGTTTCATCAGCGCCGGGCGGCCAGATGCCATGCACACCAGTGGTCCCGAGCGCTGTGCGCTGATGCGTCAGTGCTACAAACAGGCGACGGTAAAATCGGAGCCGAATGCCACACCGTTACCCGTGCCGAAGCCGATGCACTGACTAAAACGGCGCAGAACCCGCCCGCGCTAGTACCTGGCTGGCGCGAAATAATCGAACGGGATTTTGATGGTGGCGCTGCCGCCAACACTATTGGTGTCGTTGGATTACTTCGCTGCCGCTCGCAATGACGCAAACAAAAAAACTCTCCCTCCCGAGCGGGGAGGGAGAGCTTTCGGTCTTCTCGTCGTAGATTTTATATCAGTCGAGCGGCTCGACCTTCACGATGCGATGGTCGTGATTGCTGCCGACCCAGAACGTCACCGGCGTCGTCGTGTTGTCGATGGCTACCGTGCGCATATTGGTGTCGGACGGCATCAGATACTGCTCGGTCTGGCCGGTCTTCGGATCCATGCGCACGACCCGGTCGGTCGACATGGTGGAAGCCCAGATCTCGCCGTTCTTGTCGAAGTTCGCGCGGTACGGGAAGGTGTATTCCGGCAGGGCGTACTCGGTGAACTTCTCCGTTGCTGGATCGAACAGCGCGACCTTGCTGGTGCGATATTCAGTCACCAGCACGCGGTCCTTGTCGTCGATCTCCATCCGGCGGGCGCGGGAATGCGCTGTCGGCGTGGCGTACCAGGTCACGTCGCCGGTCTTGGCGTCGATCTTGCCAAGGTGGCCTTCGGTGAATTCCGCCATCCAGAGATTGTTCTTGGAGTCGGCCATGACCTGATAGATGCCGACATTCTTGAGGCCCGGCAGCTTGTCGGTCGGATGGAATTTCTCCCACTCGCCGGTCTTCAGGTCGACGCGGAAGATGTCCTGGGTGCCGACGCTCTTGGTCCACACCTTGTTGTCGACCTCATAGTGCAGGCCGGTGAAGTTGAGCTGGACGCGGTCGTCGTTCCACTTCGGATCGACCGGATAGTAGGCGATCTCGCCGGTCTTCGGATCGAGACAACCGAGCGAGCCCTGATACATCGTGTCGAACCAGATCTTGCCCTGGTGATCGAACTCGATGCTCAGCAGGCCGGTCGGCGCGTTCGGCTTGAACTTCTTGATCGGATAAGACGTGAACTTGAGCGTCTTCGGATCGAACTTGCCGATCTCCATCTCGCCGAAGTTGGTGTACCAGACCATGCCGTCCTTATCGACCAGGATGTCGTGCGGTTCGGACGTTTGGCGGCCCACGTCATATTCGGTGGTGATGACATGGGTGTCGCGGCCCTTCGGACGCGGCAGGGTCTTCAGCTCGTAGCTCCAGTTGTCGCTCGCGCTCAAATTGATGGTGGCGAGATAGTCCGCCATGTTGCGGTACTGCTCCGGCGTGCCGGCGCGCGAGCGGTCAAGCATCGGCTGCGGCTTGATCGGCTGGCTGACTGCGCCGTAGCCCATCATGCGCGAGACGACTTGCGTCCACTCGTCGGAATTATGCGTTGAGCGCGTGATGCGCTCCATGGTGTGGCAGCTCGTACAGTTGAGCAGCATCGCTTTCTGCTCTTCGGTGCCGGGGATGCTCAGCGTCCAGTCGGCATTCGTCATCTGGTCGGGGAGATATTTGGTCTTGACCAGCTTCAGGTCGACATTCGCGGTCTTTTCCGACTGCACGTCGGTGGCGGCGGGAGCCGAGAGATCATAGCCGACGGCGCGGATCGCGATCGAGTAGTGGCCGGGCTCGAGCCGGTTTTCCGGGAACGCGTAGTGGCCCTTGTCGTCGGTGATCACGCTGGTCTGGACGATCGAGCCGTCCTTGTGCGCGGTGACGACGACGCCTTCCATATTGCCTTCGGCCTCGGACGAGACCTGACCCGACAGCGCGGCAGCCTGAGTATCGGCGCGCACGGTGGCAGACGGTACCTGCGCAAAAATCAGCGCGAGCGCAGTGCTCACGCCCAGCATGGTGGTGGATTTCATCGATCGCTCCCTACAAACCTGCCGCTTTCTAAGCGCGCGGCGGTTTGGACCTATTTTGCGCCCGTGGCGAAGAGTCGACAAGGGCCTTGCGGCGCATTGCAATCCCGCGGCGAGCAATGCGTTCAGCCGAGCCGCCTTCAGCGCCGCGTCGAGCAGCAGTCCCGCGAACAGGATGAGCCCAGCATCGCGGTCGGATTTGAACACGCGCAGGCAGTTATCGGGGTCGTTGGTATCGAGACGGACGATCTGCCAGCCGAGATGGGCGGCAAAAGCGAGCAGGCCGAGCCAGAACACCAGTCCGCCGCCGGCAAGCGCTCCGGCGGCGCCGATCAGGACGACGGCACCCGAATAGAACAGCACGAGCATCGGCTTGGTGCGCGGGCCAAACAGCAAAGCGGTCGATTTGATGCCGATCAGCGCGTCGTCTTCACGGTCCTGATGCGCGTAAATGGTGTCATAGCCGATCACCCATGAGATCGAGCCGGCATAAAGCAGGACCGGCGCAAGACTGAGGCTGCCAAACGCGGCGGCCCAACCCATCAGCGCGCCCCAGGAAAATGCCAGTCCGAGAACAATCTGCGGCCAATAGGTGATGCGCTTCATGAACGGGTAGATCGCGACGATAACGAGTGAAGCAACGCCGAGCACGACGGTGAAAATGTTGAAACTCAACAGCACCGCAAGTCCGATCAGGGACTGCACCACGAGAAATACTGCAGCCTGCAATACGCTGACCTGGCCTGACGGGATCGGCCGCGATCGGGTGCGCTCGACGCTGCCATCGAGATTGCGATCGACGATGTCATTATAGGTGCAGCCGGCGCCGCGCATGGCGAATGCGCCGATGAAGAACAGAACAATGTGCCAAAGGCTCGGCCCGCGCGCATGGGCCGCGACCGCAGCGAGCGCTGACGACCACCAGCATGGCAGCAGCAAAAGCCATGAGCCGATCGGCCGGTCGAGCCGGGCGAGGCGCAGGTAAGGACGCGACCACGATGGTGCGAAGCTGTCGACCCAATTGCCGGTCGCGTCCGCGACTGAATTCGAGCGCGCTTCCGGGTACGCCCCTCGGCGCCGCGCTCATTGCGCCAGCGGATTGCCGGTGAGCGTGTCCAGCGTTCCTTTGCCGGTCTTGGTGTTCTTGCGCGTATCCAGCGTCGGCGTGCCGATCGCGTCGCTCAGGCTCGGCGCCTTGGGCTGGGGCTGCTCGGCGCAAACCTGATCGCGGAATTGCACGGTCTTCTCGTGGCTGGCTTTGGCGCTTGCCACCGCCTGATCGGGAACGCCGCACGTCGTTTTGTTGTCGGCCAGGAATTTCACCACCTTGGTCTCAACTTCGACGAAGCGCGTGACCGCGCCGCACATCAGCTTGCGATCTTTTTTCTTGGCGACTTCCTGAATAGCGTGCCCTTTGGCCTCGGCATCCTCCTTCAGCTTCGCGAAGCTGGCGCAGATAGCCTGGGCACCGCTTGGCGGTCCTCCGCCGAAAGCGCCGCCGCCCGGTGGCGGCCCACCAAAGCCGCCGCCCCCGCCACCCCCCGGACCTCCCGGGTTGCCAACCATGCCGCCCTGTCCGGGCTGTGGCGCCGCCGGGAATACCCCTTGCGAGCCTGTTGGCGGCGGAGCCGGAAAGACGCCCTGGGATCCGGTCGGCGGTGGCGGCGGAAATTGCGCCAGCGCTACGCCCGGTAAAGTCGCGGCAGCCGCGATGATCAGCGCGGCGGCAAGACTGCGAATCATTATTGTTCCTCGTGCCCCCGGCCGGAAGCTGATTCCCTTAGCCCCAGCGCCATTAATAGCGCGTCGAATTCGGCGAGATGGGGGCAAAATGCCCCGTAACGCAAGGGTGCGACCAAGAGTGCGACTAAGAGTGCGACGCTGGTGCTCATCCGCCGGCAAAGGTAAAGCCAGCCGTACCAGGTTCAACAGGCTCAAAGCCCCGAGCGTCGGATTATGCCCGGCTACGATTTCCGCAGTCCCCGGCTTTACGTCGACGCGCCTCTCGGTGGCGGCGCCGCGGTCACGCTCGAACCGGCACAGGCGCATTATCTGACGCATGTGCTTCGCCTCAAATCCGGCGACGGCGTGCTGGTTTTCAATGGCCGCGATGGCGAGTGGGCGGCGACGATCGAGGCGCAGCGGCGCGGCGCTTCGCTCGTTATCGGTGAGAACGTCCGCGTCCAGACCGCGCCGGCCGATCTGCATTATCTGTTTGCGCCGCTCAAAGCCGCCCGCCTCGATTACATGGTGCAGAAAGCGGTCGAGATGGGCGTGTCGAAGTTGCAGCCGGTCTTGACCCGGCACACCCAGGCTGCGCGCGTCAACACCGACCGCATGCGTGCCAATGCGATCGAAGCCGCCGAGCAATGCGGGATTTTGTCAGTTCCGGAGATCTGACGAGCCGCTGTCGTTTGCGCAGATGCTGGCGAAGCGTGACGCAGCGCGCTGGATGATTTTCTGCGACGAGGACGCCGCGGTGGCAAATCCGGTTGCCGCGCTGTCTGCAGTGCCGCCGCAGTCGCCGCTGGCGGTGCTGATCGGGCCGGAAGGCGGCTTTGCCGATGACGAGCGTTCAGCGTTGCTGAAATTACCGAACGTCGTCCGGCTATGCCTCGGCCCGCGCATCTTGCGCGCCGACACGGCGGCGGTTGCTGCGCTCACGATCGTTCAGGCGGTAGTCGGGGACTGGAGATAGTCTGCGTCATTGCGAGCGGAGCGAAGCAATCCAGCGCTCAAAGCAATCCGCCCCTGGATTGCTTCGTCGCTGTCGCTCCTCGCAATGACCGTGCTTTAATGGGTCATCCACGGCTTATCGATGCAGACGAAGCTGACGTAATCGCCGTACACGCGATGGACGCTGGTGACATGCGATAGCCGGTTCCAGCGTGCGCACCAGTCTGTTGCCATCTGCTTGTAGGTGGTTTCGATGGCTGGTGAATACGGAATGATGCCGCCAGTGTCGTTGCCGGTGATCCAGTAACCGGGCCCGATAAAGGTGTCGCCGATGGCAAAGACTGCGGTGCTGCTCGCCATTATCAGACCGAGCGCAATCAACAGCTTCCGAGTCATCACGAACGCCTCCACCCACTTTGAACGGGTGAAACTTTAGTGCCTCACGGCGACGATGGGAAGCGCGCCGGCAACGGCGCGTTACGACATTGAATAAGCGGTCGCCACCATGCCGACCGGGCGTTTGTCGTGGGCGCCAAGCAGCATCACGCGGCCGAAGCTGGTGTTGCGGCCGATCCGGACCACGCGGGCGTCGGCGACGACGTCAAAGCTGGCCGGACGCAGGAAGTGGGTGGTCTGGTCGATCGTGTTCATCGGCCGGTAGCCGTTCCATGCCGCCGAGCAGGCGATCACCATGGCCGTATCCGCCAGCGCCATCAGCGCCTGGCTGCAAATCGTATTGCCGTCGTTGCAGACCTTCTTGCTGAACGGCAGCCGCACGATTGCGCCGGGTTGCCAGTCCGGCGATGCGCTGGTCGGCCGCGAGGCTTCCACGCTTTCCACCAGAAGTGCGAGATCCTGCACCCACGATGGAAAAACCTGGACCATCAAACGGCCGGCCGCTTGCAAGCCGAAACTCGGTTCTGGCGCTAAAAGCCGATGTACCTCACCCATAGAAATTCTCCCCCGGAGCTTGCCCGTTGTCTGCGACGGTTCAGGACGAACCGCTCAACTGACACACCGCCGGCCCCTCGCCGGCGTACGCCTTACAGACTGCCCCGTGGCTGCGCGCCGGAACTGGCGGCAGGCGAGGTTTACGAGGAGGTGAAAATTGAGAGCCGGGTCGCGGCTCGTTACGCCTCACACCCCGGTTACCCGTCGAATCAAAACGCAAGCATTTTTTATCACAGCGGTGGATAATCTGCCGAAACGATTATTTTTACAGAACGATGATGATCGCCTGACGGTTTCGCATTTCCTGTGGACGTGCGGCTTCCCGGCTGATCGGGCAGCGTGGCGGCGATGTCACGCCGGCCGCGCAAGTGCATCCGCGCGGGGTTCTGGCCTTGACCGGGGGGCACCGTCGCGGCACGGTTACCCAGCGATTTCAAGCGGGTGGGAGAGGGCCAATGTATGGCCGTTTGGCGTGTGCCGCGCTGACCTTGGCGTTGAGTTTGATGGCGGCGTCACAGCCGCGGGCGGCAAATATCTTTGAGAAGAACTTCTGGCTGTCCGGGCCGCGCTATGACCGGGACCTTCCGGCGTGCGATTATTCGCAGGCGCTCGACCGTATCATGGCCAACTTCCACACCAAGGAATTCCGCTTCTGGAATTCGGAGCTGCGCATCGTCGGCGTCGAGAACATCCATGAGACCGCGGACCTGCCGTGGGCGGCGCAATCGATCCCGCGGCGTTTCTGTAGCGGCACGGCCGTCATCAATGACGGCAGCAGACACCTGATCAACTACTCGATCGAGGAAGACACCAACATCATCGGCATGGGTTGGGGCGTCAATTTCTGCGTCGCCGGCCTCGACCGCAACTGGGCCTACCGGCCCGGAGTGCCGTTCCGCTGGGCCGTAGTCCGACTGCGGGTTGCGCAGCGAATGCCAAACTGCGCGTTAGCGCAGCGAATGCCAAGGATCGTATGACTTGTCGGGCAGGCTGCCGATAGCCTGGGCGTAGGCCTTTTCGTCGACCTTCGGCTTTTGCGTGTCGCTCTTTGTTGCGGTGGCTTGGCGCTTATGCCCGCCGCCCATCATTTGGGCGCTGGCGCCGGACATCATGAGCGCAAGCGCGATGCCCGCAACAAATAGGCCTTTACTCGTCGTTTTCATAAGTTGAACCCCGTGCAGTGGTCCCATGCGGGCCCCAAGTACGCGAGGTTAAGCCAGGAAATTTGGCAAACATCCGCCCCGAACTGCGGCGCTTTTGTGCTGGGCCGAAACGGGTCGGAACGCGGTTTACAAAGCGTTGACGATATCCGCCCGATGGAACGCCGCCAACACACGGTCGCGAAGGCGCTTTTGATCGCTCACGCCACGTTGCGCGTATTCGATCACTTTCTTCGCAACGGCTTTTGTGTCGTCGCTTTCGTGTTCGCCCAGACCGAGCGTCCGACACACATCGGCATAGGCGTCCGTCATCACTGTGATGGCCTCGGGCTCGAAAGCCCAATTCTTGTAGAGGCTATATACGGTCATGTGCGATGCCCTCATCACCCTGAAGTCGCGCACTCACGACACAACGATCTCAAACGACGCGGCAACATTCAAACGCTGAAGCAAAAGTAGGTACGCCGAAGGTTACCGGCCATACGACATTTGCCCATATTCTGTTCGCGCTACGTTCGTCGTGCTATTGTTCCACTGGATTGTGACGGCCTAGTGGTGCGTTCCAAAAAAGAGGTTCCCATGTTTCGCGGTTTCGCGCGGGCGGCTTTTGCCGCCGCTTTGCTTCTGACGGTAGTTGCGCCTGCGGCGGCGCAAGACGATCAGCAGGGAACTCCCGGGCAATTTGATTTCTATGTCCTGTCACTGTCGTGGTCACCGTCATTCTGTGCCGGGGCCGCGGAACGCCACAACGGCCAGTCATCGGGAATGCAATGCGGGGCGCGGCCTTATTCGTTCGTGGTCCACGGGCTCTGGCCGCAATATGAAAAGGGATTTCCGGAATACTGCCAGCAGCCGTCGCCGCGGCTCTATCGCGGCATCGTTTCGTCGATGCTCGACCTGATGCCGGCGCCGCACCTGATCTACAACGAATGGGACAAGCACGGCACCTGTTCGGGGCTTTCGGCGAATAGTTATTTCGAGACCATTCGCAAGGCGCGTGCGGCGATAACGATCCCGCCGGACTACGCCGCGCTGCAACAGCCGCTGACGGTTGCGCCTGGCGCCGTGCAGGACGCGTTCATCAAAGCCAACGCGGGTCTGACGCCCGCCGCCATCGCTGTCGATTGCGACAAGAAGCGTTTGACTGAAATCAGAATTTGTTTGTCCAAGGATCTGAAATTCCACGATTGCCCCGAAGTGACCAAACGATCTTGCCGGCGCGATCAGGTGGTGATGCCGCCGGTGCGTGGAGGAGCGTGAGTCACGTTCTGAAAACGTGAATTATCAGCACGCCTTCCACGCTGGAAATTTTGCCGACGTGCACAAGCACGCCGTGCTTGCACGCATCCTCGTTCATCTACGCATTAAGCCTGCTGCGTTTCGCGTCTTAGACACCCACGCCGGAGCTGGGCGCTACGATCTGTCAAGCTCCGCAGCGACCCGTGGCGGCGAATGGCAAAATGGTATCGGCCGGCTTTGGCAGGCCTCTCCCTCGTCTGAACTGAAAGATTTCCTGCAGCCCTATTTGGATGGGGTCTCTACCCTCAATCCCGGCGAAACACTGCGATACTATCCAGGGTCGCCGGTCCTGGTGCAGACGCTGCTGCGGCGCCCGGACCGGCTGATTGCTTGCGAGCTTGAGTCAAAGGCCGCGCGCAAGCTGCTGGCCGCGCTCCATGGCGACCAGCGCTGCAAGGCTTTGGCGATCGACGGTTGGACCGCGCTCGGCGCCTATGTCCCGCCGAGAGAACGCCGTGGCCTCGTCTTGATCGATCCGCCGTTCGAGGAAACAGACGACTTCAGCCGTCTCTTCAATGAATTAGCTGCGGCTTACAGGAAGTGGCCGACCGGCATTTATTTGCTTTGGTATCCGATAAAAGAGCGTGATGCGCCTAACGCGCTGGCCCGCAGCTTACGCAAATTGGCGTTGCCAAACGTGCTGCGCAGCGAAATCACGATGACGCCGGGCCAGGGGCGTTCAGGACTTGCCGGCTCGGGGCTGATCCTGGTCAATCCGCCGTTTCAGCTCGACGGCGAACTACGGACGCGGCTGCCTGAACTCGGTCAAATCCTCTCCCGGCAGGCTGTTTGCTCGTTGGATTGGCTGACCAAACAAACATAGTTTGTCAGGCTCCTGGCCACTTTTACATCAACAAAAATTGGTCTAGCCTCGTTGTTGCTGGCTTAGACGTTCCGCCTCCTGTGGGGGGCCGGCGGAGTGGTTGGGGCCGTCAGCGGCTTAAGCTTTCTTTGCTCGTATGGATGTCCAGCTAGCTGTCGTGCCGAGGGGGCGCGATGGCGGAGCAACCACGGGGTAAGGAGTTGCCCGATGGCAATGGGTGGTACTGTCAAGTTCTTCAATGGCGAACGCGGCTATGGCTTCATCAAGCCTGATGATGGCGGCCGCGATGTGTTCGTACACATCACCGCTGTTGAACGTGCGGGACTGAAATCGTTGACCGAAGGTCAACGGATCAATTTCGACGTTGAGCCTGACAAGAAAGGTAAGGGTCCGAAGGCGGTAAATCTCGTTATTACCGGCTAGGGCTTGTACTGCGGCGCCGTGTGGGAGCACGGCGTCTGGACTGCAGCGAACCGTGCGGCGCTCTGGCCGAACGGCTTTCTTTTGCGCTATCACCAGCGCGATCTCCCTGAAATTCCAGTGAAGGTGTCTCCATGATGATACTCCGTTCGTCCCCGGCTTCGCCGTTCGGACGCAAGATACGGATTGCGATCGCTTTGCTCGGTCTCGACAAGGACGTGAAAGTCGAGGCTGCGGACACGTCGGATGTGAACGACAGCGTTCGGCTGCAAAATCCGCTCGGCAAAATTCCGGTGCTGCTGGCTGAAGACGGCAATGCCTACTATGACTCGCGCGTCATCCTCGAATATCTCGATCATCGCGCTGGCGGTGGCAAAATCGTGCCGCGCGATCCGGTGGCGCGGATTGCCGCGTTACGCCTGCAAGCGCTGTGCGACGGCGTTCTCGATGCGTCGATCCTGACGGTTTACGAGTCGCGCTGGCGCAAGCCGGAAACTCACGATGCAAAATGGCTCGAGCATCAGGCCGGAAAAGTTTCGCGTGGCCTCGCCGCGCTTGAAGCGTCACCGCCGCCGCAGAGCGGTGCGCCCAATATCGGCGACATCACGCTTGCCTGCCTGCTGGGGTATCGCGACTTCCGCTTTAGTGGCAGTTGGCGCGGCGGCCATCCCAAACTGGTTGCGTGGCTTGACGATTTCGCCGCAAAGGTCCCGGCGTTCAACGCCACCAAGCCGGGCTGAACGTTTTGCTCGATCTGAAAAGCAAGAACCCCGGAGCTTGCGCTCCGGGGTTCTGCATTTCTAAAAGTCGCGGTGGCGATTAGAGTATGATCCGGAAAAGTGGAAACCGGTTTTCCGAAAAGATCATGCTCAAATATTAGAAGTGATAGTTCACGCCGGCGCGGATGAGGTTCGTCGTGAACGACACGTTGTCGGTGACGGCAATGCCGCAAGAGGCGCCGCAGTTGAACTTGCCGAGGTCGACATAGAGATATTCGGCCTTGACGCTCCAGTTCTGGGCAACCGCGAATTCGAGACCGGCACCGAGGGTCCAGCCAGCGCGATCGCTGTTGGCTCCGGCAAAGCCCGGAGTTGACGCCTTGATGTCGCCGAACGCCGCGCCGCCGGTGATGTACGGCATGAAGCGGTCAGCAGCATATCCGAGACGTCCACGCACCGTCGAGAGCCAGCTGTCGCTGGTCTTGCAGCCCAATGCGCAGGCGTTGTTGGTGGTGCCGTTGATGTCGGCCCAGTCGATATCGCCTTCGATACCGACGACAGCCTGACCGATCTGATAGTTGTAGCCGAGAGTGCCGCCGACCAGACCGCCGGAGGTGTTAAACGAACCGGTGCGGTCCCACGCCGAACGGCCAAAGCCGCCGCCGCCGTTCAGACCGATGTAGAAACCGGTCCAGCTAAAAGCCGGCGCAACAACCGGGGCTTTGTAATAGGGCACCGGCGCTGGGCGGGACAAATCGGCCGCCACTGCCGTTCCGGTCAATGCCGCTACGCTGACCAACGCAAGAAACAAACGCTTCATTTCCCGACCTCCAATGAATGGGTTGGCCGGCATAGTATTCGTGAGTGATATTTCGTCTAGTGCAGCAAAGACACAGTGCAATTGTCTATGTAGACAACAATGTGGCGAGAATTCATCAAGTACAGTCATGATTAAAGCAAACGATGTCTTAACGCCGGCGAGAATGTGGTTAAATAATCGTTAGTGGAACCGGAACTGTATCACCAAAAAGATATACAGCCACGCGGTGTACTTCACCGCGCGGCTGAAACACTGGCCTTCGAGTGAAATTGAGAGCCGAAGCAGATCAGAAGTGATAGTTCACGCCGAAACGGAGCAGATTGGCCGAGAGCCCGTTATTCGCCCCGGTCGCCGGAAAGGTGCGGTCGGCCAGGTCGAGATAGAGCCACTCGGCCTTGGCGGACCAATGCGATGCAAAGCCATATTCAATACCTGCGCCGCCGACAAAGCCGGCGCTGGTTTTGCTCTGGCTCAAAAAGCCGAAAGACTGCCCGGTAAGTTCGCCGAAACCGAGCCCGGCGGTTCCGTAAAGCAGGATATTGTTGAAGGCGATGCCGGCCCGGCCGCGGACTGTGCCGTACCAGGGATTTGTGAACTGAAACGGCGCCGACGTATCCCGCGCGCCGGAGATGTTGAGATCAGTCTCGCCACCGACAACGAATTGGCCGAACTGCCAGTTGTAGCCGGCTTCGACGCCGCCCTGGAATCCGTTCGGGCGGGTCGGGTTATTGCTCACCGAGCCCCATTCGTAGCCGAATTGCCCGCCGAGATAGGGACCGGCCCAGCTCGAAGGCGAAAACGTTGCGGGTGCGGTGTAGTAGTTACGGACCGGCATATCGGCGGCGAAAGCGCTGCCGGCGATTACGATCGAGAAAGCTGCGCCAAGGAGGACTTTCATACTGACTTCTCCGAAGGTGTCGGCGACATGCCGATGGGCACAAAGCGTTCGGAATGCCCATATGAAGTTCGTCAGCGGGGGTCGATGACCTATGTTCAGGTCTGTAAGATTTATCGCGATGTTGAAGTTAAGCGGTCCTAAATTGCTAAGTATTTCCAATGCGATATCGTTAAGGGACTCTATACGCGCGAAGTCTGGCTGTTCCGGACTCAACGACCAATGAATGTGCCGAAAAAAGAACTCGAGCCCGAAGTCACTCTCGCCGAGGACGAAGAGGAGGAGCAGTCGCTGCCGCTCGCAGATGAAAGCGGCCCGGTGGAACTTCGTCTCGATGAGGACGAGAGCTCGCTCGCTGCCGGCCGCGACGCGATCTTACATTATGTAAAGCTCGCGCCGTCGCGGCCCGGCGTCTACCGGATGCTCGATGCGCGCGGCGACGTGCTCTATGTCGGCAAGGCAAAGAACGTCAAAAAACGGGTCAGCGCCTACGCGCGGCCGACCGGGCTCGACACCCGTATCGAGCGGATGGTCGCGGCGACGCGCAAGCTGGAATTTGTCGTCACCCGCACCGAGACCGAAGCGCTGCTGCTTGAAGCCAATCTGATCAAGCGGCTGCGGCCCCGCTTCAACGTCACGCTACGCGACGATAAATCGTTTCCCTACATCCTCATCACGTCGGATCACTGGGCGCCGCAAATTCTCAAGCATCGCGGCGCGCGCTCCCGGCCGGGGCATTATTTCGGGCCGTTCGCCTCGGTATGGGCGGTCAACCGCACCATCAACGCCTTGCAGCGCGCATTCCTGCTGCGTTCGTGCAGCGATCCGTTTTTTGAAAGCCGCACGCGGCCGTGTCTGCTGCATCAAATCAAGCGCTGCGCGGCGCCATGCACCAAGGAAATCGAATTTCCTGATTATTCGGCGCTGGTGGGCGAAGCCAATGCCTTCCTGTCAGGCCGCTCCAAGGCCGTGAAAAACCAGTTGGCGGCGGAGATGGAAAAGGCGTCCGAAGCGACCGACTTCGAGCGCGCCGCGATCTATCGCGACCGTCTGGCCGCGCTCTCCGCTGTGCAGTCGCATCAGGGCGTCAATCCGCGCGGTGTCGAGGAGGCCGATGTTTTCGCCATGCATCAGCAGGGCGGCTTCTCCTGCGTCGAGGTGTTCTTCTTTCGCACCGGGCAGAACTGGGGCAATCGGGCCTACTTTCCGCGGGCCGATCGGTCGCTTGGGCCGGGCGAAATTCTGTCCGCGTTCCTGGCGCAATTCTACGACGACAAGCCGGCGCCGCGCCTGATCCTGATCTCTCATGCAATTGACGATCGCGCGCTGCTTGCGGATGCGCTTTGCACCAAGAGCGGTCACAAGATCGAAATTCTGGTGCCGCAGCGTGGCGAAAAAAAAGATCTGATCGAGCACGCGCTCGCCAATGCGCGCGAAGCGCTCGGCCGCAAGCTCGCCGAAACCTCGTCGCAGCAAAAACTGCTGCGCGATCTCGCCACGACGTTCGGCTTGCCGCGTCCGCCGCGGCGCATCGAGGTCTATGACAACAGCCACATCCAGGGCAGCAACGCGGTCGGCGCCATGATTGTCGCAGGGCCTGAGGGCTTCCGTAAAAAGGACTATCGCAAATTCAATATCCGCTCGACGGAACTCACGCCCGGCGACGATTTCGGCATGATGCGCGAAGTGCTGGAGCGCCGCTTCAAACGGCTGATGGCAGAAGCGCCGCGGCCCCTCGTCGCGGATATTGCGCTCGCCGCAGCCGCCGTCGCGCCGGACGCCATGCCGCCGGAGGAGACCGCGATCCTGGCGGCGGAAGGCGAGGGTGATGAATCGCCAGACGAGCCTACCTGGCCTGATCTGGTACTGATTGATGGCGGCCTCGGCCAGCTCAACGCTGCCCGCGGGGTGCTTGCCGCCCTCGGCGCCGAAGTGCCGCTGGTCGGCATTGCCAAGGGGCCGGACCGGGACGCCGGCCGCGAGACCTTCTTCCTTCCCGGGCCGCGACTCATTCAAGCTGCCGCCGCGCGACCCGGTGCTGTACTTCGTGCAGCGGCTGCGTGACGAAGCCCATCGCTTCGCCATCGGCTCGCATCGGACGCGGCGCACCAAGGATTTGCGCGAGGCCGGGTTGCAGGAAATCGAAGGCATTGGACCGACGCGCAAGCGGGCTTTGCTGCTGCACTTCGGCACGCTCAAGGCGATCGAGCGTGCCTCGGTCACCGACCTGATGCACGGTCGACGGCATCAGCGCTGAGACGGCGCGGCGGATATATGAATTCTTTCACGAGGGGGCGGCGTAACCATTCCGGATACGCGATGAAACCGAATAAGGTTCCGCTAAGCATGATAATCGCGCGATTTGATGCGCAGTCATGCGCGGTTTGGGTCTCGCGGTCGTCATTCGCGCAGCGCTATGGTGGGGCTATGAATTCGACGGTAACGACCACGCCGAGCCGTCCGCCGGCCCGCCCGCTGGCGCTGCCCAACATTTTGACTTACGGCCGCATCGCCGCGGTGCCGGTCGTGGTCGGGTGCATGTTCTGGCAGAACATCTTGCACGGCGGGTTGTGGCTGCGCTGGGTGGCGCTGGCGATTTTCATCGCCGCCGGCATTTCCGATTTTCTCGACGGCTATTTCGCGCGCATCTGGGGCCAGCAATCGTCGCTCGGCCGGATGCTCGACCCGATCGCCGACAAGCTTCTGGTCGCGTCCTGCCTGCTGATGCTGGCGGCGGAAAACACCATCCACGGCTACGCGCTGTTTGCAGCCGTCGTCATCCTGTGCCGCGAAATCCTGGTGTCGGGCTTGCGCGAATATCTGGCGGAGCTGCGGGTCAGCGTGCCGGTGACGCGGCTCGCCAAATGGAAGACCACCCTGCAACTGATCGCCGTCGGATTTCTGATCTGCGGCGAGGCGGGCGATGCGGTCGTGCCGGTGGTGACGCGGATCGGCATCACGCTGCTGTGGCTCTCGGCGCTGCTCACGCTCTACACCGGCTGGGATTATTTGCAGGCCGGTGTGCATCACCTCACGAAGGAGGACGCGTGAAGCTCCGCTATTTTGCCTGGGTGCGCGAGCGCATCGGCAAGGCGGAGGAGGACGTCGAGATTCCGGCGAGCGTTCGCTACCATCGGTGAATTGCAGACCTGGCTGGCCGGACGCGGCGAGGAATACGCCCACGCTTTCGAGAATCCGAAAGTGATCCGCGCCGCGCATCGACAAGACCCATGTGAAAGCCGACGCCAAACTGGCCGGCGCCCATGAGATTGCGTTTTTTCCGCCGATGACCGGCGGCTGATAGCCGTGATGAGCAACGACGATCCGTCTGCAACGCGAAGCCTTCGATGCTGCGGCCGAAGTGGCGAAGCTTACGCGCGGGCGTAGCGATATCGGCGCGGTGGTGACCTTCACCGGCATCTGCCGCGGCGACGAAAACGGCGAACAGATCGCGGCGCTGACGCTTGAGCACTATCCCGATATGGCGGAAGCCGAGATCGCGCGCCATGTCGAGGAAGCCAGCACGCGCTGGCCGCTGCTCGGCGTGACGGTGATCCATCGTCACGGCCGGATCGTGCCCGGCGAGGATATCGTGCTGGTGGTCACGGCATCGAGCCACCGCGAGGCGGCCTTTGCCGCGGCGTCGTTTCTGATGGATTATCTGAAGACGCGCGCGCCGTTCTGGAAGCAGGTCGAGAAAGCGTCGGGCAAAACTTAGTAAACTGGGTCGAGGCCAAGGCCACGGACGACGCGGCGGCAGAGCGGTGGAAATGAAGATCAGATTTAACATCATGAGGGGGCGATCATGCGAAATCTTGCAGTGACGTTGTCTGCTGTCATTCATGCTCGGGGCGGTCGTTTTTCCGGCGCTACGCCGATACGCAGCAAGGTACATCGGCGCCGGCCCGGCCCATCGTCCGAATGCGACGATGCTGGCCAAACATACAAGTGCGGCGGCGAGGAACTTGCAATGCGGCGGAAACCTCGCCAAGGTCTGCAATCCCAAGAACGGCAAGTGCTGCTGTATGACTGTCGGCACCTATCACTGACTTGGCGGGCTGGCTCGATGTGAAATATGGCCGGCATCGACTTCACAAAGCTTCCCGCCTTCCACTCCGCCGAGGAAATCCTCGCTCATCCGCGTTTCTCCTTCGCGCGCGATGAGTTCGTCAAAGCGATTCTTGCGCTTTACGAACATAAGCCATTCCTCAATCGGCTGCTGCTCGAAGCAAGCCGAACCGTTCTGCTCATCATTATCATGTGTCTCTACGCGCGTTACGACGAGGACGATCGTGCCACCTGGCCGACGTTGCGCCTGGTCGCAGACTCCATGGCGCTGCATCGTCTTGCCAGTACCAGCCGCGTCCACGACCTTGTGTCGCGCCTGGTTAAGGCCGGCTATCTCGAACAGCGCGCGGCGCCGCGGGATCGCCGGGTCCGCATTCTCACACCCACCGCAAAGATGGTTGCGCAGGACCAGGATTTTCTGGTCTCGCATTACCTGCCGTTGGACATTCTGTTTCCGGATCCCGGCTACGCGCCGATCATGACGCGCGATCCCGCGTTCCAATTGAAACAGCGCCTGGTGTCGAGCGACCTGTTCGCTCTCGGCGCTCAAATCCTGGCCGGCAATCCAATCATGATGCTGTTCCAGGGCCGCGATGCCGGTGTGATGATTCTCCTCAAGATGAAGCAGTTGGCCGCACGGCAGGGTGGTGCCGGGCCGTTTGCGGTTTCCTTTTCCGATTTGGGCGACCGCTTTGGTGTGTCGCGCACCCATGTAAGAAAACTTTTGAGCGAAGCGGAAGAAATGAGACTTGTCCGTCTGACGAAAGTGGGCGGCCAGTCCGTCGAACTTATGCCTCAACTCCTGCAAGCTTTCGATCGTTTCATCGCCGATGCCATGAGCGGGCACGATCTCTGTTACAACTTGGCGCTCGAGGTGACGAAATAGACTGTCGTCAATCTGTCACGTCGTGGCACGCCAACAATATATCGAAGATGCCGGGTCGTTTCGGTGGATCATTGGCAAAAGTTCCATTGTTGTCGCGCCACCGCGGGCTTAAAGCTCTTGCCGGAGCTGCGGTGGTTAGCCGCCAACACGGGCTTGAGTATGCGGCCTAAATTACTTCTTTTGAATGTAGGTCAACGCTCGGTTGTAATCCTTGCGTTGCTGAATCGGCCAATGCATAGTCGCCGTAGGGGGAACGACAAGGCTATCGGATTTGCGTTCGATGCGAATTCATCTGGACTTCGCGGCCGTCGTTTTTTCTTTGATTGTACAGCCGTGCGATTGTCGGGTGATCTGATATGAGAATTGCTGCTGCGTGCCGCCGCCTGCTCGTGCTGAGCATGGTTGCGTGGCCATTGATTCTCACGGCTTCGGCAAAAAGCGAAATCAGATTGGCTCAGGCCTGTGGCATGATGGGCGGGCCGCCGTGTTCCGGGTCCGCGTCTGTTCCAGGATCGATCACGTCGCCGAAGTTTCTCGCGCCCGGTGCGCGGAAGCCGGCTGCCAAGGCAGCACCGAAGGCTGTAGTAAAGCCTGTACCAGAGGTTGTTGCAAAGCCTGCACCGGAACCTGCCGCGCCGGCGAAAGAGACTACGAAGAAGACAAAAAAGAAAAAAACCAAAAAGAAAAAGTCTTCAAAGAAGAAGTCGACAAAGAAATCATCAGCCAAGGCGCCGCAACAGAAAAGCAGCGGCGGTGGTGGAAACAGCAGCAGTGGAAGTTCCAGCAGCGGGAGTTCCAGTAGCGGAAGCTCCAGTAGTGGAAGCGGAAGCAGCGGCAGTGGTAGCAGCAGCGATTAAACAGCGGTGCATAAAGTCGCCGTGAGGGAGAATGCGATGGGGCGAGTATCAGTATCGATAATGGCGATGGCCGCGGTCGCCATGGCGGCCGTGAGCTCGACGCCGTCTCTGGCGGCAAAGAAGAAGAAGGCGGCGTCCTCAGGCGCGGCCGCTGCGGTCCTTATCGTCGGAAATCCGGCGACCGACAGAAAGGCTGTCGACAGCTATACGAATTTCACAGTGATCGACACCAACCATCCGGTGGGCGCCAACGGATTTGTCAGCATTTTCCAGTTTTATGCCGAAAGCAAAAAGCCGTTCGAATTTGTGCTGGTCGACAAGGACAACACGGTGGAGTGGATCAGTCCCACTATTACCCCGGGCGCTGTGGGTGTTCAGACTTATACCGCCGCGGCTCCCGTGCCGGTTCAGGCGGGCTGGAACCTCGGCGCCCATTTCGATTCGGCGGCCATGATTCCGTACGACACGACCGGTGCGGCGATAGTGAGCACGGCAAACAACGCCGGCAAGCCTGCCGTCAGTTCGAAATTGGTTGTTTTCAAGATACCGAGCGGGACGAACAGCCGAACGTATTCGATGAACGCGTCGGCGGAAGCGGCGGAGAAAGAAAAGTCTGAGAAATCCGCGAAAAGCGGCAGCGAGAAAGAAAAAGGCGGCAGCAGTAAGGAAAAGGGCAGCAGCAAGAGCGGAAGCAGCGCCAAAGCTACGGCGACCAGCTCGAGCAGCGCGGCGGCTGCGGCAGCCGCATCCGCTTCCTCTTCAGTCACTACTTCGAGCAGCAGCTCAAGTTCGAGCAGTTCGGACAGTAGCTCAAGTTCGTCGAATAGCTCGGACAGCAGCTCAAGCAGCAACAGCTCGAGTAGCAGTTCCGGTGGTTCGAGCTCGAGCGGCGGCTCAAGTTCCAGCGGAGGCAGCAGTTCGAGCGGCGGCAGTTCGAGCAGCGGTAGCGGCTCCAGCGGTAGTGGCTCAGCAGCGGCAGTGGAAGTAGCAGCGACTGATTTACCAACTAAACTCAATCACCTTGGAGGATGATATGTGGAAGCCCGTAATTGCTGCGACAGCAGCTCTCGCTCTCGTCGGCTCAACTTTGGTCTATGCGCAGCAGCAAGGCGGCGGTGGCCATCGTCAGATCAACTCCCGATCGTTTTGTGAAGCGGGCCAACGCACGCATCGCGGCGATCAAGGCCGGTCTTGAGCTGACGCCCGACCAGCAGCAGAAGTGGGGCGCCTACCAGCAGTCACTGCAGGATCTGGTCCAGTTCCGCGCGCAACGCATGCAGGCGCGGCAGGCGGCGCAACAGAACAACGCGCAGACCAAAGGCGGCGGCGATCCGTTTGCCAGACTTTCAAGCAGGTCGGAGGCGATGACGCAGTCGGCTCCGCTGGTGAAGAAAATGGCGGATGCTGGCGAGCCACTCTACCAGAGCCTGAGCGATACCCAGAAAGAGCGCTTCAAGATGCTGGCGCGCGCGCTGTTGCCGAAGCTGACCATGATGGGTCAGCGCGGAAATCGCGGACAACGTCAGCGCGGCTAAGCCGCCGCTGCATAGCGACGCGGCAACAGAAACGGCGGGACGCATAGTCCCGCCGGCTTCTGTTTTTGAATTGATGGCATGAGGAATCTGATGTCGCGTGCGTTGCTGACGATCGCGGCTTGGGCTGTATTTGCTGTGATACCTGCGATCGCCTTGGCGCAAGCCGATTTGCGCAATTATCCCGGCAAGGAATGGCCGACGATCGGCGGCGACTGGCACAACACCCGTTATTCGACGCTGGATCAGATCAATCTCGATAACGTCAAGAACCTCAAAGGCGGCCTGGATGGTCCATCTCGGCTCCGGTCTTGGCAGCAAATATTCGATGGAAGGCACGCCGATTGTCCAGAACGGCGTGATGTATTTCGCCACCGGCAACGACGATGTTTTCGCCCTCAATGCCAAGACCGGGGAGCGGCTCTGGGAGCATTTTTCCGGCATCCCGCAGGACAACGGCGCAGTGTGCTGCGGCTGGGACAATCGCGGCGTTGCCGTTGCGGAAGGGAAGGTCTTTGTCGGTCAACTCGACGGCAAGCTGACCGCGCTCGATGCCAAGACCGGAAAGGTCGTCTGGCAAACCGTGATCGGGCGCTGGCAGGACGGCTACTCGATCACGGCAGCGCCGCTTTACTACAAGGGCAGGGTTTATACCGGAATTTCCGGCGCCAACCGCCGCACCCGCGGAAAGCTCACTGCGCTCGACGCCAAGACCGGCAAAGAGGTTTGGCACTTCTGGACCGTGCCGGAGCCGGGCGATATCGGCTCCGATACCTGGCCGGCGCCGAACGATCCCGATCCGGCGCGTGCCGACGCCTACAAGCATGGCGGCGCCAATGTCTGGCAGACGCCGGCGGTCGACCCCGAGCTGGGGCTGCTTTATTTCACCACCGCAAATGCCGGCCCGGACGCCACCGGACACGGCGCTGTGCGCCCTGGCGACAATCTATTCACCTCCTCGATGCTCGCGCTGCATCTCGACGGCACTTATGCGTGGCACTTCCAGATGGTCCATCACGATCTTTGGGATTTCGACTGTCCGAGCGAGGTTATTCTGTTCGATCAGACCTATGACGGGGTGTTGCGCAAAGGTGTAGCGGAAGCATGCAAGACCGGCTGGATTTATATTCTCGACCGCACCAACGGAAAGCCCCTGATCGGGATCAACGAAACGCCGGTGGAGCAAGATTGGCACAGCATCACCTCGGTGTCGCAACCCGTGCCGGTAGGCGACGCCGTGGTGCCGCAATGCCCAGAGCCGCTCGGCACCTGGATCACCAAATGCATCTTCGGCACTTACTGGGATCAGCCGGTGCTGATGACGCCGACCGGAAATGGCGGCGTAAACTGGTCGCCGATGTCATACGATCCGCAGACCGGATATTTCTACGTCACAGGAGCGGTCCGGCCAGGTGTTCGCATCGCTCCTGAAACCGGCAAAGAGGCGCCGCTGCCGATGGGCGCCAAATATTCCGGCACGCTGACCGCAGTCGATTCGCGCACCAACCGAATCGTGTGGCAGCACAAGATGCCGTACTCGATCGGACAAGGCAGCGGTTCGCTCACGACTGCAGGTGGTTTGCTGTTCCACGGCGAACCGAGCGGTAATTTCCAGGCTTACAACGCCAAGACCGGCGATCTGCAGTGGCAATGGCAGACTGGCGCGGGAGCAGACGCGCCGGCGATCACCTACGAGATCGACGGTGAGCAATATCTCGCGATCGCTGCGGGCGGGCTGGCGATCCAGACCTCGTCGGCGAATGGCGACATGATCTGGGCGTTCAAACTCAACGGCAATCCGAACAATCCAGTGCCGCAAGCCGAAACGCCGCCGCCGCCGCCAAGCGAATTGAGTTTCGATTCACCGCGCACGCTACGCGCTGCGCGCATTCGAGATAGCGATAAGGTGGCTATGGAGGACTATCGGTTTTTTCCGCCGCAGATCAGAGTTGAGACTGGCACCAAGGTGACATTCACCAATCGCGGCGCGACGCAACACAATGCGGCCGGCGGCGAGGGGGGCGGCTGGGATACCGGGCTGTTAAACAATGGCCAGACCGCGACAGTCACCTTCAACAAGCCGGGCAAATATCCTTATGGCTGCACGCCCCATCCATCCATGATGGGGCAGATCGTCGTGGTCGGCCCGGAGATTTCTGGTGCGCCGCCGATTGTCGTTGAAGGTAGCGGCATGAAGGCAAGCGGCCCGATGGACATGCCGGGGCATGACGCGCACTAAGGCGTGTTCGATTCCGCGAAGAAGACTGTGCGGTAAAAAGCTACGGCGTGGAAATCACGCGGTTGTACCAGTGCAGTGCATCGACGCTGACAACCCGCTGGCTGCCGTCGAACAGCGTGCCGATCTTACCGCCCGATACCTTGAGATCGAAGCTCTTCACCTTGTCCGGCACCTGGACCGTGGCGTTACGCATGATGTCGAGACCCTGATCGATCTTCCATATCTGATAGGTGTCGGGATTCGCTGCGGAATAAAACTTGGTCTCGCTCGAGACCCTGCGTGCGACGCCGCGCTCGTAGGTCAGGTGCAGCTCCATGTGCTCACCGTCCGCAGCCGTAAAGCTCCAGGTCTCGTCATTTTGGACCGGTCCGCCGGGAATAGCGTGGCTGCTGCGCTCGACGCGAAAATCGGTCGCGGCCTGATAAACACCAAGCGGGCCCGGTGCGTCTTTCGGATCAGCAGTGATGCCATCGATCACCATCTGCCCAGCCGCTTCACCGCCGGTCTTCTGAATGGGCGATGCGAGATAGACGAGCTTGTTGGTGCCGCGCGGTGCGCCGTCCTGCCCGTTGATATCGATGCGATCCACAAAAATCATGCGCACATTGCAGTCCGTCGCCGCACCGGCTGTCGCGACTGCGGGCTCCCATCCGGCCGGAAGCAGCTTTTGCAGTGCTTCCTTGGGAACCGCGAGATCAAGCTGCATGCGAACTTCGGCGCTCTGCTCGACAAAAGTTTGAGCACCAGCGGTGCGCGAAATCGCGACACTCGCTACGACGGCAAGAAAGATAATTGATATGCGTGCTGACATGTGTCCCCTCGCTAGATGGCCGGAAGTGGTATGCGAAAGTTCCCCGGCACGACAGCGGCGGCATAATGACCGATGCGGCACTGCGCACAAGCTGATAGTGTGCGCCGGGGCGCCAAGGGAACAATGATAAACCGTTTTGTCATCTGTCTCGTTGTTTGTTGCGGCGCGCTCGCCGTGATGTCCGAAGCAGCGTCTGCGCAACAACAGCCGGCCTGCCAGTACTACCAAGTCAATGCGCCAAGCCTGAATGTTTTTAGCCAGCCGCGTGCCGACTCGAGTTTTGTCGATGCGCTGGCCAAGAACGATTTTATCTGCGTTGTTGGCGAACAGGCCGTACCGGGCGACCGCACCTGGGTTCACATCACGGCCAAGGTTGCACCGAAAAGCCAGCGTACTGCGATGGACGGCTGGGCGATCAAGAGCGCTTTGCAGCCGGCCGCACAGGCCGATATTGCGGCATTGACGAGCGCGCCTCCGGCCACCGCGCCGAATCCGCAGCCCGCGCCCGCTGCTGCAAATGTTCCGCCGCCGGATGTTTTTGGAAATGGCGTCATAACATTCACCGGAAAAATCACCGCAGGGCCGACCCCGGTCAACGGCTCGTCGCTCGCGCAATTGATTGCGGGCCTTCCTATCTATCCGCCGATCGAGGGACTGCCTGACGCGGCCTGGAAGAAGACCTGCAACAACTGCCATCAGTGGAATCAGCAGTCGTTGTGCGTCCAAGCCAAGCTCTATGCCGAGGATCCCAAAATGACGATGCGGATACAGCACCCTTACGGCGGTCCGGAAAAGATCGCGATGATGAAGTGGGCGCAAGGCGGCTGCCAATGAGAAACACCTGGATAAGGCGGCTGCGAGATGCCGCAATCTGTCTCTGCACGGCTGCCGCATATGTCTTCGCCGGCCAGAACGATGCGCAGGCGCAGCAGCAATGGGTGCTCAACGGCGGCGCCTCGCATTTCTATATGCAGACGTCGAAGGCGGAATCAATCACCGAAATCCATCAGTTCACTGGACTGACCGGGACGATCGACGGTGGTGGTAACGCCGACGTGAAAATTGATCTCACTTCGGTGTCTTCAGGGATCGATGTGCGCGATGTGCGGATGCGATTTCTTCTGTTCGAAACCTACAAGTTCCCGATAGCGGAGGTGACCGCGAAGATCGATGTGTCGAAGCTCCAGGACCTGACCTCGCAGATCCGCGACACCTATCCGCTGCATTTCACTGTGGCGATGCACGGCATGACCAAGGATTTCGACGCCAGCGTCTATGTCACGCGGCTGAGCGATAAATCGGTCTCGGTCGCTACCGCAAAGCCGATTGTGGTGAAGACCGATGACTTTGGTCTCACCGCGGGCCTCGCCAAGCTCTCCGAAGCGGTCAACGGCACGCCGATCGTCAGCGCCGCAAGCTTCACCTTCGATCTGGTTTTCGAGACTGGTGACCGGATCCCTGTTGTCCAGCAAGCGCAGCAACAGGCTGCGGCCCAGAAAGCCCAGGAAGAATCCAAGCCGATCACGTCGCAGGAATGTGAAACCCGCTTCAGTGTCATTTCGACCACCGGGGCGATCTATTTCAAGACCGGCAGTGCCGAACTGGATAGTGCAAGCAATGCGTTGCTCGACAGCGTTGCCGATATTGCCAACCGCTGCCCGTCGGTGAAGATCGAAGTCAGCGGCCACACCGATACCACCGGGGGCGCATCCGCCAATCAGACGCTATCGGAAGCGCGCGCCAAGGCTGTCGTGACTTATCTGGTCGCGCACGGCGTCGCGCAGGCACGAATCACCGCGACAGGATTTGGCGGCACCAAGCCGGTTGCTTCCAACACGACCGAGGATGGCCGCGCCAAGAACCGGCGTATCGAATTCCGCGTTGTGATGTAGCGCGGCGGATTACGCCGCCGCGGCCTTGCCCTTGGGCTGTACCGTGTCGGTGTAATCGCGCATCAGCTGCGCTGTGATCCGCCCCGGCGTAAAGGTCCAGTTCGCGATCTCGGAAACCGCGGTCACTTCGGCGGCGGTGCCGGTGATGAAGCACTCGGAGAATCCTGAGAGCTCTTCCGGCATGATCCGGCGCTCGATCACTTCGATACCGGCCTGCTTCGCCAGATTGATCGCGGTCGCCCGCGTGATACCGGCGAGGAAACAATCGGCGATCGGCGTGTGGATCTTGCCGTCCTTGATGAAGAAGATGTTGGCGCCGGTGCACTCGGCGACACGGCCCTGCCAGTCCAGCATCATTGCGTCGGCGTAACCGCGCTTCTCGGCGCGGTGCTTGGAGATGGTGCAAATCATGTAGAGGCCTGCCGCCTTGGCCATGCACGGGGCAGTCTTCGGATCTGGACGGCGATATTCGGCGAGATCGAGCCGGATGCCCTTGAGGCGTTGCGCCGGATCGAAATAGCTCGGCCATTCCCACGTCGCGATGGCAAGATGGATTTTGTTGTTTTGCGCCGCAACGCCGAGCTGCTCGGAACCGCGCCAGGCGACCGGCCGGACATAAGCGTCCTTCTGATTGTTCTTTTCCAGAACAAGCGCCTTCGCCGCGTCGATCTCGGCGACCGAGTAGGGGATCTCGAAATCGAGGATGCGGCCGGAATTTTTCAGGCGCTCCGAGTGCTTGGTGCCCTCGAAAATCACGCCGCCGTAGGCACGCTCGCCTTCGAACACGCAGCTCGCGTAATGCAGGCCGTGCGTGAGTACGCTGATCTTGGATTCCGAAGTAGGGATGAGTTTGCCGTCGAACCAGATGAGGTCAGACCGCTCGTCGAAGGGCACTGCCATTGCATGCCTCCCTTACCAATTCTCATCCCGAACCGGCAGCCCAAACAAAGGCTTCGGCTTTTTGCTTCGGGACCGGACTCCCGGTATGGTCGCGGACGCTTGATTGAGAGCGCCACCTTCGACTCCACGCAATGTAGAGCCAGCTTGGCGCAGTCGCGATGCGACCTTTGTACCAAGGCTTAACAGGCTCGGCAAAATATGTCAATACTACTGACCTAAATGGCCGACGTCAGCATCACCACTTCCAGAAGCCCGCGCAGCGCCGATGCGCCTGCAGGTTCGACACCCGCGCGAGAGCCTTACTGGGACCTGATCGAGCTGTTGTTTTTTGCCTACCGTGATTTCGTCGGCGATCCTGACGAGGCGCTGGTCAAGCTCGGCTTCGGCCGCGCTCATCACCGGGTGTTGCACTTCGTCAATCGCAATCCGGGTATCAAGGTCGCCGACCTGCTCGACATCCTGAAAATCACCAAGCAATCGCTCGGTCGAGTGCTTAAACAGCTCATCGACGAAGGCTACGTCGTGCAGCGCGAGGGCGCCCACGATCGGCGACAGCGCTTGCTTCATGCCAGCCCGTCAGGCGAGGTGCTGGCGCTGAAGCTTGCCAGCATGCAGACCGCGCGGATCGAACGGGTGCTCGGCGACCTCGGCCCCGGGGCCCATGACGCGGCTCGCCGCTTTCTCGCCGGCATGACCGACAATCCCGATCACGTGCTGCGCCTGATTACCAACGCCGACGGGGCGCAGCCGGGCGGCCGCGGCAACGGATCATGACGGCGGTTCCTACAGCACTCTCCGACGACGCGCCGCATCTTCTCGTCGTCGACGATGACCGCCGCATTCGCGCGCTGCTGCTCCGCTTCCTGGTCGCCGAAGGTTATCGGGTCTCCACGGCGGAGACCGCGCGTGAGGCAAGAGCAAAGCTCGATGGCCTCTCATTCGACCTCCTGATCCTCGACGTCATGATGCCGGGCGAAAACGGTTTCGATCTGGCGCGCGCCATCCGCTCCAATTCGACGGTTCCGATCTTGATGCTGACCGCGCGCGACGAGAAGGAGAACCGGATCCTGGGTCTCGAGATCGGCGCTGACGACTATCTGTCAAAGCCATTCGAGCCGCGCGAACTGTCGCTTCGCGTTGCCAATATCCTCAAACGCGCCAACCCGCCGGCCGCGGCGCCTGCCGAGTTGGTGCGTTTCGGTCCATTCGTCTTTCATCTCGCCAGCGGCGAATTGCGCCGTGGCGAGGAGGCAATCCGTTTGACCGACCGCGAGCGCGAGATGTTGCGGGTGCTGACATCCAATGTCGGCGAGACCGTGCCGCGGCAGGCTCTGGCGGGCAACAATGAAGCGATCGGCGAACGCACTGTGGACGTTCAGGTCAATCGTCTGCGCCGCAAGATCGAGCGCGACCCGGCCAATCCGCTGATCGTTCAAACCGTACGTGGCGTGGGCTACCGGCTGGTGCCGGCGCTTTAAGGGTCACGGTGAACATCGCATGGCCAATCTGGACGACAGTATCGGACGGTTGCGCGTCGCGGCGGGACGCCTGGTCAATGCCGCGAATGCGGTGACGAGCGCGTCAGGTTACGTCACGCGGCCATGGGATCGGTTCACACGCTGGCTGCGCTCGGTGATGCCGACCGGCCTTTATGCGCGTGCGCTGTTGATCATCATCATGCCGATGATCGTGCTGCAATCGGCCGTGGCGTTCCTGTTCATCGAACGGCAGTCGAGCGTGGTGAATTTCTACCTGTCGTCGGCCGTGACGCAGGAAATCGCCGCGCTCATCGACGTCTATAAAAGCTATCCGCAGGCGCCGAACCGGGCGCAGTTGCGGCGGATCGCACAGGAACGGCTCGGCCTTGTCGTCGATTTCCTGCCGGGTACGGATCTGCCGCCACCCGGCCCGAAGCCGTTTTTCTCAACGCTCGACGCGACGTTGTCCGACGAGCTTCGCAAGCAGATCGGGCTGCCATTCTGGACCGATACCGTCGGAAAATCCTCGATCATCGAGATCCGCATCAAGCTCGACGACACCATCATGCGCGTGTTTGCGCCGCGTGGCGACGTCTACAACGCCAATTCGTGGATGTTCCTGTCGTGGATGGTGCTGATCTCGATAATCGTGCTGACCATCGCGATCCTGTTCCTGCGCAACCAGATCAAACCAATCGTGCGGCTTGCCGATGCCGCCGAAGACTTCGGCAAGGGCCGCGATGCCCCGAATTTCCGGCCGCGCGGCGCGCGTGAAGTGCGGCGCGCTGCTGCGGCGTTCATCGAGATGAAAGGGCGTATCGAACGCGCCATGGAGCAGCGCACGACCATGCTGGCAGGTGTGTCGCACGACCTGCGGACGATTCTCACGCGCTTCAAGCTCGAGCTTGCGCTGCTCGGTGACGGTTCCGAGGTGGAAGCGATCAAGAAAGACGTCGATGAAATGGCGGCGATGCTGGAGGCCTATCTGGCATTCGCCCGCGGTGATACCGGCGAGCAGTCGGCGTCAACCGACATCGCGGAGTTACTGGAAGAATTGCGGGCAGACGCCGAACGCCACGGCCATAATGCGACCGTCGCTTTCCACGGCCCACCCGAGGTGACAGTGCGCCCGGCGGCATTCAAGCGCTGCATCTATAATCTTGTGTCCAATGCCGGACGATTTGCAAAGGCCGTATCGATTGTCGGCCACCGCGATCACCGCTGGCTGACGGTAACGGTTGATGACGACGGGCCTGGTATTCCGCAGGAGTTGCGTGAAGACGTGTTCAAGCCGTTCCTGCGGCTCGACGACGCCCGCAATCAGGACGAGGGCGGGACTGGTTTGGGCCTTGCCATCGCGCGCGATATTGCGCGCTCCCATGGCGGCGATATCACGCTTGGCAATAGCCCGATGGGCGGCTTACGGGCCACAGTAAGGGTGCCGGTTTAGAACATGACAGATCAGAAACTTCCTTCCGGCACGACAGTGCTGCTGAAGGGCGGCCGCGTCTTTACTCCCGATGCCGATTGGCATGAGCCGCCGCAGGCCGATATCGCTATCGCCGGTGACAAGATTGCCGGTATCGCCTCAAGCTATCGCACGGACAGCGCGTCAAACATCGAGATAATCGATGCGCGCGATCATCTTGTGCTGCCAGGCTTCGTCAACGCACACTATCACTCGCATGACGTTCTTGCCAAAGGCACTCTGGAAGAGGTGCCATTGGAGTCATGGCGGCTCTATGCCTTGCCGCCGCAATATCCGCCGCGATCTACCGAAGAAGTGTATGCCCGGACTTTGCTTGGCGCGCTTGAGTGCCTGCGTTCGGGAATGACCACCGTCCAGGACATGTTGACGCTCTATCCTTACGAGGATCGCCACATGGACGCGGTGATGAAGGCCTACGATGAAGTCGGCGTCCGCGTCATTTTTGCCTTGCAGTATGCCGATCGCAAAGGCATCGAAACCATTCCGTTCTGGAAGGATACGTTTCCCGCCGAGTTGCATCCTTTGCTATCCACCGCCGCCGAACCGGAGCGCAAGCTCGATCTGATCGGTCATTTCGAGACGACGCGGCTGAAACAGCCGGCGCCGCCGCGCGTATCATGGGCGCTCGGTCCTTCCGCGCCGGAGCGATGCTCGCCGGCGCTGATGCAGCGGACCATCGAGCTTGCTCGCCGTTACGACGTTCCGGTCTATACCCACATCTATGAATCGCGCGGCATGGCGCTACAGGCGCGGCTGACTTTGCCGGAATACAGCGGCCTTCTGATCAAGCGTCTCGCCGAAGAAGGTGTACTCGATCCGCGGCTCAATTTTGCCCACAGCGTCTGGCTGTCGGCGGAAGAGATTGATCTGCTGGGTGCGCATGGCGCGGGCGTCGTGCTCAATCCGCAGGGCAATCTGAAAATGAAATGCGGCATCGCCCCGATCCGCACCTTGCAAAGGGCCGGCGTGCGCGTCGGTCTCGGCTGCGACAATTGCAGTTGTTCCGACGCGCAGAACATGTTTGTGGCAATGAAGTTGTTCACGCTGCTTGCGGCGGTGAGCGATCCGATTCCGGGGCCGCCGCAGGCCGTGACCGCATTGAAGGCGGCAACCGAAGCAGGGGCGGATGGCGCGCGGCTTGGTGACAGCATCGGGCGCATTGCTCCGGGCTTCAAAGCCGATCTGACGCTGATCGACACCCGCGATCCGACTTTCTCGCCGATGAACAGCGCTGCCCGCCAGCTTGTTCATATCGAGGCCGGGCGCGGTGTGCGTCACGTGATGGTGGACGGAAAAATCGTGGTGCGGGATCGCCAACTCACGACCGTAAGCGAAACCACGATCTACGAAGCGGTCAAAGCGGTGATGCCAGAATTCCGGCGCGATTTCACGACGATCTCGGAACGGGTCGCCAAACTACAGCCGTGGCTCGATCAGGCTCATCGCAAGATCATGGCGGCAGAGCTCGATATCGACCGGCTGCCCCATCTCAAAAACTAGGATTTTTGGCCACCGGCCGGAGAGATTTTGCGGGTTTCGTCGCGCCGCCGCAGCCACCAGGCGTAGGACGGCGGCAGCAGCGCCAGCGGGTCAGCGCCACCAAGCGCTTGCGCGGCATGGACCGGCCAATTCGGATCCCACATCATCTCTCGCGCCAGCGCAATCAGGTCGCATTGGCCTGCCGCAAGGTAGCCTTCTGCCTGCTTGGGATCGGTGATCAATCCGACCGCCATGGTCGGAATCTCCGCTTCACGCCGGATGCGCTCGGCGAAGGGAACGTGATAGCCGGGCACGCGCGGTACGACCGACAGCGTGAGCGGTCCTTCGATGCCGCCGGACGAACAATCGATGACGTCGACGCCG
This sequence comes from uncultured Alphaproteobacteria bacterium, assembly GCA_963807565.1. Taxonomy (GTDB): domain Bacteria; phylum Pseudomonadota; class Alphaproteobacteria; order Rhizobiales; family Xanthobacteraceae; genus BOG-931. Next base: position 134,070 of record CAWECH010000003.1, on the reverse strand, counting down.
CGTTGCTTGAGTTCTTTGGCCAAAGCAATGGTGTCTTCGAGCTCCCACGCGCCGCCTTTGCCGTCGACGCAGGAAGCGCGGAAGAACAGCGGGCGGTCGTCCGGCCAGCTTTTACGTACAGCTTCCATCAGTTCGAGCGCAAAGCGCATGCGGCCTTGCAGGTCGCCGCCGTAGCCGTCCTGCCGCTTGTTGGTGATCGGCGAGAGGAATTGCTGGATGATGTAGCCGTGGGCGCCGTGAATTTCGCAAATGTCGAATCCGGCATCGAGCGACCGGCTGGCAGCTTCGACGTGGCTGGCGACGACGTGTTTGATGTCATCGCGGTCCATCTCACGGGGCACCATGGCGCCGGCCTTGAACGGAATCGGGCTCGGCGCGATGCCCTGCCACGGCGGCTCGCCGTGTTTGGCGTCTTCTTCGGACAGCGGCGCAAAGCCTTCCCAAGGCGCCTTGGTCGCCACCTTGCGTCCGGCATGACCAAGCTGAATGGCGCTCAGCGCGCCCTGATCGCGTAAAAAGTCGGTGATGCGCCGCCAGGCCTTGACCTGCGCGTCGGTATAAATGCCCGGACAATGGTAGGTCTTGCGGGCGCGCTCCTCGACCGTTGTTTCCTCGACGAAGACAATGCCGGCGCCGCCCATGGCGAATTTGCCAAGATGGACCAGATGCCAATCGGTCGGCGCGCCGTCTACCGCGGCGTATTGGGACATTGGCGATACGACGATGCGGTTTCGCGCGGTGAGGCCGCGCAAAGTGATCGGCGTCAGAAGGAGCGGGGTATTCATCGGGCGACCTTGACCGAACATGCAATCGACCGTCAACAGCGGCCGCGCGGCGTACCCGCATCGCTACGCTCGATTTGGCACAGTGCTTGCTCTAGCGTTGGCGTACGGAGCACTCGCCATGATCATTTCTCGACGACATTTAATGCTTGGGGCCGCAGCGGTTGTCGCCGCGCCAATTTTCCCGCGTTTGGCGCGAGCGGAGGCCTATCCGTCACGGCCGATCCGCTTTGTGGTGCCGTTCCCGGCCGGCGGCGTCAGCGACATCATTGCGCGGCAGATGGGGCAATGGCTGTCGGACAAACTCGGACAACCTTTCGTTGTCGAAGATCGCGGCGGCGCCGGCAGCAATCTTGGCACCGAAGTCGTCGTGAATTCCGAGCCCGATGGATACACGCTGCTGCTGGATGGCTCGGCGAATGCCGTGAACGCCACGCTCTATCCCGATCTCAGTTTCGTCTATCTTCGCGATATCACGCCGGTGGCCAGCATGTTTCGCGCGCCGCATATCATGGAGGTCAATCCCTCGTTTCCGGCGCAGACCATTCCCGATTTCATTGCCTATGCCAAAGCGCATCCACGCCAGATCAATATGGCGTCGGCGGGTGTCGGCACCATCTCGCACATGGCCGGTGAGTTGTTCGCGATGATGACCGGCATCGAACTGACACACGTGCCGTATCGCGGTGCGGGGCCCGCACTTACCGATATGCTCGGAGGGCAGGTCCAGGTGATGTTCGACAATGCCGCATCATCGACCGCGCACGTTCGCGCCGGCCGGCTGCACGCGCTTGGCGTAACGACGGCGAAGCGGGTGGAGGTGCTGTCCGACGTGCCTTCAATCAGTGAGTTCGTTGCCGGCTATGAAGCCAGTAACGTGAATGGCATGGGCATTCCGGCGAAAACGACCGATGACATTGTCGCCATGCTCAACGGCGAGATCGGTACAATCCTCGGCGATCCTGCGACGAAGGCGCGGTTTGCCGAACTGGGTGGAGCGCCGATGATTGGCTCTTCGGCGGACTACAAGGCCTTCCTCAGTGCCGAAACCGATAAGTGGGCCAAGGTCGTGAAGGCTGCAGGCCTAAAACCGGGCTAAAGCTTGCGGCTTTCCTGCCGCGCACTGTTCCTCTAGGCGGCCTGCAAAAGCTCCTGCACTTTCGGCCACGGATCGGGCGCCAGATTCTTAAACGGCGCCCAGTCGGCTTCCTGCATTCGGTCGAAGATCGTCGACTTGACGGAAGGCCGCTGGCGAACGCGTTCCCACCAATCGACGATCCGGGCGTCGTGCTGCCACATCGCGCCAAGCTTGAGCAGTTCCAGCCGCAAGACATACGGGATCACCGCGCAGTCCGCGTTGCTGAAAGCGTCGCCGGCGAGATAGGGGCCGCGCTGGAGATCGTCGGCCATCCACGAAATCATTTTCTGGTGCTGATGTAGCGCGTCGATCACAAATTCAGAGTCGAGGCCGCGCTCGATCACGCTGCGCTTGTATTCGGCCCGCCGTTTGAGCGGCGCCTTGTTAATCTCGGCCAGCCATGCTTCGCGCGTCATTTTAAGAAAGCGCGGCCGGAACGCGGTGGCAAAAGTCATGATCGTACACGCGTTATGCATGTATTCGTCGATCAGCTTGTTGTAGAGGCGGACACGGTGGCGGGCGACCGGCGATGTCGGCATCAGCGGCGGGGTCGGGAACGCCTCGTCGATGTAGTAGAGGATCAATGAGGATTCGGTGATGACATTGCCGTCGTGCACCAGCGTCGGCACGACCCCGTTGGGATTGAGCTTCATGTAGGCCGGATCATTCTGGTCGCCTTGCAAGGTCAGCAAATGCTCGGTGACCTTCTGGCCCTTTTCCGCGAGCGCTATTCTGACCTTCTGGGCACAAACAGAATTCACGTTGTGATAGAGTTCCAGCATCGGTTCCTCCGTTTTACGCAGCGAGCCGCGCGCGATCGTGCGGCAGGCCAAGATCGACTGGTGTTCCCTTGGGGATGATCAGCGTCGGGTTCACACGCGGTATCGAATAGTAGTTGATGACGTAGTAGCGGGGCTTCACGGTGTCGGCGATGCCGGGAACCTGATAAAGCTCGCGCATATAGTTCGACAGGTTCGGATAGTCCGCGATGCGTTGCCTGTTGCATTTGAAAATCGAGAAATAGGCGACATCGAACCGGACCAGAGTTGGGAATAGCCGCCAGTCGGCCTCGGTCATCTGATGACCGACCAGGTAGCGCTGCTTCGCCAGCCGATCCTCCAGCCAGTCGAGCGTGCTGAAGACGCCATCGTATGCTTCGTCATACGCGGCCTGGGTTTTGGCAAAGCCGGCGCGATACACGCCATTGTTGACGTTGTGATAGACGCGCTCGTTGACTGCATCGATCTCGGCGCGCAGTGCTGCGGGATAGTAATCGGCGCGATCGCCGGTAATCGCATTGAATTCGGAATTGAGCATCCGGATGATTTCGGACAACTCGTTATTGACGATCTTCCCGCTTTTTTTGTCCCAAAGCGTCGGTACCGTCACCTTGCCGGTGTAACCCGGGCTGCTCGCGACATAAGCCTCGTAGAGATAGTGGAAGCCGTTGACCTCGTCGGGCGTGCAGTCCGGATATTGCGGATTACGTTCAAAAGCCCAGCCGTTCGGCCTGATCCCGGGCACCGAATAGGCGACAGAAATAATTCCATCGAGCTTCTTCAGCGCGCGATAGATCAGTGTGCGGTGCGCCCATGGGCAGGCGTGCGCGACGTACAGATGGTAACGCCCGGGCTCGGCCTTAAAGCCCGACGATCCGTCCGCCGTGATCCAGTTGCGGAATATGCTGTCGACGCGTTTGAACTGACCGGCTTGGCTGATCTCCTGCGGCAACTCGCCGTCGGTCCATTTGCCGTCGATAACAACACCCATGATGCAGCAGCTCCCGCGATATCCAATCTTCAAGCGCCTTGATTTTGTATCAACTGTTATATAACGTCAATGGGCGGGGATGACCTGGAATGCTGGGACATCCACGGAGGCGACGAAGCTCACACCATGCCGAGGCCCAGGAAGTTCGACGAAGCAACTGCGCTCGACGCGGCTATAGAATGTTTCTGGCGGCGCGGTTACGAAGCGACTTCGTTGCGCGATCTCACTGTCTCCATGGGCCTGAGTGCGCCGAGCCTCTATAACGCTTTCGGTAACAAGGAAGAATTGTACGCCCGAGCGCTGGACCGGTACCTCGACCGGACCACACGCGATCGACTGCGGCGGCTTGAAGAGATGGGCGAGCCGCTGGAAGCGATTCGGCGTTTCTTTGCCGAGATCATCGAGCATTCGATCAAGGATCGCTCTCGCAAGGGCTGCTTTTTGGTGAATTCGGCGCTTGAAGTTGCGCCGCACGACTCCGCGTGCCGAGCCGTAGTCACTGAACAGTTCGACGAAATCGAAGCTTTCTTCAGAAGATGCATCGTGTCGTCTCAAACCGCAGGAGCGGTCTCGCGCGAGATAGATGCCGAAGATTTTGCGCGCCTGCTTGTTGCCGCGCTGCTTGGCATCCGCGTACTCGCACGGGCAAAGCCGGATCGCGCCATTCTGGAAGGCGTCATCCGTCCGGCGTTGGGGCTGTTGAAAGCGCCGGCGCCCGGTCGAGGCGCACCACCGTTATCCCGAAATTCGTGAACTGAAACACACCAGCCTACCGATACAGAGGAGCCCTCCGATGTCGCTCAAAGCGCAACTCGCGGAATATCGCGCCGGCTGGTTCAAGCGGGTTCCTGCAGACCGGCAAGCAATTATGGAGCGTCATATTGCGCAGCTTCGCGATGGCCTTGCGAAAGCCGCTCTCAAAGACTGGCGATTGCGCGCCGGTTATCGCACTGAAAAACGCGAAAGGCGAAACAGTCGAGGTTAGGTCGCTGTTAGAGAGAGGTCCGGTCATCGTCACGTTTTACCGCGGCGGCTGGTGTCCTTATTGCAATCTCCAGCTCAAGGCCTTTCAGCGGATTCTTCCCGACATCAAGGCAGCCGGCGCATCGCTGGTCGCTATCAGCCCCGAAAAACCCGATGATACTTTGTCCACCGCGGAAAAAAACGCACTCGCGTTCGAGGTGCTTAGCGACGTAGGTCAAAAAGTTGGCCGCGCGTTCGGGCTGGTCTACCAGTTCAGCGATGAACTGAAATCTGCCTATGAGGGGTTCGGGCTGGATATACCGGCCAAAAACGGGGCGGATGACTGGGCGCTGCCGCTTTCGGCCACGTACGTTATCGATCGCGACGGCACGATCATTTACGCGTATACGGATGCTGACTATCGAGATCGGGCCGATCCGATGGACGTGCTTGAAATTCTCAGGCAGAGGGCCGCAGCCTAGCGCACAGGCCGACGTAAACGTCCGATAATACAGGCCGCTTGGCCTTGAATCCTGTTGCCATTGGTTTATCTCCGCAGCAACAACCTGCTGGGGAGAGACGATGACCGCTGCCGATAACAGCGCAAAGGAAAGCCGGCCGTTCGAAGCTGACGTTGCCAAGCTTCTGCACATGATGGTGCATTCGGTCTATGCCGATAAGTCGGTATTTTTGCGGGAGCTGATCGCCAACGCCGCCGATGCGTGCGAGCGGCTTCGCTACGAGGGAATAACCGAACCGGCTTTGCTCGGCGGCGAATTCAAGCCGCGTATCACTTTGACCGTGGACGCCGACGCGCGCCGCCTGACGGTCGAAGACAACGGCATCGGCATGAGCCGCGAGGAACTTGTGGAATCGCTCGGTACCATTGCGCGGTCCGGCACCAAGGCATTTCTCGACCGGGTCGAGGCGGGGCAGGGTGACCAGGTGGCCGATAAGGCCAGCGACGACACCGCCCTGATCGGCCGCTTCGGCGTTGGTTTCTATTCAGCCTTCATGGTCGCGGAACGCGTCGACGTCACGACGCGCCGTGCCGGAACAGATGCTGCGTGGCTCTGGTCTTCCGACGGCAAGGGCACATTCTCGGTAACCGCTGCTACGCTCGCTGACGCTCCGGCACGCGGCACCCGCGTAACGCTGCATCTGCTTGAAGACGCCAAAGCCTACGCCGAACGCGGGACAATCGAACGCTTGGTCAAGGCGCACTCTGGCCACGTGCCGGTACCGATTGCCATAGTCGACAAGACTGGGGCAGAGCCTGCCGAGATTACGGATGGTGCGGCGCTGTGGACCAAGCCGAAGTCCGAAATCAGCGCCAACGATTACACTGACTTCTACCGCGGCATCTCCGGTCAGTTCGATGAACCGGCCGCTACGATCCATTATCGCGCGGAGGGGCGGCAGGACTACACGACGCTGTTGTTCATTCCGGGTTCGCGGCCGTTCGACCTGTTCGATCAGGATCGCAAAGGCCGCATCAAGCTCTACGTCAAACGCGTTTTCATCACCGACGAGGCGGATATCCTGCCGCGGTATCTCCGTTTTGTCCGCGGTCTGGTGGACAGTGCCGATCTGCCGCTCAACGTATCGCGCGAAAAGATTCAGGAAAGCCCGCTTCTGGCAGCGATCAGAAAGGGCGTGACCGGCCGCGTGTTGACGGAGTTGGAACGGCTCGCCGACAAGGAGCCGGATACTTTCGCGAAAATCTGGGACACGTTTGGTGCAGTGCTCAAGGAGGGCATTTACGAAGACTTCGAGCGCCGGGATGCATTGCTGGCGCTGTCGCGGTTCAAGACCACGGCGTCCGGCGGCAAGTGGCGTACGCTCAAGGATTATGCCGCGGACATGAAAACCAATCAGACCGCGATTTACTATCTCGCTGGCGATGACATGGCGCGGCTGGAGTCTTCGCCGCATCTCGAAGGTTTCCGCGCGCGTGGCATCGAGGTGCTGCTGCTGCCGGATCCCGGTCGATAGTTTCTGGGTGATGTCCGGCCTCGATTTCGGCGGCAAGCCGTTCAAGTCCGTGACACAGGGCGCGGCCGATCTGGCGCTGATCCCGCTTACGGATACCAAGGCGGCAGCGCCGCTTGAGGTCGCGGAAGCCGTAAAGAGCTTCCTCGCGTTCGTCAAAACCACGCTTGGCGATGCGGTTGCCGATGTCCGCGCCTCGGATCGTTTGACCGACAGCGCGGTTTGCCTGGTTGCGCCGGATTCCGGTCCCGACCGGGCGCTGGAACGCATTCTCGCGGGCGCTGGCAAGCTGGGATCGGCGTCAAAGCCGATTTTCGAAGTGAACCCGCGTCACGAGACGATCGCTGCGCTTGCGGCGCTTGGCGACGGCGAGCAGGCGTTCAAGGAAGACGCCGTTTATCTGTTGTTCGACGAGGCGAGGGTGCTCGACGGCGAGCGTCCGTCCGATGCGAAGCTGTTCTCAGGCAGGCTTGGACGCGTGCTGGAGCGGGGCCTAAAGAAAACGGGCGCCTGAGGGCGCCCGTTTCCGCTTCGTAGTCTTGAAGGCTTACTCGGCTGGAGTTGCCGGAACCTGTTGGACAGTGCCCGGTGTCGCCGTGTGATCGAGCGCTGGTTCGATTGGCGGCTTGGTGCCTTTAAGCCGGAAGTAAATCTGCGAGCCGATGAGCAGCGCACACATTCCGACGAACACGGCGCTGATCGGGCGTTGCACGAACACAGTGATGTCGCCTCGTGAAATCAGCATGGCGCGGCGGAAGTTCTCCTCGAACCGCGGGCCGAGCACGAAGCCGAGCAGGATCGGTGCCGGGTGGTAGCCGAGCCGGAGCAGAACGTATCCGAGCAAGCCGATGACCACGACTTCGCCGACCTGGAAGAAGTCGTTGTTGGCGGCATAGACGCCGATGCAAACGAAGAACATCGCGCTCGGGTACAGATATTTGTACGGGATCGCGAGCATCTTCACCCAGATGCCGATCAGCGGCACGTTGAGCAGTACCAGCATGATGTTGCCGATCCAGAAGCTGGCAACGAGGCCCCAGAAGATGTCCGGGTGCTGCGAGATCAGCTGCGGGCCGGGCACGATGCCCTGGATCATCAGGGCGCCGAGCAACAGCGCCATCACCGCGTCGCCGGGGATGCCGAGGCTCATGGTCGGGATGAAGTCGCCCTGCACCGAAGAGTGGGTGGATGCTTCCGGGCAGACCACACCTTCGATCAGGCCAGTGCCGAACAGCTCTGGATGCTTGGAGATTTTCTTTTCGGTGGCGTAGGCGACGAACGACGCGATTGTCGGTCCGGTGCCCGGGATCAGGGAGCACAGACTGCCAATAATGGTACCGCGCCACATTGGGAAGAACGCCTGCTTGAGGTCCTTCTTGGTCGGCCGCATGTCCTTGAAGCCGACGTGGGTGTATTTGGTGTTGATCGGCGCGACCTGATTGACGCTCTGCATGAACTCGGCGATGCCGAACAGACCGAGCGCAAGCGCGATCAGTTCGATGCCGTCATCAAGCTCGGTCAGGCCAAAAGTGTAACGCTCCGAGCCGGTTTCAAGGTCGGTGCCGACCGAGCCGAGGAACAGGCCCAGCACTGTCATCGCCACGCCCTTGAGGGGCGAACCGCGCGCCAGTGTCGATCCGGCCAGCAGGCCCAGCAGCATCAGCGAGCACACTTCGGCAGGGCCGAATTGCAGCGCCGCTCTCACCAGGAGCGGCGACAGGAAGATCATCTCGGTGATGCCCCACGACGCGCCGACGAACGACGCAATAACCGTGAGGCCGAGCGCGACGCCGCCGCGACCCTGCTTCGTCATCGGGAAGCCGTCGAGACAGGTCACCGCGTGCGGCGGATGACACGGCAAGTTCAAAAGGATCGAACAGATCGCGCCGCCGTATTGTGCGCCATACATGACGCCGCCCAGCATCAGGATCGCGCCGACCGGCTTCATGCCGAAGGTCAGCGGCAACAGGATCGAGATGGTGGCGAGCGGGCCCATGCCCGGCAGCACGCCGACCATGTTGCCGACCAGAACGCCGACAAAGCACCACATCAGATTGTGCGGCTCGAGCGCTACGCCGAAGCCGTACCAAAGATCGTGAAGTGCGGTCCAAATCACAGGCCACCTCTCCAGGTGAATATCGGCATAGGCACTTGCAGGAAGTACGAGAACAAGCTGACACCGAAGATCGTCACTATGGCCGAGAGGACAATCGAACTGCGCAGCGTCGAACCTTTGTCACCAAGCGCAGCGATAAAGACGCACATGAAGGTGGCTGGTGCCATCCCGAAATAGCGTCCGAAGAAGATGAAAAATATCGGGCTCAGCAGGATGCAAAGCCATGCCCACCACTGCGGGTGCTCAGGCAGGATGCTCTGGTCTTCCTCAGCGTCCGTCGGGGACAGCGCAACGGCTGCGATGGCAATGCCAATGAGCACCAGGATGATGCCGAGCACTGTCGGCAGAAATCCGGGTCCCATATGCATCAACGTGCCGGCGCGATAGGTCGTGCCTTTCAGCGCGACGCCAAGGCCTAGCAAAACCATTAAGCCGCCCGCGTAGAAATCGCGCTTGCGCACGATCTCGCGGAGATGGCTGTGGGAAGGCTCCACTTAATTCCTCCCGGCCGTCTTCGAGGCCATTGTTGGTTCTCGCGCCCATTTCATGGGAACGAGGAACTATAATAAAAGCCGGAAATTCCGCAGCGACGCGGTGTCGCGGCCTCTCGTCGCTCCCATTTTAACGCGCGGTCCTCGCGCTGGGACTGTCTGCTTTCGACAGGTCCTAAACGATATATGGGGGCAGGCTTACGCGCAACTGCCATGTCCAATGGCATAGCTCGCGTATATTCTTCTTACGGTTGTGCATAGGGGCAAAAGTCAGGTGTTGTCCCTGCGCACGATAGTTAAGTCGAACAGCCGGCGAGTTCGAGGACGGATATCCGGCGGGTAACCAGGTCAGTGAAAATCCCGGCTCTTGAGCGGCAGGGTATCGCCGTTCGGAACCTGTCCGCCGGAGAGCTTCGGCGAGAACAGATCGCCGCCTTCGCGTAGCCACGGCAAATGAGCTGATAAATCAACGAAACTTTTCGCAACCACATGAATAACGAGCCCCACGCGTTGCAGGCGGCCGCGTACGGCCAGAAAACGGGCGGTCATGACGGTGCGGCGGTTTTCTTCAAATGCCTGCGGCCAGACGATGATGTTGGCAGGACCGGTCTCATCTTCGATGGTCAGGAACACGACGCCTTTCGCCGTCCCCGGCCGCTGCCGGATCAGCACTAGTCCGGCGACAGTGACCATCGAGTCCTGCGATAAAGCGTCGCTGCTCAGTTCCGTGTTGTGGATGGCACCAAGTTTGGCGAGGCGGTCGCGGAAAAACCTGACGGGATGCGCCTTCAAAGACAGGCCGGTTGCGACATAATCCTCGACGACGTGCTCGGCGAGCGGCATGGCCGGCAATGCGACGGGTTCCTCGGCGAATAATTCGTCGCTCAAATGCGGCGCCAGCAACGGCAGCGGATCCTCAATTGCAGTGTTGGTGCGCCGTGCGGTGCTGATGCCGATCACATCCAGTCTTCGAGCCGCCCATAGCGCAGCGCGCCGATCGAGCCCCAAAGATCGGAACGCATCGGCCTCGGCGAGCCGTTCGATGGTGAAGCGTGAGACACCGGCAATCGCGGCGAGCCGCTCGATCGAGGCATAATGATTGCCACGCGCGGCGATCACTTTTTCCAGCTCCTTTTCGGCAAGCCCGTTAATCAGGCGGAATCCGAGCCGCACCGCGTGTTTGCCGGTTTCGACGTTGGTTTCCAGCGTGCAATCCCAGTCACTGCTGTTCACATCAGGGGGAAGAACCTCGACCCCATGTGCGCGCGCATCGCGCACGAGCTGTGCCGGCTGGTAAAAACCCATCGGCTGGCTGTTGAGGATGGCTGCGCAGAACACTTCCGGGTAGTGACACTTGATCCACGCCGAGGCGTAAACCAGCAACGCGAAGCTCGCCGCGTGGCTTTCCGGAAAGCCGTATTCGCCGAAGCCCTCGATCTGTTTGAAGCAACGCTCGGCAAAGGCGCGGTCATAACCGCGGCGTGCCATACCGTTGATGAACTGCCCTTTGAAACGATGGACTGTTCCATTATGTCGAAACGTCGCCATGGCGCGACGCAAACCGTCGGCTTCGTCAGGCGTGAATTTTGCCGCATCTATGGCGATCTGCATCGCCTGTTCTTGAAACAGCGGCACGCCCAGAGTTCGTTTCAGGACATTTTTCAGTTCGTCGGCCGGACCTGCCGTCGGATCAGGCGACGGATAATGTTCAGGATCGATCTTGTCCCGCCGGCGCAAATAGGGATGAACCATATCGCCCTGGATCGGTCCCGGCCGTACGATCGCGACTTCGATGACAAGGTCATAGAAGCATTCCGGTTTGAGCCGCGGCAGCATCGACATCTGCGCGCGGCTTTCGACCTGAAACACGCCGATGGAGTTGGCGCGTGACAGCATCTCGTAAACCGGGGGGGCGTCGGGAGTGCCGTCTTTGGGAATGCTGGCTAATGAATAGTCCTTGCCATAGTGCGTCTTCAGAAGATCGAGCCCGCGCCGCAGGCAGCTCAGCATGCCGAGCGCGAGTACGTCGACCTTCATCAGCTTAAGTGTGTCGATGTCGTCCTTGTCCCATTCAATAAACGTGCGGTCCTCCATGGCGGCATTACCGATCGGCACGGTTTCGTCGAGCCGCCCTCGCGTGAGAACGAAGCCGCCGACATGTTGAGAAAGGTGGCGGGGAAACCCAAGTAATTCTCTGGCGATCACAATCGCCTGCCGGATTGCCGGATTGGCAGGATCAAGCCCGGCTTGACGAATGTGGTCGTCGGGCAGGCCGTCTGCGGAAGAGCCCCAAACTGTTTTTGCCAGCGCTGCGGTGACATCCTCTGTCAGGCCCATGGCCTTGCCGACCTCGCGGATGGCGCGGCGGGAACGGTAATGAATGACAGTGGCGCAGATCGCGGCGCGGTGCCGGCCATAACGCTCATAAATGTACTGGATCACCTCTTCGCGCCGCTCATGCTCGAAATCGACGTCGATGTCGGGCGGCTCGTTACGGTTTTTCGAAATGAAGCGCGCAAACAAAAGTTTGCTGTCGTTTGGATTGACCTCGGTGACGCCGAGGCAATAGCAAACTGCGCTGTTAGCTGCGGAGCCGCGGCCCTGACAGAGAATTTTCAGTTCGTTGCGAGCGTGAGCGACGACATCGTGAACGGTGAGGAAGTAACGGGCGTAATCGAGCTCCGCGATCATCGCTAATTCCTCTTTCAACCGCTTCGTAAGCTCCTCTGAAATACCGTTCGGAAATAGATCTTTCGGATAACGATCCGCGGCGCCCATCCATGTCAGGTCTTCGAGATGCAGTTGCGCGGTCTTGCCTGGCGGCACCGGCTCGTCGGGATATTCATATTTCAGGTCACCGAGCGAGAAAGTGCAGGCTTCTGCAATCTCGACTGTGCGGGTGATGGCTTTCGGAAATTTCTTGAACAGCCGCGCCATTTCCTGCGACGGTTTGATGTGCCGTTCGGCATTGATGTTAAGCCGGAAGCCGGCGTCGGCAATCGTGCACTTCTCGCGGATGCAGGTGACAACGTCGGCAAGGACCCGGCGCTCGGGTGCGTGGTAGAGAGCGTCATTGACGGCGACGAGTGGCGCACCAAGTCGATTGCCGAGTTCGTTCAATAAGGCAAGCCTGCGTGGTTCGTCGCCGCGATGGTAATGCACGCCGGCGAGATAGGTGCGGCCGGGCGCGGCGCGGACGAGCCCAGAGAGTTGGGGGGTCAAGTCGTTATCGTGTTCATTCCCGTACGAACGAGCGAATAAATCGGGCGACGGCACGACGATGAAAATCTGACCTTCGCTTACGGAAAGAATGCCATCAAAGGTTAGCTGACATTCGCCTTTGCCAGTCTTCTTGGTCCGCTGGTTGAAGTCGGTGAGCAGGCGGCAGAGGCGGCCGTAAGCCTCCCGGTTCGTCGGATAAGTCAGCACCTCGAAGCCATCAATGGTGACAAGGCGGGTACCGACAAGAAACTTGATGTTGCGTTCTTTGGCTTGAGCATAGGCGCGCACCACGCCGGCGAAAGAGTTGTGGTCGGTGATGCCGATGCCCATCAGTCCGAGCTGAATGGCGGTTTCAACCATCTCCTGCGGATGCGACGCGCCGCGCAGGAATGAAAAGTTGGTGGTGACGGCAAGCTCGGCATAGGCGGTCATCGGCGTCATTCACGCAAATAGTCCGTGCACGAACCAGCGCGCCTGCGTGGTCTCGCGGCCGTAGATGCCCTCGCGGTAAAGCCAGAACCGTTGGCCGCCGGCATTCTCGACGAGGTAGTAATCGCGTGTCGGCTCATACATGCGGTGTCGCCACCATTCCCCGGCGATGCGCTCCGGCCCCTCTGCGCCGGTGATTTCGTGAGTTTCGCCGCGCCAGAAAAATCGCCGCGGCGGCCCATCGGGCACCAGCGCCGTTACCTTGGCCAGTTCGGCGCGCGGCAGCAGAAGCAACGGGCGTGGTTGCTCCGCCGCCGGCCATGCGGATGTTTCGCCGTTTAGCGGCGGCAGAATTTCTGCCCGCTCGGGCAAATGACTGGCAACAGGTTCGAAGCCGCGCACGCTTTGCGGCCCAAGCCGCTGGCGCAAAGCATCGATCAAGGCCGCGCAACGTTCCGAATTGAAGCCATCCTCGGCCGTGGCGGTAAATTCTGTCTGCCGCGCCGGCATCGGTTCGGCGCAGGTCACGGCAAGACCGAGAGCTTCGAAGCCGAAGCCGGCATCGTACATTCCGGTAAGCGCTTCGAGTTTCAGATTGATAAGACGCGTTACGTGGCTGGCATTACGTGTCGGCTGTGTCAGTCCGATATCGACGATTTCGACTGCGCCATCGACGTTGTAGAGCGATAGCCGCAAGTTGCGCGCGCCGGCATCGTCACGGGCCAGCACATGGCTGAGCGTCTGCATGAGGCGATCGGCATGAGCGACGATCGCCTCCTGGCTGAAGATCGGCTCCAGCAGATAACGCAATGAATGATAGACCGGCGGCGCGATAACGGGGACGAGCGGTTCGTCGATGCGGCCGAGCGCCTGATCGACACGCCGCAAGCAGTTCGGCAGGAAATCGCGCGGCGAATGGCGCACGCGGCTTGTCGAGCAACGCACCGATAGTTTTGAAGCCGAGTCGGCGCAATGTGGCGCGGGTATTTGGCGTGAGCCGCAAGCCTGCAATCGGCAAAGGCGCAAGCGCCGCAGCTTCCTCGCGCGGCGGCAAAACGAACAAGGATGCTTTGTGGTAATGCGACAGCGCCCACGCTGTGCCGGGCGTGTCCGCGACAGCAATGCGTGCCGGCAGACCGAAATTCTTTTCGAGCCGCGCTCCAAGATCGGCGATCAGTTTGTCTTCGCCGCCAAACAGATGCGCCGAACCTTCGATGTCGAGGAAAAAACCGTCGGCGCCATTGTCCTCACCCCACGGCGAGGCGGTCGGGGTGTAGCGGGTCGCCCACAAAGCCAGTTTTTGCAGAGCGACGTCGTCGGCCGTGGGCTCGGCGGCGCGTACTTGCAGAAAGCCCGCCTTCGCGCGGGCATCGGCTAACGGCTCGCCGATGGTAAGGCCCAAACTTTCCGCGGCTTCATTCAGGGCGGAGATACGCGGGCCGCCGTTTGCCGCAACGAAAAGGACGAACGGTTGGTTAGGCGCAACGGGCTTCTCGCAGCGGTTCTTCGCCTGCGCGGCCAGCATGCGAAGGACCGGCCATCGCGGCAGATAAACTGAAACAATGCGCGACATGATCGTACTCCACTACCCAATGACCAGTCCGTCCGTTGCGACAGCGTTCGAGATGCAGGTGCCAGCGCGGGCGCATGATGAGTCCGTAACGGTCGCGGGCGGCTTCCGCGGTGCCGATACGCCAGCGCGTCGCCGCAGCGCTCGATTCCAGTGACGGCGCCGGCCGCAACAAAAAGAGCGGCACCCCGGTATCAGAGGCGGCGAGTTGCAAACGCTGGCTTGTTCTCAGATCGAGCTTGTCGATCACGCCGATGACGGCCGCCGGCACCGCTGAATGCAGCCCTTCCTCGATCGACCACAATGTCTCTTTGCGCTGCGCAGTCTCGACCAGGATCAGCCGGGCTGGATCGAGTCCGAGCGTGTTGAGACCGTGGCCATGAAGCCTGCCGGATCCGTAGCTGTAAGCCGGGGAGACCCAAACCAGAGGGCGGGTTTTTGGCAGACGGCCGAGAACGGCGGCGACGAAGCCGAAAGCGGCTGCGGTTGCGCCTTCTGCTTCGGGCACAATTTCATGCAGTCCGCCGCAGGTGAGACCACCCTCCGGCAGGTGGGCGTCGATAGTGGCAATGCCAAACGGTAGCGGTCTGCTAAACCCCTCGATGCGCGGCAGCCGGCGGCGTAATTCCTCGATAATGACAGCGCGGTTGCCAGTGACAGAAAATGAAGATGAAACAGCCACTTGTGCATCTCTCGGTGCTGTATAAGCAGGTATATGTTCGCTGTATGTTCAAGAGAGTTACCTTAGAACAAAACAGGAACGATGCCAAGCCCCGAAGGCGCGTTTAGTGGCCTCGTGATGATCCGGGGCTATCCACCGGGTGTCCGGGGACGGGTTCCAATTCCGAAGTGAGGAAAGATTTGCAAAGCGGCGGGGTTTGTCTCTTCACGCTGAGAGCGAAAAACGGAGAAATTGCCGTGCTTAAATCCCAGGTTTCAAAATTACTATTTATGGCCGCGGTCTTAGCGGTAGCCATGAGCGCCGATCCGGCCCCCAGCCGCGCCTCTGGCGGCAATGCGCCATGGTGCGCAGTCATCGACTATGGCGACGGCGGGGTTTCCTGGGAGTGTGTCTATCGCACCTTCGAAGAATGCTATCCGAATGTGATCGCAGGCAATAAAGGCTCCTGCAACGTCAATCCTTATGGGAGCGGACCTTCTGCACCCGCGGTGGCAACAAGCCACAAACACCGCAAACACCAAGCACAGCGTTAATCGCAGCTCCAAAGCTGCAGAACTAGACGCCGTTCCACGTTTAGACTGCGCCTAGTTTTTCCGTGCGCGCCCTTGCTTTGCGCGCAAGCGATGACGCATACGTCTGCCAATTCAAATACATTCCGCCAGACGAGAAAGGTACCCCCATGCCGGAAGCCGACAAGGAAGGTGAACGCTACTCGGTCGACCAACCGCAGCAGACGCCGGGCTTTTTTCTCAAAGGCACGCATCAGCTCGACTGGGGCATGAAGAACCGCATGGCGCGGGTGTTCGATCCGGTTTCCGGCCGCACCGTGATGCTCGCCATCGATCACGGTTACTTCCAGGGCCCGACCACCGGGCCTTGAGCGCATCGATCTTTCCATCGTGCCGCTGTTGCCGAACTGCGATGCGCTGTTCTGCACGCGCGGAATTCTGCGCAGCGTCATTCCGGCGGAATGCCAGAAGCCGATGGTGCTGCGCGCGAGCGGCGGCCCCAGCATCCTGCGCGAAGAACTGTCCGACGAGCAGATCGCCATGGATATGGACGACGCGATGCGGCTCAACGCTGCCGGCGTCGGCATCCAGGTCTTCATCGGCGGCGAGCACGAGACGCGCTCGGTGCACAACATGACGAAGCTGGTCGATGCCGGCTTGCGCGCGGGCATGCCGGTGATGGGCATCACCGCGGTCGGCAAGGCCATGGTGCGCGACGCCAAATATTTCCGGCTCGCCTGCCGCATCATCGCCGAGCTCGGCGCGCAATATGTGAAGACCTATTATGTCGAGGAAGGCTTCGAGACTGTCACCGCGTCATGTCCGGTGCCGATCGTGATGGCCGGCGGCAAGAAGCTGCCGGAACTCGACGCGCTGACCATGGCCTATAACGCCGTGCAGCAGGGCGCGGCCGGCGTCGACATGGGCCGCAACATTTTCCAGTCCGACGCGCCGCAGGCGATGATCGCCGCCGTCGGCGCCGTCGTGCACAAGAACATGAAGCCGAAAGACGCTCTCGATCTATTCAAGACGCTCAAGGCGAAAGGTGAAGGCGACGCTCACCGCGTCATGCGCTCGGTTTCGTAAGTCAGCATCGGCTCGGCATGCGGCGCGGCGGCGCCGAACCGATCAGCAACCAGGCCACCGATGAGGCGACGAACGCGCCGCCGAGCGCCGCCAGAAGCTTTTCATACCAAAGGTCGCGGCTCTTATCGTTGTTGTCGTCCTGTTGCGCCACTGCCGCCATTGCAACAACGGGCTCAGCGGTCTCCGGCTTTTGATCCATCGCTGCCGGCTGTTGCTCTTCTGTCGCGGCTGGCTGCGCCGAGGCGGCGACGGGTTGCGGTCTGCGATCTGCCGCTGTCTGCTGGCGGTTCTGCGATCGGCCGCTTGTTGCGGAACGGCCATCGCTTGCTGCGGAGCAGGCTGGCGTATCGCCGGCGGCCATATCCATCATGTTGACCTGGTCCGGGGAGGCGATCTGCACGGTGTGGCCGTCAACGACCATCGCGCTCCTGTCTGATTGATCTGGTGCTGCTTGAGTATTCGCCGCCGCATCGGGTGCCGGCGTTGCGGGCGCCGAATCTGATGCCGGAGACTCCGCGGCAGCAGTGTCATCGGTGAGCCTTCCGGTGCGCGTACTTCCTTGCCGACTTGTGCTGGTGCGCAACGCGTGTATGCGCCTTAGGCTCCAGCTGCGTCTGCTCAGCTTGTGGCTGCGGCCGCTGCTTCGTCATTGGCCGGCTCACTGCTGGCGGGCTTCAGAAGAAGCTGCAGTATAGAAACCGGCTTTGCCGGTGCAGCACTGGACGTATCATCAGACTGCGCCGCAGCGGCGCCTGCCATCATCAGCACCAGCGCACCAGCGGTGACCACGCGGATATGCAACATTACTTTCTCCACCACGCGATGAAGCTCCCCGTGCCCATACGGCACAGGCCGCGTGGCTTAAGGGTGACGCGATTGCGGATTTTTTCGCGCAAAGCAGCGACCAAAAAGCGGCGGGATTACCGCCGCTTCGTCGTTTCTGCCTGGAAAAGACGAGTTCCCTCAGGTTCCCACCGTGGAAGCCTATTCGACGGTTACGCCGCTGGCCTTGATCGGAACCGCCCACTTGGCAATTTCGCTTTTGACGAGATCGCCGAGATATTTCGGCGTCGCTTGCTCGTCAGTGGCGATTTCCGCTCCGAGCCCGGAGAGCCTGTCGCGCACCGCCGGCGTGTGCATCGCTTCGAGCGTGGCATCGTGCAATTTCTTCACGATCTCGGGCGGCGCGTTCTTCGGCAGGAAGATCGCGTTCCAGGTATAGGCGACGAGATCGGGAACGCCTTGTTCGGCGGCCGTTGGGATATTCGGCAGGGCCGGGGAACGCTTGCTGTCGAACACCGCAAGGCCCTTGACCGCTGCCGGAGTCGATTGGCGGCTTTGCCGTCGTCATGACGTCGCAGAGAAAGTCGATCCGACCGCCCTCAAGATCCTGCAGCGCGGGACCGGTCCCGCGATAGGGCACGTGGGTGATGTTGAGCTTGAGCAGGTAATTCATCAGCACACAGCCGAGATGCGTCGCCGAGCCTGTGCCTGCGGAGCCGAATTGCATCTTGGATTGGTTTTCCCTGGCGTACGCAACGAAGTCCTTGAAGTTGTTAACCGGAAAGTCCTTGCGTGCTTCCAGCACCAGAGGAATGTTGGCGATTAGAATTACTGGCGTGAAGTCGGTCACGGCGTTGTAGAGCGGATGTTGATAGAGCGTTTGGCCTTGCGCGTGCGTGCCAACGGTCGCGAGCACAAATTCGTACCCGTCCGGCGTCGAATTAGCGACGCGCAGCGACCCGGTTTGGCCACCTGCACCGTTGACGTTCTCGACGATAACGGTCTGGCCGAGGATTTCGCTCATCTTTCCGGCAACGAGACGACCAAGCACGTCTGTGGGGCCGCCCGCTGCGAACGGGATGACCATCGTCAGTGAATGACTTGGGAAGTCGGCGGCTTTTGCGGTCGCGCTGAGCCAATAACGGCCGCGGCTATTGCCGCGGCAAATCTTGTTTTCATAGGCATTTCCTCCGTTTCCGGAGTGCTGCCTTGTTGTCACAAAACCGTCAACTGGACGGTTCGACGCAATGCCGCGCCGCTTCGTGGAGGTTAACCGAGTTCGGTCAGTTCTTCCGGGAATTGGTGCAGCCGATCGCCGGGGCCGTTCGGACCGATCAGATAATTATCGCAGTACCACGACAGCATGCCGCCTTTGAAATAGGTCGGATGCACGACGATGTTCATGTCGACTTCGATGTTCATCGGCTCGTCGTTGCGAATGAGGGGCCGCTCGACGAGATCGTAGCCTTGGCCATGGCAGTGCAGGCGCTTTTCCTCCGGCCGGCCGTTCTTGCGCATGAAATCGTTGTAGGCGGCGAAAACGTCCTTACACGCCGCGCCAGGCTTGAGCAGGCTGAGGTTGTATTTGCGGGCTTCGAGCGCGAAGGCGTATTCGTCCTTCATCTCCTGCGACGCTTTGCCGACCACGCAGGTACGGCCAAGCTCGGTGTACATGCCGCCAGGGCCGGCGTCTTCGACGAGGAGCGCAACCGCGTCGCCTTTCTCGATAACGCGGTTCTGATAGTGGCGAGCGGCGAATTGCGCCGGCTTGCCCATCGGCATCGAAGCGCAGAGGTAGATACCGTGCTCGCTGCCGTGGCGCTGGCTGTAACACTGCGCGATCGCCGCGACGTCGCGGTCCCGCATGCCGGGTTCGACCGCGGCAAAGGCTGCGCGCATCGCGCCGTCCTGCATCGCTGCCGCGAGCTTCACGAGTTCCTTTTCTTCCGGACTCTTGATGACCTTGATGCGGTCAACGAGGTCCGAGGCATCGACGAACTTGGTGTTGGAGAAGCGGCCCTTTTGCAGATAGTCCACGACCGCAAACGACATCTGATAGGTGCCGACGAGGCCGATGGTGCCGCCGGCGTAAGGCGCCAGCGCCTTCGCGGCGAGTTCGGCATCGTAAGGCGCGGTGTAGTAGCAAGATGAGTAGCTCGGCGTCGTGTACCAGGTCTTGACGCCGCGGCGGGTGCCGTCGCTCTTGCCGTTGAGTTCGTTGACGCCGCCGAACGGGCCCTGGGTCACCATCGTCATCAGGTCGTCGCGCGGAAATACCAGCGTCATCGGATAGCCGTTGGTCGCCGGCAGGTCGGTGAAATACTTCACATAGCCGCCCATCTGGTCGCTGTTGTTCTGCATCAACAGCACGTCGACCTTGTCGCGTTCCATGGCGGCGCGCACAGCTTTCCAGCGGCGTTCCAGTTCCGCCGTCGAGATCGGCGTTTGCAGGCGTTCAGAAAGCTGCTCCATAACGTTTCCTTTTACTTCGTTTGTTTGCGCATGATCCTGTCGGAAAACCGGCGACCATTTTTCGGGGTTATGCGCTAGTGCGGCACGACATTGATCATGCCGCCGATATTGCCGGAAAGAAAGCATCGCATGTTGGTTTCGACGGTCGGCAATGCGTGATCGATATAGACGTCGCAAAAGCCGCCCTGATGGGTGGTGATAATGACGTTATTCATCTCCCAGAACGGATGATCGGTCGGCAACGGCTCTTCGTTGAACACGTCGAGTGCAGCTCCCGCCAGCCGCTTTGCGCGAAGGGCCTCGACCAGAGCCGCTTCATCGACCACGCCGCCGCGTGCGAGATTGACCAGAAAGCTTTTCGGTTTCATCGCCGCAAACACTTTCGCATCGACGCTGTTGCGGGTCTTGTCCGTTAGCGGTGTCAGCAGCACCAGGAAATCGAGCTCGCCGGCCGCTTTGGCGAGATCGGCGCTCGAGTACATCTGATCGAATCCGGCAACGTCACGCGGTGACGAACTCACGCCAACCACGCGCATGCCGAACGCCTTGCACTTGGGCGCCAGCTCTTCGGCGATGGCGCCAATGCCGAAAATGCCGACAGTCTTGTTGTGCAGAAGTTGTGCCGGAAAGCGCGCCCACTCGCGCTTGTCCTGCGCCCGCACTGCACGAGGAATATTTCGCGCCAGCGCCAGCATCGAGCCGATAGCCGCTTCGGACACCGGCGGGCCGTGGATGCCGTGGACGTTGGTGACGATAACGTCTTTGCGCAGCACCGGCCGGTCGATCAGGTTGTCGACGCCGGTGCCGAGCGCCTGAACCCATTTCAGATTGGTACCGGCGCGCAGTACGTCGTCCGACAGGCGCGGCGCGAAGGTCAGCAGGATATCCGCGTCCGCGATATAGGGTCCGACCTTGGAATGATGATCCACCAGATCGACATTCAATTCCGGGAATTTCGCCTTGAGGCGGTCGCGGTACTGATTGTTCAGCTCTGGCGTCAGCGTCAGAAGGATCAGCAGATTTGTCATGCGGGTGAGGTACCGGACCAATACTTTGGCGGCAAGGCGACGGCCTTATATCGCCCGCATGGGTGGGCCGCCAAGTATGGGAGTGCCACGCGATTGCATGGGGCGATTGCATAGGGCGGTCGCGTGGCGGACCAAGCTTGGATACAATGGTGGCGCCGGGGCTGAGTGGGGTGTCATGGAGAGCGCAAATGCCGATTGATCTTTCCGCCGTGTATTGGCCGTACGTCGGGATTTTGTCCCTGTTCGCTTTCGTGGCGGCGCTGCTGGGCAGCCTGATCTCATTTCGCAACAAATTCGCCGCGGCGATCATTACCGCGATCCTGTTCGCGGGGGCCTTCGTGTTCTGGACGTATTATCCGCACGACAACCTGCCGTCACCGCTAAGCAGCTGGCCGACCAGCCCGAAAGCGCAATGATTTCCCTTTCGGGTTGACCTTTTTGCCAGTCCAGTTATGCGTGAACTCACACAGCCGGGAAGAATGGAGCGGACATGAACAAGGTCTATGCGGATGCAAAGTCCGCGTTGGCCGGGGTGCTGAAGGATGGCATGACCATCATGGCAGGCGGCTTCGGCCTGTGCGGCATTCCCGAAACCTTGATCTTCGCGATCCGTGAGTCCGGGGTCAAAAACCTGACCGTCGTCTCCAATAATTGCGGGACTGATGGAAAGGGGCTCGGCCTTCTGCTCGACACGAAGCAAATCAAGAAGATGGTCTCGTCCTACGTCGGCGAGAACAAGACCTTCATGAACCAGTACCTCGCGGGCGAGCTCGAGATCGAGTTCAACCCACAGGGCACGCTGGCCGAGCGTATCCGCGCCGGCGGCGCCGGTATCCCTGGCTTCTTCACCAAGACCGGCGTCGGCACCACGATTGCCGATGGCAAGCCTGTCCAGGAGTTCGATGGCGAGCGCTATGTCATGGAGCGGGGTCTGGTGGCGGACTTGTCGATCGTCCACGCTTGGCTCGGCGACACCGAGGGTAATCTCGTCTACCGCAAAACGGCGCGAAACTTTAATCCGCCAATGGCGACTGCGGGCAAAATAACCGTCGCCGAAGTCGAGAAGCTGGTGGAGCCCGGAAAGATCGATCCGGATCACATCATCACGCCGGGAATTTTCGTTCAGCGTATCATCCATGTGCCGGATGCGACGAAACACATCGAGCAGCGCACCGTGCGCAAGCGAGCTTGAAAGGAACGATCATGCCCTGGACCCGTGATCAAATGGCTGAACGCGCCGCGCAGGAATTGCAGGACGGCTTCTACGTCAATCTCGGTATCGGCATTCCGACCCTGGTGTCGAACTACATCCCCAAGGGGATGAGCGTGCAGTTGCAGTCGGAGAACGGCATGCTCGGCACCGGGCCGTTTCCTTTTGAGGGTGATGAAGATCCCGATCTGATCAATGCCGGCAAGCAGACGGTGACCGAACTGCCGACCACCAGCTATTTCAATTCCGCGGATTCATTCGCCATGATCCGCGGCGGCCACATCAACATTGCCATCCTCGGCGCCATGCAGGTGGCGGAGAACGGCGACATCGCCAACTGGATGATCCCGGGCAAGCTCGTCAAAGGTATGGGCGGCGCCATGGATCTTGTCGGCGGCGTCAAGAAAGTCGTCGTGGTGATGGAGCATTCGGCCAAAGGCGAGTCGAAGCTGCTGCATCGCTGCAACCTGCCGCTGACCGGCGCCGGCGTCATTGACATGGTGATCACCGATCTGGGTGTCTTCACTGTCGATCGCGCGGGCGATGGCGGACTGACCCTGATCGAGCTCGCGCCCGATGTGTCGCTCGACGACATCAAGAAGAATACGCAAGCGAGCTACAAGGTCGCCAATACGCTGAAGAAGCACTGAGACGGGCGACTCTAGAATTTCAGGCTGGTCTGCACGCCAAACACGAGCGCGTTTGCGATCGCGCTACTTGGCGCCAGCGGATTGGCGATATTGCCACCCGGATGAATGACGTATTGCAGATCGGGCTGGATGGACCAGTCTTTCGCCAGCATCCACTGGTACGTGAGTTCAATCACCGCTTCATAGTCGGGAACTGGTGCCGGTGTCCCGGTCAGGAAGGCGAGATCGCGCGTATAGGCAGCCGCTTGTGGCGAGATGCGGCCAATAGCGAAGCCGATTCCGATGGTGTCGTCGGGCCGCGACTTTAACGGACCTTTGAAGGAAAGTCCGGCATCGACATAAAGATCGATCAAATTGCGGTCAGCTGGCGCGCCCATCACGCGCACAAACGAGTCCAGACTGCGATCAATGTTGCCGGTATCGTGCCAGAGTTCGTGATCGACAATGCCATAGATGGCGTAGTCGCTGTCGGTGCTGCAGTGGCACACCTGATGCTGCCAGTAGTCCGCCGTTGCTATTGAAACGCTGGTCAGCAAAAGAGCCGGTATTGATCCATGCTCCGATCTTTATGTCGTTCGGCAAATCGTCGGATGGCGGTGCCGTGGCCCCGGGCTTGGAGGCATCTTCCTGATGCGCATTTTCGAGCGCGTGATGGTTATGCGCATGATCGTAAGCATAGGAGATCTCCGCGATGAAGAATGGCGGGTCGTTAACCCGGAATGCGAGCCCAAAGGGATCGCGCGCAATCGGATCGCCGGAGCCGGGGCCTGCCGGATTGCCGTCAAACATCGCGGCCTTGAAAGTGAACTGACGATTGGGGCTGTACTGAAACCGAATGCCCGGTGTTGCTTCCGGATAGTTCGGGCCGCCGCTGGGCAGGTCGACGCCGCTGAGCGCAGGCCATCCGAATGTTGAGTTGACGAACAGGCCGGCGTTCTCACTGACAGTGAATTCCTGAGCGGCGGTGAATTGACCGACGCGTACGTTTACTGCGTCGCCGAAATCCTGTGCGAGCCAGAGGTTGAACAGGCGAGTCGAAGGGGTTGCCTCGACGCCGCTCACCGTCATGAGATTGTCGAGCTTGTTGACGCTGTATTGCGTGCCGTGGATTTGCTGGATGCTGAGGTGGAAATCTGCCCCGCGCCAGCCGATCAGTTTCTCAAGATCGGCCTCCATGATCGCGCCGAAGCGGCCGTCGTAGCCTTCGCCGCGGGACACCCCGCCGACCGGATTGGCAAAGGCGTCGCCGTAGTAGGTAAAAACAAAACGCAGGCCGGATTGCTCGAGCTTGGCGCGAACGCCACCCCAATCCGTAAGCTGCTGCAGATAGTCCGGCAGGGGCAGCGTCGTCGCTGCCTGGTCTTCGCTGCTACCGGCAAAACTCCGGCCCGCTTCCGCCGGTAAAAATGCCAGAGCGGCAACACACGCCCGACGCAGCATACGCCTGTACATTTGCCCCGCGCCCGCCCGACGGTGTTCAATCGGCGCGGAACGCTAGCAGGAGGTTGCCGACAGTTTTTTTACAGCATGAAGGCGATGCCCTACGGAATGGGCCGGAAGCATCGCTTTTGAGGGGGGTAGCCGATTAGTCGATCGCGATCATCACGTCGGATGCTTTGATCACGACAGTGGCGGCGCCGCCGGCTTTCAGCCCAAGCTCATCCACGGCTTCATTGGTGATCGAAGACGTAACGATCTGTCCCGGTCCGATTTCGACCCGGACGTGGGATGTCGTGGCGCCTTTCTTGACTTCCAGGATCTTGCCCTTGAGCTGATTGCGCGCGCTGATCTTCATGATGGTCCCTTCAAATAAGGTGCTGCGCGGCTGACCCGTGCGAGCGTGTGAAATGATCCAGACGGTTTGAGGCGCTTGCGGCGCGTTACCGGTTGCGCGGACCGTATCGACCTGCTTGCTGGATGGCAATAACGATGCAACAACCTGCCGCCCACCTATTGATAGCGCACGGTCTTTCCGGAAAAACTGGTTTCCCAATCGTGCGCGAACGGAGAGAAACGCCTCATGCGTACTGTCATACTTGAAGAACACTTTTCGGTTCCGGCCGCGGCCGGCCGCGTTGATAAGGAAACCATGGCGCGACGCGGCTACAAGGCGAGAGCCCCGCGTCCGGACGTCCCCAATCCGCTCGCGTTGTTGCCCGATCTCGGCGAGCAGCGTTTGAAGCTGATGGATGAGGCGGGCATTGACGTCGAGGTGCTCTCGAACAGCGGGCCTGGACCCGATCTGGTGCCGGGGCCAGATGGCGTCGCGATGGCGCGTCAGATCAACGATCATCTCGGGGCCGCCTGCGCGAAATACCCTGATCGTTTCGCCGGCTTTGCCTCATTACCGATGTTGAGCCCGGATGATGCAGCCAAGGAATTGCATCGCACGGTCAAAGAGCATGGCTTTGTCGGTGCGATGGTCAACGGCACCACTGACGGCCGTTTCCTCGATCATCCAAGCTACGATCCGATCTTGGCGGCGGCCGTCGAGCTCGACGTCCCGATCTACATTCATCCGCACATCCCGCCGGCCGCGGTCCGCGAGGCCTACTTCTCCGGTTTGCCGGAAGGCGCTGGCCGTGTGCTCGAGACCGCCGGCTGGGGCTGGCATTCCGAGGTCGCCGTCCACGTGATGCGCATGGTGGTTGCCGGGACGCTCGATAAGCATCGCAAGCTCAAGCTGATCATCGGCCACATGGGCGAGATGCTGCCGATGATGCTCGATCGCGCCAGCCAGGTGTTCTCCGGCGATATCGGGCACCTCAAGCGCACGGTGCCGCAGACCATTATCGATCAGGTCTGGATCACCACGAGTGGCATCTTTAATGAGCCGCCGTTGTACGTCGCGCTGACGACTTTCGGTATCGACCGCATCATGTTCTCGATCGACTATCCCTATTCGACGCATATGAATGGTCGCGAGTTCCTCAACAAAATATGGCTGGCGCCGGCAGATATGGAAAAGCTCTGCCATGGCAATGCCGACGCGTTGTTGAAATTGAAAGTCGGCAAACGCTAAGTGCGCTGCACAACGAAGCATCAACGAAGCTTGGCGCGGGCAATCCTGCTATGCGCCAAGCTTTCAATGACTTGAGGCCCGTTTGCCGGTATTGACGGTCAAGCTCCGCCGGGAGGCTTGATGGACGCCAAGGTTAGTGAGGGCTTGCCGCCGCAAGCAGGTGCGTCTGCAGCGCCGATTTCCGAACGCGCACCGCTCACTCACAGCGAAAAGCGTACAATCGCCATCAGCATGATGGTGCCGGTATTCCTCGGCTCCGTCGATCAATCGATCATGGCGACGGCGCTGCCGACGATCGGGCGTGCGCTTAATGACGTGCACAATTTGCCGTGGCTGGTCACCGCTTACCTGATTGCCGCGACCGCGCTCACTCCGCTCTACGGAAAATTCGCTGACATCCATGGTCGGCGCGCTGCGCTGCTGATTGCGCTTGGCGTCTACATGTGTGGCTGCGTCGTCTCCGCCACGTCGGGAACGATGCTGATGCTGATCTTCGGCCGGCTGGTGCAGGGTTGCGGCGGAGGCGGTCTGACCGCCATTGCCCAAATGATTCTTGGCGACATCGCATCACCCAAGGATCGTGCGAAATATTACATCTTCTTCTCACTGGCGTTCACCACCGCCGGTGGTTGCGGGCCTCTGCTCGGCGGCTGGATCTGCGACCACCTGGTCTGGTGGATGATCTTTTTGTGGAGTTTCCCGCTCAGCATCTTCGCCGTGGTTTTGACGCTGACAATTTTGCGGCGCTTGCCGCGATACGACCGTCCGCATCAACTCGATTTCTTTGGCGCGCTGCTCATTATCGCATCGAGTTCGTCTTTCATGCTGGCGCTTAATCTTGGCGGTGTCCGCTATCCGTGGTTCTCGTCTCCGGTTATTGCGCTGCTGGCCTGTACGCTCGTGATCGGTGGTGGCTTCGTGGCGCGATTGCTGACCGCGAAAGAGCCGCTTATTCCGATCGCAGTTCTGGCTGATCCGAGCGCCCGGCTGGCGATGATCGGGCATTCATTCGGCTGGGGAGCAATTTTTTGTTTGAACATTTTCTTGCCGATGTATCTGCAAAGCGCACTCGGCTGGTCAGCCACGGCGTCCGGCGCGAGCGTGATGATACTTATGGTTACGCTCAATGCCACGGCAGGGCTCTCAAGCCCGCTCATCGGGCATGTGAAACGTTACAAGCTGTTGCCGAACGCCCTCCAGATTCTGTCCATCGTTTCGATACTCGCGCTGGCTTATTTCGCCGAAGGGATCACTCCGTTGCGCCTTCAGATCATCCTGTTCCTGATCGGGATCGGCTGGGGCCCGACAGCACCCCTGACCCAGGTCATGCTGCAGAATACGGTCGCGATGCACCACCTTGGTTCCGCCATAGGCACCATGAATTTCGTGCGCACGCTGATGAGCACAATTTTCGTAGCCGTGTTCGGCGCCGTGGTGCTTGCCAATGTGTCGGCTGGCGCGCCCGCCGGAACACTATCCAGGGCACTGGATGGTGCTTCGGTGGCTATTTTCACGCACGTGTTCATCGGCGTCGCTTGCACGATGGCGGTTGCCTTCATCGCGATGCTTGTGATCGAGGAAAAGCCCCTCGATTCAGCCATGCCAGCGGCGCGGCGATAGCGCGCGCCCGAGTGCGCTTGCCTCTGGGCCGCCTTCCGCGCAATTTGGGCAATGGTACGGCATGCTGCCACCGCGCGGCTGCCGATGGGAATTTACAAGATACTGAAAATAAACAATTTTCTCCGAAAACCATCGCGGTTCCTCCGGTCACCCGGCCGGGGCATCACGTCCATTTGAACCTTACAACCCGAGCGCGCGACCAAGTGTGTGAGCTGACCTAGAGCGATGCAGGCACCGTCAGACGAAATGCTGATAGGCCGTATCGCGCGCGGCGACAGGCTCGCGATGCAGGTGCTGTTTGCCCGGCATCATGTGCGGGTTTTTCGCTTCGTTCTTCGCCTCATGCGTGACGAGATGGCGGCGGAGGACGTGATCAGTGAAGTATTTCTGGACGTCTGGCGTCAGGCTGGCCGTTTCGAAGGCAGGAGCGCGGTTTCGACATGGTTGATCGCAATCGCGCGCTTCAAGGCTCTCTCGATGCTTCGCAAGCGGCGGGAGGAGGGCCTCGACGACGAAATGGCGGAGGCGATCGAGGAGCCTTCGGACGATCCAGGAGTTGCAACCGAGAAGCGGGATAAAGGGGAAAAACTGCGACAGTGCCTGACTGCATTGTCGCCCGAGCATCGGGAGGTCATCGACTTGGTCTACTACCACGAGAAATCCGTGGAAGAGGTAGCCAGGATCGTCGGCATTCCGGAAAACACGGTCAAAACTCGCATGTTCTATGCACGCAAGAAACTCGGGGAATTGTGCAAGGCGGCGGGAATTGATCGAGGGTGGCCGTAATGACAAGTGAACAAAATATCGAACCTACCGAGATCGAAGCGCTGCTGCCGTGGTACGCCGCGGGCACGCTCAGTCGCCGCGATCGGCAACGGGTCGAGGAAGCGCTGCGGAGCGATCCCAATCTCGCACGGCACGCCGAGTGCGCGCGCGAAGAACTTGCCGAAACCATTTCGCTCAATGAATCGCTTGGCGTGCCAACGGCGCGTGCCATGGACCGGTTGATGGCGGCAATCGATGACGAGGCGCTGGCGGCGCGCAAGCGGGCTTCGCCGCGTGTCATCGCCGGACGGTTCGCAAATTTCATCGCCAGTTTCTCGCCCCGCACATTGGCGCTCGGAGCGGCTGTTGCCTGCCTGGCAATCGCGGTTCAGGCGTCCGTGCTGGTGAGTGTGTTGACCAAATCGCCGGTCGCGCAAAATCTTGCGGCCGACGCTGCTCATAGTCATGGCACCTACGCGATGGTTCGTTTCGCGCATGAAGCCAATGCGGGCGAAATCACGCAGTTCCTGGAGAATTACCAGGCTACGCTGGTCGACGGTCCGCGGCCCGGTGGATTTTATCGCGTACGGCTGGGAATGACGAAGCTCGCCAGAGAAGAGTTTGTCCGTGTCGTCTCGCGGATGCGGCATGAGCGGGTCGTTGCGTCTGCGGAGCCGATTGAACCCACCGACCAGTCACAATAGTCGGTAGTATTACACCGTAACACAACCTGTGGCTGCTGCGACTGCGGGCAAAAACAAACGTCGATGCTTTGAACCATTTTGGTACGGCGGCTGACTAACAAGCGACGGACCATTTGACGCCGTCATCGGCCCGCATCCCCCGACGCTGGAGCCGATATTCCAGACCCGCCCGGACTCGTCCCCACCGGGCGGGTCTTCATTTGTGGCCGTGCCCTCCAGATCAGGTAGGCCGAAGTGCGGCCGTGATGTCGCGCGTTAGCCGTTTTCCCTTTACGCCCCCACTGAAACATGCGGAGAATGGCATGCGTTTGGGGGAACGTTGTGAGTGCTGAAACTGTCCTTGAGACAGAAAATCTGACCAAGGAGTTTGCCGGTTTTGTTGCGGTGCGCTCGGTCAATCTGCGCGTCGCGCGCGGCGGCATTCATGCACTGATCGGCCCGAACGGCGCCGGCAAGACCACCGTTTTCAACCTGCTCAGCAAATTCCTGAGCCCGACACGCGGCCGCATCATGTTCGATGGCCGCGATGTCACGACGCTACAGCCGGCAGACGTTGCGCGGCTTGGACTGGTGCGCTCGTTTCAGATATCCGCGGTGTTTCCGCATCTCACCGTTCTCGAGAATGTTCGTATCGCCTTGCAACGCAAACGCGGCGGCTCGTTCGATTTCTGGCGCTCAAAGCGCGTGCTCCGCGAACTCGATAATCGTGCCATGACGCTGATTAACGATGTAGGGCTGGCGCCTTTTGCCAACGTGCTGGCCGTCGAATTGCCGTACGGCCGCAAGCGCGTTCTGGAAATCGCAACGACGCTGGCGCTCGATCCAGAGATGCTGCTGCTGGACGAGCCGATGGCCGGGATGGGGCACGAGGACATCGCCCGCATCAGCGCGCTGATCAAGTCGCTTGCGGAGAAGCGGACCGTGCTGATGGTCGAGCACAATCTCAGCGTCGTCGCCAATCTGTGCAATCGCATTACCGTGCTGACGCGCGGCCAAGTGCTCGCGGAGGGTGACTACAAGACGGTGTCGGAAAATCCCGCGGTGCGCGAAGCTTACCTTGGGACGGGGCATGCCTGAAACACGTCCGATGCTCGCCATTAATAATCTCGAAGCGTGGTATGGCGAGTTGCACATCCTTCACGGCGTCACTCTCGATGTGCAACCGGGCGAGGTCGTAACGCTGCTCGGCCGCAACGGGGTCGGCAAGACGACGACGCTTAAGGCGATCATGGGGATCGTCGACAAACGCGCCGGCTCGGTGCGGCTCGAGGATCGGGAACTCATCAAATTTTCTTCCGATGCAATCGCGCGTGCCGGGATCGCCTTTTGCCCCGAGGAGCGCGCGATCTTTTCCAGCCTCGATGTGAAGGAAAACCTGCTGCTGCCGCCGCAAGTGCGTCCCGGCGGGCTCGATCTCGATCGGATATTTGCGCTGTTCCCTAATCTGCGGGAACGGCTCAAAAGCCAAGGCACGAAACTCTCCGGCGGTGAGCAGCAGATGCTGGCCATCGCCCGGATCCTGCGCACCGGCGCGCGGCTGTTATTACTCGACGAGCCGACCGAGGGATTGGCGCCCGTCATCATTCAGCAAATCGGGAAGACCATCGGCACGCTGAAGTCACAGGGTTTCACCATTCTGCTGGTCGAGCAAAATTTCAATTTCGCTGCCACCGTTGCCGACCGTTACTACGTCATGGAGCACGGCCGGATCGTCGATCATTTTTCGACCCCTGAACTAAAGGCCAATATGGGAAAACTGCACGAGTATCTCGGAGTTTGATAGGCTGACGGATAATCAAATTACAAAAGGGAGATAAAAATGAAACTCGCAGGGAGTTTGGCATTCGCGCTCGTCGCGCTTGTCGGGACCGCCGCCCACGCACAATCCGTCAACGTCAAGATCGGCGTGATGAGCGACATGTCCGGGCTTTACGCCGATCTTGGCGGCCCCGGATCCGTCGCTGCCGCGAAATTGGCAATCGAAGACTTCAATCCGGCGGCGCACGGGATGAATGTCGAGATGGTCACCGGAGACATGCTGAACAAGCCGGACGTCGGGGCCAACCTGGCGAGGCAATGGTATCGACTCCGGTGTCGACATGATCGTCGACGTGCCCAATTCCGGCGTGGCGCTCGCCGTCAACGAAGTCGCGCGCGAGAAGAACAAGGCGCTTCTGCTTTCCGGTCCTGCAAGCTCCGATCTCACCGGAGCAAAATGCTCGCCTGACACAGTTCACTGGACCTATGACACCTGGATGCTGGCCAACGGCACCGGCAAGGCGCTGGTCAAAACCGGTGGCGATACCTGGTTCTTTGTCACAGCAGACTACGCATTCGGGCACGCGCTGGAGCGCGACACCACGGCCGTCGTTCAGGCGAACGGCGGCAAAGTGCTTGGCAGCGTGAATGTGCCGCTCAACACCCAGGACTTCTCCTCGTATCTGCTCCAGGCGCAGGCTTCGAAAGCCAAGATCATCGGTCTTGCCAATGCTGGCGGCGACACCATCAATTCCATCAAGCAGGGAGCCGAGTTCGGCATCACCGCCGGAGGTCAGCATTTCGCCGGGCTTTTGGTCTTCATCAGCGACGTAAATTCGCTCGGTCTGAAGACCGCTCAAGGCCTTGTCCTCACGGCGACCTGGTATTGGGACATGAATGACGCCAATCGCGCATGGACCAAGCGCTGGCAGGCGCAAATACCCGGCAAGTTTCCAACAATGGTGCAGGCCGGCGTCTACTCTGCGACCTTGCATTACCTCAAGGCGGTTGCCGCGCTCAAAAGCAGTTCAGATGGCAAGGCTGTTGTCACCAAGATGAAAGAGATGCCGACCGACGATCCGCTTTTCGGCAAGGGCTCGGTCCGCGCCGACGGGCGTAAGATTCATCCGGCCTATCTGTTCGAGGTGAAAAAGCCTGAGGAGTCCAAATATCCCGGAGATTATTATGCGTTGCGCGCCACCATCCCGGCGGAAGAAGCCTTCCGGCCGATCAAGGATGACAACTGCCCGATGATCACCAACTGAGCGCAACGATAAAAGGGCCAAAGGCTCGAAACAGGGAGGATTGGCAAATGAAGCTTGCAGGTAAACTGGCACTTGCGGGTGCCGTGCTGGCGTGTTTCGCCGGCACGGCGCAGGCTCAGCTCAACGTCAAGATCGGCGTACTGACCGACATGTCGAGCCTCTATGCCGATGACAACGGTCAGGGCTCTGTCGTCGCTGCCAAGATGGCGGTGAAGGACTTCGATCCGGCCGCCCACGGCATGAATGTCGAGGTCATCAACGCCGATCACCAGAACAAGCCGGACATCGGCGCTTCCATCGCCCGGCAATGGTACGACTCCGGCGTTGATATGATCATTGACGTGCCGACATCGAGCGTGGCGCTCGCGGTCAACGAAGTCGCGCGTGAGAAGAACAAGGTGTTCATCGTGTCCGGGGCTGCGATCTCGGATTTGACCGGCCCGAAGTGCTCGCCGGATACGGTGCATTGGACCTACGACACCTGGATGCTGGCTAACGCGACTGGCAAGTCCATCGTGAAAACCGGCGGCGATACCTGGTTCTTTCTGACTGCCGACTACGCCTTTGGCCATGCGCTGGAGCGTGACACGGCGGCGGTCGTCGCCGCCAACGGCGGCAAGGTGCTCGGCGAGGTCGCGCATCCGCTCAACAACCAGGATTTCTCCTCGTTCCTGCTGCAAGCCCAAGCCTCGAAAGCCAAGATCATCGGTCTTGCCAATGCCGGCGGCGATACCATTAACGCGATCAAGCAAGGCTCGGAGTTTGGCATCACGGCGGGCGGCCAGCACTTCGCGGCGTTGCTGTTCTACATCGGCGATGTGCAGGCGCTCGGTCTGAAGATTGCGCAGGGCCTCGTTCTTACCGAGACATTCTATTGGGACATGAACGATAACACCCGTGCCTGGACAAAACGCTGGCAGGCCGAGATGCCCGGCAAATTCCCAAGCATGAATCAGGCAGGCGATTACGCCGCGACCTTGCACTATCTCAAGGCCGTCGCCGCGCTGAAGTCCAAAGATGACGGAAAGGCCGTCGTCGGCGAGATGAAGAAAATTCCGACCGAGGATCCGTTGTTCGGCAAGGGCTATGTCCGCGCTGACGGCCGCAAGATTCACGCGACTTATCTGTTCGAGGTGAAAACTCCTGAGGAATCGAAATATCCGGGTGACGTCTACAAACTGCGCAGCACCATTCCGGCGGAGGAAGCATTCCGTCCGCTCAAAGACGGCGGCTGTCCGTTTGTTACCAACTGATCCTTGTGGCCTCTCCCCGCATCTGCGGGGAGAAGTTTTTTGGCGATAGAGTTTGATGTTCCAGATCTTCGGTGTTCCGTCCCAGGCGCTGTTCGGGCAACTCTTGCTCGGGCTCATCAACGGTTCGTTCTACGCGCTGTTGAGTCTGGGGCTCGCCGTGATCTTCGGCATGCTCAACATCATCAACTTCGCCCACGGCGCGCTCTATATGATGGGCGCGTTCACGGCCTACCTGCTGCTGCAATATCTCGGCATCGGTTATTGGGAGGCGCTGGTCATAGCGCCGATCGTGATCGGCGCGCTTGGCGTGGTGATCGAGCGATTGTTCCTGCAACACCTGCGCAATCTCGATCATCTCTACGGTTTGATTCTGACCTTCGGTCTGGCGCTGATCATCGAGGGATTGTTCCGCAATACCTATGGCTCGTCCGGTCAGCCCTATGCGGTGCCGGAATCGCTGCAGGGCGGCCGCAATCTCGGCTTCATGTTCCTGCCAAACTATCGCGCCTGGGTCGTCGCGTTCTCGGTCGTGGTCTGCTTTGCCACCTGGTACGGCATCGAGCGCACGCGGCTCGGCTCGTATCTCCGCGCGGCGACGGAAAATCCGACCATGGTGCGGGCTTTCGGCATCAATGTGCCGCGCATGATCACGCTGACTTACGGTTTCGGCGTTGGGCTTGCGGCGCTGGCCGGCGTCATGGCGGCTCCGATCTACAATGTTTCGCCGCAGATGGGGTCTGATCTCATCATCGTGGTGTTTGCGGTCGTGGTGATCGGCGGCATGGGGTCGATCATGGGCGCCATTATCACGGGCTTTGTTCTCGGCATCGTCGAAGGCCTGACCAAGGTGTTTTTTCCGGAAGCCTCCAACACCGTGATCTTCGCCATCATGGTCATCGTGCTGCTGGTGCGGCCGGCCGGTCTTTTCGGACGGCGCGCATGACGGAAAACCTTGCCGATCCGCAAGCTTTGCTGCCGCGCCGCGAGACGGCGTGGACCTTTGCCGTTGCTTTCGCGGTGATGCTGGCATTCTTTGCGATCGCGCCGTTCATCGTCTATCCGGTCTTTCTGATGGAAGTGCTTTGCTTTGCGCTGTTCGCGTGCGCCTTCAATCTCCTGATCGGCTATGTCGGCCTGGTGTCGTTCGGTCACGCGCTCTATTTCGGCTGGGCGAGTTACTTCTCGGCTTATGCGGCCAAGTCGTGGGGGTGGCATCCTGAATTCGCGGTGCTGCTCGGCACCGGCGTTGCCGCAGTCCTCGGTGCGATTGCCGGAAGCGTAGCCATCCGCCGCCAGGGCATTTACTTCGCCATGATCACATTGGCGCTGGCGCAGATGATGTATCTGGTCGCTTTGCGCGTGAAGATGACCGGAGGCGAAGACGGCATCCAGGCGGTGCCGCGCGGCCGGCTGTTCGGCGTGTTCAATCTCGCCGACGACATGACGATGTATGTCTTTATAGTCGTGGTGGTTTTGGCGGCCTTCCTGCTGATCTATCGCATCATCAACTCGCCGTTCGGCGAGGTGCTCAAGGCCATCCGCGAGAACGAGCAGCGCACGATCTCGCTGGGCTACAAGACCGACCGCTACAAGCTCGTCGCTTTCATCCTGTCCGCAGCGCTTGCGGGGCTGGCCGGATCGCTCAAGGCGCTGGTGTTCCAGCTCGCGTCCCTAACGGACGTGCACTGGAATATGTCGGGCGAGGTGGTGCTGATGACGCTCGTCGGGGGGCTGGGCACGGTATTCGGGCCGGTGACCGGGGCTTTCCTCATCGTGGCGATGGAAAATTATTTCTCCGCCTTCGGCCAATGGGTCCTGGTCATTCAGGGCGTCATCTTCGTCGCCTGCGTCCTTCTGTTCCGCCGCGGTATTGTCGGCGAACTGGCGCACGTTTTGCGCATCAAGCTCTAAGCCTCGATAGTCTGTATTGAAAGGAAAACTCACATGAGTGCGGAAGCGCGTTTGAAGGAACTCGGCATTGTGCTGCCGTCGATACCGAAGCCGGTCGCCAATTACCTGCCGTACCGGCTGGCCGGAAACGTGCTCTATCTCTCAGGGCAGGGCCCGCGTGATGAGAACGGCAAGCAGCTCACCGGAAAGGTCGGGGGAGGGATCAGCATTGAAGAAGGCTACCGCCGCGCGCGGATCGTTGGCCTCGGCCTGTTGGCGGCGACGCGTGATGCGCTTGGCTCGCTCGACCGTGTCGACTTACGTCGTCAAGCTTCTGGGCATGGTGAACGCGACGCCGGACTTCAACGACTCGCCGAAAGTGATCAACGGCTGCTCCGATCTTTTTGTTGAAGTGTTCGGCGAGGCCGGCCGCCATGCCCGCTCGGCCGTCGGCAATGTGATGTTGCCGAATCAAATCTCAGTCGAGATCGAGGGTGTCATTGCGGTGAAAGGTTAACGACGAATCAAAGGCGTAAAACCTTGTCCACAAGCTAAAAGTCAATAAAAACGTCCAAATAAAAGCCAAATCTATTTGTTTGCTCGAATCAAACAACAAAATAGACAGGCCGAAGCGTCGATTTTACGGGCGCTTCTGGCTGTCTCATGTCGGACCGGCAAAACTTTCCGCTACAAGATGTTGCGCGCAAATGGCTCGCACTGGCGGAGCGTCGGTACGCTCACTTCATAGAATTGTCTGAGACCGGCCGCTGGAAGCACTACTACACGCATCCGCAGTTTGAACTCGAAATCCGCAAAGCCTATGCGCTGTGCGAGCAATGGGCGGTCAACGCGGGCCTCGTGCCGGAAGGTCATCAGCAGGCCGCCGAGTAGGCGCGTTCGGCGCTAGGTGTGCCTCGGCCGCAGTCGGTCTCTCCCACGACTTGACTTACCGCGCTGCACTAAGGCATCGATTTTGCAGCGCCGTTCGGCGCTTATCCATAGGCTTGCTCCCCGCCCGCGGCCCTCAAACCTCAAGCGTGATCAGCCATGACGAGTGCCTTGTTTTCGCCGATCCGGCTCGCCGGTCTCGAACTGCCAAACCGCGTCGTCGTTGCGCCGATGTGCCAATACAGCGCCGACGACGGCGTCGGTAACGACTGGCACATGACCCACCTTGGCATGCTGTCGAATTCCGGCGCCGGGATGCTGGTTATCGAAGCCACCCACGTCGAGCGCCGCGGCCGCATTACCCATGGCTGCCTTGGGCTCTATTCCGATGCCTGCGAGGCGGCGCTGGAGCGCATCGTTTATCACTGCCATCACATCGGCTCGGCAAAGATCGCGATCCAGCTCGCGCATGCCGGCCGCAAGGCGTCGTCGCAGCGGCCTTGGGAAGGCGCCAAGGCGCTTAGTCCGGCTGAGGATGCCTGGCAGACGATCGGCCCGTCAGCGATCCCGTTCGGGCCGGGATGGCACACGCCGAGCGCGATGAATGAAGATGATATGGCGAAGGTGACGGCGGCGTTCACCGACGCAGCCAAGCGCTCGCTGCGCGCCGGCTTCGACGCCATCGAACTGCACTTCGCCCACGGTTACCTGCTGCACAGTTTTGTTTCGCCGCTGTCGAACAAGCGCAACGATGCCTACGGCGGCTCGTTCGAAGGCCGGATGAAATTCCCGCTCGAGGTCGTGCGTTCGGTTCGCGCCGTGGTGCCGCGCGAGGTGCCGCTTGGAGCTCGCATCACCGGCACCGACTGGGTGGAAGGCGGTCTTACCGCGGACGATGGCGTTGCGACGGCCAAGGCGCTGAAAGCCGCGGGCCTGGATTACGTCGACGTGTCCTCGGCGAATATCACGCCGGACAGCCGCTGGCCGGGCGAGGCCGGGCTTCAACGTGCCGATTGCCGCGCGCGTTCGCAAAGAGGTCGGCATCGCGACCCGTGCGGTCGGCATGATCGCCGGCGCCAAACAGGCCGAGGAGATCGTCGCCAGCGGCAAAGCCGACATGGTGGCGATGGCGCGAGCTTTCCTCGACGACCCGCATTGGGCCTGGCACGCGGCGCAGACTCTCGGATGCCGAGGTGGCGCGGCCGCCGCAATATGTGCGCACCGCGCCGAAGCTATGGCCCGGCGCTGCCCTGCGCGGGTGAGGTGACGCAGCCGTACCACCGCGCCAACCGCGCGGGCTCGACGCCGAGGTAGTAGGCGAGCCGCAGTCGCCACATCAGCAGGATGGTGCGGACAATGCCGTTCTGCTCCCAACGCCGGCCGGACGTGACCGCGGGCACGGCGATGCAGAACGGCCGGCACAGGCGCTTGAGCCGATGGCTGATTGCGATGTCTTCCATCAGCGGCAGATCGGGGAAGCCGCCGACCGCCGCGAACGCCTCGCGCGTGACGAAAATCGCCTGATCGCCGGTAGCGATCCCGGTCATGCGCGATCGCCAATTGATCATGCGGGCGACGACGGCGAGGAACGGATGCCGTCCAGCAATGCGCAGATCGAAGCGGCCCCAGGCACGACGTGCCAGCGCCGCCGCGATCAGCAGGTCGGCGTCGTCAGGCAGAATTGTATCGGCATGGAGAAAGAGCAGGGCATCTCCGGTGCCGAGCGCCGCGCCGGCAGTTGAGGGGTGCGCCGCGTCCGGGTGGTACAGCGATGACGCGGTCGGCAAATGGCGTTGCCAAGGTTTGGCGTGCCGTCCGTACTGCCGCCGTCGGCGACAATGATTTCCGCACCGCGCGCGCGTAGCGGCGCGAGCGCCTTCAGTGCGCCGACGATGATCGCGGCTTCATTGAGCACCGGAAGCACGATGGTGAGTCGGCACATGATGATAGACATGTTACAGCCCTGTTAGGCTTGGGCAATGTTGTCCGAAGGCTGAAGATGGACGATCCGGTTCTGGTCGAAGTCATTCGAGGAGCGCAGGTCGAAAGCCGGCATCGCGGCGCTGTTGCAGTCGTCGACGCTGACGGCCGCCTGGTTCTGGCGCTCGGCGATGTTGGCGCGCCGGTTTTTCCGCGCTCCGCGGTCAAGGCGCTGCAGGCTTTGGTACTGATGGAAACTGGCGGTGCCGATCTTTTTGGATTTGGCGACGAAGAACTCGCTTTGGCCTGTTCGTCGCATAGCGGTGAGCCCGGTCATGTCGCGGCGGTGGCAAAGATATTAGCAAAGGCGGGCCTCGATACGCTCTGCTCTTGCCTGCGGAACGCATTGGCCAGCCTCTGAAATAGCGACCGTCGAACTGGCGCGGGTCGGTCAGCCTTCAGCGCTGCATAATAACTGCTCCGGCAAGCATGCGGGATTTCTGTGCGCCGCCTGTGCGCTGGGGGTCGATCCTGCAGGCTATTGGAAACCGGAACATCCGGTGCAGCGGCAGGTGCGCGCGGTGTTGGAGGATCTGACCGGCGCTACGCTAAGCGATGACCGCCGCGGCATCGATGGCTGTTCAGTGCCGACCTGGGCTATTCCATTGCAAAACCTCGCCTACGCCTTCGCCAAATTCGCGACCGATCAAGGGCTTTCGCCAGAGCGCGCTCGTGCCGCCGCGCGGCTACGCCGCGCTTGTGCGCAGAAGCCCTGGTACGTCGCGGGAACCGGTCGTTTCTGCACCGAGGTCATGGAGCTTTTCGGTGCACGGGCTTTCGTCAAGACCGGCGCCGAGGGCGTCTATTGCGGCGCGCTGCCGGAACAAGGAATTGGCATTGCCATCAAGTGCGACGATGGTGCGGGCCGGGCTGCGCAGGCGATCATGGCTGCGCTGATCGCGCAGTTTCTGCCGCTATCGGATTTCGAGAGGACGGCGCTTGAGCCGTTGATCCATCCGACCTTGCGAAACTGGAATAATTTTGAAGTCGGCACGTTGCGGGTTGCCGGCATGATCGGGCAAAGTCCAGAGAGGCCGCGATGACGATAATGAGAATTTTCCCAGCGGGCCTTATTTGTTTCGCCGTTACCGTCGCAGCAGCACAGGTGCAACAGGCAGCGTCGCCAGATGTCATCAAAGATCTGGCGCCTGCGGGACGTTTGCATGCCGCGATCAATGCCGGCAACGTCGTCCTGGTGCAAAAGGATGCAGCCGGCGCAATCTCTGGCATTACTGTCGACTTGGCGCGCGAGCTTGCCCGCCGGCTTGGCGTGCCCGCCGATCTTGTTGAGTACGACGCCGCGGGCAAGGTGACGGATACCGCGAAGTCTGGCGCTTGGGATGTTGCTTTCGTTGCGATCGAAGCGCGTCGCGCCGAAGTCATCGGCTTCACCGCACCTTATGTCGTCATCGAGAGCACCTACATGGTGACGTCGGATTCGCCGCTGAAAACGATCGGCGACGTCGATCGGCCCGGCATCCGCATCGCGGTGCCGCGCGGTTCTGCTTACGATCTGTTCCTGACTCACGCGCTTCAGCACGCCACCTTGGTGCGTTACCCCAATCCGCCGCAATCGCTGGAAGGTTATGTCGCCGACAAGATCGATGTGGCGGCGGGTGTAAAGGAGCAGCTCGTTTCGTTCACCAAAACCCATCCGGGTTACCGCGTCATGGACGGCCATTTTCATGAGATACGGGAAGCGATGGGCGTGCCGCTCGGTCACGACGCCGGCTTGCAATATCTCCGTGGCTTTGTAGAGGAAATGAAAGCCTCCGGCTTCGTTCGCCAGTCGCTCGATCGTGCCGGCCAAAGCGAAACGATTGTTGCGCCTCCGGGCGATTGACCTCTTACAGCTTCTTGAGATTTGCGGCGCTGATAACGGTCGCCCAGGTTTGGCTTTCAGTGGCAAGCTGTTTGGCGAATTCGTCCGGTGTCGAGCCAACCGAGGCGAAGCCCAGCGCTGCCATCCGCTGCGCGACGTCCGGCTCGGCAAGAAGGGCTCGGGTTTGTTCGCTGAGCTGAACGATGATGTCCTGTGGCGTTCCCGCCGGGACGAAAATGCCGACCCAGCCTTGACCCTCGAGGCCCGGGAAACCGGCTTCGGCGATTGTCGGCACGTCGGGCAGTGCCGCGGATCGGGCTTTGCTCATCGTTGCGAGTACGCCCAAGGATCCGGCTTTCGCGAGCGGCGCCGCTGCCGTCAGTGAGGCGAAAGCAGACCTGCGTATCGCCGGCGAGCACGGCTTCGGTCGCGGGACCGCTACCGTTGTAGGGCACGTGCACAATGTCGAGGTTGAGCTTTTGCTTGAACTGTTCGCCCAGCAAATGAGAAGGCGTGCCTACGCCTGCGGAGGCGAAGCTGAATTTGCCGGGCGTGGAGCGAATGAGCGCAACCAGTTCTTTGACGTCCTTCGCCGCAACCGATTTGTTGACCGAGAGCGCGGTCGGAAATCCTACCGCCAGCGATACCGGTACGAAGTCCTTGACCGGATCGTAATGCACGGTTTCGTAAAGCGCCGGATTGATCACGTGATTATTGGCGGTGATGAGGATGGTATAACCGTCGCCACCGGCCTTCGCCGCCTTCTCTGTGCCGATATTGCCGCCGGCGCCGCCGAGATTTTCAACAAAAAACTGCTGGCCGAAATGCTCGGAGAATTTCTGCGCGATCAGACGGCCGAGAACGTCAACAGGGCCGCCCGCCCCGAAGGGTACGATCACCCGAACGGGGTGGGTCGGGAAGGCCTCGGCGGAATAAGCGTACTGCGTCGCGGACAAAATGAAAGCGCTCGTTCCAATCTGGAGAGCTTGGCGGCGAGAAAGTTTCATTAAAACACCTCAGGTTACGTTGCCGGTCTTGCAAATTCTCGGCCAACCGCGAGTCTGCTGAAATACTTACGCGGGCTTATATAGGTGTCTGGATAAATACTTCACGTGCCGTGATCGCGCGCTCACCATTAATGGCGGCTTGCGGCCATCAGTGCGATCAGCAGCGCTTCCGCACCGTTAAGAAGTTCTGCGAGCGAAGGTGGCCGCCGTCTTCCAGGCTTTTTCCGGCGCGGTTTACTGCTGACCATGCGGAATATGGACGAACTGAATCAGAGGGCCGCCGTCTCGGGCATATTCCAGCGCTCGCCAAAAAACGTAGTTGCACAAGTAGCGTCCGGCATCGCGTGACAGGCGTGATGCCGCAAGCCGGGTTTTCGCCGCGCTGAGGAGTGTTGGAAAAGGTGCATTGCCTTTCAACACCGCCGGCGCGCCTTTTTTGATGATGCCTTGTTGCGGACGGTGTCGGCTCGCGTCCGGAAACAGCAGCGACATCGCATTGCGCGCTTGGGTCTCGACACATAGCTCGCGGCGGCGTCCAGCGACACCGAACAGCAATACGATGTCGGGCTTTTGCGCCATCAGCTTTGGTAGCTCGCGATCGACGGAACTGTAGCGCGTGGCAAACACATGGACGGTGCGGTCGAGTGCGGCGAAGGCTGGCCGCCGCCGTCGCGCCAGCGCTTTGGCCAGCATCGCGCTCGGATTGAGCGGTGCGCCGGGAAACGGGCCAAAGCCGGTGATCAGCACAAGCATGGTATTCGGTCCGGCATCTTAAAGCTTGAGCATCCCGGCGATCTTCTCGACCGCGGCGGCTGGCGCCAGCCGCCCGGCGGCAACATCGGTTTCAATTTTCGGCAACGCGGCTTTGACAGCGCGATCGGAGCGCAGTGGCGCGTAAAGCCGCTCCTCCAGCATCGACCACATCCATTTCACCTGTTGCGCTCCGCGCCGTGCGGCGAGTTCACCGGAGGCGGTGAGCCGTTGGCGATGGTCGAGCACATTATCCCAAAGTGCTTCGATGCCATCACCCTTGAGTGCCGAATACGTGACGACCGGGGGTGTCCAGTTCGGCGACACCGGGGCGAGGATATGCATCGCCGCGCCATACTCTGCCGCCGTCAGTTTCGCCGGTGCGATGTTATTTCCATCTGCCTTGTTGATGGCGATCATATCGGCGAGCTCGATGACGCCTTTCTTCAGCCCCTGCAGTTCGTCGCCACCGCCCGGCAGCACCAGCACCAGGAAAAAATCGGTCATGTCGGCCACGGCGATCTCCGATTGCCCG
This sequence comes from uncultured Alphaproteobacteria bacterium, assembly GCA_963807565.1. Lineage (GTDB taxonomy): Bacteria > Pseudomonadota > Alphaproteobacteria > Rhizobiales > Xanthobacteraceae > BOG-931. The sequence continues at coordinate 91,918 of CAWECH010000003.1, read as the reverse complement.
ACGCCAACGGTTTCGACCAGGATCGCGTCGTAGCCCGCGGCCTCGCACAGCAGCATGGTTTCGCGGGTCTTCGCAGCGACACCGCCGAGCGTGCCAGAGGACGGCGAGGGGCGAATGAACGCATTGGCGTCGATGGCAAGCCGCGCCATACGTGTCTTGTCAGCCAAAATCGAGCCGCCAGTGCGGCGCGACGAGGGATCGACGGCCAGCACCGCAACCTTGTGACCCTGCTGCGTCAGCATCGTGCCAAGCGCATCGATGGTGGTGGATTTGCCGACACCAGGGGCGCCTGTAATTCCGATGCGCACGGCCTTTCCCGATGCCGCGATCAGTTCCTGCATCAGGGCCGCGGCGTCGGCGCGGTGATCGGCGCGTTTGCTTTCGACGAGCGTGATCGCCCGGGACAGAACACTGCGGTCGCCGGCACGAATGCCTTTCGCGAGTTGCTTAATGTCCGGTGGCGTTGAGACAGGAGCCATTATGAATCATGGATAGGATGTGAGGCGTATCCTACATGGTGGGCGCTGTTTTGCAGCGGCTATTTAGCGATTTGCAACCACGCCAGCGCGAAGAAAAATGGCTTGGCCTGGAACAGTGTCTTTCTGCATTGACAGGTCCCGTTCGCCGCCGCGCCGCCAATATTTGTCTTGGAATGACCCCGTTACCGCCGAACTCAGGCCGCATCCCGCCGCTGAAATCTATAGTGCCGATGTTGGTGCGCTCATGTGGGGTGCTCGATGTCGCGCAGTGGGTGCTAGCACGGGAGAGTGGGATGAACTGGGACCAGATTGAAATCAACTGGCTACACTTCAAAAACAGGCTGAGGCACAACTGGGTGAAGCTGACGGACGAGGACATCACCCGCATCAGTGGCCGGCGCGACGAACTGGTTGCGCGTTTGCAGGACCGTTACGGCTTTGCGCGTGCGGAGGCAGAACGTGAGGTTGGCGCGTGGATGCGATCACAGCGGCATGCGATGCCAGAGTCAGCCGCGGCCCAAGCCTAAGGTAAAATCGCAAACGCGCGGGCAGGGAAGCCAAGGCCTTTCTCGACCTTCGGCCAGGTCACCACGATGACGGCGCCGGTCTCCGGTACTTTATCGAGGTTGGCCATCACTTCGATCTGATAGTGGCCATGCTGGAGAATGTAGGTCTCGGAATCCATCTTGTCGGTGGTGTCGGTATCCATGGCCTCGTGGCCGGTCGCCGTCACGTCGCGTTGCTCGTAGAGATACTTGATCGTCTCGAAGGCCCAGGCCGGAAACGGCTGGCGCTTAAAGCGTTCGGGATTGGTGTCCCAATCCTTGTACATGTCGGTCCGTAACGCGGCGAAGCTGCCTTTCGGCACGCGGCCGTGGTGAGATTCCCATGCCTTCAGGTCGGCCACCGAGAACGCATGGTTTGGGTCTTTGCCGAGGTAGGGCGTGTCGTCGAGCACCACGAGCGGCAAGATCATCTGCTTGAGCGGGATCTGATCCATGGTGATGCCGCTCTCGTCGAAATGCGCCGGCGGATCGACGTGGGTGCCGTATTGCCCGACCATTTCGTAATAGATGGTGCGAAAGCCATCCTTCGGAATGGTGTACGGGTCGTGCGTTTTCGGATCGGCGGCCGGCGAGAATTTCGCCTGGCCGAAGCCGGACCATACCGGCGTCTCCGGCCCAAAGCTGTGCGTGAGATCGACGAACGTTTTTGACGCGATGACTTGATAGGCGCGCGCGAGATCGGACTGATCACGTGCCGGAGCGGAATGGGCCGCGAGCGCGCACAGCGACGCCGTCAGGACGGCCAAGCGGGACCAGGCAGGCATTTGTCCTCCGTTTCAGTCCGGAAGCGGGATGAACTCGGTCGTGTCGCCCGGAACGATATCGAAACGACCCGCCTTCCAGTCGGCCTTGGCAGCTTCGATACGATCCTTGCGCGAGGAGACGAAATTCCACCAGATGTGGCGCGGACCGTCCATCGGCGCCCCGCCGACGACAACGAAATGGGCGTCGCTCGAAGCTTTGATCGTAACCAGATCGCCCGGCTTGAGTACAAGAAGTCGTTCCGGACCGTGACGATCACCGCCGATTTCGATTTCGCCGGAGACGACGTAGATCGCCCGCTCCTCGTGAGTAGCATCGAGCGGCATGGTCGCGCCGGCTTTGAGAATAACGTCGGCGAAAATCGTTTCCCATGAGGTCGTGACCGGCGACCGCAGGCCGTGTAGCGATCCTGCGACGACGCGCAAAGTCATATCGCCGGTTTTCAGCTCAGGGATGCCGGCAGCGGCGGTATGGGCGAAGCCGGGAGCCCGCTCTTCGTCCGTCATCGGCAGAGCGACCCAGAGCTGCAAGCCATGCAGTGGCTCGCCGCCATCGCGATGGTCCGCCGCAGTTCGCTCCGAATGCACGATGCCGCGGCCTGCCGTCATCCAGTTTACCGCGCCGGGCCGGATCGGCATTGCGGTGCCGAGGCTGTCACGATGCACGATTTCGCCGTCGAACAGGTAGGTGACGGTAGCCAGCCCGATATGCGGGTGTGGTCGTACATCGACGCCGTCGCCGGCCTTGAACACCGCTGGACCGAAGTGGTCAAAGAAGATGAACGGGCCGACCATGCGTGAGCGCGCCGACGGCAGCGCGCGATGCACCTGAAAACCGCCGAGGTCGACCGATCGCGGCACTATGATCTGTTTGATGAGATCACTTGCGCCACCGTCGCCGTGTTCAGGGTCCTTGGCAGGGAAAAAGCTCATGCTCTCCTCCTCGCGGCGGTGTGATGCGCCAATATGTGTCAGAAGATTAGCGTAACTCGGTGAACACCGTCAGAGGGTCAAACTGCACTGGACGCAAGATGCAGTCTAACGCGCCACTTTGGCCTTCGCCACGATATCGGCGATGAAGCGCGGCTGTGCGAACGCGGCGACGTGGACTTCCGGCGTCCAGTATTTCGTTTTGAAACTGCCAGCCTTCTGGAAACGTTGCGCGACTGTTTTTACGGGTCGCTGTCGCAGCCTTTTATCATCGGAGGCAAAACCCATCGCCATGTGACCGCCGATGTAAACCGGGATCGCTGCGACGTAGCAGGTCGCATCGGCAAACAGCCGATAGAATTTAGACATCGTCCCGGCCAGTTCCCGCTTCTGGAAAAACGGCACACCGTTTTGCGTCACCAGAACGCCGCCTGTCTTCAGACAGCGCCGGCAATTCGCGTAAAATTTCTCGCTGAACAGAACCTTCCCGGGCCCTTGCGGATCGGTGGAATCGACGATGATCGCGTCGAAGCGGCGATCGGTTTTGGCGACATATTTGGCGCCGTCGCCGATCACGCTTTCAAAACGGCTATCGGCAAACACCGGCCGGGTGAATTCGGGAAAATGCTCTTTGGCGAATTCGATCACCTGTGGATCGATTTCAACCTGCACGAGACGTTTCACGGTCCTGTGCTTGAGTACTTCTTCGGCGATGCCGCAGTCGCCGCCGCCGACAATGAGAACGTCCTGCGCGTTGCCGTGCGCGAACAGGGGCACGTGCGCCATCATTTCCTGATAAATGAATTCATCACGCTTCGAGATCTGAACGGCGCCGTCGAGCATCAGCATTTTGCCGAAATACGGTTGCTCGAACAGCACAAGGTGCTGGTGCTGGGTCTGCAATTCGTAAAGCACTTTGTCGACCCGGTAGTTCATGCGGAATCCGAGATCGTCGAACAGTGTTTCGGCGATCCAACGTCTCTTATCTGCGACTTTCTTTTTTGCCGTTTCTTTATCCGCCATGGCAATTCCCGCGCTTACAAAAATGGGCCGAAATGAAAACGGCCGGGACTTACACCCGGCCACTTAACCTTGGCAAATTGGCTGTAACGCCTAAACGCCGCTTAAGGCGTCCTGGCCGCGAAGCAGTTCGTTGACGCCGACGCGCTTTGCCGAAAATGCCTCTTTCAGCACCGGAACGCAGGCATCGGGATCGGCCGAACCACACATGAAAACGTCGAGCGCGGCATACCCGGCTTCTGGCCATGTATGGATCGAGATGTGGCTTTCCGCCAGCACGGCAACGCCGGAGACGCCGCTCGGCTGGAAGTGATGCAGATGGATATGCAGCAGCGTCGCGCGCGAGGCGTCAACGCAACGCCGCAAAGTCGCCTCGATGTGCTCAATGTCGTTGAGCCGCTCCGCGCCATGCAGGTCGATGATCAGATGGATACCGGCACAGCGGACGCCGTTGCGGACTGCAAAATGATCGGGACGCTTTTCCGCCTCTGGAATCGCGACCTTCAGCCTGGCCTTTTTGACGTCTGTTGGGACAACGGCACTTGGGGCACCCAATCCCTTCACCGATCGCAAGAGGGCATTCTTTGCCATGCTGCCTCTCCAACCAGAATGAGAACCCGAACTGCCGGCGAACCGGTGCCACGGAATACGAAAGCCGCCCCGATCAGTTTCACGCAACTGACCAATAGCGGCTAAGCCCCACTTAAATGCACTGGCCTGCAAGTCAAGCGGATTCTGCTGGAAAACGTTTAAGGCCTTGTCACGTTCCATTTATCGCAGTGCGTTGGCGAAGCAGTTGCACGCATCAAAACCAGCTTGAGGGCGCTTGCCGTGTGTGCGAGCGCGGATAAGCTTCGGCATCGCGAAATAGATGCAAAAGCGAGAGCAGGGATGAACGCTGGATCTTCGGCACAATCGCCGACTTTACAAAAAACTTTATGGAATAGGCGCTTTCATCGATGTGCGTGCTGTGTTCCAGCGGAGGCTCTGGCCGATAAGGCGCGGCGAAATTTTCTCACCGGCGGTATCGCAGCGTTGGGGTTGGGGGCCGCAGGGACGAAATTCGCCGCTGCGCAGCCTGTGTCTTTGAAAACGCGTATCGATGTTCATCATCATTATTTGCCGCCGGTTCAAGCTAAGGCCTTTGCCGATAGTCACCTCGGAAATGCACCGAAATGGTCGGCGCAACTGTCGCTCGACGATATGGACAAAGCAGGCGTTCAGACTTCGGTGTTGTCGCTGGTGCAGCCGGGAGTGTGGTTTTCCGATGGCTCCGTTGAGGCATCACGCAAGCTCGCGCGCGATTGCAACGATTTTGGCGCACAATTGCGCAAGGATTATCCGGGACGCTTTGGCCTGTTCGCAGCCATTCCGCTGCCTGATATCGAAGGCAGTCTGCGCGAGATCGAATATGCGCTCGACGTACTTAAGGCCGACGGCATCGGCCTGTACACCAGCTACGCCGGAAAATATCTGGGCGATGCTGCGTTCGTTCCGGTATTCGAGGAACTGAACCGGCGCAAGGCCGTGGTCTATACGCACCCGGTTTCACCAGCCTGCTGCAGCAACATGATCGCCGGCGTACAGGACGGCACCGTCGAATATGCGAGCGATACGACGCGCACGATTGCGAGTCTGATTTTCGGCGATGGCGGCACAGCGTTCCGCTGTCCCGATATTCGATTCATCTGGTCGCACAGCGGCGGGACGTTGCCGTTCCTGATCGGCCGTTTCATCCGCCAGACGGCGGTCAAGAAGGATCCGCGCATGCCGGACGGTCCGGTGCCGGTCGTCAAAAAATTCTACTACGAAATCGCCCAGGGGAACTTGCCGGGCCAGTTCGCGGCGCTGTTGAAACTCGTCCCGGTGTCGCAGCTGATGTTCGGCTCGGATTATCCGTACCGGGAAGGCATTGAGGCGGTAGAGGGTCTAAACGATTACCCGTTTAGCGACGCCGACCGGGTCTCGATCAACCGGGAAACCGCGCTACGCCTGATGCCGCGTCTCACTGGATAGGCTTTTGGGAAGTGGTTCCCGGTCGTTGATTGGTCACATTTTGGCGGCTGATGGCCTATGATAATGGTGGTCTGGCTGAACCTCGCGGTTCGGCCGTGCAACTCATCACGGACCGCAGCGGCGGTGCAGAGCAAGGGAGAGCAAACATGATGCGCACTTTGGGGGCAGCGGCGTTCCTGGCACTCGCGGCATTGTTGCCCGCGCAGCAGGCCGCAGCGCAGGATCCGATCGGCGGTGCGATCGTCGGCGGCGCCCTCGGTGGAATTATCGGCGGCGCAGTTGGTCGTGGCGCGGGCGGCGTCGTTGCCGGAGCTGCAATCGGCGCTGCCACAGGCGCAATTATCGCCAGCGAAGCGGAGCGTCGCCAGGGCGGATATTTCTGGTGGCACCGCGGCTGCTATTACCAATATCCGAACGGCGCCTGGGTTCAGGTCGGATTGAATTATTGCGGCTACTAGTTCGCGCTCTGCGAGAGCGCGCTTGACTAGCCGTTGACGGCGACAGCCGGCGCAGCCCTTGGCTCCGCCGGCTTTTTCGTTCGTGTCCGGAAGAAGCCGAGCACGCGTTTTGCAGTTTCGAGGTGCAGCTTGTTGAAGCTGCTCAGCGATTGCTCGAGATCTTCGGCCGACATACCGCGATCGGAAGCGCGCAGCAGCAATATTGCCTTTGTCGTGGTCGGGGACAGCCGCGCCACCTTGCACAGGATCAGAATGATCTCAGCACCGGGGTCGAGCAGCGCGCGTTCAACAACGTCGATCGGCGTGTCACACAGGATCGACAGCGCAATGGCGGTTTCTTCGAATTTACGCTCCTTGGCGTATTGGTAGATTTCGGCTTCGCCGATGCGGTGGATCCGGTTCTGCCGCTCGACTTCCGCCTCCGCGGCGGCAAAGGCCGGCGAGGCGTTGCGGACGTCGCTACGGATACTGCTGACGACTTCCGCAACCACGCCCTCGATCTCGGTGAAGGCTTGCGGGTTTTCGGCAACCAGACGCGCGCGCACCGCGCTTGACGCCTTGTCGAGCAGCATCAGAAAATGCTGCCGTGGAATATCGTTGCGCATGCCGACTTCGCTCGCCAGTGCGTCGTCGCCGGCCGAGCGATTGACGAGAGTGCGAAAGCCGCCATCGGAGAAACGGGCGCCGGTATTTTTCACCACAGAATGGACGACGTCGCGGTCACCACGCTCGACCAGGACGTCGGTGATCGCCGCACTCAGCGACCCGCGTTGTGAGATGGCGAAGAGATGTTTCTGGCTTTTCGAGGTCGCAGCGGCGATCAACGTATCTTCGTTGACACGCGTGGACTGGATGAGAATGGGGCGGGCGACTTCAATGTCGTCATCGGACGCAAGGAGCGTAACAACATTTAACGGTGCGTTCGCGATTGGCGCCAGGCGATTGGCGAGCTTGGCGCGCGCTTTGGCCTCGATCGTGCTGATCAGGCGCGCGATGACGTCGTCGAAGACACCGACCTGATCTTCGGAAAAGTGCGGCGCGCCGTTGATGAACAGATCGGTGATGCTGATCAGGATCTGGTTGCGGCGGTCGAAGCTGCCGGAGCCGAGCGCGGTTTCAAGCTCTTCGAGGAGGGGAACGGAATACATGATACCGCGCAATGCCACGCCATTGAATTTGCGTTGAGAATGCCTTCGGAACGGTGAACAAACCGTTGTTGGACGCTCTGTGATCGGGCATCGGGCGGTTAATGAAATGCTAAAAATGGCGCTGGCGACCGGAATTTTTCACTCCAGGCACAGCGGGTGTCAAAATTCGCAGACCGAAGCCTCAGCGGCCGCGAAAGACACCCATCTGGTTATGTACCTCTGCGGGCACGCGATAGTCGCGAAGCACCGGCCGGGGATCGCGCATTCCAATCGCTTCGCGTTGGACGATAAAGTACCACAGGGCATCGCTTGCTTCAGCGACCAGACGAGCGCGCGTTGCATTCCGTTCGCCGCAGTCACGCTCGTACTCGGCCAGGGCCGCCAGAGCAGCTTCCAGCGCCCGGCCCAGGCGGCCGAAGGCTGAAACTTGCTCCTGCGCGATCTCATAATCGAGAGCCGCCATGCGCGACATTGGCGAACTTGAACTGGGCAAGGGTGGGCGTAAAGTCATGACCACACGATATTCGCCAATAAGATAATCGGCAATTTCAGCCAGTTATTGCCCCCGGAGGAAATCATGCGAAGACTTGCCGCCGCCGTGCTCTCTATTGTTGCGCTGACGGGCGCGATTTCCGCCGCCCAGATCGGTTCAGCCCTGGCAGACGACACGCTTAAAGTAGCCGTGCCGCAAAAAGGCGCTTGGGACGCCGGCATCGCCGAACTCGGCAAACGCGGCGGCATTTTCAAGAAGCACGGCCTCGATCTCGATATCCTTTATACGGCGGCCGGGCCGGAATCGATCCAGGCCATGATCGCTGGTTCAATCGATATTTCCGTGGCCGCCGGCGTGTCGGCGGCGATTGGCACCTTCAGCAAAGGCGCGCCAATTAGGATCATTTCGAGCGAGATGACCGGCGCGCCCGACCTTTATTGGTTCGTGCCGGCGGATTCGCCGATCAAGACCATTCAGGACATGAACGACAAGACCGTGGCGTTTTCGGCAATCGGTTCGTCGAGCCATGGTTCGCTGCTGGCGCTGATCGCTCAGTATCACCTGACTGCAAAGCCGACGGCGACCGGGAATATCGCTTCGACGATCACGCAAACCATGACCAAGCAGGTGGATGTCGGCTTTGGCGCCGCACCGTTCGGTCTCGATCTGGTGGAGAGCGGCAAGGCGCGTATCATCGCCACCGGCAACGACGTCACGGCGCTGCGGACGCGTGCGGTCCGCGTCAATCTTACCGGTGCGAACACATTGCAGACCCGTCGCGATGCCATCGTGCGCTTCATGCAGGCGTACAAGGAAACCGTCGACTGGATGTACTCAAATCCGGACGCGCTCAAGGTCTACGGCGAATATTCCGGCTTGCCTGATACCATCGTGCAGCGCGTCATCAAGCTCATTCCGAAAGAGGCATTGCAAACGGAACAGGTCATGGGCCTCGACGATATTATGGCTGACGCAGTGACACAGAAGTTCCTTTCGGCGCCGCTGACGCCGGATCAAGTCAAAGAGCTGGTCCAGATTCAGAAGTAACGGCACTGCCCAAATCTGGGCGCGTCCGCTAGCGCTTCCACGTGACGAGGTAGACGCCGGCAGCGGCATCGAGTTCACGCCGCGGGCCTGGTTTGAGCCCGTGTTGTGTCAGGACATCCTCGGGTGAGGCGTTGGGGCCGACAGCGCTGAAAACCGGCCGTCCGCCCGGTATTTTCGCCTTTGTCGCGTGTGACAGATGGAATTCGTCATAGCGCGGCAGAAACATACTGAACACTTCGGTGCCGCCGATGATGGCAATCGTCCCGTCGGTGACGCTGATCTCCGCGAGAGCCTGCTCCAGCGTGGCCCCGGTCGGATTCCAGAGCATCGAATTGGGATGTGCCGGATCGGGAGCGGTGGCCGCGATCTGACGGCTTACCACCAGGCGTTTGCGGCGGTCAGCGCGCGGGCCGCCTTCGTGAGAATGACGGCCATGCACGAGTGCCGCGGCCTGATCGAGGCCGTTTTGAAAGAACTTCTGGTCGGCATCGTTTTTGATTGAATCGGGCATGACGCCGTTGGCGTCGGCGATCATGCCGTCAGACGATACGATCACGTAGCCTTCAATGCGCAGCAAGCGGTCACGCGCTCCTGTCTGGCGCTTCTAAAAGACTGCGAGGTAACGCAGCAGCGACAGAATGCCGATGATGATCACAATCACGCGCACGATCTGCTTGGCCCGGCCATCGATCGGCAGCATGTTCACCAGATAAAGCACGAGGATAACGATCAGAAAAGTAATCAGCGCGCTAATGAGAAGACTCATGTGAACCTCGCCCTGCAAATGGAATACGGGAATACCCTCACACGCTCCCGACCGCAGAAATTAAGCTAGCAGTTCTTGAGCTTGAAGTCCTTTCGAGAACCCGTGAGAGCTGCAAACAACGCCCGTCAGGCCGGTTTCGTTCCGTCGGGCGGGATCTTGCCCGTTCGGGCCGGAAGGATCAGCGAGGTCAGTAACGTCAGCACCGCGAGTATGCCGGCGATGATATAGACCTCATGCAGGGCGCTGCCGATCGCATTACCGAGATGCGCGATGGTCTCGGCATCGAGGCCCGCCCGCCTTTCCGGGTCGAGCAGGCGCTCCAACGTTTCTCCGGCACCGGGTCCTTGGCGAGCCACGCCGAAATTGAGAATTGCGCCACCGATAGCCGCGCCGATCGATTGACCGATGGTGCGCGAAAACAGGAAGGACGCGGTAGCGACACCGCGCTCGTTCCAGCCGACACTGCCCTGCATCGAAAGGAGGAAAACCTGGTTGCAAAAACCCATGCCGAGTCCGACCAGCATGGTTGCCGAGCCGAGCCACGCAAAAGAGCTGTCGCGATCGAGCATGATCAGCAGCGCCGTCCCGCCGATCAGCAGCAGCGCGCCGACGATGCCGGTGGCTTTATACGACGACATGGTCATGAACTTCGCCGCGACCACCGCGCCGACACTCCACGACAGTGATTGGATGCCGATGGCGGCGCCGGCGAAGGTCACGCTGCGACCCATGGCGGCCTGGACGTAGGTCGGCAGAAACGCGATCACGCACATCAGCAGCGCGCCGATGGCGAGGCCACCGACATTGCACTCGGCCATGATGCGTCGCCGCCACAGCCGGAATGGTACAATCGGTTCAGCGGCGCGGCGCTCCTGCACGACGAGCAGAACCAACGCGACGACGCCCACACAAAGCAGTGTCGTCACGACGATTGGGGAGAGGTTCTGCAGTTGCACGACGGTCATCAGGATGGCGCCGACGCCGACAATCAGCAGTAGCGAGCCGAATACATCGAGCTGATGCGGCCGTATCTCAATCTTCTCCGAAAGCGACCGCATCAATATGACGATCGCGACGAGGCCGATCGGCAGATTGATCCAGAACACGAACGCCCAGTGAATGTGCTCTACGATGAAGGCGCCGAGCACCGGCCCGGCGATGGCAGCGACCCCCCAGACGCTCGACAGCCAGCCCTGAATGCGCGGTCGGTCGGCGGCCGGATAAAGGTCGCCGACGATTGTCGTCGCCATCGATTGCAGCGAACCCGCGCCCAGCCCCTGCAAGGTGCGGAAGACGACGAGCGCCGCCATGCCCCAGCCATCCAGCGCCCAGGTGAATCCGCACGCCGCGGAGGCGAGCAGAAACAGCAACGAGCCGCTGACAAACATCCGCTTGCGGCCGTAGAGATCGGCAAGGCGGCCGTAGACCGGTGTCGAAACCGCCGCCGCCAGCAAGTAGGCGGCGAAGACCCAGCTGAACAGATGGAAGCCGCCCAACTGGCCGACAATGGTCGGCATCGCCGTCGCGACGATCGTCGCTTCGACGGCGGCCATGAAAATCGACATCATGCAGGCAAACGTAACGAGACGCCGCCGCGTGAGTTGGGTCGTATCTAAGGGTAAATTGGTGGACATGATTCCCGGAACGCGCTGCCTTATACTGCCGGGCGGAGGGAGGCGGCAATGAACGAACCCGCAAGCCTGATCATGCTGCAATTCTTGGCTTGGGTTGCCGACCGGCCGCGTAACTATCGCGATACGATGGAGGCGTGGCACAGCACGTGTCCGCGCCTGTCGGTGTGGGAAGACGCCATCATCGACGGCCTGGTGTGCCTCGAAAACAATGCCAGCCGGGCGGTGAAATTGACGCCGCGTGGCAGCACGATTTTGGAAAAATCAAAAGCCGAAGCAATCGCGCCGGAAGCGGCACACGCTTAGCTCGTGTGTCCGAGTTCTCTGGCGACCGCGTCAACCACGCGCGCTTCCATCGGCTCGACCTGAGTCGGAAACACCGCCGCGATATGTCCGTCGCGGCCGATCAGATATTTGTGGAAGTTCCATTTCGGCACTTCCAGCGGCCGTTCGCTCGCGGCCCATTTGTAGAATGGATGCGCGTTCGGGCCGATGACTTCGGCTTTTGCAGCGAGCGGAAATGTCACGCCGTATTCCTTGTTCGCGGTCTGCGTGATTTCCGCGACGCCGCCCGGTTCCTGTCCGCCGAAATCGTTTGATGGCACGCCGATCATGACCAGGCCCCGGTCATGGAAGCGCATATAAAGCTGTTCCAGCCCGGCATATTGCGGGGTGTAGCCGCACAGCGAAGCGGTGTTCACGACCATGATTGGCTTTCCGGCAAAATCCGACAGCCGGATTGGCATCGCCTTCGAGTCCGGCGAAAGAAAATGCATAGGCGGTAATGCGGCTCATCGCGGCACCGTCCGGTGATTGGGCCAGGGCGGGCGACGAAACGCCGCCCGCGAGCAAAGCCAAAAAATGTCTGCGGTCGATTGTCATGATCATTCGAGTCTAGCATAACCGCAGATTCTCCGGGAGCGGCAGTATGAACGATTATCCGAGCGACGCGCAGACCAAGGCGCTGGAATTCGTCAACAGCGCCAGCACCTATGTGCTGATCGCGACGCTCGCGCTGACCGCCTGGGTCGCTTCCGGCGTTGAGTTTTCCAGCGAAGGCCTGCGGGTGACGTCGATGACCTGCCTTACGCTTTCCGCAGTGTTCGGCGTCGCGACGCTCGCGCTCATTCCGCTGGTGCAGGAGGCGCGCCGACCCGGTCAATCCAACTTCGATGTCGAGGCGCACTTCAAGCTGTTTGGGTGGCGCAGCGCGCATCTCAAGGCGACGCTGTTTCCGCAATATTTTTTGTTGCTTGCGGGATTGATCCTCTACGTCATCGGCATGGTCGACTGACGCAGGCTACGTCAGCGGCTTCACGCCCGGCTGCGGCGGAATCTCGAATGTGTTGAGGACCAGGCCGATCATCACGTAATTGCCGACCAGCGTGACCAGCTCGATAACGCCTTCGAGGCCGAATGCAGCCTTGGCGCGATCGAACATCGCGGCGCTCACGGTCTTGTTGGCGAGAAGCTCCATGACGAAGTCGTAGACCAGCTGTCTCGTCGTCGCGCTTGAAGTCCGGCCGTTTGCGATCGCGGATGGCGTCGATCACATCCTGGCTGAACCCTTCCTTAAGCCCCTGCGGTTCGTGCACCGACCACGCGTATTGTACGGACGCGCTGCGCACCACCAGCAGGATCACCAACTCGACCAGCCGGCGTCCGATCTTGGCTTTTTGCCGATAGTAGTTGACGAGCTTGTCGGCCGGTTCCGCGATGTCCGGCGTATGGATCAGCACGGAAAACGGTCCAGTCAGTGTGGCGCGCGGGCGCGATTTCAAAAATTCGTCGTGCAGCTCCTGCTGCCGCGGCGAAAGAGTTCTCCCGTTTCACTTCTCCAACACGCGCCATTGGTCGTTTCCTTTCATTTCAACTCAGCCGAGCCGTCACCCCGGACGGCTGCGACGTAGCGGGTTATCGATCGTTGAACGACGTCCTTGCCGCCGCGCGGAATGGTTCGCTCGAACCACGCGCCGTGGATGACGTCGTACTCGAATGGTTCAAGAAATTTTCCGATCCGCTCGACTGCAGGCGCCGAGAGCGGGATCATGTTCGGATAGCTTCGCATGAAGGTGACGAACTTGCGGTCGGGGATCACCTGCACGATGTCGCCGGTAAGCAGCGAGCCGCGGCCGTTGCCGCCCTTGGCCCAATGCAGCACCGTGCCGCCGGCGAAGTGGCCGCCGCAGCGTATCAATGTGACGCCGTCTGCGAGCGATAACGTATCGCCCTCCCAGAATTTCACCGAAGGATCGGGACGCATCACCCACTGCCGGTCACCGGCGTGCAGATGGATCGGTGCATTGAAGGCGTGCGCCCACTCGATCATCGTGGCGTAATAATGCGGATGCGAAATCGCGATGCCGGCAAGCCCGCCGAGCGCTTTGACGATTTCGACGGTTGCGGGATCCAGCAGCGAAATGCAGTCCCACAGAAAATTGCCGGCGCCGGTTTTGAGCAGCAGTGCGCGCTGGCCGATGGCGAAGGCCGGCACCGTCCCGATACCGATCAGTCCGGGCTCTTCTTCGCGAAAGGTGTTGGTGTGCCGGCGCACCAGCGCTTCGTGCGTAGTCCAGGTCTGGCCGGATGGCGGCACGAACTGGCGTTCTTCATCGCAGATCGGGCAGCGCGGCGGCGGCGTCTCCGAGGGCGTGAATTGCGTGCCGCAGGTGTTGCAGATGAAAGCCGGCATCGGAGTATCAGACATGAAAAGCGCGGCGCTATCCAGTGAAGGAGCGCCGCGCTGAAGTTGCAGCAGTCAGGATTTAGCTCAGCACGCCGTACTTTTTGAACCAGCCCGTCATCTTCGCCCAGGCATCCTCGGCCGCGTCCTTGCGGTAGCTCGGACGATAGTCGGCAACGAAGCCATGCGGGGCGCCGGGGTATTCATGGAATTCGGCGGTCTTGCCTGCAGCCTTGAGCGCGTCTTCCATCTGCTTGACCTGATCCGGCGTGATGCCGGTGTCGGCTTCGCCATAGAGACCGAGCACCGGCTCTTTGACTTCCGATGCAAGATCGATCGAGCTCTTCGGCGTCGCATCGCTCTTGTCGATCAGGCTGCCGTAGAACGCGACGCCGGCTTTGAGGTTCGGGTTGTGCGTTGAGTAGTGCCAGACGTTCCGGCCGCCGCGGCAAAAGCCCATGATTCCAAGCTTGCTGGTATCGCCGCCCTGCGATTTTGCCCACGCCACCGTGGCGTCGAGATCGGCAAACAGTTGGGTATCGCTCGACTGCATTCACGATCGGCATGAGCTGCTTCATGTCATCGACCTTGGTCAGGTCGACGCCGTTGGTCTCAGCGCGGAAATAGTAGTTTGGCGCAATCGCCAATGCGCCGAGATGACCGACGCGGCGGGTGATATCCTTCACCCATTCGTGCAAGCCGAAGATTTCCATGCAGACAAGGATCACCGGCGGATTCTTCGCGCCTGACGGCTTCGCGAAATAGACCGGCATATCGCCGCCACTGACTGCGACCTTTGCCATGCCGGCGTCGAGCCCTTTGGTATCGGTCTGAATGGCGTCAGCGCGTACCGGGCCTGCGGCAAGTGTGTAGCCGGCGGCTGCTGCCGCGGAACTCGACATGAACCCGCGCCGCGACAGCGGCGGCATGACTTTCGACAGGCCGATAACGTCGGATGGCAATCTTTGGATATTCACGGAGAATCCTCCCTGGTGGTTTGGAACTGCTTGTTATGGTTCCAACAATAGTATGACCGCGGCACGACGCCTAGGCCGGGTCGCGTGCGCGTTGCCGCAGGCCGTAATAACAAATTGAAATCCGCGATTATTCCGCTTATTAGAATTTCAAACGAAAGTTTGAAAATAGGCGAGCTCCATGACGCGGCCGTCCGATATCACCCGCGAGCGCATCCTCAAAGCCGCCGAGCGGCTGTTTGCCGAGCGCGGTTATGATGGCACCAGCATCCGCACCATCGTCGCCAAGGCGAAGGTCAACCAGGCCGCGATCAACTATCATTTCGATGGCAAGGATGGCCTCTATCGCGAAGTATTGCATGTGGCCTTCCGCGCTCTGACCGAGGATCAGCTCGCACACGGCGAGGAGATCAAAACCCTGTCGAAGGAAGCGGCGCTGGCTGAATTTGTCCGCCGCCAGCTTCGGCCGCTCACCGCACGCGATGAACTCAGCCGCAGTCTGCGGATTTTCAACTGGGAGACGGTCCGTCCGACCCCGGTATTCCGGAAGATGATGAGCGAGGAAGCGACGCCGTTTATGGGACTGGCGGTGGACTTGATCCGGCGGTTCCTGCCGAATGCCGATCAGCGCACGCTGATGGTTGCGGCCATTTGGCTGCTCGGCCAATGCAGCGTTTTCGTGCGAAATCGCGACCAATTGGCCGGTCCGCCGATGAACCTCGCCCTCGACGCTGACGCCGTCGAGTGGCTGACCGCGATGATCAGCCGGTGGACCGCGGGTGGGCTTGGGCGCCTGAAGCTCCCAAAAAGACGGGTGTTGCCCCAAAAATTCCTTTTTCTCGGCCTTCGGCTGCCCAGAACGAATGTTTGAAATTCAATCGGCCGTTTGAAAAATAGACCGACCAAGGGAGCCGGGATCATGCAGCAGGTTGCGATCGTGAAGGCGGGCGTACCACAGCGTAATGCGCCGTTGGCCCGGCGTTTCCTGACCAAGCTCGTTGTCGACGTGCTTCCGGCGACGCTGACCAGCATCGCTGGCGGTCTTCTGGTGGCGCATTACCAGTTCGGCTATGTGGCGCAACGTCCGGCGACCGAGCAGGTCGCGCCTGCATCGGCGGAAATGGTCAAGCTGGTCCGTGACGAGCACTCCGCCATCATGGATTATCTCAAGGCGCAGATAGACGCTGAGAAGAGCCGCAATGCTGCGGCGGATGCGGCCGACGCTCGTGCCGTAGCGGAGGCGAAGGCGAGTGCCGAGGTTGCGGCAGCGCCGCCGGTCCGCGCTGTTCCCGTTCCTGTAGCCGTTATTGCCCCTAAGGCGGTTGCCGTGCGCAAGCCCGTTGTCGTTGCGGCCGCCGTGCCGCCGCATGAGCCTCTGGTTGTTGCGCAGCCGGCTCCTGTCCCGGTGGTGCAGACCACACCGCAACCGGAGCAAAAATCGCTCCTCGCACGCACGCTCGATCTGAAGGACCACGTTGTCGGTGCGACGCTTCATGCCGTCTCCGCGATCGGCGGCATTCCATCGTGGATCGCCTCGATGGGCGATCACAACGACAACGCGGATACGGCGCCGAGCGCGCCCGCGACGGCAGGGCGCTCGTTCACCTCGTAACCCGTTACAGGGTGACGGGTGTGCCCATGAAGTCGCGTTTGCCGACTTCAACTCCGCAGTGGCGCAGAATGTCGTAAGCGGTGGTGCAGTGAAAATAAAAGTTCGGCAGCGAATTTCCCAAAAGCAGCGACTGACCGGTGAAGTCGCGCGTCGCGCCGCTCGGAAACGTGATTTTGATTGGCTTGTCTTCGGTGCCGTCGATCTGCGCAGCCTTGAAGCCTTTGACGAAGTCGATGGCTTTGGCGATTTGCTCCCGCAATTCGGCGAAAGTCGTTTCGGTGTTGGCAAACGACAGCGGTTCGGCGCCGGCCAGCCGTGCGCTCGCGTTGACGGCGTGATCGGTTGCGGCGCGCACCTGGCGCAGGAGCGGAAACATGTCCGGAAACAGCCGGGCGTTGAGCAGCGCGGCCGGTTCGATTTTCTTCGCTTCGCAATGGGCTGCCGCTTTATCGAGCACGGCGGAAAGCGCGGTAAGGAATTGCACGAAGATCGGCACGGAAATTTTGAACATTGAGACGGTCATGGGGCACCTAGCTTTGAGAGGAAGCAGCGAATTTAACGGCTTGCGATCGGCGATGAAGGGTTCGGGTTCCGCGGAGCGGGAGCAGATGGCCGACAATTTCAGGTGGTATTTTATGGGTCTTACCGCCGTTTTCTTCACGCCGGACAGATATATAGGTGCAAACGGGCAACAGACCACGGCTTTCCTTTCGGGTCTGGCCCAAGTTCAGCTTGCGGGGCGTAAAAATCGTGGCTAATTCCGTGCAGCTTACTGATCGGCGACATGGCGTTTTAGTGCCATTGTTTTGTTGTGTGCCGGCGACACTGGCCGGACGCGTTTTCACAGTCACATCGCTTCGGAGGTTGTGAATGCCGTTCGGCGGGAATTTTCATCCCGAATGGGGCGCTCTGGCGCCGGTGCCGAGCTTTATGCGCACGGCGCGGATCGTCGCCGTCGCTACCGCTATCGGCGCCACGGCTGGTGCGGCTGTGGTGCTGTCGCTTGCCGGATCCAGTGCTGCGTTCGGCCCGCAAGCAAACTCCGACGCCGCCTCTGACAAGCCGCTCGTGATCGTGCATTCGCTGGTGCAGCCCGCCGAGGCCGCGCCGGCTGCCGCGCAATTGGCTCCGTCGCCAGGTGCTGTCGCGACGCCAGTAAGCGTTCCGGCCGCGACGCCAACTCCCGCGGCGAGCGCATCAGCCGCTGTGCAGCCAACAGGCAATGCACCGACGGTGTCTCTGGCGGGGACTCAGGCATCGAAACCGGTGCCGAGTGACTCGCACTCTGCATCTACGCTCTGCCGCTCCGGCGAGCGTTGCCGCGCTCGCCGAAATCCCGCCCGCGACCGAGGCGTCACCTGTGCCTGTGCCGGATCAAGCGACGTTCATGCCGGATCAGACCGAAGCGCAGAAGCTCGGTAGCAAGAAGCCGCGCGGCGCCGATCCGACACAACAGCCGCGACCGCAAACAGCCGCTGCGAACGGACAGAATCCGCCGAAGAGGAAGCCCGAGGAGCACGGGCTTGGTGGACTGCTGCGGCACCTGTTCACCGCGCGCGCCGGATCGATCTTTCCGAACTAGGTGATTTGATTTCTCTGGATCACGCCGGAATCAAAACCGCCCGCCGGTGAGGGCGGGCGGTGATCAGAAAGGCACGTAAGCGAAGCTTACTTGTCCCAGCCTTTGCACCAATGGTGCTTCATGGCGTAGGCGCCTTTGCCTTGGGCGGTATCCCAGTTGTCGACCTTCACCCACAGCACCTGTGAGGTGCCCCAGGGCTTCGCAGTGTGATCGTAGTATGCGCGGCAGTAGCCGGTGTCCTTGAACTTGACGACGGCGAAGTCGGCGCGGGCCGGACCGGTGGCGGCGAAACCGAGCGCAAGAACGCTCGCAGCAAATACGAAACGCTTCATTTTGACAGCTCCCTCTTATGCCCCCTTAAAGGCACAGTTTCCGATAATACGCGGCCAATCCGGAGACAAGCGGATTTGCGGCCATATCGTGACTTTGTTTCACGCCGTAGCCGAAAGGTTCATTGCAAGTATCAGTTGTTACTTGCAGGTCCCCGCCCGGACTGCCGCATCAAATGCGGCAGAGGCTGCGGCAAAATCGGGTGCGACCGCGACCTTCGCCCAACCGGCCCCCCACGGGTTTGCACTGGCCTGCCACCAGATCCGGCAGGTGCCATCGGTCCATCTTAACAGTGCGTAATCGGCACGTGCCGGCACGCTGGCAGCAACGCTGAGAGCCAGAACACCGGTCAAAAACACGAAACGCTTCATGGTCTGCTCCCTGTTGTGCGGGCCCCGGAACTCTCCGATAGTACGGCCCTCTGAATGTCAGACAAGGCTGTTCCATTAAGCCGGCCTGGCCGCGTGGTGCCTTAAGAGGCTGCCCCGCCTGAACAAAAACCGAGGAGGCATGTATGCCGGAAGTCGTCGTCTATATCCTGGAAGGCCGCACGCTCGACCAGAAGCGGGGTCTGGTGAAGGACATCACCGCCGCCGTCGTGAAAAACGCCAACACCACACCGGAACAGGTCACGGTGTCGCTGGTCGAAACCGCCAAGAATTCCAAGGCCAAAGGTGGCGTGCTGTTCAGCGAGATGCCGGCGCGCCAGTAAGGTCCGCCCATCCTGCCAAAGCTTGAAAGCGTAAGCCCGGCCCGCGTTAACCGTAGGCCGGGCTTTCTATTTGGCTAAGCCACAGAAATATCCACATAAATTGTCGTTTATGCACCGCACAATTTTCTTGCTGCATTGCGGCAAATCGCCGATAATTGCCTTCATGAGCAAGAGCGAAAATAAAGCCAAAGGCACTGAGATGAGCGACGTGTGGGAAACGAAGGACGGTCGACGCCGGGTAAGGCGTGACTTGCCGACGGTCGAAGAGGCCGTGCTCGCCGCCCAAGGTTTGACTGAGGAAGTCTCCGAGCAGGTCGAGATCGTGGCTTCGCTGATGGATGTTCCGCCGGATGAGGCGAGGGGCGCTGTGCTGAGGTTTGCTCAGCGAAAAGATGTCAACCGCACAACCATCACCAGCGTTTCCGGTACGCCGCGCACGGTCGTCGTCGAGCGCCGTACCATACGGCGCCCGTTACGGCGCGCTGTATAACGCTAAAGCGAAACGGGCAGCGGGCGCCGCTCGACGCCCGTCAGCTTCGCGTGCCGTGGTCGGGGATAATTCCCGCCGCCACCAGGCGATTCCAGATGAACAGCACCACGACCGCCCCGATCACCGAGGTGATGAGGCCGGCGCCCTGATCCGGGCCGTAGTGGCCGATCGCCTGCCCGACAAACGTGGCGAGAAACGCTCCGGCAATGCCGAGCAGCGTCGTCAGAATGAAGCCGCTCGGACTATTCGGGCCGCTCGCCAGGAAACGGGCGATCAGTCCAGCGACAAATCCGATGATGATGGTCCAGAGGAAACCCATGGCCAACCCCCTAGCTTTGGTTACGTGTAACTCCGCGCCGAGAAGCGCAGCCAACAGCAAGTATGTGACAGCATTATCGCGCACAATTGGCAGGCTGGGATAGGGGGTAGCCTTGTCCTATGATTGCTGCAGCTGGGTGTCGGGCTAAAGCGGGCCTGCGATGACGACCAAGACTGTCGATAAACCGCGCACCAAGGCGAAGCCGAAAACACAGCGGCCTCCGCTTTATAAAGTCATTTTGCTCAACGACGATTACACGCCGCGTGAGTTTGTCGTGCAGGTTCTCAAGGCGGTATTCCGCATGAACGAGAGTCAAGCTTACCGGGTGATGATGACGGCGCATCAGCGCGGCGCTTGCGTCATTGCGGTCTATACCCGCGACGTCGCCGAGACCAAGGCGAAGGAAGCGACCGAGCTCGCCAAGGACAAAGGCTATCCGCTGTTCTTCACTACCGAGCCCGAGGAATAGAGCCGGCAGGAAGGGTAACGCTGATATCCGGGTCTTTGCGCTGTGGCCGAAGAGTCACGGTCTGGCAGAAACTGCGTCCGCGGCGCTTGCCAGCGGCACGACAAACGGGCTGTTTTTCTTTGAATAATGTTTTCGGATCAATGCCTTAATGGCCATAGAAGTACTCGCCGCGCAATTCACAGTTCGCTCCCATCCAATTGCGACCCCGTGCATTAGCTGTACATACTCAACTTGGAATCGTGAGCGACTAGGGGTCGTTAGGGGTACATCATGAAGAAGCTGGCTGTTGCTATCGCCGCGCTTGGTATTATCGCCGCGTCGGCTCCTGCATTTGCGGCCGACATGGCGCTGAAGGCTCCGCCACCACGTGACCCGGGCTACAATTGGACGGGGTGGTACGCCGGTCTGAACGCCGGTTACAGCTGGGGAAGATCAGCGACCAATTTCACTGTCGCGGGACTTGGGCCGTTTTCGACATCGCAAAGCATGAATGGCGGTCTCGGCGGCGGCCAGATTGGCTACAATTCGCAAGTTAACGGCAACTGGCTGGTCGGTCTTGAAGCCGATATTCAAGGCACCGGTCAGCGCGGCACGGCAAACTTGCCGGTAGTGGTCTTTGTGCCCGCACCAGGGGCTGTTGCCCTGCCGAATACGACTTCGACCGGGACGTTCGGGCAAAAGCTGCCGTGGTTTGGCACCCTGCGCGGTCGGCTCGGTCTCCTCGCCAGCCCGACTTGGTTGTTCTATGTGACCGGCGGTTTGGCCTTTGGTGAGGTCAAGAGCACGGCGAGCGTCGCGACCTCGACGGCATTCCCTGGCGGGCCGGTGTTGGCCACGGCGGCGGCGACCGGAAGTACAAACACCACGCGCGCCGGCTGGACCGTCGGCGGCGGCGTCGAGTGGCATGATCTCGGGACAATGGACCGCAAAGCTTGAATACCTCTACGTGGACCTTGGTACCTTCAACCAACTCGTTTGTTGGTGTCGGCGCCTTTCCGGCCATTGCGACCAGTTCGCACGTCACGGATAACATCGCTGCGCGTCGGCGTGAACTACCACTTCCACTAAAAATCATTCACGAACGTAGTCCTGAGTGCGCAACGCGCACTCGGGCCGTTTTGCGCGCGTTTTGGCGCGATTTCCATGCGGCTTGCATCAGAATTTTGTGATGTGCGCGCGATGCTGATTTTCGCTAGATCGCTGGCAGGGGCGCGGATGGGAATTCGACTAAATGGATCAGGCCACCACGACTCTGCCGCTCACTCCGCTTCCGTCCCCGCCACCGGCTTCGATCGTCTGCAGCCGTATGTGCTGAGCATCCTGCGCATCATGGTGGGGCTGTTATTCCTCGAGCACGGCATGTCGCGGCTGTTCGGATTTCCGTCGCCGCTGCCGACGCCGCCGGTGATGACCATGTACTGGTTCGCCGGCTGCATCGAGTTTGCCGGCAGCATTCTGGTGCTGCTCGGACTGTTCACGCGGCCGGCCGCCTTCATCATGTCGGGCGAGATGGCGTTCGCGTATTTCATTAGCCACGCGCCGCGCGGGTTCTTTCCGATCCTCAATAACGGCGACGGCGCGGTCCTGTACTGCTTTATCTTTCTCTATCTGGCGGTTGCCGGCGCCGGACCGCTCAGTCTCGACGCGCTGCTCTGGCGCCGGCGGACCTGACGCCGAACCAGCTTGCCAGTCGACTTGCCGGCCTATTTGCCTTGAATGGACAGCCCGCCCGGGCCGACTTTGATGTCGAGGCCTTCGGGCTGGTGGCGATCCTGATAGAGCTGGTAGCCCATCACGGCGACGGCGATCACCAGCGCGCCGACGATCAAATAAAGCAGGTTGCTGCGGGTCACGGTTCCGAATCCCTCTGAAGTCTTATTGTAGACTGCGGACCCGGGATCGTGACAATCGGCATTGTCGGCGGTGTGCCGGCGCGTTAGGGACGCCGAGAGGCAAATCGGGGAGGGGATCGTGCGGATTATCGGCATCGGGCTCGCCTTGGCATTGCTGGCGCTTGTCGGACGTGTTGATTCAGCCGGCGCTGTCGGACTTGGCCAGCCTTGCGGTGGCACAAGTGGGACCGGCTGCGATGCGGGGCTGTTCTGCGAATTGAACGCCGGCGGTTGCGGCAATGCCATTGCCGAAGGCAAATGCACCGTAGCGCCGCAGATCTGCAACATGATGTACATGCCGGTTTGCGCCTGCGGCGGCAAAACCTATGGCAACGATTGCGAGCGCCGCCGCGCGCGCGCGCAGAAGGCGCATAACGGCCCGTGCGGTTTCGGCGGCTTTCGCCCGCAGCGCGCCGAGCCGGACGCCAGCAAAAATCAGTAGCGCTATTTGACCCCGAGCAGCTCGACGTCGAACATCAGCGTCGCGTTCGGCGGAATGACGCCGCCGGCGCCGCGCGCGCCGTAGCCGAGCGCGGGCGGAATGATCAGCGTGCGCTTGCCGCCGACCTTCATGGTGGCGACGCCTTCGTCCCAGCCCTTGATCACGTTGCCCTGCGCCGATCGGGAATTCGAACGGCTCGCCGCGATCGACCGAGGAATCGAATTTCTTGCCTTTCGCGCCGTTCTCGTAGAGCCAGCCGGTGTAGTGCATGACGCAGGTCTGGCCGGTCTTCGGCGAAGCGCCGGTGCCGGCTTTGACATCGATGATTTTCAATCCATCGGGCATGGTGATGACGTTTCCCTGAGCGTGAGCGGATGAAATGGCCGCAGCCGCCGTGGCGGAAGCGGCGAGAATGGTCAATGTGTCACGACGCGTAAAAGCGCGCATAAGGGCTCCTTCGGATTTCCCGCGGAACATTACATGAGGTACTGGAGCCAAGCCACGCGCAAGCCACTGATCTCGCCGCCATTGGCGTGTTCATGCTTTTCCTGTCCGTGAACCCTATGGTGAGCTGCTGCGACCAAGCAGGGGATCGAGTGGACGCATATGTTCGAGCGCTTTTTTTCGTTTGACGGCCGTCTGGCGCGGTTGCCATTTTTCCTGCGCGGTATCCAGGTCGTATCATCGGCGCCGTCGTGATCTTCTTTTTGAGTTTGCCGCTGTTCATGAACGGCGGCCGCGCGCTGTGGTGGGCAGGGATCCTTGTTGTGGCGCTGGCCGGCGCGGTCATTATCATCGCCACTGTCTCGCTGACCGTGCGCCGCCTGCACGATCTGAACTTGTCAGGCTATCACGCGATTTGGGTGGTTGCTGCCGACGCGGCTTCCGAAGTGCTGTCCTACGGATCCACCAAAGCGATGCTGTTTGGCCTGCCGCTTGCTGCCATCGGACTTTGGCTGATGTTCTGGCCAGGCAGCAAGCAGGCCAACCGCTTCGGCGCGGTTCCGGATTGAAGCTTGCGTTCGCGGCCGGTTAGTTCCGCGTGATCGGTGCTCCGGTATCGAGAAACGCGATGGCGCGGGCCGTTTGCGGCGATTCTGCGAATTTGTTGTATCCGCCAAAACGACGCCGGCGATCATGCCGACGAGAAAAACCGCGACAATTGCCATCGCCAACAAGGGCTGGCTGACGCGGCGGCTGATAAATTACGCGCAATTGCTTGTCTAAAAGTTCCTGATCATGCAGATCCATCATCGTAGCTCCTCAAATACGAGGAAATGCTGAGTAAAAACGCCTGGGAACCTGACGTGTTCCGCCAGTTCCAATTTACAAATCTGTGAAGTTCGGAAATTGCGGCGCGGAACAACTTGCCGTTTCTCCGATTATTCTCCTTACGCATCTCAACTCACTCGGCAACGGCAATGTCATTTTCATTCTGCCCGTCACATCTGCACGAGCGATCCGCAAATTCCCGGTAACATTGCATCCGGGTCATGCAGAACATGATCGGCGACGGTCCTCAAGGCTCGTTACGCGGCCCACCGAAGAAGCTTTCGCATGAAGCTGTTCGTGCTGATGCTGCAACTCAAAGAGCAGGAGCAGCGCGCACTAAAGGCCAAGGTGCAAAGAGCAAAACATCAGAAGAAAGTCGAAGCTCCACGCGCGTCACTCTGACGCGAGCCTTTCGCGCCGGCCGCGTTGCCATGACTTTTTTTACCGCGCGCCACCACCACGGCCACTGTTCCGGCGCCGTCAAGACGCGTTAAACCTTCAGTTCGTCACCAGATGAAATTCCGTCGCTGCCTTCGCGCGATCTCGGTCAATTTTGGCACCAGCCCCTTGACGGTACCTATTAATATAGGTACATAAATAGGTACAAAGGTAGAGTACCTATAGATGTCAAAATACAGCGAACTTGGCGATTACCTGAAGCGGCAGCATCGCGATCTGGTGCCGATGACATTTGGCGAGATCGAGAAAATCATTGGCGCCAGGTTACCGGCGTCAGCACGAACGCATCGGCCGTGGTGGGGCAACAACCCGACTAATCACGTGAACGCGAAGGTCTGGCTCGATGCCGGATACCAAAGTGAACAGGTCGACATGACCGCGCGGAAACTGGTTTTTCGAAAGGTGCGCCAGCCGCAGTTGGCTTCCGCGCATCCGCAGGGCGCTGAGGATAAGCCGTTTCATCCGCTTTATGGAGCGATGAAAGGACTCATTCGCATCATGCCGGGCACCGACCTTACGCAGCCGGCCGATCCGGAATGGGCTGACCGGCTCGAGGCTCAGTACGGTGCCGAGAAGCGGGAGGATTAAGGTGCAGTTGCTCCTGGACACCTGCACGCTGATCTTCCTGACCGAAAAAACCACAACACTGGCTTCAATTGCGGTTGAAACCATGAGGGCTGCGAGCGACGGCGGCGAGGTCACTTTCATTTCGCCAATCAGCGCATGGGAAGTCGGCATGCTGGCGTCGCGCCGCCGGCTCCAGCTTCTGATAAAGCCGGAGCGCTGGTTTGCGAATCTGTTCGATTATCCGGGCGTTCGGCTCGCCGAGCTCACGCCGGACATTCTGATCGCCTCATCCTATCTGCCGGGCAGGCCGCCGAAAGATCCGATGGACCGCATCATCGCCGCTACGGCGCGCGATCTTGGTGCGACACTCATCACCCGCGATCGTAGTCTGCTCGATTACGGCAAGCAGGGACACATCGCCGTCGTCGCCTGCTGAATCCGTAACGCCCGTTCAGGCGCTGCGGCGGTCTCGCGGAGCGGTAAGCCATGCGGGCATGGCCGACGCAATAGGTGAAGCCGGTGATCGCGTCGTTGCCGCAATAGGCGAAGTCCGCCGCCATCGGATCGCCGAGCGGCCAGCGGCAGGTGCGCTCGGCGAGTTCGGTCAGTGCACAGGGATGGGCGCTTTCAACCGCATTGCCGAGCACGATCAGTTCGCCGCCGTCCGGATTTCCAGGTAGGCGAGCTTGAGCATTCGGCGCTGCGACGGAGCCCGCGGGCGGCTGGCGCGAGGAGGGCAGCTTCCCGCCGGCGCACCCGCGGGCCGCCCCGTCGACAGCCCCAGCCGATGAATTTTCCCGATCACCGCGTTGCGGCTGACGCCGATCTCGGCGGCGATCTCGCTGCAGGTCAGTCCGGTGATGACGCATTGGCGAAGCTGCGCGATGCGCTCGTCGGTCCAGGTGGCGGTGGATGGAGGGGTAGAGACGGCAATAGACATGGCGTGGCCCCGTGTTGTGGCGGCCGTTCGGGGCCGCCGGCAGGGCGAAGGCTGCGTGCATGCGGTTGCGCCCCGCCGCCAAGGCATGAGGCGTCGTTTCGGCGAATGACGGCGGCCAAGCGCTATCGTTCACCGAGCCGGAGTACGCCTAAGGCATTGTCGGCTCGTTGCTTTTTCGGCGTCCCCGGTTGCGAGACCGCCCGGCCGCTTTAAGCATGTTGCAGCGAAAACCTTCGCCGAGGCAGAAACTTGCACGATTCGATTCGCCTGCCAAGCGTTTTAACGATATTATAACCTAGTTATAATCCGAGGCATTCAATCCCAAGGTACTGAGTCCAATGGCGAGGCCGGAAAACCGTTCGGAGGCGCGGGCCTTGAGCCTGACGCTGCCGACCGAGACCTTCAATTATCTCGCTTTGCTGGCGACGCTGGGGAAGCTCGGCCGCACCGAAAACGAAGTCGCCACCCACATCCTGGTGCGCGAGGCCTACGCCATGATCGAGCGCCGCTTCCACGAGACGCAATCCCGCCGCCAGGTGATGAAGGCTGATTGACGAAGGCTGAACGCGGCAAACGCCGTGATTGCCTGGCGCGCTTCGCCGATGATAACTGTCATGATCGGCTGGGTATCGCATTGGCATGCGCCGATGCAGCGCATTAGGAGGGCAGGAGAAATCGCGATGACGCTTGTGTCTGACGCCGCGTGGCAACAGCGCGTGGCCGCGCTGCCGGTCGAAAGTTTTGCGGTTGGCGCAGCGGTGTTTGCCGAAGGCACCAGGACCGGGCGGCTCCTGGTGCTCAAGAGCGGCGCGGTCGGCATCAGCAAGAGCGGCACCGAGATCGCGCGCGTCGCCGAGGCCGGTGCGGTGTTCGGCGAACTCTCGGCGCTGCTCGACCTGCCGCACACCGCCGACGTTCACGCGCTCGAGCCGTCGGAGTTTTATGTCGCGCATGCGGCGCAGCTTCTCGACGATCCAGCGGCGTTGTTGTTTGTCACCACGGTGCTGGCGCGGCGCGTGGTCGGCGCCAACGCGGCGCTGCTCGAACTGAAGCAGCAGATCGAAGCCGGCGCACCGCCCGGCGTTCTGGAAGCCGCAGCCGACCGGATTGTCGGATTACTCAGCGCGATCGGCGGCGGTTACATCCGCGCCGGTGCCGGGATGACGGGTTATCCGTTTCAGTGAAGCGCGCGCCCGCATCCGGATACTCCCGAGCAGCGTTGCGCCTACGATAACACCGCCACACCAGCGATCGTGAACGACATTTCATCTTGCAGCCATCTGGCGGCAAGACCGCACGGCGCAGCCTTGATGTTGCCGCCGATGTGACGGCGGCCTGCAATCAGGAGCCTGTCATGACGTTGTCGATCCCCACGTCGTTGATCGCTTGTGTGTCGGCCGTTGCTTCTGTCGCGATATCGAGCGCTGCTGCGGAGGCGGCAAGTATGCACCGCCACGTTGCTGTCGCGCACCAGCACCGTATTGCGGTGAGCGTGCCGGTGCGGCGTGCCGCGCGCTACGCGGTCACCCCGGCATTCGCGGGATTCCTCACGGCGTTTTTTGGCAATGATAACTGGCGTCATGACCAGAGCCGCCGCGGCGGCGCGTCGATGCCGTCGTGATGCGGATGATGACGACGGAGCGAACCGCTACTTCTGGCTCGGCAACAGCAGATCTTCTTCGTTGAGTAGTTCGCGAAGGTCGCCGATCGCCTCGATGGCGTCCTCCTCGGTGGCGACGGCTTTGAGCCGGTGCCACACCTCGCGCCACGGCTCCGGATGGCCGATGCGCATCGCCTCGTCGACATAGTCGCGGGCTTCTTTGAGCGTTTTGAGATGACGCGGTTTCGGCTCATCCTTGATGATGAGCGGCGGAGCGATCAGGAAATTGTCCATGGCGCCGAGTGTAGCGCGGTTCGGCCGCGCGCGTCACCCTCAGGCGGGGCGGTCGGCGGTCTCATCGGGATAGTCGCTGAGCATCGAGCGTAGCGCTGCCGTGCCTGCGCGCTGGGCTTCGGACATCGTCGCGAAAAAATTCGCGGAGCGGTCGATCGGGCTGGTGCGGCCGGCGCGATAGATTTCCCATCGCCAGGAGTTTGGCGGCGGCGCGCGGTGCTTCACGACGACGGAAAAGTCGGATTGGTCGAGCATCGGCAGGCTCTATCACACAATGCCGCGGAATTGCGGATAAAACCGGCGGTTCGAGAATAAAACGCCAGCGCGTTTAGCCGTAAAGCCGCGTTTAGTCGTATCCATCCTGGCGAAATGGGTATCTAGTGAGTCTCCGGATTTTCAGAACAAGCGGGGCGGGGACATGGAAACGGGCAACAGAGCGGCCGCTTCGCCATCAAGGTCAGTTATTTTGTGGTCGGCGTGGTGATTTTCTGTCTTCATCGCCATGCTGGCCCTGACGATGATGCATCCCTAGGGCTTTCTGCCTGCGCCATTCGGACTGGCCGCCTACAGGTGCCCAATCAGGCAGGCCACATTGACCGCAAACGCGGTCAACAGACAGGCCACCAGCATCTTGTTCATCGCGGGCTCCAAAAACACTCGAACCGTGCGCCTTAAAGAATTGCCCGCAAAGCATGAACGAGACTAAGGCGGGAGTCCCAAAGTTTGTTTTTGCTTCGATTTCCCGGGATTTACCTCTCGTTTACGGAATCCGGCGTGATCTGCGGGCCTGGTAGCCTGTCATGCCCCGCGCAGGCGGGGCATCCAGTAAACACCACCAGTGCAGGACAATTCGGGCCTGCGATTACTGGATCATCCGCCTTCGCGGATGATGACAATGGCGGTGTTCTTTGACCAACTTCAGCGACGAAGCAATCCGGCGCGGTTGGCATTGAGCGCCGGATTGCTTCGCTGTCGCTCGCAATGACAAGATGCCGCCTTCTGAGGGGAAGGGGACAAAACCAAATGCCACAACGCGTCCTGATCACCGCCGGCGCCGCCGGCATCGGCCGCGAATTCGCCCGCGCGTTTGCCGCCACCGGCGCGCAGGTGTTCGTCTGCGACATCGACACCGCCGTCGCTCGACGCGCTGGCGAAGGAAATCCCCGGCCTTATCGCGCAGCGCTGCGACATGGCGCACCGCGCCGAGATCGAGCGCATGGTGCCGGACGCGGTGGCGCGGCTCGGCGGGCTCGACGTGCTGATCAACAATGCCGGCATCTCCGGCATGACGCTGCCGGTCGCCGATTATCCGCCGGACGACTGGGACAAGGTGGTCGCGATCAATCTCACCGCCATGTTCGACGTCACGCGGCTGGCGATCCCGCATCTGAAAGAATCGAAGGCCGGCGTCATCATCAACATGTCCTCGGTCGCCGGCCGCTTCGGCTTTGCGAACCGCAGCCCTTACGCCGCCACCAAATGGGGCGTGATCGGCTTCACCAAGACGCTGGCGCTGGAGCTCGGCGAATGGGGCATCCGGGTCAACGCCATCGCGCCCGGCGCGGTCGCCGGCGACCGCATCGAGCGCGTGTTCGCCGGCCGCGCGCAGATCAGCGGCAAGTCGATGACCGAAGTGCGCGCCGACGCGATGGCCGAGCAGTCGATCAAGGAGATGATCGACCCGAAGGATATCGCGGCGCTTGCGGTGTTTCTGGCGTCCGATGCGGGGAAGTCGATCAGCGGGCAGGTGCTGCCGATCGATAATGATCGGCAGCGGGCGTGAGAGGCCGTTGGCTGGATTGAACGAAGCAAAATCAGGGTCGCGCTCGCTGGCACCTTCTGTCAGCCACCTTTCGGAAGCGATGGATTGCCTCTTTTAGGTCTCGTTGCCTGCTCATCCTGCGCGTTTGGGAACGCTATCCGGCGCGGCATTTTCAATCAGGTAAGAGAGTCCCGCTAAGGCCACATTCAAGAGTGCGTTTTCAAACTCGTCCTCCTTATCAGAAGACAATGCTTCTCCGGCCGGAGGCAATATCCTTTCTAAGGCGGCTTGAACCAGATCGCCGAAAGTGACGGTGGCACCTCTGTCTACCAGTTCAAAGCAACGAGCGAGATCGGCAGCCCCCGAAGGCCCCGGCTGAAGACGATTCGCCTCTCGCAAGATATTCACAAAAGCGTCGGCGAACGCTTCCTTCGCGAGAAGATCCTTGTTCAGTTCAATGAAGCCCTCCATCTGTCGACGGCGTACTTCAAGACGGTCTTCGTCCATATTTCTTCTCCACTAGCTTGTGCAACAGTTATGGCTTGCCGCGGAAGTCGTTGAATGCTTTCAAGAGTTCGATTGTTGTGCTCAAAGTCCAAAGTGTCTCCGACATATCGACACTGATAGAGTCCTTGTAGGTTTGACGGTAACTGGAGGCCTTCTTTTACAAGTAGAACAAAGCGGTTCTTGTGGAGGGCGAGGGCGGCCCCGATTTCTATTAGAACGTTTTGATTTAGTGAGACGTGTTTTTGTCCGGCTGGGTCCAGAAGTACGTTTTCGTCTTCGACGTGGATCACGGCGAAAGAACAGGACCGCATATCATCCAGGACTTTGTCTGAAAGCGGTTTTGAGACCGTTTCGTTATCTATCGACACGACTGGCTCAAAGTTGCCATAACCGATAACCGTCTTGAGTTGATCGACAACCTTTCGATTTTTACCGTGTGAGATGAATACGCGATTGTTTAAAGCCGCAGCACTTGTCGTTGTGGGGTCGACAGGCAGCGGCAAAACATTCGTCCCGTCAGAAGCACTTCTGTCGTCCTCTGTGGGCGTTTGCGACATGGAGGGGCGAGAAGGCCTTGTCGACGCGCTGCTTTCCAGCGCAACAAAAGGTCCAGTCTTTGTATCGCGAATGATTCCAAAGTCTTTTCCGTTTGCGACGAGAATTTCTAGATATGCGACGACTCGATCTCTTGGGATTCCCATCTGAGCTAAGACATTTTGAGCTATATCCTCACGAGGAAATTTGTTTTTGTCATAGCGTTGAAAAAACTCCTTCATAATTCGGGGGCGCATCATCGCCTCTATTGAGGCTGCCCGATCATCGCCTTCAACGGTGGGCATAACGATGCGCCGACCTAATTCTGTTAGTGCAATTCGTTCCGCGCTGAAGCTTGCTGTTGTTAAGCCGTATGCAAGCGCACACCCCGCCAGCATTCGCCATTGGCTACCGGTCGGCGATAAATTGATCGCCATCGCGACATCGTGCGGCGGCGTATCACTTCCAGCGAAGTTGTCGGCCAAGGCACGTGGGATACCCAGTGCGTCCTTGAGCGTGGCTACCGGAAAATCGGATTGGCTCAGAAAGACTTGTTTTTCTGCAACGGCAGACCGCGGCATTGCGTAGTCCTTTCTCCCCTGAAAGGGGCGTTGGAAAACGTCAAAGCCTTGCTGGACGCCAATCTTTGAAATCGCTTAGGTTCTCATGCCACTGAGGAAAGCGATTCCGCTTTCTGATTGACGTTGCAGGCCTTAACGGCTTTGCGGGTCCAGCGCCGGACAAATACTGGCGCTGGCACTCGTCGAATTACAGTGCCAATTCTGATCCCGGTTTGTTCTGGGCTGCAAGCTGATTGTTTGGCTTTCCCCAGCTTTAGCAGGTGACGAGGCTGCCTCATCAGCCCACTTTTGATGGGTGCGGCAGATACTAGCCCGCTTAAGCGTGGGACAAGTCCAAAAGCTCAAATTTATCCCGCCACGATTCCCATTTCGGACGTGGACGTGCTTCGCCTTTCACGTTGGTGTTTGTGAAGACGATGCGGTATCGGCCGATTGCTTTTCCTGACTTGACCCGATTTGCGTGCTTGGCCACTTCGAGGGAGGGCATCACCCAGTATGTGTTGGCGGCCTCGGAATAAAAAATAAAAAAGAAA
This sequence comes from uncultured Alphaproteobacteria bacterium, assembly GCA_963807565.1. Taxonomy (GTDB): domain Bacteria; phylum Pseudomonadota; class Alphaproteobacteria; order Rhizobiales; family Xanthobacteraceae; genus BOG-931. The sequence continues at coordinate 60,049 of CAWECH010000003.1, read as the reverse complement.
TTTGGGCGCGGTCTTCTGATTTCCATAGCGGCGAACGTGCCGGGATTTTGGCGTTTTTTGAGCGCGCCTTTATCTGAATGTCGACATAAATAGGTAAAGGATCGCGTTCAAGTCTCACGATGCAATCGATTTGCTGGTCGTCGACGAGAGTTAAGTAAACGTCGTATCCGCGTTTCAATAACTCGGCGATGGCACCAAACTCCTGTCGTTTTCCAAAAGATGCGCTACTTCTGAATGATGGCACACGGCACCCCAATGCGGTCTGCATTGGGGGTACGTTATTGAGAGTTGTCGGCTAGGAAAAGTGGCGCATGCCTTTTCGGCTCGGCACAGCAAAAAGGGCGGCCTTTTGGCCGCCCTTTGAAGTCGTGGATGGCCGGGACAAGCCCGGCCATGACGAGTCGGAAGTTTACGAACACCCCGTGGTTGCCGCACGTATCGCACTTCAAACACGTGCCGTTCCGCACCAGCGTGAAGTTCATGCACTCCGAGCACATTTCGCCTTCGTAGCCTTTGGCCTTGGCTTCGGCGCGGCGTTCGGCGGCGAGCGCCTTGGCGTCGTTCTTCGGCTTGGTCCATTGCATCTGCTCGAGCGCTTGCGCGGGCGAGAGCTTCTGCTCCGGTTCGACCTTCAGTGCGGTGGCGCCGGCGGCTTGCGGCACCGAGGCCGAGCGCGGTGACGTTGTGACGCGCCGTCGTCGACTGTCGCTGACGCCGCCCTGCATCACCTTCAGCTTGTCGGTGCGCGAACGGGTCAGGCCCTTCGACACATAGCGCGTCTCGTGCGCAGGCTTGCCTTCCTCGATGCCCTTGCCGAGCGTGTCGAAGCCTTCGCCGGTCGGATCGACGTGGGCGAGATCGAAGCGCTCCATGTAGGAGACCGCGAGCTCGCGGAACACGTAGTCGAGGATCGAGGTGGCGAACTTGATCGAGTCGTTGCCCTGCACCGGGCCGGACGGCTCGAAGCGGGTGAAGGTGAAGGCGTCGACATATTCGTCGAGCGGCACGCCGTATTGCAGGCCGAGCGACACCGCGATGGCGAAGTTGTTGAGCAGCGAGCGGAGCGCCGCGCCTTCCTTGTGCATGTCGATGAAGATCTCGCCGAGCTTGCCGTCGTCGTATTCGCCGGTGCGCAGATAGATCTTGTGGCCGCCGACCACCGCCTTCTGAGTGTAGCCCTTGCGGCGGTCGGGCATGCGCTCGCGCTCGCGCATCACGACGATGCGCTCGACGACCTTCTCGACGATCTTCTCCGAGAGCGCCGCAGCGCGTGCCGTCGCCGGCTTCTCGATGAAGGCCTCGATCACGTCCTCGTCCTCGTCGTCTTCGGCGATGAGCTGCGATTGCAGCGGCTGCGAGAGTTTCGAGCCGTCGCGATAGAGCGCGTTGGCCTTGAGGCCGAGTTTCCAGGACTGGATGTAGGCCGACTTGCAGTCCTCGACCGTCGCATCATTCGGCATGTTGATGGTCTTGGAGATGGCGCCGGAGATGAACGGCTGCGCCGCCGCCAGCATGCGGATGTGGCTGTCGACCGAGAGGTAACGCTTGCCGGTGCGGCCGCACGGATTGGCGCAGTCGAACACGGCGTAGTGTTCCGCCTTCAGGTGCGGCGCGCCTTCGACCGTCATGGCGCCGCAAACGTGGATGTTGGCGGCTTCGATCTCGCGCTTGGTGAAGCCGAGATGCGACAGCAGGTCGAACGTCGTCGAGGCGAGGTCTTCGGCGCTGACGCCAAGCGTGTCACGCATGAAGTCCGCACCCAGCGTCCACTTGTTGAAGGCGAACTTGATGTCGAACGCGACGGGCAGGGCCTTTTCGACCTTGGCGATCGCTTCGTCGCTGAAGCCCTTGGCCTTCAGCGTGGTGTGGTTGACCGCCGGCGCCTGGCCGAGCGAGCCGTGGCCGACGGCGTAAACCTCGATCTCGGCGATCTGCGCTTCCGAGTAGCCGAGCACGCGGAGCGCTTCCGGCACCGCGCGGTTGATGATCTTGAAGTAGCCGCCACCGGCGAGCTTCTTGAACTTCACCAGCGCGAAGTCGGGCTCGATGCCGGTGGTGTCGCAATCCATCACCAGGCCGATGGTGCCGGTCGGCGCCACCACGGAGGCTTGCGCATTGCGATAGCCGTGCTTCTCGCCGAGCGCGAGCGCGCGGTCCCAGGCCTTGCGGGCATGCGCCGCGAGGTTCTGGTCCGGGTTGGCCTTGTGGATCGAGCGGCACCGGCGGCATGGTCACCTGCTCATAGCCGCTCTTTTCGCCGTAAGCGGCGCGGCAGGTGATTGCGCATCACGCGGAGCATGTGCTCGCGGTTTTCCGCAAAGCGCGGGAACGGGCCGAGTTCGGCGGCCATCTCGGCCGACGTCGCATAGGCGATGCCGGTCATGATGGAGGAGAGCGAGCCGCAGATCGCGCGGCCGGCATCGCTGTCGTACGAAATGCCGGACGACATCAACAGGCCGCCGACGTTGGCATAACCGAGGCCGAGCGTGCGGAAGTCGTAGGAGCGCTGCGCGATTTCCTTCGACGGGAACTGCGCCATCAGCACCGAGATTTCGAGCACCATGGTCCACAGCCGGACCGCGTGTTCGTAACCTTCGACGTCGTAAGTCTGGCTCTTGAGCCCTTCGCCGCTGGCGAGCGACGGATTGGTCGGTGTGTGGAACGCCAGCAGGTTCAGCGACGCGAGATTGCACGCCGTGTCGTCGAGGAACATGTATTCCGAGCACGGGTTCGACGCGACGATCGGGCCCGAAGCGGCGCAGGTGTGCCAGTCATTGATGCTGGTGTGGAATTGCAGGCCCGGATCGGCCGAAGCCCAGGCGGCGTAGCCGATCTTCTCCCACAGGTCGCGGGCTTTCAGGGTCTTTGCGACCTTGCCGCCCTTGGTGCGCCAGTAAAGATTCCAGTCCTTGTCGTCCTCGACGGCTTTGAGGAAGTCGTCGGTGACGCGCACGGTGTTGTTGGAGTTCTGGCCGGAGACGGTCAGGTAGGCTTCCGAATCCCAATCGGTGTCGTAGATCGGGAAGTTGATGTCGGTGTAGCCCTGCTTGGCGAACTGGATGACGCGGCGGATGTAGTTGTCCGGTACGTAGTTCTTGCGCGCCGCCTTGATCTCGCGGCGGAGCACCGGGTTCTTTTCCGGCGTGAAGCAATCGTCGCCCGAGCCTTCGCAGTTGATGCAGGCTTTGAGGATCGCGCGCAGGTGCTTCTGGTTGATCTTGGAGCCGGTGACGAGGCTCGCCACCTTCTGCTCTTCGAGCACCTTCCATTCGGTGAAGGCTTCGATATCCGGATGGTCGGCATCGAGGATCACCATCTTCGCCGCGCGGCGCGTGGTGCCGCCCGACTTGATCGCGCCCGCGGCGCGGTCGCCGATTTTCAGGAAGCTCATCAGGCCCGACGACTTGCCGCCGCCGGAGAGCCTTTCGCCTTCACCGCGCAGCCGCGAGAAATTCGAGCCGGTGCCGGAGCCGTATTTGAACAGGCGCGCTTCGCGCACCCACAGGTCCATGATGCCGCCCTCGTTGACGAGGTCGTCGGCGATCGACTGGATGAAGCAGGCGTGCGGCTGCGGATGCTCGTAAGCGGTCTCGGACTGCTTGAGCTCGCCGGTCTTGTAGTCGACGTAGAAGTGGCCCTGGCTCGGGCCGTCGATGCCGTAGGCCCAGTGCAGGCCGGTGTTGAACCATTGCGGCGAATTCGGCGCCACCATCTGCATGGCGAGCATGTAGCGGTGCTCGTCGTAGAACGCCTGCGCGTCGGCTTCGGACGAGAAGTAGCCGCCCTTCCAGCCCCAATAGGTCCAGGTGCCGGCGAGGCGATCGAAAACCTGCTTGCAGCCCTGTTCGCCGATGAAGCGCTCTTTCTCGGGCAGGAGCGCGAGCGCGGTTTCGTCGGCAATGCCGCGCCACAGCCAGGACGGGACGGTCTCTTCCTCGACCTTCTTGATGCGGGCAGGGACGCCGGCTTTGCGGAAATACTTCTGCGCCAGCACGTCGGAGGCGACCTGCGAGTATTGATCCGGAACTTCGACGTTCTCGGCGTGGAAAACGATCGAGCCATCCGGGTTGCGGATTTCACTCGTGGTCAAACGGAACTTGATGTCCGCGTACGGAGACTGTCCCTCTTTGGTGTAGCGCCGCTCGATCCGCATTTTCTGCCCCTTTCAATTCCCAAGTTTCTCATCACCGGAGGCTGTGCGGGAGTACCGCTAATATAAGCCGCCGACAGGTTCCCCGCGACGCTCCGGACCGAAATCCGCTGGCGTCTTGTTTGGCCCCTGATCTCTGTTTTGCCACCCACGCCCGAACCGGCTTTTGCCGGGTACTTTTTGTTACTTCCGGGCCTCCACAGAGCAGACGGTTATGCGTTCGCGCCATTGGCGGCGCGGTGCGTCCCGTAACCCCTTTTGGGAGAGCCCGGCGGACTCGATTACCCGCGCGCCGAACTTTTCAAAACTAAGACAGCCCGGCGCCGCACGTCAAGCTCTAGTATGAAAACGTAAATATACCCCCAAGATGTGGGGATAGTGGGGACGAATCGGGAGGGGATGGCCAAGTATCGGAGATTCCCCGCGAATCCGGAAGAACGATCTGTGTCGGTTCGCTGACAGGGTGTGAAAATCGGGATTTCGGCGCTTAATTTTTGCCGGGCAGGGCACCCCGCGACCGGCACTTTTGGTCGCCGTGGTGAGCGCCTCGCCAACGCCCGTGTCACGGAACTGTTACGCGAAACCGCGCAGTGGCGGGCACTTCCAATCGATGCTGCATGAGAGTTGCCGGAGAAATCTGCACTTCCTTTGTTTGCTCGCGGAAGAGCGGCGCTAACGCATTGAAGCGCCTTCGAGACTCAGGCGGTACGATTGTGCGCGATCACTCGCGCGCCGCCGCGACTCGCTAATCGGTTCCCGCCACTCAATGCGGACACGAAAATACCTCAGTGGAACCGGCTTCGCGGGTTAACCCTAACGAAGTGTTACCACGGCGTGAGGGCGGCGTTTGCTTGACCGGTGAACGAGGGTGCGACGATAACCTTTGGATGTTCGGGTGTGGGTTCCAGCGTTTCGTTCGCGTGGGGCGTATTGTTGCGTGTGCCGCCCTGCTTGCCGGCTGTACTGCAATCGGCGGCAGCAACAATCCGATCAATCAACCGCTTGCGGAAGTCAACGGCGCCGATATTGCGCCGGGGCGCGACGTTCAAACCTATTTCGACGACATGGTGGTGGCGCTGGCGTTTTCCGGCGGCGGCACGCGTGCGGCGGCGTTCTCCTTCGGCGTGCTGCAGGGCTTCGACGAAACCCGCGTGCAGACCGCGGCGAGCACGATCTCGCTGCTCGATCACATCGACTTCGTGTCCGGCGTTTCCGGCGGCTCGGTGCTTGCGGCCTATTACGGCCTGAAGAAGCGCGATGCGATGATCGACTTCAAGCAGAAGTTCCTGCTGGCGAACGCGCAGGCCAATCTGCAAACCGACCTCAATTTCTTCAACATCTCGAAGGGGCTTTCGGGCGGCATCAACGATCCGACCGCGTTTCCGAAATGGCTCGACGCCAATCTTTACGGCGGCGCCACGTTCAAGTCGCTGTTGTTTGAGCGGCGGCCGACGGTGTGGATCAACGCATCCGATATTTATAACCGCACGCCGTTCGTGTTCGACCGCACGACGTTCGGCGCGATGTGCAGCGATCTTTCGGCTTATCCGATCTCGCAGGCGGTTGCCGCATCGGCCGCGGTGCCGATCATCTTCGCGCCGGTGGTGATCCAGAATTTCACCGGCGGCTGTCCGGCGCCGTTGCCCGACTGGGTCGAGCGTACGCGTGCCGATACCGACGCGGCGCCGCTGCTCAAATCCTACGCCGATGCGCTTGAGCGCTATCACACCGGCGAGATCAAATACGCCAAGTTGCTCGATGGCGGCATCGTCGACAATTATGGCCTGGCGGCGTTCACCGTGCGCCGCCTCGCGTCCAACACGCCATACGGTCCGCTCGAGCCGGAAGAGGCGGTGAAGATCCGCCGGCTGCTGTTCCTGGTCGTCGACTCCGGCCGCGGGCCGTCGGGCGCGTGGGCGCAGACAGTGAACGGGCCCGCCGGCACCGAACTCGTTCAGGCGGCATCCGATACCGCGACCCAGTCGGGCGCCGTCGGCACCTATTCGGCATTCCAGGACACCATGGATGACTGGCAGGACGATCTGGTGAAATGGCGCTGCCATCTTTCCGAACCGCAGCGCCGCCAATACGGCGCGACGGCCGGATGGAATTGCAAGGACGTGCAGTTCTTCGTCGGCCGCATCGCGTTCGATCAGTTTGGGCCGGAGCGTTCCGCCGCGCTCAACAACGTGCAGACCGCGCTGAAGCTGCCGCCGGATCAGGTCGACGAGCTGATCAGCGCCGGCCACGATGCGCTGAAAGCCAATCCGGTGTTCCGCGATTTCCTCAAGTCGCTCTCCAAGGGGTCGAAGGGCAAACCGGTGGCAACCGTCGTGCCGTCACCAGCACCGCGTGAAGCGGACGCCGCCGCGGCGGCGCAGTAGTCCACTTCCTTCGTTTTCGGATGCATTTTCCTTTTACCTCTCCCCATGGGGGAGAGGTCGAGCGAACGAAGTTCGCGAGGGTGAGGGGGCTCCGGCGTTGCAGAACTGTGAGGCCCGAACCCCCTCACCCGCGTCGCACCTTCGGTGCGCCACGGCCTCTCCCCCACGGGGAGAGGCGAAGTAGGGCGGCGGCTTCAATGTCGAGTCCGGCAGCGACCATCAAAATAATTGTCCCCTTTCTATTGACACAGGTACTAGGATTTACTACCTGCACAATCGGCTCGCTCGTGAGGGACGTCATCTGCGCAGAGACGGCTTTTGGCGGAGCGGGCGTGGGTTCTGCGGATAGGAGTTCGTCGCTCTTGTTTGCAGACGGCCTGGGCATCATGCCCGTCCGGCATGTGTTCGGACTGCCAGGTGCTGGCTGCACTGGCGCCGGAGAGGGAGTGCAGACCTCCCGTTTGTATCCGGTGATTCCAGGAAGCGCTGGCCCGGGCCGGGTCGAGATGAAAGTCTCGGCAATCCGCATAGTGGAGCACCGAAAGGTGACCGGCCTTTGTCATGAAGGCCGGGACTGTACCTGGTAACAGGTGCAGTTCTCGACCCCCGCACCAATCGGTGCTCCGCTTCCCTCGTTATCGAGGCGAAGCAGAAAGGCGTGGCCCGCTTTCGGGCCGATCATTGCCACGCGTCACAACGCGCAGATGCAAGTGCATTGCGAGAACGATGGAGTTCGTCATTGCGAGCGCAGCGAAGCAATCCAGCGCTCAAAGTCGGCGGCCCCTGGATTGCTTCGTCGCTGACGCTCCTCGCAATGACTGACTGGCATCCGCTCCCATGACTGCATAGCCCGCTTGATTACGCCGCCGTTTCAGCGTTCAATTTCAAATAATTCTAACCGGCGCAACGACGCCGGAAGAATGTCGGGAGGAGACCCCATGAACGAGATTGAACGGCGCGCCTTCATGAAAGGTGCGGCTCTCGGCACGCTCGCCTTTACCGTTGGCGGCGCCGAAGTGATGCTGACGCCGCGGCAGGCGCACGCGCAGAACATCCCGCTGCAGACGCTCACTCCCGATCAAGGGGCGGCGCTCGATGCGGTCGGCGAGACGCTGGTGCCGGGCGCCAAGGCCGCCGGCATTTCCAATTATGTCGATCACCAGATCACGGTGCCGGCGGAGCAGTCGCTGCTTGCAGGCGCGCATCCTGAGTGTCCGGCCGCCGTTCGCCAATCTCTATCGCGCCGCGCTCGGCGCCATCGACGGCGCCAGCAGCAAGACCAAGGGCAAGAAATTCGCCGAGCTTACGCCCGACGAGCAGCACGATTTCATCGACGCGATGCGCCAGAACAAGATCGAGGGCTGGCAAGGACCGCCCGCACCGTTTGTCTACAACGTGCTGCGCGGCGACGCCGTCGACGTCGTCTACGCCACCATGGACGGCTACGCGATGCTTGGCGTGCCCTACATGCCCCACATCGCACCAGCAAAGAAGTGGTGAGCACAATGGCAAACGAAAAAGTCGATGTCGTTATCGTTGGCGCCGGTGCTTCCGGTTCGGTCTATGCCAATGTGCTGACCAAGGCCGGCAAGAAAGTCGTTCTGTTCGACAACGGTCCGGACTGGCAGCTCACCGATCTGATCAGCTCGGATATCTGGGGCCGCCGCATCAAGCCGGCCGGTCCGCCGATCCTGCTCGATGGCAAAAATCCGTTTGGCTATGTCAGCCAGGCCGGGTGGGGCGTCGGCGGCGCGGCGCTGCATTACTTCGCCAATTTCCCGCGCTACCTGCCGACCGACTACAGGATGAAGAGCGAGCACAATCGCGGACACGATTGGCCGATCTCTTACGACGATGTTGCGCCGTTCTACGATCAGGTCGCGGCTGACGTCGGCGTCTCCGGCGATGCCAAGGCGGAAGAAAAATGGCGGCCGGCGGGCAAGCCTTATCCGATGCCGCCGATGAAAACGTTCCCAGCGGGCGAGGCGTGGCTCAAGGCGGCCGAAGCCAACGGCATTCATTTCGTGCCGGGCGCGGTCGGCATGTCATCGCAGGAGTTCAAGGGCCGCAGCGCCTGCATCTATGACGGCTGGTGTCATGTCGGCTGTCCGATCGGCGCGCTGGCCAATCCGGTGGTGACCTATCTCGGCGAAGCGCGCAAAGCCGGCGCGGAGGTGAGGGCGCTCTGCACCGTGACGCGCGTGCTCACCAATGCGGACGGCACCAAGGCCACCGGCGTCGAATATTACGACGCGCAAAAGCAGAAACAGACGCAGGAGGCGAGCGTCGTCATCCTGGCGGCGTGGTCGGGGCAAAACCCGCGCATCCTGCTCAACTCGTCGACCGACAAGCATCCGAATGGGCTTGCCAACAAGAACCAGCTGGTCGGCAAGTTCATGATGACGCACAGCGTCGCCGGCACCTGGGCGCTGTTCGACGAGGACATCACGCCGCATATGGGCACGATCGGCGCGCAGTACATGTCGTACGACCGCTACGCCAAGACCAGTTATCCGAATGCGTTCGGCTCAGCCTTCATCGTCGCCGGCGCGGCGATGAAGACCAACGACTTCGCGGCGTCGCGCGGCGACCTGTTCGGCAAGGATCTCGCGGCGTTCATGAAGCGGGCGGCGCAAGGGCATCACCCGCATCACGTTCTTCGGCGAAGGATTGCCGCAGCTGGAAAACCGCATCGAGCTCGTCAGCGACAAGGACGAGTTCGGCCTGCCGCTCGGCAAGCTCACCCACAGCTTCAGCGACGACGGCATGGCGCTGTGGAATGCGAACTTCGATCAGGGCATGAAGGTCGCCAAGGCCACCAACGCCAAAGAGGTGTGGCCGGGCAAGGGCCCGGTGGTGCCGACCAGCCATCTGCACGGCGGCGCCATCATGGGCACCGACGCCTCGAACTCCGTGACCAACAGCTACGGCCAGACCCACGAGATCGGCAATCTGTGGATGGCCGGGCCATGCATCTTCCCGACCGAAGGCGCATCGAACCCGACCTACACCATCTTCGCCGTCTCGCTGCGCGGCGCCGAGCAGCTGGCGAAGACGTGGGGGAGTGTGGCGGGGTAGAACTTACTCCGCCGCGGCCTTGTCGTGGCCGAGGCGCTTGTTGAGCGCGTGCAGCAAGCCTTCGGCGGCTTCGGAGATCACGGTGCCGGGCGGGAAGATCGCTTCGGCGCCGGCTTTCTTCAGCGCATCGTAATCCTGCGGCGGCACCACGCCGCCGACCACGATCATGATGTCGCCGCGGCCTTGTTTCTCAAGCTCGGCCTTCAGTTCCGGCACCAGCGTCAGGTGCGCGGCCGCCAGCGATGAGATGCCGAGAATGTGCACGTCGTTTTCGACCGCCTGACGGGCGGCTTCGCTCGGCGTCGCAAACAGCGCGCCGATATCGACGTCGAAGCCGAGATCGGCAAACGCCGTAGCGATCACCTTCTGGCCGCGGTCGTGGCCGTCCTGGCCGATCTTGGCGACCAGGATGCGCGGCCGCCGGCCTTCGTCGTCCTCGAATTGGGTGACGAGCTTTTGCACCCGTTCGACGGCGTCCGTCATGCCGACCTCCCGCTTGTAGACGCCGGAGATGGCTTTGATCTCCGCCTGATGACGCCCGAACACTTCTTCGAGCGCCAGCGAAATTTCGCCGACTGTCGCCTTGGCGCGCGCGGCATCGATCGCGAGCGCCAGCAGATTGGCGTTGCCGCCGGCGGCGCCGCGGGTCAGCGATGAGAGCGCCTCTGCCACCGCCTTCGGATCGCGCTCGCGCTTGAGCCGCGTCAGCTTGTCGATCTGCATTTGCCGCACCGCGGCGTTGTCAACCTTGAGCACGTCGATCGGCGCTTCGTTCTCCGGCCGGTATTTGTTGACGCCGATCACGGCCTGCGTGCCGGAATCGATCCGCGCCTGGGTGCGCGCTGCGGCTTCCTCGATGCGCAGCTTCGGCAGCCCGGCCTCGATGGCGCGGGTCATGCCGCCAAGCTCTTCGACTTCCTTGATGTGGCCGAACGCTTTCTCGGCGAGATCGTGGGTCAGCCGCTCGACATAGAACGAGCCGCCCCACGGATCGATGGCGCGGGTGGTGCCGCTTTCCCGCTGCAGGACGATCTGGGTGTTGCGGGCGATGCGCGCGGAAAAGTCGGTCGGCAGCGCCAGCGCTTCGTCGAGCGCGTTGGTGTGCAGTGATTGGGTCTGTCCCTGCACGGCGGCCATCGCCTCGATGCAGGTACGCGTGACGTTGTTGAATACGTCCTGCGCGGTGAGCGACCAGCCGGACGTCTGGCAATGGGTGCGCAGCGACAGCGAGCGGTTATCCTGCGGATTGAACTCCTTCATCAGCTTCGCCCACAGCACGCGCGCAGCGCGAAGCTTGGCGATCTCCATGAAGTAATTCATGCCGATGCCGAAGAAAAACGACAGCCGCGGCGCGAAGCGGTCGATGGTGAGGCCGGCGCCGAAGCCGGCGCGCACATATTCGACGCCGTCGGCGAGCGTGTAGGCGAGTTCGAGGTCGGCAGTCGCTCCGGCTTCCTGCATGTGATAGCCGGAAATCGAGATCGAATTGAATTTCGGCATGTGCGCCGAGGTGTAGGAGAAAATGTCGGAGATGATGCGCAGCGACGGCTTCGGCGGATAGATGTAGGTGTTGCGCACCATGAATTCTTTGAGGATGTCGTTCTGGATCGTGCCGGTCAGTTTTTCCGGCGGCACGCCCTGTTCCTCAGCCGCGACAATGTAGAGCGCCAGCACCGGCAGCACGGCGCCGTTCATGGTCATCGACACCGACATTTCGTCGAGCGGGATGCCGGTGAACAGCGTGCGCATATCGTAGATCGAGTTCGATCGCCACGCCGGCCATGCCGACGTCGCCGGAGACGCGCGGGTGGTCGCTGTCGTAGCCGCGGTGGGTGGCGAGATCGAAAGCGATGGAGAGTCCCTTCTGTCCGGCCGCGAGATTGCGCCGGTAGAAGGCGTTGGAATCCTCAGCCGTTGAGAAGCCGGCGTACTGACGGATGGTCCACGGCTGGGTGACGTACATGGTTGGGTAGGGGCCGCGCAGGAATGGGGCGATCCCGGGATAGCCGTCGATGTAGGGCAGGCCGGTGGTGTCGCCGCTTTCGTAGCTGCCTTTGACCGCGATGCCTTCCGGCGTAAGCCACGGTTTGGCCTGCACCGCGGCAGCGGCAGGTGTTTCGGCGAAATCCACGGTAGCGAAATTCGGAATTCGGCTCATCGAACCCTCGTTCCAGGATCAGTCCACGCGTAGTCCAAGACGCTGGATCAAATCTCCATTTTTGATGTAATCCTTTTGCAAGAACGACGCCAGTTCCGCTGAACTGCTGCCTTTGGCCTCGAAGCCGCGTTCCTTCAATGCATTCTGGTAAGCCGGATCCGCGACGACCGCGTTGATGTCGGCATTCAATTTGGCGACGACATCTGGCGCTGTTGCAGCCGGCACCAGAACGGCAAACCACAGGCTGTAGTCGACCTGTGGGTAGCCGGATTCAGTGAACGTGGGCACGTCGGGCAGTTCACCGACACGATGGTCGACCGAAGTAACCGCCAGTGCGCGAACGTTACCGGCTTTGATGAACGGCACCGCCGTCGAGGTCCCGACCATGAACATGGCAACATCGCCGGCGATCATGGCCCTGATCGCCTGGGCCGACGAGCCGTTATACGGCACGTGTGTGAGCTTCAGCCCGGTCGTTCCCAGAAACAGTTCGGCGGCGAGATGCGGCGCGGTGCCGACGCCGATGGAGGCGAAGTTAAGTGCGCCGGGCTGTGACTTCGCCAGCGCGACGAACTCGGCAAGCGTTTTTACCGGCAGCTTCGGATCGACGATCAGCACCTGATAGCCGATGGTTGCCATCGATACCGGCGCAAAATCCCGCTTCCAGTCATAGGGCAGGTGACTGTGCAGCGACGCTGCCACGGTCAACGGTCCGTCGGTCGCAAGATAAATCGTGTAGCCATCAGCGAGCGCATTTGCGGCGGCTTCAGTGCCGATCACGCCGCCGGCGCCCGGCTTGTTCTCGACGACGACCTGCTGCCCCCAAAGCGCCGAGAGCCTGTCGGCAAGCAGCCGCGCGATCAGGTCGCCGCTGCCAGCCGGCGCATACGGCACGATGAACTGCACCGGACGCGACGGGAAATTCCCGGCCGCGGCGAGCGGGAACGGCACGCTCGCCGCCGCAAAACCAAATCCGAGGAAACCGAGATCGCGCCGCGTCAGTCGCTGCATCGGTGCCTCCGCGATGTCTAACCGGGCGCTAACGCTGCGGCGGGCGCGGCCGCGCCGACGCGCAGGCTTTCCATCAGGCGGCCATTGCCCGGCAGCGGGTCGTGAATGCCGAGCACGCGGAAAGCCTCCCAGTGATCGGCGTGCGCGCCGCTGACAGCGGGAACGCCACATTCGGCCTCGATGATCGGCACCGCATCGGCTGCCGCCCATTGGTTGCATGGAATGTAGACGCCGTCGGCTTTCGGCGCCGAAGCGAGCACGCGCTTTGCCACCGCGGCAATGTGGGCTGCCGTGACGTCTTGCAGTCGTTTGAACACGACATCCTCAGTGTGCTCGGCGGCAATGGCAAATCCGCTCGCCTTGAGGAAAGCCAGTGCAGACTGATGCAGTTCTTGCGGATAGGGCGAGACCACGGCCACGTTCCTGATGCCGAGATGATCGAGCGCGCGGATCGCGGAGCGGATGCTGGTCGATGCAGGAATGCCGCCGGCAGCATCGGTGATGATCTTGACGATCTCCTCTTCGAAGCCTTTGCCGCGGAGCGTCACCACCGGCATGCCGCAATGCATGATGTAGTCGACCTCGCGCGAGGCAAGATACTTCGACAGCGTCACCAGCGGATCGATCACCGCCTGCTTGAAGTTCTCGTTATTCCAGTGCTCGACATTCGAGGTGATGGAGCAGATCGACACTCCGTCGGGCGCCATCCTGAAGAAATCGTGGCAGGCGGTCTCCATCACGGTCGGGCTGAGCACGCCGATACGCTTTCGCCAGCCGAGGGGACGATCCGGTCTATTCATGTCTGTCTGTCCTGCCAATTACGAGTGAGGCAGTCTGCTGCTTCCATCGTCAAACGGCAATGAGACGATGCGCCGCCGCGAGCGCGGCAAGTATGTCGCAGCCGGCATAGACGAATGTATCAATATCGACCTGCTGTGAATCCCAACGCATCGGGTTTGCCGGCGAGATAGATGTGTTTTGCTCCGGCCGCTTTCAGCGCTGCCACCGCGCCGGCGGCTTCAGCTTCGTAAGTTTTGTCGGAGCCACAAAGACAGGCCAATGTCGCGCCCGATGCCTTGAATGAAGCGGCGAGGGACTCAGGCGTCGCCCTCGATGGTCTCGATGCCGCCGGCTTCGAAGAAATTCTTGGCGAAATTGGCATCGCGCAGCGAAATCGGCTTGCTTGTCCGAGTACCGCGAGAAAAATCTTGGGCCGCGAGCCGGTGCTTGCGAGGATTTTGTCGGAGGCGTCACGCAGCTTTTCGAATGGCTCACCAAGGCGGATACGCGGCAGTGCCGCGTCGCTCGATGGTTCGCCCTTTGTGGCTGGCGCAACGTCGAGAACGGCAGGCGTGGCCTCGCGAATGTTCGGATAGGCGTTGGTGCCGGTCAAAATATCCTTGCCGCGCGCGACGGCTTTTTCACGTTCGGCACGAACTGCGGCGACGTTCTTCTGCACCAGGCCGGATTCGAGCGCCGCCCAGGGACCGCCGGCTTTTTCGATGTCCTGAAATTGCGACCATGCGGTCGCGCAGAGTTCTTCGGTGATCGCTTCGATCGCGCCGGAGCCGGCGGCAGGATCGGCGACGCGGGCGAGGTTCGACTCTTCCAGAAGCACAAGCTGCGTGTTGCGCGCGGCGCGGCGCGCGAAGGCATCGGGCAAGCCGAGCGGCGCGGTGTGCGGCAGCACGGTGATGGCGTCGGCGCCGCCAAGGCCGGCCGCGGTGACTGCGATCGCATTGCGCAGCATGTTCACGTAGGCGTCGTGCTTGGTCAGCATGCGCCACGCGGTTTCCGCGGTGACAAGCGCCGGCTTCGGCGTCAGCCCGCAGGCCGCTTCGATGCGCGCCCACAGTTTCTGCACCGCGCGGAATTTCGCCATGGTGAGAAATTGCTCGGCATCGGCGGACAGCCGGAAATAAATCGCGTCGCGCGCTTTTTCGATGCGCGACGCCGTTCGCCTCCAGCACGCGCAGATAAGCGACAGCGCTTGCCAGAGCGAAAGCAAGCTCCTGCGCTTCCGAGCCACCGGCATTGTGAATCACCCGGCCGTCGGCAACCGCGAACGGGCCGCGAAATCCGGCCGTCGGTCAGTTCGCCAATCATGCCGGCGAAAGATTTCGCCAGTTCGTCCCAGCTTTGCGCGCTCTTGCCAGCGGCGGCAAAGCCGCCAATTGGATTGATCGACAGGCGGAGATCGACGGCGTCGGCCGCCACCCCGCGCTGTTTCAGATAAGCGGGAAATTCGCGGACGATATGGCGCGAGGTCGGGCCCAGATTGAGATCGATGGCGATCGCCGTGAGATCGACGCCGTCGAGCACGCGCGCAAGCGTTGCGGCCGAGGGATCAAGGCCAAAGCCATTTGAGCTGATCGAACCGGCAAAGATCAGAATGAGACCGGTCGCGCCATTCTCCAGATCGTCGAGCGCTTGGGCATTGGCGGCCGCCGGATCGGGATGGTCGGCGCGCTGCATGATGGTCCATGCGGCGCCCGGTGCGCGGCCCGGGATCGCGTGGGCATCGGTGGCACGCGGATAGAGCGGCTCGATCGGCAGACCGTCATAGGTATGGCTTTCCAGCCGGCTGAATGGCGCGCCCTTGAGCACGCCGTCGACCAGCTTGCGCCAGGTCTCCTGCGTCGCCGGGGCGAAATCGGCTGCGGGCGTCATGCTTTGAGAACCGTTCTTTTCCGGGCCATTCATTGCCGCAAAATGCCATGTCAGGTCTTGCCGGGCCATCCCGGCTAACCGCTTTAGCCGTGCAAGCGGCCGTGCCTAGCGGGTCTGTCGAGCTTTTCGATGCCGGTGGCGTCGATGCGCGCCAGCGCGTCGCGGACCTTTTTGCCGCCGATCACGCGGTCGGGCGCGATCTCGGCGAGCGGCACCAGAACGAAGGCGCGCTCGAACAGGTGAGGGTGGGGCAGAGTCAGTGCTGCGTCGCTGACGACGAGATCGTCGTAGGCCAGCAGATCGAGGTCGAGCGTGCGCGGGCCCCAGTGCTGCTCCCGCGCGCGGTCGCGGCCGAAGGCGCGTTCGCAGGCTTGCGCGCGGGCGAGCAGGGCGTGCGGTTCGAGTGTCGTCTCAACCGCGATGGCTGCATTGATGAATGGCGGCTGATCGGCGACGCCCCATGGCGGCGTGCGGTAGTCCGACGAGCGCGCGGTCAGCCGCAATGCATCGTCCGTCGCACAGCATCGCGATGGCCTTGTCGAAGGTAGACCGGACGTCGCCGATATTGCCGCCGAGCGCGATAAACGCCTCAGCCATTTTTGCGATCTCTTGCGGGTTCGCTCGATGATCACGCCGACGTCCTCGAAAGTCGCGGCTATCGGCGCATGCGGCTTGTGGACGGTGACGCGGATGCTTCGCACCGGCGGAAAACCATCAAGGATCGCGCTCGCCACGGCGCCGGCGGCGGCCTCGACCAGCTTGTAGCGGCGGCCACAGAACGCCTCGGTCGCCGTCTTCACCACGGTGTCGTAGGACACGGTGTGCTTGAGCTTGTCGCTGCGCGAGGCCTCGGCGAGGTCTGATGTCGAGCACCAGGTCGAGATTGAAGGTTTGGCCGACCTTGGCCTCGTGCTGCATCACGCCGTGATAGGCGTGCAGCGAAAGCCCGGTGACGAAGACCTGATCGCTCATTTGGCCTTCCTGATCGCTGCCGCGACCGCGAGCGCCTGCACTGTCGGCGCGACGTCGTGGGTGCGGATAATGGCAGCGCCGTTCTCGACCGCCAGAAGGTGCGCGGCCAGCGAGCCGGCCAGCCGCTCCACCGGTTCGGTCGGCACCACGGAGCTGATGAAACGCTTGCGCGAGGCGCCGACCAGGATCGGCACATCGAAGCCGCGCCAGGCATGGAGGTGAGCAATACAGGCCATGCTCTGTTCCGGGGTCTTGCCGAAGCCGATGCCGGGGTCGAGCACGATCTGGTGGTGGGGGATGCCGGCGCTCCAGGCAATTTCCAGCGACCGCGAGAAGAAGTCCGAAACGTCGGCGATGATATTGATCGAGGGATCGGCGGCCTCGCGATTATGCATGATGATAATGGGCGCGCCGTGCTCGGCGACGACCCGCGCCATGTCGCGGTCGCGCTGCAGGCCCCAGACGTCGTTGACGATCATTGCGCCGGCTCCAAGGGCCCACGCCGCAACGCCGGCTTTCATGGTGTCGATGGAAACCGGAATACCGATGGCGGCGGCGGCCGGCAGTACCGGCTCGAGCCGCTCGCGCTCCTCATCCGGCGTGATCGGCTGCATTCCGCCATAGGGCCGGGTCGACTCCCCACCGATATCAATAATGTCGGCGCCTTCGGCGGCGAGGCGGCGGGCTTGCTCGATGGCCTGCGCCGGATCGAGAATTTGCCGCCATCGGAAAAGGAGTTCGGCGTGACATTAAGAACGCCCATCACCAACGGGCGCTTCTTCTTAAGAAGGTCGGCCAACACATTGTTAGACAGAGCAGAATTGGCCGCAGCTGGCGGGTGAGGTTCGCGGCTTGCGGTGGTTTCCTTAGCCATCGTCTCAACTGCCTGGATACCCAAAAGCGCCTCGCGGACGTGGCTTTGCGCGCACGGCCTAAGCTAGTCAAGCGCTTGGGACGATGCAGTCTCTGCTCAATATTTAATGAGCAGCGGCAGCTTCTTGGCGCTCTCGATCCAGCGCTCGACGGTCTGTTCCTTGGGCAACAGCCGGACCAGCTTCCGCTTGTTGGCTTCCTTCATCCGCTCGACCAGGTTTTGCGGATTGCGGAACTTGAGCTCGTTCACGGTTTTGACCCCGGCGATGCGGAGCAGCTCGGCATATTCCCAGCCGACGCCCTTCACCCGCATCCGGTCGGCCGCAGTGACCCAGTCGAGGACGTTGTCCTTGTCGGTACCGACCCTTTCGGCAAGCCGCAGCCGCTGCTTCGGCGTTTTAGCCGAACGCAGGAGACCGATGGTGGTCCGAATTCCTTCCGACTTGAGCACCGCAGCCTTATCCGGCCCGATACCGCGAATGTCGGTTATCGGATACGCCATCGAAATCTCCCCTCAACGCAACGCCATTACGGCGCCGCGCCAGCCCCAAACAAAGTACAACGGACTCACCCTTGCGGATGGTCCGTTTTTGAACAGCACTCCGAAACGGTCATCACCGCAGTCGGCAGCCGCACGACCAACCCCCACTTCAGCTGAGGAGACTTCCGCAATATCCGCCTCTCGCCGTTCCCGCACTGACGGCGGGTTGTCTCGATAATGAACAGGCGATCGCGGGCATGACAAGCATGTGGCAGCGGTTGTGGCCTTTTTGACGCGCCGCGAAGGTCAAAGTATCGACGAGCGTTGCAAAGCTGCAACAATTTTGCGCCGCACCGCAGCGGTGGAAATAACAGGCGGCGGATAATAAGGTTCCTGAGGGATCGTCCGCGGGCTGGGCGATGTGATGGAAGGTATCGTCATGACGTCCGAAGCATTGCCGAAAGTTCTCGACTATGTGGACCGCGACCTCGACGCCAGCCTCGACCGGCTGTTCACCTTGCTGCGTATTCAGTCGGTGTCGACCGATCCGGCCTACGCAACCCATTGCAAAGCCGCCGCCGAGCATGTCTCTGCCGACCTGCGCACGCTGGGCTTCGAGACTAGCGTGCGCCCGACCGGCGGCCATCCGGTGGTAATCGGCAAGTCCGGCAACGGCGCCAATGGTGGCGGGAAAGCACCACGGGTGTTGTTCTACGGTCACTATGACGTGCAGCCGGTGGACCCGCTGGACCTCTGGGAGACGCCCCCGTTCGAGCCGCGGGTTGAGACACTCGATGGTGGCCGCAAAATCATCGTTGCGCGTGGCGCTTGCGACGACAAAGGCCAGGCCATGACCTTCATCGAGGCCTGCCGGGCCTTTAAGGCCGTTACCGGCAAGCTGCCGCTCGACATTACAATGATGATCGAGGGCGAAGAGGAGTGCGGCTCCAAGCACTTGTTTGGTTTTGTTCGCGACAACGCTGCGGAATTGCGCCGCGATCTGGCGCTGGTCTGCGATACCGGTATGTGGGACCCGCAGACGCCTTCGATTACCACCTCGCTGCGCGGCCTGGTCTACGAGGAGGTGCAACTCACATGCGCAGACCGCGATTTGCACTCCGGGTTGTTCGGCGGAGCCGCGCGCAATCCGATCCACGTGCTCACGAGCATTCTTGCCGCGATGCATAACGCCGATGGCGGGGTCACCATCCCGGGCTTCTACGACGGCGTTCGCGATTTGCCACCGGACATCAAGTCCGATCTCGAAGGCCTTGGCCTGACGGCGGAAAAATTCCTCGGTCCAATCGGCCTGAAAATCCCCGCCGGCGAAAAGGGCCGTCTGCTGCTGGAGCAAATTTCGACGCGGCCGACGGCTGAGGTGAATGGCATCATCGGTGGCTATACCGGGGAGGGTGCAAAAACCGTGATCCCCGGCAAGGCCAGCGCCAAGGTGTCGTTCCGGCTGGTCGGCACGCAAGACCCGGAGAAAATTCGCAATGCATTCCGCGAATTCGTCCGCGCCCGTGTGCCAGCCGATTGTTCGGTCGCATTCGGAAACTTCGGCTGCAACCCGGCCTTTGAGGTGGCGTTCGACAATCCGGCGCTTGGCAAGGCGCGCACCGCTCTGGCCGAGGAATGGGGCAAGAAGGCTGTCACGATCGGCGCCGGAGGTTCGATCCCGATCGTCGGCGATTTCAAGACCGTGCTCGGCATGGACACGTTGATGGTCGGCTTTGCACTTGATGACGACCGGGTCCACTCGCCGAACGAGAAATTCGATCTCAAATGCTTCCATAAAGGCATCCGCTCCTGGGCGCGGATCCTGGCGGCGCTGGCCGACCAATAAGACAGCCCGAATTGATGGAGGGAGGCATGAAGCGCGCGCTTTTTGCCGCCGCAGCTTTGCTTGCGGCGGCGGTGTCCGGTGCGAAAGCCGAAGACTTTCCGGCACGGCCGATCACGCTGGTCGTGCCGCTGTCTGCCGGCGGTACCGCGGACCTGGAGTGCCGGCTCGCGGCGGATCGTGCATCGCGCCTGCTTGGCCAGCAGATCATCGTCGATAACCGCGCCGGCGGCGCTGGTGGGCGGGTCGGCACCGAATTCGTGCTGCACGCCGCGCCGGACGGCTACACGCTGCTGTGCGCGCCGTCATTGACCTTCAGCACGACGCATTTGCTGTTTGCCCGTTCGACTTTCGATACCCGCAAAATGGAGCCGGTCAGCGTTCTTGCGACCTATCCGCTGGTCATGCTTGCCCGCGCCGGGTTCGCGCCGAATAATATGAAGGAGCTGATGGCCTACGGCCGCGCCAATCCCGGCAAGATCAACTATGGCAATCAGGGCAAGGGCCAGACCGGCGAACTTCTCGGCATCCTCGTTGCGACGAAAGGCAATTTCCAGATGGCGGAAATTCCCTATCGCGGGTCGGCGCCGGCGATCAACGATATGCTGGCCGGCAACATCGACGTGATGGCGGATTATCTGCTCGCCAACAAACAGAACATTGATTCCGGCAAGCTGAAATTCCTTGCGGTTGGCAGCGCGGAACGGCTCAAGGATTATCCGAACGTCGAGACGCTTGCCGAGACGTTCCCCGGACTCATCGCCGACACCTGGATGGGCATTGCCGCGCCGCCCGGTACGCCGAAGGAGATCGTGGCAAAACTGTCGGACGCCATCGGCAAGGGCTATCACGAACCCGATGTGCAGGAGCGTATTCGCGGCCTGCAGGCAACGCCGTTTGGTTCGACGCCTGAGCAAATGCGCGATCTCATCAAAAAGAGCCTCGAGCAGTGGGGACCGGTGATCGAGGCCGCGCATATCTCGCTCGATGATTGAGCCCGCGCCGGCCGGTCTGTTTGGGCATAATTGACCCATCGCGCATGTGCTGACTTCTGCTATCCTCGGTTGCGGGGACAGGGAGGATCGCACAATGAAAACGCTTACCCTCGCGGTAGCGGCGTTGGCGGCTGCATTTGTCATTCCGCCACTTCACGCTGAAGATTTTCCGTCGCGGCCAATCACATTCAACAATCCGTTCGGACCGGGCAGCGCCAGTGACACGCTATGCCGCATCGTCGGCGATGCTCTCGGTGCCGTGCTGAAGCAGCCGATCGTTGTCGAAGATCGTCCGGGTGCGGACGGTGCGGTCGCGGCACAGTACGTCGCGCGCGCAACGCCCGACGGTTACAACTTGATGATGGCGACGAACTCGCCGCTGTCCGCCGATCCTTTTCTGCTTAAGGGTATCGCCTACGATCCGGTCAAGGACTTTGATCCGGTGACGCGGGTCGGCAGTTTTACGCTGATGCTGGTCGTCAATCCGGGCCTGCCGGTACATTCGGTCAAGGAATTGCTCGACTACGCCAAAGCCAATCCTGGCAAGCTTTCGATGGCCAGCGGCAACACCGCGGGCGTGGTCGGCGCCAAAACGCTGGCGCATTTCGCCGGCATCGACATCCTGCACGTGCCGTACAAGAGTTCTCCTCAGGCCATCGAAGATGTCATCGCCGGGCGTGTGTCGATGATGATCGTCGATTTCACCGTCGGCATGCCGCACGTCATGTCTGGACAGGTTCGCGCACTGGCGATGACACGGCTCAAGCGCAGCAAGCTCTATCCCGATCTGCCGACGATGGACGAGGCGGGGGTTAAGGGCTTTGAACTCGATGCCTGGGCCGGGCTGGTCGCGCCAGCGAAGACGCCACCGGACGTGATCGCAAAGCTCAACGCCGCGCTGCGCAAGGTGATCGACAATCCGGACACGCAAGCCAAGTTCAAGAACGTTGGGTTCGAGGCATTTTCAAGCACTCCGCAGGAATTCGGCGGTTTCATCAAGACTCAGTTGGATGTCTGGTCGAAGATGGTGAAGGACGCCAACATTCAGGCAGAGTGAGCGACACGAGCGCGATCTCAATGAGCGTAGCGCGTCAGAGCGTCTCGTCGAGCAGTCGCGGTGTCATGTAATGCACCAGCCGTCCGCATTGCGGACGCAGCTGCGACCAGTTGTCGAACGGAAGATCGATGACGACAAGACCGGTCGTCGGCAATTTGTCCAAAAGTCGGGTGCGCATTTTAGCGTCGCCCGACCCGATCAATTGCAAGGCGAGATCGTGAAAGCCCGGGTTATGGCCGATCGCAAGGAGTGAGGGCGCGCCGCGCGTCTCGCCGACCAGCGCCATCAACTCGTCCGTACTGGCATTGTAGATGCGATCCTCATTGCTGCGCCGTGGCGTCTTGTCGAAGGCGGCGGAGACAAGATCCCAAGTCTGCTGGGTACGGCGCGCTGGCGACACGAGCGCAAGGTCGGGAACGAGGTCGTTGTGGGCCATATAAGTCGCGATAGCTGACGCATCAGCGCGGCCGCGCTTCGTCAGTTCACGATCACGATCCCGCTCGCCGGGACCGGCGCGCTCGGTTTTGGCATGACGCAAAAGCATCAATCGGCGCATGGGCGGCCTAGCATTCTCCAAGGGTTAGCCGGAGATTAGCGCGGCGGGTTTGAAGTTCCTACCGCGGTCCGGCAATGTCGGTTACAACGCGCACCCACGGCCACACAGGCTTTGAAGAACAACGGGTTTGAAAGACTGTTGGGATGAACGAAGCGGACATCAAATCCTATGGCCAAAGCTGGTTTGCGGCCACCAAGGTGGACGATCCGCTGCGTCCGCGTCTTGCGGTCGATCTCGACGTCGATGCCTGCGTCATCGGCGGCGGCCTTGCCGGCCTCACGGCGGCACGTGAACTTGCCAGATCCGGCTGGTCCGTCGTGCTGCTGGAGGCGAACCGCATAGCGTCCGGCGCCTCGGGACGTAATGCCGGATTGGTCATGCCCGGTTTTGCAGCGGATATGGACAAGCTGGTGGGCCGCGTCGGCTTTGATCGCACCAAGTCGCTGTGGACATTGTCGCAGGCCGGCGTCGACTACGTCCGCGATACCATTGCCGCAGAA
The DNA here is from genome assembly GCA_963807565.1 of uncultured Alphaproteobacteria bacterium. Classification (GTDB taxonomy): domain Bacteria; phylum Pseudomonadota; class Alphaproteobacteria; order Rhizobiales; family Xanthobacteraceae; genus BOG-931. Next base: position 37,321 of record CAWECH010000003.1, on the reverse strand, counting down.
GGCGCCACGGGTATCGATCCGCGGGACGGGTGGCTTTTTGCCTCCAAGGTCGACAACGGCGATGAGATCGTCCGCAGCGTGCGGCTGCTCGGCGATCTGGGTTGCGAGATCGAGGGCTGGCCGACGGACCGCGTGCGCGAGGTGTTGCACAGCGAGCGCTATTTCCACGGCATCCATTATCTCAAGGCGTTGGCGATCCATCCGCTCAACTACGCCTTGTCGCTCGCCGCGGCAGCCGAGCGGGATGGCGCGCGCATTTTCGAGAATACGCCCGCGCTGTCGATCGATCCGCAAGGCGTGCGGAAGCGCATCGTTACTCCTTCGGCCCGGTTGCGCGCCAACCACGTGGTGATTGCGGGTAATGTCCAGATCGGCGCTCTGATCCCGCAGATCGCGTCAACGCTTATTCCGATTACGTCATACGCCATCACGACGGCGCCGCTCGGCGCGCAGTTAGCCGAAGCTATTCGCTTCCACGGTGCGGTCAGCGACACCGATCACGCTGACAATCAGTATCGTATTGTCGGCGGCGACCGGTTGATGCTGTCGGGCCGGGCGACGGCCTGGGCAGCGTAATCCGCGCCGCTATATTCGCGCGCTGACTCGCGATATTCGCAAGACCTATCCGCAACTCAAGGATATCGGCGTCGACTACGCGTGGCGCGGTACGCTCGGCCGAACCGTGCACCGCATGCCACAGATCGGCGAGCTTGGAGCCGGGGTGTGGCTTGCCTCGGGCTTCGGCGGGCACGGTCTCAACACCACCGCGATGGCCGGCAACCTGGTCGCCCGCGCCATCGTCCACAACGATCAGACGTGGCGGGAGTTTTCCGCGTTTGAACTGGTGTGGGCCGGCGGGATAGCCGGACGCATCGGCGTGCAAGCCTACAATTGGGTCAAGCGTTACCGCGACGCCATGAATGAGCGCCGCGCCAAAGCGCGGGAGCGTGCCCATATCGCGGCGCGCGAGGCAGAAGAGAGGCGTCAGGCGGAGGAGGAGGCGCGGCAGGCAGCAGAAGCGGCGGCCGCGGAGCGGCAAGCGGCGGAAGCCGAAGAAGCCAGGCGGCTTGCCGCGATCGAGGCTGAGCGGCAGGCGGCGGAAGCTGAAGAGGCCAGACGGCTCGCTGTGATCGAAGACGAGCGTCAAGCGGCGCAGGTTGAGGAAGTACGACGACTCGCTGCCGAGGAAGACGCAAGACAACGGGCCGCAGAATACGAGGCCACGCAGCGTGCCGCGGATGAAGAAGCGGCGCGGCTTGCTGCGATTTCGGAAGCCGAAGCTCCATTGCAGAGCGAGCCGCCAGCGGGGGACTCTGAGCAGCCACCCGCCGTCGTCGAAACGCCGAGCGTTGGAGGCGAGCAGATCGCTGAGGTCGAAACGACGTCCGATCTCGAGCAGCCGGTTCGCGGGCCACCGACAAAGCGCCGCACGAAAAATCGCCGGAAGCGCGAACGGCCGCAGCCCGATCGCCGCAAGAGTGAAATCACCCCGGACTGAATCGACCAGGGCCGCCGGGCCGTGACCTAGATTTTCTCGAAGTGAATCTGGTCTGCGACGTCGGTCCAGAGTGCGATGTCGTCAGTGAGTTGCTGCCGGAATCCTTCAGGCGTTGTCGGTGCCGGCTCGTTGCCGAAGCCGTGCATTCGCTCCTTGGTCTCCGGTGCTTTGAGGATGCGGACGGTCTCTTCATTGAGCCGTTTCACGATTGGAGCCGGCAATCCCGCCGGGCCTATCAATCCCTGCCATGCACTGACATTGAATCCCGGAAAACCGCTTTCCGCGACCGTCGGCGTATCGGGCAGGGCGAAGTAATGTTTGGCGCTGGAGACTGCCAGTGCGTTGAGCCTGCCGGCGCGAACGAAGCCAATCAGGCTCGACGGCGGGTCCATCATGAAATCCAGTCGCCCGGCGACCAGTTCGGTCGCTGCCGGTTCGCTCCCTTTGAAAGGGATGTGCTGGAATTTGAGACCGGTTTTGAGTCCGAACAGTTCGATCGCGAGTTGCGGTCCTGATCCAACGCCCGGGGTGCCGAACAGCAGCGGGGCCGATCTGGTCTTCGCGGCGTTGATCAGTTCGGCAACTGTCTTGATGCCGCTGTCGGCATTGGTTGCCATCAGGTACGGATATTCCGAGCAAATCGTGATGGTGGTGAAGTCATCCACCGGCTTGAACGGCAAATGGGCGAAGGTCGGCACCGCACTAGCGATGCCTGACGGAATGACGCTGAGCGTGTAGCCGTCCGGGATGGCGCGGGCGATCTGCGCCGCCGCGGTCGTACCGGAGGCGCCGGGGCGCGGCTCGACGATGACCGACACGCCGAGCGCGCGAGACAATCCGTCTGCGATGAGGCGCGCCACGACGTCAGAGGGACCGCCAGCTGCGAACCCGTGAATAATAGTGATGGTGCGTGTCGGCCATTCCGCGTCGGCTCGTGCACCGGTGGCAGCGAAGCCGGCCATGCCGGCAACGACCGCGCGGCGCGTCAAATCCGTCATGACGTCTGCTCCCTGCCTGTGGTTCTTATCGGCCGTCCCGCCTCGCCATAAACGCCAGCCGCTCGAACAGGTGGACGTCCTGTTCGTTCTTGATCAGTGCGCCGTGCAGCGGCGGGATAAGCTTTTTAGGATCGCGTTCGCGCAGCGTTTCCGGCCCGATGTCTTCGACCATCAGAAGCTTGAGCCAGTCCAGCAGTTCCGAGGTCGACGGTTTTTTCTTCATTCCTGGCACGTCGCGGATTTCATAAAACAGCTTCAGAGCCTCGGCAACGAGGCGCTGCTTGATGCCGGGGAAATGCACGTCGACGATTGCGCGCATGGTGTCGGAGTCGGGGAAGCGAATGTAGTGGAAGAAGCAGCGGCGCAAAAACGCGTCCGGCAATTCCTTCTCGTTGTTAGAAGTGATCACCACGATCGGCCGCCGCCGCGCCTGGACGGTCTCGCCGGTCTCGTAGACGAAGAATTCCATGCGATCGAGTTCTTGCAGCAGATCGTTCGGAAATTCGATGTCGGCCTTGTCGATTTCGTCGATCAGCAACACCGGCCGCTCGTCGGCGACGAAGCCTTCCCACAATTTGCCGCGCTTGATGTAGTTGCGAATGTCCTTGACGCGGGCGTCGCCGAGCTGGCTATCGCGCAGCCGCGTCACCGCGTCATACTCGTAGAGGCCCTGCTGCGCCTTGGTCGTGGATTTGATGTGCCACTCGATCAGCGGAGCGGACAACGCCTTGGCAATCTCGATCGCCAGCACAGTCTTGCCGGTCCCCGGTTCGCCCTTCACCAGAAGCGGACGTTCCAGCGCGATCGCGGCATTGACTGCGATCTTGAGATCGTCGGTGGCGACATAAGCGCTGGTGCCTTCAAAGCGCATGAGATTCCCGGCTGTTGCCTTGTGTTGCGGAGCAGAACTTAAGCACGCCGGACTCGGCGGTCACAAGGCGCACTGTCGCCGGATGTGCGTTGCGTTTGCGCGACAAGAAGCCTCGTTGGAGGCGGCAATATTTGCCGCTGGTCGGCATATCCGTACCCGGTGTCGACCGTGACGGTCCAGATAAACCATTGAATTATTTAGATTAAATCACTGGCACAGCGATTGCTGAGAGATGCCCAGCGTTGGGCCGCGTTGCGGCCGTCGTTGGCGAAGTTGAGATCGAGTTGGAGAGGTAAAGTCATGGGTATCTTTGATGCATTGACCACCGCGGTCGCTGGTCTGCAGGCTCAGTCGTTCGCGCTGCAAAACATTTCCGGCAACATCGCGAACTCGCAGACGACCGGTTACAAGGAAACCGACACCAGCTTCCAGGACCTGGTCTCTCAGGCCTCGCTCAATCAGCAGACCGCCAACGGTGTTATCGCCAACTCGGTGTCAACCAATACGGTGCAGGGCACGATCCAGAGCACCACGGTTTCGACCGACATGGCGATCAACGGCGACGGATTTTTTGTCGTGTCGAAGCCGACGGGTTTCACGGACAACCAGCCAACTTTCTCCGGCGTGATGGATTACACCAGAGCCGGTGACTTCCAGCTGAACAGCAACGGCAATCTTGTGAACAGCGCCGGCTATTACCTGATGGGTATTCCGGTTAGTCCGACCACAGGCAATCCGGTCGGCAGTGCCCCGCAAGTTCTCCAGTTCGCGAACAATTTCATTCCGGCTCAGGCGACCACCTCGATCACCTACGAGGCCAATCTGCCGAGCACCCCGACCTCCGGCGATATCAATCCGTCGGATTTCGGCAACAATCCACTTTCGGCCGCCGAGATTGTCGGCACCGGCGCAGCATTGTTGCCGGATGCGGTCGGGAGCGGAACCGGCACCGTCAGCGGCCTCACTAATGGGACGACGCTGACATCGCTTGGGATCACTTCCGGCGACACGATTTCGGTAGGTGATGGCACCAACACGACGACTTATACGGTAACGGGCACGAGCACTGTCGGCGATCTGGTCAACGCCATCAATTCCGGGGGAGCCAGCAATGCGGCCGTTACCGCATCGCTCACCAACGGCAGCATCGTTCTTACCGGCAATAACGACACCTCTACAGTCAGTATCTCAGGCAGCGGAGCCAGCGACGCTGCCGACCTCGGTTTCGGCAGCAGCAATCACAGCTTCGCACCGACAAACCTGCTCACGCAGGGCCTTAGCGGCAAGACTCTGACAGTTTCGGTCGGCGGCGGCGCTGCACAAACCATCACCTTCGGTACAGCCGCAGGCGATGTGCAAACGATGAGTCAGTTGCAAACCGCGATCCAGGGGTTGAATGGTGTTATCGGGACGGTCAATACGTCGGATGGCAACATCAGCCTGATCACGACCGATCCGACAGCGTCGCTCGCGGTTGGGGGCACGGCGTCGCCCTCGACGTTCGGTATCCAGACTCCATCGGTCACCCCGGGCAACGGCACGGTGACCGGTGCTGACGCGTCGACCTTCACAAGCCAGTCGATCGATGGCGGTTCGGTGACGGCGTATGACACCGAGGGCGATCCGGTGAATGTCCAGTTCCGATGGGCCCAAGCGACCAACTCGAACGGCCAATCGGTCTGGAATCTGTTTTACCAGAACAGTTCAAGCGCCACCGGCACTCAAGCCGCATGGACGAACGTAGGCCAGAATTTTGTCTTCAATTCGAGTGGTCAACTCGTTCAGCCGACGACAAGCACCTTCAATATTCCGGCGCTGACCGTCAACGGCGATTCACTGGGCAACGTCCAGATCAGTTTGGGTAACAAAGGTTTGACTCAGTTTGCCAATACCAGCGGCACCAGTCAGGTGACTCAGCTTCAGCAGAACGGCTTTGCCGCAGGCCAGTTGCAGTCGGTCTCAGTCGACAGTGAAAATCGCGTCGTGGGTTCCTTTACCAATGGGCAGACAATTCCGTTGGCAGAGATATCATTGGCGTCGTTCAACGGTGAGAACTCGCTGCAGGCGCTTAATGGCGGCGCCTACGCTGCGACGGGTGACTCCGGGCCGCCGATCTTCAACGCGACTGGCAAGATCGAAGGCGGGTCGCTCGAAGCCTCAAACGTCGATATCGCTACGCAGTTCAGTCAATTGATCGTGGCGCAGCAGGCTTATTCGGCCAATGCGCGCGTCATGACGACGGCTAACCAGATGATCCAGAGTTTGCTCACCGCGATCCAGTAAGGCTGACGCTGTTTTGTTGACGAGCTTTCGGTTGCAAAGGCTGCCGCCGCCATGAGTATAAGCCAGGCATTGTCAGCGGCATTGGCCGGCGTCCAGGTGACGCAAAAGGGCCTTGCGGTCATTGCCGGCAACGTCGCTAACGTCAACACGACCGGTTACGTCGACGAAAGCCTCAGCCAGACCGAACTGATTTCGTCCGGCCAGCCGGGCGTCAGCGTCAACACCGACGGGATCAATCGCAATCTCAACACGCTGGTCCAGAGCCAGCTCTGGACTGAAACCTCTGGCGGTTCCTACGCCGATACGGCGGCAGGCCTTTATCAGCAGCTCCAGAACGTTTACGGCACGCCGGGATCGTCGACGTCTCTCGATGGCGTCTTCAATAATTTCACCTCGGCGCTGCAGAGTCTTTCGACTTCCCCGAGTTCTTACTCTACTCAAGCTGCTGTTGTCAGTTCAGCGCAGACGTTTGCGCAAAGCCTGAATTCGGCGACGGCGAGTATTCAGCAGCTCCGCACCCAGTCGGAGCAGGGCATTGCGACAGACGTGCAGACCGCTAACTCGGCTCTGCAGCAAATTGCCAGCATCAATCAGCAGCTCCAGGGAGCTCCGGCTGACGGCGCAACTGCTGCTCTGGAAGATCAGCGCGATCAGGCGATCACGCAGCTGACCCAGATGATGAACGTCAATGTCGTCAGCGGCGCCAACAATCAGGTTTCCGTTTTTACCGGAAACGGCCAGCAACTCGTAGCCGGCATGCAGGCGTCGACATTGAGTTTCGACGGCGGCGGTACGCTGACAGCGAATGATCAATGGAGCGCAAACCCAAGTCAGGATGAGGTCGGAACGATCACGCTGACGTCGCCGGGCGGCACCAAGACCGATCTGGTTGCGGAGAACGCGATCCAGTCGGGAGAGATCGGCGCCTATCTGCAGATGCGGGACAAGGTGTTGCCGCAGGCGCAAGATCAGCTCGATGAGATGGCAAGCCAGATGTCGCAGGCGTTGTCGAACCAGACAACAAGCGGCACCGCGGTCACCTCCGGCAGCCAGAGCGGCTACAGCGTCGATACCAGCACATTGTCGGCCGGGAATTCGCTGCAACTCACCTATACAGACCCCAGCAACGTTCAGCATACGATCACGGTCGAGGCTCTCGGTTCTGGCGGTTCGCTGCCGCTGCAGGCGGACCCCTCAAATCCGAAAAATTCGATCATCGGGGTCAATTTTTCCGGCGGTATGAGTGGCGTGGTTTCTGCGCTCAACGCCGCGTTTGGCGGCAATCTTCAGTTCTCCGCCTCCGGCACCACGTTGCAGGCGGTCAATGCATCCGCCACGACCAATGTCGTCAATTCGTTGTCCGCGACATCGACGGTTACATCGCTAACCAGCGGCAGCGCGCAATTGCCGTTGTTCCTTGACGGCAGCACCCCGATCACCGGCGCGCTCACGGCCAACGGCTCGCAAACCACGGGTCTTGCCGGCCGTATCACCGTGAATTCGGCGGTTGCTGCGTCGCCGGGAAGCCTTGTCGCCTATTCATCGAACACTGCCGCCGGCGACGCAACGCGGCCGAACTTCATTCTCAACCAGATGACCTCGGCCTCGCTGACCTTTTCGTCGGCCACCGGAATCGGCACAGCGCAGCAGCCCTACAGCGGCACGCTGTCGAACTACATGACCGCGGTTATCGATCAGCAGACCCAGGCCTCTACCGCAGCCACCAATCTGCAACAGGGCCAGGACACGGTGGTCAGCGCCTTGCAGCAACGTTTCAACCAGCAATCCGGCGTTAACATCGATACCGAGTTGTCGAACCTGATTGCGCTGCAAAATGCATACGGAGCGAATGCGCGGGTGATGTCGACGATCCAGTCGATGATGAACACGTTGCTGCAGGCGATGCAATAATGAGTATTACCGGACCCGGCTCACTTACGGCGCTGAATATTGCCGCCGTGAACACCATGAACAACCAGCTCAACGCGCTGAGCCAGGAACTCTCTTCCAACGAGGCGTCGCAGACCTACTCCGGTCTCGGCTCGCAGGCCGGTGTTGCGCTTGGGCTAAGCGCACAGCTGTCCGCGGTGAACGGTTACAGCAACACCGCAACGACGGTCGGCACAACGCTGGGTGTCGCCCAGTCGTTGCTGTCGGAGCTTGGCTCCGTTGGCACGTCGGTCGAACAATCGGCAACGACGCAAGGTCCGTTCACGCTTAACGGTACGGGCCAGACGTCGACGCAGGTGTCGGCGCAGACCCAGCTACAGCAGATCCTGTCAGTGCTGAACACGCAGGTCTCAGGAAATTACATCTTCTCTGGCAACGCGGTGAACCAGCCGGCCACCGCAAGCATGAACGACATCCTCAACGGCAACGGTGCGCAGGCCGGGCTGACGCAAATTGTCGACGAGCGGGAACAGGCTGATCTCGGCGCCAGCAACATGGGACGGCTGACGGTGGGAGGCAGCGGTTCGAATGTCACGCTTACTCAGGATGGCTCTCCGTTCGGGTTCCAACTGGCGAGCGTCAACACCAGCATCAGCGGGGCGACCGCTACTGGTCCGACCGGATCTCCTCCAATTGAGACAGTTGCCCTGACCAGCAATGCGAGTGCCGGCGATACGGTGCAGTTCAATCTGACCCTGCCCGATGGTTCGAGCCAGACTATCAGCCTGCAAGCCACGACCAATTCGCCGCCCGGTGCCGATCAGTTCACGATCGGCACGAGTGCCGGCGCTACCGCTTCCAATATCCAGACCGCGTTGACGACCGCGGTTACGAACCTGGCCCAGACCGCGTTACCGGCTGCGTCCGCCATGGAGGCGGCCAACAATTTCTTCAGCGGCAATCCTCCGATGCGGGTCAGCGGAACGCCAGCGACGTCCATGTCACTGGTGGCCGGTACATCCGCGAACACGGTGTTCTGGTACACCGGCGGAAATAGCAGCACGCCGCTGCAGACCGCGACGGCGCAGGTCGGCCCCTCGACCACGGTGTCTTACGGTATGCAGGCCAACGAACAGGCGATCAGTTCGCTACTTGCCAACGTCGCGGTATTTGCCACCTCGACCTACTCGGCCAGCGATCCCAACGCGCAGGCAAGCTATACGGCGCTGAGCCAGAAGGTCGCGACAAATCTGAGTTCACCGTCGGGCTCGCAGTCGATCAATGACATCGAAGCGGACCTGGCAAACGCACAAACAACGATCAAAAACGCGACCAGCCTGAATACGCAAACCCAGACGGCATTGCAGGGCATGCTGCAAGGCATCGAGGGTGTGAACCAGACCGAAGTCGGCGAGAAGCTCCTGACGCTGCAAAACAGCCTGTCGGCCTCGCTGGAAGTCACGGCGCGGCTGTCGCAGATCAGCCTGGTCAATTATCTCGGATCATCGTCGGGCTAACAATCGCAAAGCCGACAACAAAAAAGGCGGGCAGTTTTGCTGCCCGCCTTTTTCTTTGGAATTCTTGAATATTACGCCTTGGCGCGAAGCCCGGCAGCAATGCCGCGATTGATCTTGATGATCGACTTGAGATGGTTCGGCTTCGGCTTGGTCATAAGTGAGAAGGTTTCACCGAGAACGAAGGCGCCGAGCTTGGTGATGTTGTTGCGCACAGCCTGCGGCAACGCGTTATCGTCCCGCGACACAGCGTCGATGAATACCGTCCAGAGACGACGATTATAAAGCAATGCGTCATTCAGACTTGGGTGCCTGTCACTCCACGTGTCGTGTACCGATTGAAGTTGAGCGGCGGCTTTCAGCAACAAGCTTGCTTCAAGTTCACGCGGGTTGAGAGTTTCTGTTGCGACTTTTGCGTAGGCCTTTGCAGCGTTCTGCATTTCGGATCGGTCCTTTTCGTATGCAATGAGCTTGCGCGTTTCCTTTAACGCCTTGTACAGGTCGCCTGTTAAGATTCGATTATTGATACTGTCGATGAACGGCCGCGAGCCAGGCGCGCTTTTCAGCATCTCATGGACGAGTTGCAGGTACGACGTCTGGTGGTCGTACGGTTCTTTGGATGTGTACATGAGTTGCACGGCAAGATAGATGCGCTTGGCTGGCGTGTTGGCCTGCTCCGGCAAGAGAATGTCCTTCTCGCGTAGAATCGGAACCTTGCCCTGGATTTCCAGCCGTGTGCGCTGCCCGCGATTGGTAATCACGCAATCGCCGAGGATGAAACGCTCGTCGCGTTTGAGTTCAATCTTCAGCGTCATATTGTTCTACCTCACTGCGCCCCGCAGCATTCTCGCGCTCTACGGTTAAGCTCGGCCTAAATGAAAAGCGGCGGGGCTTTTGGCCCCGCCGCTCCATCAAAGGCCTGTACCAGAGAGCTTTAGCCGAACAGTTTGAGCACCGATTGGTTCGCCTGGTTGGCGATCGACAGTGCCGAGATTTCCAGCTGCTGCTGGGTCTGTTCAGTAAGCAGGTCGGCGCTGGCCTGGTTTTGGTCAACAGCAACCAGGTTAGAGGCGCCGGTCTGCAAGGTGTTGATCAGGTTCGTCGTGAAGGTCTGACGAGTGCCGATGACACCAGAGTTCGTGCCGAACGTCTCGGTCTGGCTTTGCACGGTGCTGATCGCAGCGTTGAGCGATGTGATCGTGCTGGTGAGGCCGCTGTTGTCCTGGAATGAACCAGCGCCGGTGCCGGAGAGCGCTGCCAGCCCTAAGCCGCTGGCATTGAAGTTCACGCCCTTGATCGTCAGCGAGCTCGAACCTGACTGGTTGAAGTCGATCGTCAGGTTGTCGCCCGTGAGCAGATTGACGCCGTTGTAATTGGCGTCGCCAGCGAGCTGATTAATCTGCGTCAGCAGGCCGTTGAAGTTGGTCTGCAGTGTCGCGCGTGTGGCGCTTTGGCCGAAGACCGCAGTGGAGCTGAGGCCGAGGGCTGTGGCTTCCGCACTGGAAGTGACGCTGACGCTGTTGGAGTCCGAGTTGGAGGTGAGGACCAGGTGACCCGAACCGTCATCGCTGGCGGTCAATGCGCCGGATGCGCCAAGGCCGGAGGTGCCGTTGATCTGCGCTTCGATCGCCGAAACCGACTCGCTCGCGGTGATCGAGACCGTGTAGCTGGAAGAACCAACGTTGAGTACGAGGTTGCCGCCGGCATTGGTGGTGGTGAGGGCAACGCTGCCGCTCACGACTGCTGCCGTGGTCGGGCTGGCCTGCTGCGCCTGCTGAACGGTCGCCAGTGCCTGTTGCAACAGGCTGGAGATGCCGGTCAGACCGTCGGTCGCCGCGTTGATGGTCTGCTGGCCCTGGCCGATCTGGTCGAGCAGCGAGCTCAGGGAGTTCGCGCTGTTGGTCAGGTTCTGGCTGGTGAAGTAGGAGCTCGGATTATCAGCGGCCGAGTTCACCTTCTTACCGGTGGACAGCTGCTGCTGGGTGGTCGTCAGGTCCGTCGAGGTTTGCTGCAAAGACAGCAAATTCGCTCGAACGCCTGCGGTCAAAGTGATGTCAGACATAGTTAGGTACCCTTCTGGTTACAGGCCGTACTGGCTTACACGTGCTGTACTGGCGTACGGGCGCGTGTCTTTCCGATCATCGCGACCGGACTGTCCCAAGGTTTGCCTTAATCCACTTAAAGACGCGTGAATGCCTTTAGTCTCAGGCGTTTACTGATTGTGCACCGTACACCGCGCCCGTGCCGCGGAACCCGCCTGCACGCAATTACCACAAGGGTTTAGATGCGTTTGCCGGATTTGCAGACGTGTCTTAAAGCGCGATTAACCATTCGGCTTCACTATTGGTTAACCATAAATCGTAAAGTCGGGGCGCCGCGATCGCCGCGGCTTGGAACCCGCGCCTGCCAGGTGAGTTGGCCGGCGCTGACCCGGATGGTCCGCAGTCATGCCCGCCTTCGCCAAGCTTGAAAACGCCGAGCCGCTCGCCGACAAATCCCGAACCAGGCCCAATCCGCCGTCGCTCGTTGGCAAGCCGCCGGCATCAACACCGTCAAGTGGGGCAGACGACGCCGGATCTGGCGCCGCACCGGCGCAAGCGATCAATCTCGTGGTCGCCACGCCATGCTTCGGCGGCCAGATTTCCGTGCACTACGCCGCGTCGCTGCTCCGGCTGCAAGCCGTGATGCGAAAATACGGAAATCTCAACTTCAAGGTTCAATTCAAGGATGGCGACGCATTGATTACCCGCGCTCGCGCCAGCCTGATTTCGCAATTTCTCGACGATCCCGCGGCGACGCATCTGTTGTTTATCGATGCCGATATCGGCTTTGAGCCGGAACAGGTGCAGCGGCTGATCCAGTCTGGCGCCGACATGGCAGCCGCCGTTTATCCGATCAAGCGGATCGACTGGGACAGGGTGAAAACCACGATCGAGGCGTCACGTCCGAATCCGGCAGCTGCGTCGCTGCGCTACGTCCTCGAAGTAGAGAATCCGGATGCGGTGACGGAAAAAGCGGGCTTCGTGAAGGTCAGGTATGCGGGGACGGGTTTCCTGATGATCCGCCGCGCGGCACTCGAACGAATGTGCGCGCAATACCCGCAACTGAAGTTCAAGCGCGACCATTCCTACGACGCGTTAACCGCGAGCGAGAACCGGTACGCATTGTTCGAGTGCATGATCGGAGAAGACGGCACGTATCTCAGCGAGGATTTCGCATTCTGCAAGCGCTGGACCGACATGGGCGGCGAAATCTGGGCGGACCTCAACAGCAAGCTGACGCACGTTGGCCCGCTGGCATTCCACGGCGATCTGTCGTCGCAATTTGCAGCAGCTGGCTGAAGCGGAGGCGCTGGTCCGGGCTACCCGTCTGGAGTCAGGTTAGCAAGTTCAGATAAGTACCTTTTACGCCGCTTGCGGTGAGAATACCCTGCGCACTGGTCGTGTGCTGCTGAGCAAGCGCTTCGGAAAATTGAGTCGAGAGCTTGGCCGATGACGACGCGTTGCTGGTTCCGCTCGATGATGTGCTGGTTGAAGAACCCGTCGATGTCCCGGATGCCGCGCTTGACGGGGCAGTGGGCTGGGCAGAGTTGTTCTTGGCGGCAAAGCCGATTGCGGCAGCGTCCGTTCCGCTGCCTACGACAGCAATCGAGTCCTTGTTATTTCTGCTGGTAATGACGAGGCGGCCGCTGCTGTTGAGCGCTGCGGTCACCTGTGCGTTGGTCGGAAGATCGACATTGATGGCATTGATCAGATCGCCGACCGTGTCGGTTCCCGTTGACGTATAGGTTGTCCCACGGGTGCTGGCGCTGACCGTGATCGTTCCGCCCTGGTAAATACCGAGGCTTGAGAGGGGCGTGTTCGACGTTAATATTGCCTTGCCGGTCAGGGTGGCCGGTGTCTTCGCCACTGTAGTGGTGGTGGTCGCGGCGGCGGAACTGGAGCTGGTAGCCGCGCTGGATGACGAGGTTGACGAACTGCTCGATGATGATGTGCTGGATCCGCCCTGCGCGCTTTTTAGAACCTGCTGCACAATGCTCGATATCTGACTATTGACGCGGTCTATGGCTTTCTGGTTCGCGATACTCGACAAGCCCGTCGACAGGTTCGCCTGAATATTGGCCATCGTACTGATAAGCGAATTTGTCGCGTCGACCTGGGCGGAGTTGGCCTTTGCATTTGACCAAAACGCCTGATCCTGCGCCCAGAACGAAGTGCTGCTACCGATACTGGTCATGATCGAAGTCGAATAAGTCCGGTTACCACGCCGTAGTATGGGGCGTGCGCGGTTAATAGGCGGTGTCTAATTCGTCCGAATTCACGTCTGGTTAACCATCTTGGCCGACCTTGCTGTCCTTACCGAACCGGCCGCGGACCGCAGACAAATGGTGATGCCAGCTTCCACGCTCGACGAGGCGCTGGCGCTACATCGGCAGGGCCGCCTTGATGAGGCTGACCGGATTTACGGCGATATTCTCGCGCGCGAACCCGAGCATTTTGACGCGCTGCATCTTTCCGGTGTGCTGCGCCACCAGCAAGGGAAGTCCGCCGAAGCCTTGCGGCTTGTCGCCGCGGCGCTGAAGGCGCAGCCGGGATCGACGGATGCACTGACCAATCACGGCGTTATTCTGGCCGCGCTCAAACGGCACCAGGAGGCGGTCGAAAGCTTCGACCGGATTCTGACGATCCGCGGCGGCGATGCCACCACACTTTACAATCGCGGCAATGCACTGGCGGCGCTTGGACGTCATGAAGAGGCGCTGGCCGACTATGTCGCGGTGCTCAAGTTGGAGCCGATGCACGCAGCGGCCTTCTGTCGCTGCGGTAATTGCCTGACCGCGCTTGAGCGTCCCGACGACGCGTTGCGCGCCTATGACGCCGCGATCAGGGCTGCACCGGATCATGTCGAGGCATTGAATAACCGTGGCGTTGTCTTGTTGTCGCTCGGCCGTGCTGAGGACAGCCTGCAAAGCTGTGACAAGGCTCTCGCCATCAAGCCCGCTTATCCTGATGCGCTCTACAATCGCGGCAATGCGCTGCGGTCGCTCGAGAGGCTGGACGAAGCCAGCGACAGCTACCGGGCGGCGTTAGCGATCTCGCCGAAGCGCTCCGATGCGCTCAACAATCTCGGTCTCGCGCTCATGGGGCTCAAGCGCCATGCCGAAGCGTTGAAGAATTTCGACGCGGCGCTCGCGCTCGATCCCAACAGTCTCGGATCGCTGCACAATCGCGCCAATGCTCTCGCCGAGCTTGGCTCCTTGGAAGCCGCACTTGATCCATGCGCCAGTGTGCTTGCGAAAAATCCAGCACACGTCGAGGCTCTCAATACCCGCGGTGTGGTTCTGGCCAAACTGCGGCGATTTCCGGAAGCGTTGGCAAGTTATGATGCTGCACTCGAAGCAGCGCCCGATCGCACCGATATCGTCATCAATCGCGGGACGGTGCTTGTTGAGCTTAATCGCCACGAAGAGGCGATTGCATGCTTCGATGCGGCGCTCGCGGCGGAGCCGGAAAATTTCGCCGCGCTGGTCAACCATGGCAGCGCCTGCGTCAAGAGCAAACGCTTCGGCGACGCGCTTGGCAGTTTCGACAGGGCGCTGGCGATCAATCCTGATCACGTCCTGGCATTAACCGACCGCGGCGTTGCGCTTGGCGAACTCGACCGGATTGACGAGGCGATAGCAACGCACGATCGTGCACTTCGCATCGATCCCAATATTTTCGCCGCCAACGTCAATCGTGGCAATGCGCTGTTGAAGCTCAACCGGCTTGATGAGGCGCTCGACTATTACGGCAAGGCGCTGGCAATCGAACCGGAGAGCCCGGAAGCCAATTTCAACGCCGCCATCACGAGCCTTTGCCGTGGCGATTTTCGCAAGGGCTGGGCGCAGTACGAATACCGGTGGAAGAAGAAACCGCTGTCCGAGCAATGGCCGAATTATTCGCAGTCACCATGGCGCGGCGATACCGACGTGCAGGACAAAACCATATTCCTGATGGCGGAGCAGGGGCTCGGCGACACCATACAATTCGTTCGCTATGCGCCGCTGGTCGCTGCCCTTGGTGCGAAAGTGCTTCTTGGCGTTCAGCGCCCGCTCAAATCCCTCGCAGCGACTGTGCCCGGCATATCCTACGTGTGCACCGACGACGAACTTGTGCCGCCGTTCGATCTTTGCTGTCCGCTGATGAGCTTGCCGCTTGTCTTCGGCACCGAGCTTGCAACGATTCCGGCCAAGATCCCTTATATCTGGCCGTTTGAGGAGCGCCTCGCTAAATGGCGCAGCAAGATGCCGGCGACCGGGAGACTCCGTGTCGGTATTTGCTGGGCCGGCAACAGCGTCTTCGGCAATGATCGCAATCGCTCCATTCCGCTCGACAAGTTTACTGCGCTGTTGTCGGTGCCTAACGTCGATTTCATCAGCGTGCAGAAGGACGTCAGCGAGGCCGACGCAGCCGTTCTGCGCGCGTGCGGCGTGCTTCAACTCGGCCAGGAGTTTTCCGACTTTGCCGATACCGCGGCAGTTGTCGCGATGCTTGATCTTACTATCTCGGTCGACACCTCAGTTGCGCATCTTGCCGGCGCGATGGGAAAGGCTGTGGCGCTGCTTCTGCCGTTCGCGCCGGATTGGCGCTGGATGCTCGATCGCACCGACAGTCCGTGGTATCCGAGCCTGCGGTTGTTTCGGCAAAGCCAGGTCGGCGACTGGCGAGAGCCATTCGAGCATTTGCATGCCGAACTGGCCGAAGTCTCGCAGCAGCAGACGCGGACGACTTAGAGTTTAAAGCTTGCGGCTGATCGCGAGCGGCTGGCCGTATTTCGAGGATGGCGCTGTTGCGCGGCCTGATCTGCCGTAAATCTGCGGCGCGGTTTTTTTGGCGAGGTCGCCGGACAGCCGGCGCATGATGCCCTCGGACACCGCGTGTGTGGTCGCCAGCACGATCAGGTTTCTTTGCAGCACGGCGCGAAATGTCTCCTGCACACGCGACAGCACGGCGCACCGCTCCGGAGTCGCCTTGGTCAGGAATTTCGCATTCGCTTTGAGCCGCTCACCGCAGGTGTAGAGCTCGCTGGCGAGCTGCGTCTTTTGCGCGCCGAGACCGGTCGCCGAGCGCATTTGTCCGGCACGAACCAGTTTGGTTTCGTGCTCGATGAGGCCAGAAAGCTTCTCGATCAATCCAGCGACGGTATCGATCGCCTGTTCGGCCTCCGCGGTGGTCGTGATCGGACTCATGATGCGGTCAGGCCCTGCTGCTTCAGCAATTCGTTGTAGACTTGGCTGGCGATGCCGATGCCGCCGTTCTTGGCGAAGGTCTTGGCATACTGGTCGGTCATGAACGAGCGCCAGATCTTCAGTGAACCGCTGCCGCCCATCGGGCCGTCGCCGTTCACGCCAGTG
Organism: uncultured Alphaproteobacteria bacterium; assembly: GCA_963807565.1. Lineage (GTDB taxonomy): Bacteria > Pseudomonadota > Alphaproteobacteria > Rhizobiales > Xanthobacteraceae > BOG-931. The sequence continues at coordinate 20,871 of CAWECH010000003.1, read as the reverse complement.
AACATCTGCTGGAACATCGTATTGAGGAACATGGATTCGAATTGCTCGGACGCGGCCTTGGCTTTGCCTTTGATTTTCAGCGCGGCATCGGCTTGCGCGCCTTGCGCGTTGCCGATTGAAGCAAGCGATGTGCCGAAATCGACCGGACTTGTCATCACATCACCTCGATGTCGGCCTGGATGGCGCCGGCGGCTTTGATCGCCTGCAAGATGACGATCAGATCCCGTGGCCCAATTCCGAGCGCATTGAGTCCGTCGACGATCTGCTGCAACGAAACTCCCTCGTGCACCAGCGCGAGGCCCTTTCCGTCTTCATGAACGGCAACCGATGTGCGCGGCACGACGACGGTGCGGCCTCGCGACAACGGCGCGGGCTGGCTGACCTGCGGTGCTTCGGAAATTGTCACGGTGAGATTGCCTTGCGCTACCGCGACGGTTGAGACCCGCACGTCGCGGCCGATGACGATGACGCCGGAGCGTTCGTCGATCACGATCTTGGCGGCTTCGTCCGGCTCGACCTGCAATTGTTCGATTTCGGTCAGCATCGCGACGACGTTTTGCGGAAATTTCTTCGGCAGCGTGAGTTGCACGGTCGAAGGGTCGAGCGGCTCCGCGACCGGCGAACCGATGTAATCGTTGATGGCGACAGCAATGCGCTTTGCCGTGGTGAAGTCGGCGTTGCGCAGTGCAAGCCGTAACTGGCCGAGCGAGGCCAGCGAGAAGTCGATCTCGCGCTCGATGATGGCGCCGTTCGGCAGCCGCCCGACGGTCGGAACGCCACGCACGATCTTCGCCGCTTGGCCCTCTGCTTCGAACCCGCCGATGGTGAGCGAGCCCTGCGCCACCGCGTAGACGTTGCCGTCAGCGCCGAGCAGGGGAGTGACCAGCAGCGTGCCGCCCTGGAGACTTTTGGAGTCGCCCATGGCCGATACGGTGACGTCGATGCGGGTGCCTTGCGTAGAGAACGGCGGCAGGTCGGCGGTGACCATCACCGCGGCGACATTGCCGGTACGAATCTGCTGGCCGCGGATGTTGACGCCGAGGCGTTCCAGCATGGCCTGCAGGGATTGCTTGGTGAAAGGCGTATTGTTCAGCGTGTCGCCGGTGCCATTAAGGCCCACGACCAGGCCGTAGCCCAGCAACTGGTTCTGTCGCACGCCCTCGATACTGGCGAGGTCTTTAATGCGCGACGTAGCCGTCGCCGTCGAAACGGCGCAGCCAGCAACGAACACCGCGGCGATCGCGGTCTTTAGTAAGGTCCTTCTCATCTTGCTCCCCAAGAGGCCGGACAGCGGAAGCAATGCCAGTCGCGTGCCACGACGCTGGCTTGAGCAAGCCATTGAATAAACAGGAGAAATTATTTCGGGCCGCTTTGGCGAACGGTGCGCAGGCGAGCAGCCCTTGCCGGTTTAGGCAAGTTTTGCCGACTTTTACTGGCCATTAACCATAAGAGGCCACCCTGATGGCATGCGGGTATATGGGCCCAATGGTACGTCAGTCGCTACTGCTGCGCCGGTGGCACGCCGCCAAGCGAGCGGTACCTTCTCGCTGTCGAATTCCGAGCCCGCGCAGGCCCAGAATCCCACAGTCGCTTTACGTACTTTGGGCGGCATCGACGCGCTGATTGCGCTTCAGGGAATAGAAGAGCCGGCCGAACGGCGCCGCCGTGCGGTAAAGCACGGTCGGCGGGCGCTCGATGCGCTCGATGAGCTAAAGCTCGGTCTGTTGTCCGGGACTCTCGATCAACGCACGTTGCTGCGGCTCAAGTCGGTGGCCGCCGATTTAGGGGATGGCTCCGGCGACGATAAGCTCGACTCGGTGCTGGCCGAGATCGATTTGCGGGTCGCGGTCGAGCTTGCCAAAGCTGGCATGAGCTGACCATAAATAGCTGATTTAATTAGATAAAACTGAACCTGGCCAAGCGATTGTGCCTGCTTTTTTGGCAGCCCCATTTTGCTGCGCTGCGCATCATCATCGTTATTGTCTCTGTCATCGACCGTCGATATATAGGCCAGCCTTCGGGAGGACCCGACACCAGTCGTGTACGGAGTTGAGGGACAATGCAGTTAGTCAAAAGCAAGAACGGTAAGACCGACAGCAAGCCCGTGAAGAACGGCAACGGCCACAGCAATGGAGCAACTCCATCGCCGTTGGAGCGGCTTTATCGGCCAACCGACAAAGAGCCCTTCATGAGCGAGCGCCAGCGCGAATATTTCCGCGCCAAGCTGCTCGACTGGAGAGACGACATCCTCAAGGAGGCGAAAGAAACCCTCCAGCATCTGCAGGATGAGAATCAAAATCACCCTGACATCGCCGATCGTGCCTCGTCGGAGACCGACCGGGCCATCGAGCTTCGCGCCCGCGACCGCCAACGCAAGCTGATCTCGAAGATCGACGCGGCCCTGCAGCGGATCGAAGACGGCACTTACGGCTTTTGTGAAGAGACCGGCGATCCGATCTCGATCAAACGGCTTGAGGCGCGGCCGATCGCGACGTTGTCGATCGAGGCCCAGGAACGCCACGAGCGCCGCGAGCGGGTTTATCGCGACGAATAAGCCGTCGCGCGGCAGTTAAGACTTCCTTCACCATGTTTGGTTACCGCTCGTTAACCAATGAGCGGCCCGTTGCAGCTTGCGCCAATGAACGCGTCGCGGCTCTTGCGCCGCGCCATGCATGCGCGCGAGCGGGGCGATCTCGAAAAGGCGCAGCGGCTTTACACCGCAGTGCTGGACCGGCAGCCGGATAGTTTCGACGCTCTGCACGGTCTTGGGCTCATCCATTATCAGTATGGCCGGCTCGATACGGCGCTGGTGCTGTTTCAGGAAGCGCTGAAAACCGATCTCGGACGCGCTGACGGTTTTTCCAGTCTCGGGCTGGTCTTTCATGCGCTGCGCCAGTTCGAGCGGGCGCTGACCAGCTTCGATGCCGGACTGCAAATCGAGCCGGATGATCTTGAGCTGTTGAACCGGCGCGGGGTTGCGCTGCTGGAGCTTGGCCGCGCTCAAGACGCGCTTGGCGATTTCGATCGCGTGCTCGCTGTCGTGGCGGATCATTTTGAGGCGATGGGCAATCGCGGCAACGCGCTGCTCAAACTCAACCGTGTCGCCGAAGCGTTGGCGGCCTACGACCATGCGCTACAATCTGCTCCGGAGAACGTGCAGCTTCTCACCAATCGCGCCGTCGCGCTGCGCCGTCTCGACCGGCCGCATGAAGCGCTGTTGAGCGCGCGGCGGGCGCTGGCGCGCGATCCGGATTTTGTTCAAGCACAATTCACGGAGGCTATCGCGCGTTTGAGTCTTGGTGATTTTGGCGCGTTGGCAAGATTACGAGGCGCGGTGGAAAGTTGGTTTGCTGGCGTCACAGCGTCGCAATTTTTCCGCGCCGTTATGGCTCGGTAATGAGCCGCTCGACGGCTGCACCATTCTGCTGCATGCGGAGCAAGGATCGGGAGACACCTTGCAACTGGCGCGCTACGTGCCGATCGTCGCCAGGCGCGGTGCTAAAGTCATACTCGAGGTTCAACGCGAATTGGCGCGCCTGCTTTCGGATCTGCCGGGCGTCGAGATGGTGATCACGCGCGGCGAAACTTTGCCGCCGTTTGATTATCACTGTCCGTTGTTCAGTCTGCCGCTGGCCTTCGCTACGAACGAGTTCGAGCATTCCCGCCGACGTTCCCTACATTGCCGCGCCGGCCAACGATACGTGGCAGAGATCGCCGTCGTCAAAACGATCGATCGGTTTGGTGTGGTCTGGCGGCAGGGTCCACGATAACGATGCCAATCGTTCGCTGGAATTCGCGACATTGTTGCCGTTGCTCGATGTGCCGGACACCGGTTTTGTCAGCCTCCAGCACGATGTGCGCGAGCGCGACGTCACGCTGTTGAACGCGCAAACCGGCGTGTTTCAATTCGATAAGAAATTCGGAGATTTCGCCGATACCGCTGCGGCGATTGCGTCGCTCGATGCGGTGATTGCCGCCGATACCGCTGTGGCGCATCTGGCCGGAGCGATGGGCAAGCCGCTGTTTCTGTTGCTGCCGTTTGCCGCGGATTTTCGCTGGCTGCGCGAGCGCCAGCGATACGCCGTGGTATCCGACAGCGCGGCTTTACCGTCAGCCGGCGTTTGGCGACTGGCCAAGCGTCATCGCTGCCTTGCGGCAGGATCTGATCCGCGCCGATTTTTCTTCGGCGCAGCCAACAAACTCTCGGCATAAAAAGTTTGCGGCCTCCGGCGGGGAGCTGCCGGAGGCCGCGTCGTTACGGGATCGTTTTCGCGCGCCAAGCGATCCCGGGGAGCTCTGGCGCCGTTGCCTAGAACGGCAACAGCACATCCAGCGCCTGTTGTCCCCAAGGCGGCTGCTGGATGTTGGAAATGGTGCCTTTGCCGCCATAGGCGACGCGGGCTTCGGCGATTTTCGGCAGGTCGATGGTGTTGTCGCTGTCGATGTCTTCGGGGCGCACGACGCCGGCGACCAGCAGTTCGCGCATTTCGGAATTGAGCCGGACTTCCTGCTTGCCTTCGATCACCATGTTGCCGTTCGGCAGCATCTGCGTCACCACCGCGGCAACGTTGGTGACGATCTGATCCTGCCGGTTGATCGAGCCGTTGGCGTTGCTTTGCGTATTGGTGTCCGCGGCGATGATCGCGCCGGGCAGAAGGGCTTTGGCCGGATTCTTGATCGTATTGGCGCCGAGGAAATTGGTGATGTTGGAATCTTCGGTCGAGGTGCGTTGCACCTGGGTCTGATCCTGGAATTGCGCGGTGTCGTTGATGTTGACCTTGACGGTCAGAATGTCGCCGACCTGATGGGCGCGCTGATCCTTGAAGAATGCGCGCGAGCCGTTGCGCCACAGCGAATTCGGATTGTAGGTCACCTGCTGCGGCGTCGGCATCGGCATCTGCACCGGCTTGTAGCCGGGCTGTGTCGTTGGATTGTTCACCGGCGATAGCGGAGGCTGCTCGCCGATCATTTTGAGCCGGTCGAGCGACGCGCAGCCGGTGCTGACGACACCAACCGTGGAGAGCAGGGCGCAACGCAACAGCCAAACACGATGCGACATCGAACTAACCTTTCGAACTCAACTTTGCACGCCAATCGCTTGATCACTCGGACCGTCCTCCGGCGAAACCACCATCGGCGGTAAAAACGACGACAAAAATAATAAAAAAAAAAGGAAGAGAGCAGGGCGCAACGCAACAACCAAACACGATGCGACATCGAACTAACCTTTCGAACTAAACTTACGAACTAACTCGCCAATCGCACGATCACTCTGATCTTCCCCGCCGGAGGCACCGTCATGCGGGGTATTCTCGACGACACGGGTCGTCATCGCGTTTACAGTGACGCGGCCTGGAGCCGTGATCGACGGCCTGCACAGTCCGCTTGGATTCGGCATTGAGCACGCTGATCGCATCGCCGATCGCGCCGGAGCCTTGCGCGGTGCCGCGCAGCGTCAACATGATGCCCGGCACCTGATAGACGATGGTCACGGCGTCGTTGCGCTGGACGACGTCGGGCTTGGTCAGATCGGCAGTGTGCAGCGGCTGATCCGGACGCAGCTCATGACGCGCGGCAAGACCGACTGCGTCGGCGATGTTGCCAATTGCCCCGCCTTCGGACTTCGGCCGGCGCAGCACTGTGAGATCGGATTCCTTGAGGAGTTCGCCGCGCGCCACGGGATGATCGACCGCCACGGCGGGAACAGTTTCGATCGCGGTGCCGGTCAGGCGCAGCGGCTGGTGGTGCAGCGTCGCGCTCGACGGCAGGTCGAGTGTTGCGTCAAAGCGGGTGCTGCGCGGGTCATAGTTCAGGCCGAGCACCTGCAAATGCCCGATTGCGCTCGCTTCGACCTGCATGGTTCGCAAGTCGCGGTCGTAGTAGACGGTGATGTTGCGGGCTTCGCCGAGGCCGAACTGTCCAGCCAGCGCCTCGGAAATGCTCGCCGACATTTCCTGCACGGGGATCGGGCGGCTTGCCCGCGTCACGATGACTTCGGCAAGGCCGCGGGTGTCGATGTCGATGAGCTGATGCGGGCGGATAGCATCGACGATGCTTGCCGTGGACACGGTGCCCCGGGTGCCGAGATCGGGTGAGCGGAAGATTGCGACGTCGGACGCAGCGCCAGCGTTTTCGATCAGATCGCCGATCAGGACCACATCGCCGGTGACGGTCACGTTCGCTCGAAGCGCCGGTGCCGCGTTGGGTGATGCGTCCTGTGCCACTGCCTCGACCGGAAGCAGTGCCGCCAGCGCAAACAGCAGTGCCGAAATCAGAAGCGAAGGGCTGGTCATGTCAGAGCCTTTCTCACTTCATCAGTTGTGAGGTGGTTTGCAGCATCTCGTCGGCTGCGGTGATGACCTTGGAATTCATCTCGTAGGCGCGTTGCGCTGCGATCAGGTTGGAGATTTCGCTGACCGCTTCGACGTTCGACTGATTCGAGGCTGCCTTGCAGCAGCGTGCCGGCGCTGTTGGTGCCGGCAATGCCGTCCTGCGCGCGTGCCGGAAGCTGGCGTCGCGCTGAACAGGTTGTCACCGTTGGCTTGCAAGCCGGCGTCGTTGGCGAAGGTGGTGATGGTGAACTGGCCGAGGATGCTCGACGTCGTCGAGTTCGGCAGTGTCACCGATACCTGGCCCTGCTGGTTGATGGTCAGACCGGTCGAGTTTGGCGGGATCGTGATGGTCGGCTGGACGATATTGCCTTCCGCCGTGACGATGCGGCCCTGCGCGTCCATCTGGAATGAGCCGTCGCGCGTATAACTGTACGAGCCGTCCGGCATCTGGATCTTGAACCAGCCAGAACCCTGAATGGCGACGTCGAGAGTATTGCCGGTTTGCGACAGCGTACCCTGCGTCATCAATCGCGGCGTGCCGACGGTTTTCACGCCGGAGCCGATTTCGATGCCGACCGGCAGGATGTTGCCTTGGTCGGACGCCTGCGCGCCGATGCGCTGCATGTGTTCGTAGATCAGATCCTGAAACTCGGCGCGCTGGCTCTTGAAGCCGGTCGTGCCCATGTTGGCGATGTTGCCGGCGATGACCTGGACCTTAAGGTCCTGGGCCGCCATTCCGGTCGCTGCTGTATCGAGCGCACGCATGTTGCGATCCCCTGAACCTTAAGAGCCTGATGGCATTTGCGAGAGCTGCTGCAGCGCGTTACGGCGCTGGTCGCCCTGTTGTTGCAGTATCGCGGCGAGTGTCGGCGTAGCTGCGCGTGATCTGGATCATGCGCGCCATTTCGGCGACGCCGTTGACGTTGGATTTCTCGATCGCGCCTTGAACCAGGTGAGTGTTGGCCGAGGGCGGACCGGAGTTGACGCCGTTTGGCGCCATGAAGGTCGAGCCGCCGTCTTTTTGCAGAAGGTGCGGCTGGTCGAAGCTGACGATTTGCATTTGCCCGCGCGGAGAGTCCGCGGTGCTGGTGCCTTCGCGCACCGTAACGATGCCGCTCGGGCTGATGGAGATGTCGTGGTCGCCCTGCTGGAAGGTGATCGGGCCGCTGCCGCCCAAAACCGCATCACCGTCATTGGTTACGAGCTGGCCGGTGCCGTTGACCGACAGCGAGCCGTTGCGGGTGTAGCGCTGACCGCGCGCGGTCTGCACGACCAGATAGCCGGGGCCATCGATCGCGACATTGAGCGGATCGCCGGTGCGCTGAATGGCGCCGGGGCTCAGGTCGATCCAGCTGGCGCGGTCCTGCACGAAGCTGAGGCGCTTGTCGCCGCCGCTGAACTGACCGTCCTTCGCCCCCGGCATCAGAAATTCGCTGAACGAGGCGTTGTCGGCCTTGAAGCCGGTGGTGTCGATGTTCGCGATGTTGTTGGCGACGATGTCGAGCTCATGACTCAATGCCATCTGCCGCGACAGGCCGACGAGAAGCGCATTCTCCATCGGTACTCTCCCCTTTGATCAGTGAAGCCGCCTTCTCCAGAGACGTCGTCACCGTGGTCACCGCGCGCTCTCCCAAGCCGCGGCATCAAGGGAACTGCAGAAGCTGTGCCAAAGAGGGAAACCAAGTGATATCAGGTATTTAGGTGATTTTAGCCGCGCGGGCATCAAGGCAGAAACGGCCGGAATCAGGTCGCAACTCGGCAAAAAATTCCTGCTTGGAACGCGCTGGCAAGTATCCGTTAACCATTCGTGCCCTAGCCTCATTTTTGCCGCGCCAAGTGGTGGCGCGAGTCGCGCTTCTGGCTCGTTTTCCCTGGGTTTTGTTAGCCGAGTGCGTGCGCTCTCACGCAAGCGGGAAGGACGATGGCATCAAAGAACGAAAAAGAGTCCGAAACCGAAAAGCCGGAGGCCGAGGGCGCAGAAGGTCAGCCGGCGAAGCGCGGTTGGCTTTCCAAAAAGCTCATTATTATGGTCGTGGGCGGTCTTGCTGTGCTCGGTGCGGCTGGTGGCGGCTATTTCTTTTTCTTCGGCGGCAAGACCGAGACGGCTGCGGCCGAGCCGGTGGTGAAGCCGCCGATCTTCGTCGACATGCCGGACGTGCTGGTCAACCTGTCGTCGGCCGGCGGCAGCGAGCGGACGCAATATCTCAAGGTGAAGATCTCGCTCGAACTGCCTGACGAGAAAGTGCAGGCACAGATTCAGCCGGTGATGCCGCGGCTTCTCGATGCCTTCCAGACCTATTTGCGCGAGCTGCGACCGACCGATCTCGACGGCTCGGCGGGGCTTTACCGGCTCAAGGAAGAGCTGACGCGCCGTGTCGATGCCGCGATTGCGCCGAACAGGATCAATGCGGTGCTGTTCAAGGAAATCGTCGTTCAGTGAGTGTTGCAACAGCTTAACGCGGTCACCGTGAAACGATGGCACTGAAGGATCAGGTCGACCAGGACGCGCTCGCAGCCGAGTGGGGCGTTGCCGTCGACGCCGAACAGCAGGCGACGCAAGCCGCGGGGACGCTCGGAGCGCCGCCAAGTGAAGGCGACAACATGGCCCAGCACTGGGCCAATATGGTCGACGATGGCCAGTTCATCCAGGCTGCCAAGGGCGGCGCCGAACGTATTCTCACCCAAGACGAAATCGATTCTCTGCTCGGTTTCTCGCTGACCGATGTAAACCTCAACGACAATTCCGGCATCCGCGCCATCATCGACTCGGCGATGGTCTCCTACGAGCGCTTGCCGATGCTGGAAATCGTTTTCGACCGGCTGGTCCGGTTGATGACGACAAGTCTCCGCAATTTCACGTCCGACAACGTCGAGGTTTCGCTCGACCGCATCACTTCGGTGCGGTTCGGCGATTACCTCAACTCGATTCCGCTGCCGGCTATCCTTGGCGTGTTCAAGGCGGAAGAGTGGGACAATTTCGGCCTGTGCACCGTCAATTCCAACCTGATCTATTCGATCATCGACGTGCTGCTCGGCGGCCGGCGCGGCCAGACGCCGATCCGCATCGAAGGCCGCCCTTACACCACGATCGAGACCAACCTCGTTAAACGCATGATCGAGGTGGTGCTGGCGGACGCCGAGCTGGCGTTCCGGCCGCTGTCGCCGGTGAAGTTCAATATCGATCGGCTCGAAACCAATCCGCGCTTTGCCGCGATTTCGCGGCCGGCCAATGCGTCGATCCTGGTGCGGCTGCGCATCGACATGGAAGATCGCGGCGGCAATATCGAGCTGTTGCTACCTTACGCGACCATCGAACCGATCCGCGACGTGCTGTTGCAGATGTTCATGGGCGAGAAGTTCGGCCGCGACTCGACCTGGGAAGGCCATCTCGCAACCGAAATCGGGCAAGCACAAATTGCTGTCGATGCAGTGCTTTACGAAGCGCAATTGCCGTTAAAGCAGATCATGAAGCTCGACGTCGGCGATACGCTGATGCTGGAGCTGAAAACCGATGCACCGGTTGTCGTACGCTGTGGCTCGGTGACGCTGACCGAAGGCCGGATGGGCCGGGTCGGCGACCGCGTCGCGGTTCGTATCGCCAAAACGCTGCGCAAGCCAGGCACGACCTTCGCCATGTTCGAAACGGCGGGTGGAAGCAGCAATCCGATGGAGGCCCAGTCGTGAGCAACAGTTTCGGCATAATGATCGAAGGATTGGTCGCAATTCTCCTTATGCTGACCGTCGGTTACTGCATGATGCTCAATCGGCGGCTCAAGCTCCTGAAGGCCGATGAGCTGTCGCTGCGGGCGACAATCGGCGAGTTGATTACCGCAACCGAAATTGCCGAGCGCGCCATCGCCGGCCTGAAGATCACGGTGCATGAATGTGACGTCGGCCTCGGTGAGCGGCTGAGCCGCGCCGAAGCTATAACCGTGGACCTCGACCATAAGCTCGCGATCGGCAAGAACGTGCTCAACCGGCTGTCGCAGATTGCGAATGCGGCGCGCCCGCTCAATGAGCCGGCCCCGCCGCCGGTCAATGAGGCGAAATCAGTTGCGGTGGCTGCCCAGGCCTTCGCCGACCGGCTGCGCACAAAGGTGCACGGTCTCGCGGCATGACACGTTTCCTGCGCGAATTGCGGCTGCTTCCGATTGCAGTGGTGGCCTGCCTCTGTCTTTTCGCGCTGATCGCTGCCGATCTGCTGCTGGATGACGATCCTCGCGCGGCTGGGACTGCCAGTACATCGAACCCGCCCGGCGGATCATGGGCGACGCAGATGTTCAATTTCCCAAACGGGCGAAACGCGCAAGCGCAGCAGGACCCGCCACGGCAGGATTTGCCGCGGATTGTCGGCATAACGCGGTCGGACAGACTTAATCCCGACATTACCGGATCGGTTCCGGAAGCGCCGCCGAAGGATCAAAAGGAAGCCAAGGCGGACGACAAGGCTGCGGATGCCAAGCCTCCGCAGCCGAAAGCGCCGGAGACCAAGCCCGCTGGCACCGTCATTCCACTCGATGGTTCGCCATCTGGTGCCGAGCGCGCGATCCTCGAGCGTTTGCAGGAGCGTCGCGAGGAACTCGACAAGCGCGCGCGAGAACTCGATATCCGTGAGAGTCTCATTCAAGCCGCCGAGAAGCGGATGGACGGCAAGCTCGTGGCGCTGAAGGAAACCGAGCAACGCATCACGGTCGCGACCCAACAGAAGGACGATGCGCAGGCGGCGCAGTTCAAGGGGCTCGTCACCATGTACGAGAACATGAAGCCCCGCGATGCCGCGAAAATCTTCAACCGCATGGAAGAGGGCGTGCTGCTCGACATTGCTTCGAAGATCGATCCGCGGAAAATGGCGGATATCATGGCGCAAATGACGCCGGATACGGCGCAACGGCTGACGGTCGATCTTGCCAGCAAGGCGCAGGACGGCAACGCCGGCGGCGGCACTACCAACAGCCTGCCGAAAATCCAGGGCCAGCCGACGACGCAATAGCCGTCAGCCCATCGCGAAATCATCCTTGCGATGCGCCCAGCCGGTAACGCGGCCTTCGATCAGCGAAAAGATCGCGTAAAGGGCGACGCCCATCACGGCGAGGATCAGAAGGCCGGCGAACACCAGCGGTACCTCGAAATTCGAGCTCGCAATCATCATCACGTTACCGATGCCGCGGTTTGACGCGACGGTCTCGGAAATGACGGTGCCGACAAAGGCGAGTGTCACCGCGACTTTCAGCGAGGCGAAGAAATAAGGCATGGCGCGGGGCAGGCCGACATTCCAGAGAATGTCGAGCTTGGTGGCGTGCAGTGCCTTCATCACATCCTCGAGCTCCGGCTCCGTGGTGGCCAACCCGGTGGCGACGTTCACGACGATAGGGAAAACGCTCATGATCATGGCTGTCAGGACCGCGGGAACGGTACCGGCGCCAAACCAGAGGACAAAGATCGGCACCACGGCGACCTTCGGGATGGTGGCGAAACCGATAAGCAGGGGATAGGCCACGTCATAGGCCAACCTCGACGAACCGACCAGCACGCCGAGCAGGATGCCGCTGACGATGCCAAACGCGAATCCGATCAGGGTTGTGTAAAGCGTCTGAACGGTGTGCGGCCATAATGCCGGCCACCGCTCTACCAGCGTGACAATGATCTGACTCGGCTTCGGCAGCACGATGTCGCTGACATGGAAAACCCAGCACAGCACCTCCCACAGAACGAAGAAGCCGACAATGAACAAGGCGGAATCGATGCGGCGGCGGGTTTGCGGGTTCATTACGCGGCCTCCTGCGACGGCCGTGCGGAAACGATGAGTTCGCGCAGCCGCTGCGTCATCGCCACGAAGTCCGGTGTGTAGGACATCTCGATAGTGCGCGGCCGCGGGAACTTGACCTCCGCGTCATCGATGATCTGGCCCGGCCGCGCACGCATCACGCAGATGCGGTTGGCGAGGTAACCGGCTTCTTTCAGATCGTGCGTCACCAGCAAGACCGTGGGCTTCAGCTTGATCCACAGCTCCTGCATGATCGACCACAGCTCCTCGCGGGTGAACTGATCGAGCGCGCCGAACGGTTCGTCGAGCATCAAAAGCTGCGGTTCATGGATCAGGGCGCGGCACAGTGAGGCGCGCTGCAACATCCCGCCGGAGAGTTGCCACGGATGTTTGTCGCCGAAACTGGCGAGACCGACTTCCTTCAGCAGGGCTTCGGCGCGGTCGCGGAATTCGGTCTTGTGCTTTGACCGGTACTCGCCCCGGAACGGCGGCACGATCTTGAGCGGCATCATGACATTGTCGCGCACCGTGAGCCACGGCAGCATCGTCGGATTCTGAAATGCCATGCCGACCCGCACCGGCTCCGCGCCGACTTCGCGGCCGGCGACATAGACATAGCCTGTCGTCGCCTTGATGAGGCCGGTCACCAGTTTGAGGATCGTGGATTTGCCACAGCCGGACGGTCCGACCAGCGCGACGAAATCACCCTGGGTCAGGCGCAGATCGGTCTTGCCGAGCGCGTTGACCTGGTTGTCGCCGCGGCCATAAGACAGCGTTACATTTTCAAGCTCGACGAAATAATCGGAATGCCGTTCCACGCTCATGCCGTTTTCTCCATGACGCGATCGGCCCCGGCACGGACGATCGCTTGCATTGTCGAATCAGCGTTTTGCACCACTGGTTTCGGCATATTCTGGATGGTGTGCACCGAGCGGCCCCATCCGCGGGTGCCATCGACCAGGGTGCGGTTCTTCATGACGAAGCGGCCGCGCACCAGCGTATGCAGCGGCAGGCCCTTGATGCGCATGCCGTTCCACGGCGAGATTTTTGAGCGCGATTGGATCGTTGCATCCTCAATGACGTGATCGTGCTGCAGGTCGACCAGCGCCAGATCGGCATCCGATCCGGGCGTGATCGCGCCCTTGTGCGGATAAAGTCCGAAGGTCTTTGCCGGGTTGAACGCGCTCTTGCGGACATAGTCCGAAATCGACATGCGGCCATTGTTGACCGCGTTGAGCATCAGCGGCATCTGCGTCTCGACGCCGGGAAAGCCGCAATCCACCGCCCAGATATCGTTGCGGGTTTTTTCTTCCGGCGTATGCGGCGCGTGATCTGTTGCGATCAGGTCGATGGTGCCGTCAGCAAGGGCCTGCCAAAGCGGCTCCTGATTGCGTTTTTCTCGTACCGGCGGATTGACGCGAATGATTCCAGCCATCGTGTGATAATCGTCGGCCGACAGCAGCAGATAGTGCGGGCAGGTTTCGCCGGTGATGTCGACTCCGCGAGCTTTTGCTTCGCGCAGCGGCCGCAACTCCTCGGCGGAAGAAATATGCAGGATGTGGATTCGGGCGCCGGTCCACTCGGCGAGGATCGCCGCACGGCTGACGGCTTCGACGGCGACCACGGCGGGCCGCGATGCAATGTGAGCGAGGGGATCGCGCCGGCCGGCCAGCGTCAGGCGCTCCTGGCGCCGCTCCATGATCGAGTTGGTTTCGGCATGCAGCGAGATGCGCTTGCCGGTGGGCGCGACGACCTCGAAAGCCTCCAGCATCGCGCCGGTGGAAGGCGAGGGGATCTTTCCGAACGTATTGCCCATGTAGAGCTTGAAGCCGATCGCACCGCCCTTCACCAGATCGGGAACGTGTTCGATGGTGTCTTCGCCAAGAAGTCCATAAAGACCGAAGTCGACGTGGGCCTTCTCGCGCGGCCATGGCTTGCTTCGCGGCCATTATCTCCGCGGTACCGGTCGGCGGAATGGTGTTCGGCATGTCGAATACGGTGGTGACGCCGCCGAAGGCCGCCGCCGCCGTGCCGCTGGCGAAATCCTCCTTGTCCGGATAGCCGGGATCGCGGAAATGAACGTGGACGTCGATGGCGCCGGGCAAGACATGCAGACCGGTGGCATCGAACGACTCTTTTGCCGGCGGCATCGCGTCGTCGGCGCCGACCGCGAGGATGCGTCCATCCTTGATTGCGACGCTCGCCGGAAACACCGCGTCTTGCGATACGACTTTGCCGTTGCGGATGATGAGATCAGCAGTCACCGGCGTCATCGCGGTTGCCATGGATCAAGTCCTCACAACATTGCCCAGCCGCCATCGACCGGAAGGTCGACGCCGGTGATTTGGCGGGATGCATCGCTGGAGAGAAACAGGCAGGCGTTGGCGACGTCGCGGTCCACTGTCACCCGTTTGAGGGCGTATTCCGCGGCGTGACGTTTGGCGGCTTCGTCGACGCTGATGCCGAGACGCTTCGCCATGTCGAGGCAGACCTTGTCGCGGAAGCGCGGCCCATCGACCATGCCCGGCGCGACACAGTTCACGTTGATGTTGTACTGGCCGACCTCGATGGCGAAGCTTTTGGTAATGCCGCGCAGGCCCCACTTCGAGGCGGAATAGGCCATGCGCCCGGCGCGGCCGCGCATGCCGAACGTGCCACCGACATTGACGATCTTGCCGTACTGCTGGGCGATCATGGCGGGCAGCACCGCTCGCATGGTGTGAAACGAGCCGTTCATGTTGAGCGTGACGATGGAGTCGAACTCTTCCGGGGTTGTTTCGACTCCGGTTTTACCGATCGGTCCGGAACCGCCCGCGACATTGACCAGAATGTCGATGCGGCCGCCGAAGGCGCTTTTGGCTTTTTCAGCCGCATCGCTGCATTGCCCCGCGTCGGTTAGATCGCAGGGGATTACGATGGCTTCCGCACCCTTCGACGTCGCCTCTGCGGCGACCGGTTCGATCGCCCCGACGTCGCGGCCGACAAGAGCGAGCTTTGCTCCTTCGGCCGCGAAAGCTTCGGTGATGGCCGCGCCCATGCCCTTGGCCGGCCCGGTGATCATCGCGACGCGGCCTTTGAGATTGAGGTCCATGGTCAAACTCCCGGCTTGCTTTGACCGTTGCGGGATCAGAACAGCTTTTTCGGCAGATCGTTGGCCGGCGGCAGGAAGGCCGAGGTGAAGATTTCATCGACCGTCGGAGTCCGCGGTAGCTGATCGGCCTCCACCAGGATGTCGATCGATTTCTTGAGACGATCCGGGTCGACGTTGCCGAGACCGATCTTGGCGATCTCCGGATGGTTCATCTCATCCTTGAGCGTCGCGTCGAGCCGTTCTCGCTCGACTCTGACCTTGATCAGCGGCTCGCGCTTGGCGACCGCGGCGACGGCGGCGTCAGGATCTTTCAGCGAATCTTCCAGGCCATGGTTGATTGCGGCGATGCAGGCCGCGCACTGCCGCTGGATTGTCCTTGGTCAGCTTCTTCGGGACGATGATGGCGTTGGAGTACAGGTCCATGCCGTAATCGCCGTAATTGATCCATCGGATTTTGCTGTCATCAACGCCCATCAACTTCGCGGAAAAGCGGATGGTATTGACGTAACCGAAAACGCCATCGACCTGGCCCTGCATCAGCATCTGCTCACGCAGGTTCGGCTGCATGTTGGTGATCTTGATTGTCGAACAGTCGATCTTGGTGATCTTGCAGAACGCAGGAAACAGCTTGAGCGCACCGTCGCCGGCAGCACCGCCGAGCGTCTTGCCTTCAAGGTCTTTCGGCGTCTTGATCGCGCTGTCGGCGCGCACCGCGATAGTGAACGGCGGCCGATTGTACATCGCGTACACGGCGATCGGCGCTTCTTCGGGTTTCTTCGCCGCGAACTCGATCAGCGCGTTGATATCGCCGAAGCCGACATCATAGGTGCCGTTCGCCACCAGCGGGATTGGTGCGCCGGAGCCGTTGCCCTGGTCCATGGTGACGTCGAGGCCGGCGGCTTTGAAATAGCCGCGGTCGTCGGCGAGGAAGAACCAGCCTTGCGGGCCCTGGTACTTCCAGTTCAGCACCATTTTCAGCTTAGTCAGGTCGGCCGCGAAGGCAGTCGCGACAGCGGATATTGTGAGTGCCAGTGCGGTGGCGAGAGTGAAGGCGCGGTGGCGCTTGGTGGAAAGCATCGGGAATGGCTCCTGTTGCGTTGAGCGCGAAGCTTGCAAACAGGCGTCGGTCCCGGATCCGCCGCCACAGTGGTGGTTGGGCGATTTAGACAGAAACCAGCGCTGCCATCTACTGCCGATTTCTTCTGTGAGTGATGCCAAAATGGCACCACTCGGAATCTGGCCGGATCAAGCGCAGTAGAACGGCTCGCTGTAGTGGGTCTGGATCGCGGCGCGCAACTCCGGCATTGCTGCTCGCACGTCCGCAGTCGAGTTCTCCACGGCGCGAAGTGCCGCCAGCAATTGCTTTTCGAGATATGGCAAGTCGACGCCGGTCACCCGCCCGTCCGCGACGATGCGGCGGCCGGCGACGAAAACATCCTTGATATGTTCGCTGCGAGCCCGTCCGAGCAGTAGATCGAGAGCAGGGACGTCGGGCTCGATCAGGTCAGCGCTAAGCCGATCCCAGTCGAGGACCATGATGTCGGCCGGAGCGCCCAATGCGATCGCGCCGCCGTCGCGCTCGCCGGTTACGGCAAAGCGGCCGTGGCTGAAAGCGAAACGCAATAGGTCGGCACGGCTCATCCGTGTTTCAAAACCGAGACCCTTGTGCAGCACGTAGCCGAGCCGCACCTCGCGCAAGGCGTCCTCGTCTTCGTCGAAGGCAAGCCCGTCGAGCCCCATGGCGACCTTGCAGCCACGCTTGAGCATTTCAGCGACCGGAGCGGTGCCAGAGCTGACGATCAGATTCGAACTGGTGTTGCTGACGATGGTCGCGCCGCGTTCTGCGATGATTTCCATTTCGTCGGGGCGCAGCCAGATGCAGTGCGCGAACGACGCCCGTTCATTGACCAGTCCGATCCGGTCTAGATGATGCACGACACCGTCAGGATAGGTCCGGTCCGCCCAGGCGCGCTGATAGCGGGTTTCCAGAAGGTGCATGTGGACGCGGCGTCCGGTGCGCGCCGACGCCTCGGCGATGCCTTCGAGCATACCGTCCGTGCACCACTGCACGCCGGCCGGGCCATATTGCACCGTGACGCCGTTGCCTTCGATCTCGGCGGCGACCGCTTCGACCATGGCGATTTGTTCCCGTGCCGGCAGCGGTGAACGCAGAAAGCGGCGAGTCACGCAGTCGCAAGCGGCCGGGGAGAGCTGACTCAGCAGCGCATCGTGCTGGCCATAGACGATCGGATTACGGTCACGGCAATGAACCGCGAGCGCGATGCGCAGGCCGACATCGCGTGCCGCTTTCGCCACGGCTTTGGCTTCGGTTGGAAAGTCGGTGAGGCCTTGTACGCGGGTGTAGTGCACCATGACGGCGCCGGTACCGCCGCGGACCGAGCGGGCGAATGACACTGCGGACGACAGCCATGGATCGACCGCGGGAATAAGCGTGAGGTAGGGCAGCCACGCTTCAAGCGGCACATCGAAACTGCCGACCTGACTGAGCCGTGTAAAACGGGCGTGGTCGTGCGCATTGGCAAACGCCGGCAACACCAGACCGCCGCGCTTTCCGGCCGCCGGAGCGATCGCCGCAACGCGGCCATCGCGGATGGTAATCGTTACGTCGCGAACGGCCGGATCGGTGGCGTTCGCCAGCAGCCACGCCGCATCGACGGCAACATCATGGTCCATGGAAAGGAATGCGCGTTCAGGTCACGAGTTTGATCATGCGGTCGTTTTGCGGCGGCAAGAACGCGCGGCTGAACACGCCGGCCATATCCGGCGTATTGGGGAGGCTGAAAGTGTCGACATTCAGTTTGATGGTTTCCGCCACACGTGCATCGGTAACGTCACCGACGCCGGATTTGGCAGTGCCCGCCGTGATGACATGTGTCTTGTACATGTAAACCAGGCGCTGTTTCTCCAGAGCTGCATTCAATAACGGCTCCTGCTTGAGCATCAGAGCAATGCCGGCATCGGGATTGGCCGCAACTTCAATCAAAGCGCGATTGAGCGCGCGCACCAGGCCTGACGCGGCTTTCGGGTTGTCGTTCGCGAGCTTCCGCGACACCAGAATGCCGTTTGAGTAGGGATTGACGCCGAGGCTCGAGTAGAAAATCCACCGGATGTCCTTGTCCGGGTCGACCTTCTGGCCGATCAGATTGATGTAGCTCGTTACGGTGAACACGGCAGACGCGTCAACGTCGCCGCGAAGCATCATCTGCTCCTGCAACGGCGGAGCCATGTTGA
Organism: uncultured Alphaproteobacteria bacterium; assembly: GCA_963807565.1. GTDB lineage: Bacteria > Pseudomonadota > Alphaproteobacteria > Rhizobiales > Xanthobacteraceae > BOG-931. The sequence continues at coordinate 2,432 of CAWECH010000003.1, read as the reverse complement.
GGATTTTTACCTTGGCCGGGTCGACGCCGTTCACTTTGGCCAGCGCCGGGAACAGCGCGCCGGCGGAGCCGCCAGCCGGAAACCCGAGCGTTCGGCCTTCCATGTCCTTCACTGTTATGACAGGGCCCGAAGCTTTGGTGATCAGCGCAAACGGCGCGCTGTCGTAAATCATGTAGACCATCAGCGGCTGCATTCCGGGCTGCTTGCCGGCGAGCGAGATGGCTGCATTCATATCGCCAATCCCGGCATCATAAGCGCCGGAGGCGATGCGGGTGATGGTGGCGGCTGAGCCTTCGCCCTGATCGATGGTGACGTTCAGGCCTTCGGTGTCGAAGTATCCTTTGTCCTTCGCCCAGTACACGAAGGCGTGGATGCCCTGATACTTCCAGTCGAGGGTGAAGCGGATGGACGTGGCGCTTTGAGAGAGAGCGCGCGTTGCAGCGATGAATGGCGTGGCGAGAACCTGCCCCGCAGCAAGGGCGAGGGCAGACCGGCGGCTGATGGAGGTCATGAACCTGCTCCAGATGAGCCATGCGGCGCGGCCGGCAACGCCCGCATATGCAGCCGGTAAGTTAGCGTAGTCGACTGTTGCCTTCTGCCGCTGTTTCCTTGCTAGACTGGTGCCGAAAAGGCATCACTCAAAGGGCTGCTGATGCAACCAATGCGGTGCTCATGAAACACCTCCGCATCCTCAATTATGTAGACGAAGTGGCGCGCAGCGGTTCGATCCGCCGCGCCGCCGAGCGGCTCAACGTCACAGCGTCCGCGGTGAACAGGCGCATCGCCGACCTTGAGGACGAACTCGGTACGCCGCTGTTCGACCGCCGTCCGCGTGGCGTCCGGCTTACCTCTGCGGGCGAGGTCTTTCTGCACTACCTGCGCGGGCAGAATGGCGAAGTCGAGCGCATGAAGTCGCAGATCGAGGATCTGAAAGGCCTGCGGCGGGGGACGGTACGGATCGCTTGCAGCCAGGCACTGGCGCTCGATTTCCTGCCGCGCCAGATCGCGGCGTTCCGCAAACAGCATCCGCTGGTGTCATTCGAGGTCAAGGTTGCCGATCATGAATGGGCCATGGCGGCACTGGCGGCTTATGAAGTCGATCTGGTGATCGTGTTCCGTCCATCCTACATGGCGAACTTCCGCCCGCTGATGACGATCGCGCAGGAATTGGTGGCGGTGATGGCAAAAAATCATCCGCTGGCGGCAAAGAAGAAACTTCGCTTAAGCGATTGCGCCGCCTATCCAGTGGCGTTGCCGGACCGCTCGATCGGCGGACGCCAGTTGCTTGAGGAAGTCTCGGCACGGAGCGGCATCGTCTTCAATGTCGCCGCGGAGTCCAATTCATTCGAAATGCTGCGCGGCCTTGTTCTGCAAGCCGGACTGATCTCGTTTCAAATCGCCATCGGCATGGTCACGGCGGGCAACAAGCTGGGGATCGTCGCCCGCAGGATCGAGGGCTCCGACGTACCGCGGTCCAACCTGGTGTTCGGCCATTTGCGCGGGCGCAACTTGCCGATTGTGACGACGGTTTTTGTCGAGACGCTCAGACGGGAGTTCGATGCGATCCGTGCCGAGCAGGCCCCGATCGCACGCGAGGCCAGATGACACAAAGTCCTTGTGCTCATTATAATGTGTTGCGCACGATTGCAGACATCGGGCGCGAAGCGTTCACGACGCCTGAAATTCAAGGGAGCCGGCCATGTTCCTGCGCAATTACTGGTACGTCGCGGCGACCGATGCCGAAATCGGTCGCAAGCCGCTTGGCCGCATGATCCTCGGCGAGCCGGTGGTTTTCTTCCGCACCGAAGCGGGTGTGCCGGTGGCAATGGAAGACCGCTGTGCGCACCGCCACCTACCGCTGTCGATGGGCAAGCTCGTCGGCGATGACCTGCAGTGCCATTATCACGGGCTGCGCTTCGGCACCGACGGTCACTGCGTGCGCATTCCGGGGCAGGACCACATTCCGCATTCGGCGAGAGTGAAAACTTATCCGGTGGTCGAGCGCTATCGCTGGCTCTGGATATGGATGGGCGATCCGGCGCTGGCCGATCCCGACAACATCACTGACTTCCACTGGTTCGACGATCCGGACTGGGGCGCCAAGAGTTCCTATCTCCATGTCGAGGCAAACTGGCAGCTTGTGGTCGATAATCTGCTCGACCTGACGCATCTCGCCTTCGTGCACGACACCACCATCGGCAATCTCGCGCTCGCCGAGCACGCCAAGGTGAAGGTCGACCGCGCGCCGAACAATGTTGTGGTGACGCGCTGGATCATCGATCAGGACCCGCCGCCGACATTCCAGAAAGTCGGCAAATTCGCCGGCCATGTCGATCGCTGGCAGATCATCGATTTTGTGCCACCGGCTTTCCTGCGGCTCGACGTCGGCGCGACACCGACTGGCACCGGCGCGCCGGAAGGCAAGCGGGTCG
>CAWECH010000002.1:0-195852 GCA_963807565.1 uncultured Alphaproteobacteria bacterium | reverse complement strand
CGCGTCGGTGTCGGGCAGCAGCGCTGAGGCAAAATACTTGTCGGTGAAGCCGAGCCAGGCATTGGTCGCATCCCAGCTCTCGGTCTTCTTGTCGTCCATCTTCTTGTAGGTTTCGGTCTGCTCGCCCTGATCGCCCATCACGCCGATCAGGCCTTCATGCAGAATGTAATAGCCGAGCACCTTCGGCGCGCCGTGGCGCGAAATCAGCGCGTAGGGCAACAGCGTGACCGGGTTGCCGCCTTTGTTGGTAACCTGGTCCTTCACCGTGAACAGATAACGGTCGTCGACCGCAATGGTGCGGAGAAAGGTGAGGCCCTGGCCGTTGTCGTAGCTCAGCGTCACCGGATGATCGATGCCGAGCGTGCCCGAGCCTTGCTGGGTCCAGACCGTATCGGGTCCCGGCATAACCGCGGTGGTGCCGGATGCCGGCACCCAGCCGAATTCGGCGTAGTAAGCGTCAGGCGCGCCGGACGGCGCGAACATCACGATCGGCGGTGAAGTCGGATCGATGGTTTCGCGATATTGCGTCAGCGTCAGATCGTCGATGCGGCCGCCTTTGAGATCGATCGAACCGCCGAGCCGCGGCGTGTCGACCGCAACCCGCGGCGTGCTCTTGATCACCGCTTCACGGCTCGCCGCTTGCGGCTGTGCCGAGGGCGCGGTGGTGTTGGCGACACCGGGCGCTTCAGCCGACGGGCCGTTGGCGGTGATGGGCTGATCGGTGCCGGCGCGATTGGTGGCGCCAGGCTGGGTCTGCGACTGTTCCTGCTGCTTCAGCTCGGCTTGCTGGCGCTGCTTCTCCATCTGCGGATAGCCGATGAAATATTGCCAGCCGACCACGACGAGGAGCGACAGCACGACGGCAAGGATGGTGTTCTTGTGATCGCCCATTCAATGCTCGTCTGTCGAAGGTTTTACGTCGCGGGTTTTGTCGGCCTGATGTAGGGACCGATTGTGGCTGTCACCAGCTCCTTTGCCGCCCCGCTGCGGCAAATGAACCCGGTGCAGTGCCGTATCGAACTGCTGTTGCATTTGTGCGAACGGCAGCGTCAACGCCGTGCGCCGCCCGATCAGCACATAATCATGGCCGTCGTGCATCGCCGCGCCCGCCGAAATCCGCACCATTTCGCGCAGCCGGCGCCGGACCCGGTTGCGCACGACGGCATTGCCGACCTGTTTTGAGACCGTAAAGCCGATGCGGGCGCCGCGCTCGTCGCCGCGTGGACGGGACAGCAAGACGAATCCGCCAGTCGGAATCCGCGATCCGCTGGAAGCGGCGCGGAAATCGGCCCGGCGTTTCAACCGTTCCATGGTGATCGCCGACGGGTGGTCCCGATCAGGCACTGAGCTTCTTGCGGCCGCGGGACCGCCGTGACGCGAGTACCTTGCGGCCGCCTTTGGTCGCCATCCTGCTGCGAAAGCCGTGGCGGCGCTTGCGCACCAGTTTGCTCGGCTGATAGGTCCGTTTCACGGGATTTGTCTCCGCTGCGCTCGACCCGATCCCGCCGGTGAGCCGGGGGTCCGTCGACACGCGTAAAATCGTTGATTGTCCGCGATTGGCGCGGCTTATACGAAAGCCCTCCCGGCCCGTCAATCAGAGCCGCCAAATGGCATTTTTCGGGGCCGAAACCCCGAAAAAAGCCCCTGAAAACAATTTCAGGCGCCCGTGGAATTTTGCCTGCTGCGGCTTATCTTCCTCTTGTGTCTGATCTGTGGATGGGTTTGACGCGTATTTAGGTGCGGCGCATCATATGGGTTGGCTGTTCCGTTCGGGTTTTGACCCACGGCAGCGAGGCTTACGCGAATGAGTGATGGAACCGCGGCGCGGCCGGAATCGGTCCGCGTCCCGCGTTTTGGGCTTTCGGGAAAGCTCCTCGTCCTCACGATCCTGTTCGTGATGATCGCGGAAGTGCTGATCTATGTGCCCTCCGTCGCCAATTTCCGTGCCGTCTGGCTGAAGGACCGCCTCGCCACCGGCTATACCGCGGCGCTGGTGCTCGAAGCCGCGCCGAACGGCATGGTGCCGGATTCGCTCGCCAAGGAAATTCTCGATTCGATCGGCGCCCGCGGCGTGGCCATGAAGATGGGCGAACGCCGCCGCATGCTGGCGATCGACGACATGCCGCCCAAGATCGACGACGTATTCGATATGCGCGACCTGAGCTGGCTCGACGCCATCGTCGATCCGTTCAAGATGATGCTCAACCGCCGCCCCTATGTGATGCGCGTGGTCGGCCCGGCGCCGATGGGCGGCGAATATATCGAGCTGATCATGAACGAGGCGCCGCTGCGCCTCGCCATACTGCGCTACTCGGCGGACATTCTGCTGCTGTCGCTGGTGATCTCGGTGATCACTGCGGCGCTGGTGTACCTGGCGTTGCACTACATGTTCGTGCGCCCGATGCGGCGCGTCACCGCCAACATGATGGCGTTCCGCGCCGCGCCGGAAAATCCGGATCGCGTCATTGCGCCGTCGGCGCGCGCCGACGAGATCGGTATCGCCGAGCGCGAGCTCGCGACCATGCAGACCGATCTGGCCTCGATGCTGCATCAGAAAAACCATCTTGCGGCGCTCGGGCTCGCGGTGTCGAAGATCAATCACGACCTGCGCAATCTGTTGTCCTCGGCGCAATTGTTCTCCGACCGGCTGGCGAATATTCCCGATCCGGGCGTGCAGCGCTTTGCGCCGAAGCTGATGCACGCGCTGGAGCGCGCCATCGCGTTCTGCCAGTCGACATTGTCCTATGGCCGCCTTCAGGAATCGCCGCCGGACCGCAAGCCGATCCTGCTCGCGCCGGTGGTCGAGGAAGTGCACGAGACACTCAATCTCGCGCCCGACGGGCCGATCCGCTGGATCAGCGCGGTCGAGCGCGATCTCGTCGTCGAAGCCGATTACGACCAGCTGTTCCGCATCCTGCTCAATCTATCGCGCAACGCCTTGCAGGCGCTTGAAGGCCGCGATGCGCCGCGCGATCCGGGCCGCGACCAGATCCGCATCACCGGCCGGCGCGAAGGCGCGGTCGTGGTTATCGAAGTTTCCGACACCGGGCCGGGCTTCTCCGGGAAAGCGCGCGACCATCTGTTCGAAGCGTTCCAGGGCTCGACGCGTCCCGGCGGCACCGGGCTTGGCCTCGCCATCGCCGCCGAATTGGTCCGCGCACACGGCGGCGACATCCGGCTGGTCGAGGGCACCATCGGCGCGACGTTGCGGTTGACCATTCCCGACCGCGCCGTCGAATTGTCGGCACACCGCGGCGCCCGCGCGCACGCCTAGCGCATGACCCCGAAAAGTGGAAACCGGTTTTCGGACGAGGTCATGCGCCGCTAAAGATGGAGGCAGACGATCATGCATGCGCTGTTCGGTCTTCTGATCCTGGCGGCGATAGCGGGATTTGTGGTGTTCGCGTTCCGCCAGAGCACGGGCGTGCGGCGTAGCGGACGGCACGACGACGGAGAGGCGTGGCCATTGGCCGGCGGCGGGTCCGACAGCAGTTCGTCTCACGATTCGGGCGGCGGTTTCGGTCACGGCGGATGAGCGGTTGCGCTAACGTTGCGGCGCATGGCCGTTCGCTGCTTTATTCCGGTAAGACCGCGCGGCCTCGAAGGATTGATCCGGCATGATGGCGACCAAGATTTTCGGCTATACCGGCTTTGTCTTTATCCTGTGCTTTCTCGCCTACGGCTTCTGGGAGTGGAACCGTCAGCGGCGGCAGAATCGCCTGAAATAGGGCCGTTTTCGCCCTTCTGCCTTGCCATTAACCGCCGAAGGCGATAGCTACACCCCGCCGCGCCCGTAGCTCAGCTGGATAGAGCACCAGACTACGAATTTGGGGGTCAGGAGTTCGAATCTCTTCGGGCGCGCCAGTATTCAGCTTTACTCTCAGAAGTGTAGCTGTGCGGTTCGCATGTTAGTGGAATCCGAAACGTGGCACTGGCAACCGTCTGGCAACCAACCGGCAAAGAGAAATCAGTGAAAGCTCGAAGAAGCAGCGGTACTTGCAATTTCGCCTGACGCTTCTTTTGTGGCGCTTAAAAGTTGCGCGGCCAGCATACGATTCAACATTTCCTCAAGTTTCGACACGTCTACTTTTCCGGAGGCCCACGCTTCGTCTGCCACTTCCAGCCCATGATAGTAAGGCTGTTTATCCGACGCAATTTGCTCCGGAATAGTCGGCGTCCCCGGCAGGAGACCATCAAGCTTCGCGCTAAGAACTACGTAAGATATAGTTCGCGCTGTTCGGCCATTGCCATCCGAAAACGGATGTATCCAATTCATTTTCCAGAGCACAAACGCAGCTAAATGCGCGGCGCTTTTCTCAGCCCAGTTTTCGTTGACGTACTCGCACATAACCTGCACTTCGTCTGCCACAAGCAACTCATGCGGAGGTTGGTGCTTACTTTTCCCAATTGTCACCCGCGTATTGCGATAAGTTCCAGCCAGTCTGTGAAGACCATCCAACGTAGCCTTATGTAACTGGAGGATAGGTCCGGCCCTCAATTTGAACGGCCGATCCTTGTCCTTCACGGACGCACGGATCATTTCTAGGGCTAGATTGAATTGTCTAAGACCGTTTTCAGCTTCGCGACGCGCAATCTCTTCTTCGTCGCTGAGTAGTGGCGCATCTTCCGCGTGGCTGTGACGATCTCCCGTCACGCGCGCTGATTGCCGACTTTCTGGTCGGCTTCCGCAACCATCTGACGCGTAATTCGATCGTTCTCGATATGCGTGTTTCCGTAAGCGAAACTCTGACGTTGGGCCGTCTCTTGAGCAGGCGTCATTTCGATTTTGCGGGCGCGCTCCACCAATTCTTGGAGTTCCTTAGTCATCGCAGCCTTCTCCCCGATTCAAAGGGCACACTAAGCGCCAACTGTCCTCAATGGCAATATGTTCCTTAAATGTTCCCTAAGAACTAAGGATTCAAGGCATCTGGACCGCCAAGTGACGTTCATGTCCGGCGCGCACGCCCAGCTAGCATTAACGAAGTATTTACAACCGGGTTGCCTTCCCAAGTTGCTTATCGGATGATGAATAGGGAGCTGAGGGTTCACGGTGCGAAAGTCTTTGAACTTGTTTGGGGCGCTGCTGCTTGCTGGCTGCGCATCAAAAGCGGCAGACGTGGCGCCGACATACGTGTCACCGCTGACCTATCAAAGCTACACCTGCTCTCAGATTGCTGAGGAGGCGCAGCGTGTGTCGGCGCAGGCGGCCCAAGTAGCCGGCGTGCAGGATAGTAATCATACCAAAGATGTCGTGGCCACCACCGTCGGGGTGCTGATCGTTTGGCCAGCGCTGTTCCTCAATCACGGTGACAACCAGACGACTGCACAGCTTGGCTTGCTCAAGGGGCAGATGGACGCGCTGCAGCAGGAATCAATCCGCAAGAACTGCGGAATTCAGTTTCAAAGTACAGCGTCGCCTAAATCATAAGTCGTATTGGTTAGGCACTATTTCGGGCCGCAATCAGCTCCGGTATCGCCTCTACTCGTGCTTCAACAACTTCCAGGGCTCGACACCAAGCCCTTTGGCGATGCGGGCTACGTTGTCGATGGAAACATTTCTCTCTGATCGTTCCACCGCGCTGAGGTAAGTGCGGTTGATCCCACAATCGTAAGCCAAGGCTTCTTGAGTAAGCTTCCGCTCAGCACGCAGCCGGCGCATGTTCTTCGCCAGAATATCCCGCAGCGGTCCTTTGTGCGTCCGTTTCACAGACGCCAATAGTGTCGTCTGGTGCTTTTAAGGCGACCGCTTTTAAGTTACAAAATAGTTTGAGGTTGTGGCCCGATGGGGCGTTCAGAGCCGTGAAAAAGTATTCGGTCTTTAGTCCAATCCAGTATGCGGGAACATTAATCGGCCGCACCCTTCTCTATTTGTTTTTTGGGTTTGCCTTGTTCGGAGCTGCCGTTCAACGCAACGATCCCATACTTGCGTGGCTGAACCAGCACTTGGATCTTGTCGGTTTTGGGTTGGTCTGGATCGGATTAGTTTGGTTTTATTACATTTACACAAAGCCACGGGGCCTAGAAAGCGATAAGGCGCGGTTAGAACAGGCCAATGAAGAATTGAAGACCACAAATTTCCCGAACGAATTTACTGTCCAGCGGCAAAAGGAACTTCAAGGTGACATCGAAAAATACGGCAGCTGGGCTTGGGCGATGCTGAATGGGTTATTTGCCCTAGTGATTTTGATTGCCGGAGCAGGACTACTAGTGAAAGCGCATCACGACAACCGTGTACAAATTGACGTCTACAACGAATATCCCTTTTTCATCGTGCTCTTCCTTCAAGCTTGGTTTGTTCTTGGTCCTGAAAGCTTCGTTAGCTACGCAAAATCCGCAAACGGTATACTACCAGTGATGCTCTCATTGGGTTCCCTGATAATTACGCGGCATCTTCAACTTCCTCCGATAGAGCAAGCCATATTTTCAGCAGTGGCGTTTTTTAGTACGGCGTCACTGGTGCGCGTACGGGTAAAGCCTTAGCCGGGTACCCGCGCAGTCGCTTTGTCGTAGGTCGACAGCGGCGATCTGGTTGCGGCGGCTACCTGCCTAGCTCAAAAACGCAAACCCGCTGTCGTCCGGTCTAAGGCCCGACACGGGGCATCCGCAATCAAAAAGACTACAACCAGAAAAATTCAATGCTGCCGGTCTCAGCGCTGAGGTCCGTCATCAACTCACTTAGGCTTGATAATATGATCGGCCTGCAGCTCGTTGGTGAATGTGTATCCGCTTTGGTGATGCTGCGTCTCAAAAATACCATCGACTTGGATTCGCTCGCCTGTCGCCAACTCTGGATGTTCCCAAGCAAAAACTTTCACAAAGCCGCATCCGCTGGGATCAATTAATTTGAAAACCGTATAGTCGTGGCCGCTCTGGGAGGTGGTCTTTTTGATGTCGGACGCCAACCCAAGAACTTCCACCTGCTTGTGATCGTATGCGTCAGGGTGTTGAGCGATGTCGCAAACTGATCCGTCGGCAGCCGCCGCAGCTGTCAGCAAGATCAGGACCCAAGGACAAGTGGCCAGAATGGCCCTAAAGAGCGGCATCTGCTCCCTCCCAATGGCGGCTTAGCGCCGTGACTTATCGCACGTGACCTTGTCCAAAGAATATTCTCGTCTCGTTTGGCGACGCAATGAACTCAAAAGATATCACTTTCAAATCTTCGGTGAGCGATTTAAGCGCATCTGACAAAGCTTCTCAGGAGGGGATGCACCATTATTATTTTGGCGAACAATGCAGGCCAGACATTACATAATTTGGCGGGATGATAATTGTGATGGGCTAAGTGACTGTGTCTTCTGGGTAAACAGGGCAGTTTCAAAACGGCTCGTATAATTATACCCGGTGATGCCTGCAGCCCTCACTGGAAGCAAGCGCGAATTTTGTGAGCTGTGATCCACGGACGATGGCCTGCGTATTGTTTTGGTTGTCCTTGCCGCTTCGCCGTTTGTTGCCTGAGTATTTCAAAGCAGTAGCCGCGGATCTGAGCAGGAGAATCGCGGCAAATCCACAGCGCGTGATCTTCATCGGCAAAGTCATGACGCCGGCGCCGAGCCAGCAATAACAACCTCATATAGGCTACACGGCGGGCTCGGTAATTTGGATCGTTGAAAGAATGCTGGTTACCAGCAGATTTGGCCTTGGCTTGCGGGGTCATGAACAGTTTGCCAAGCGCGATGTAGTCAACGCTGACCCAGCGAAGGTTGCTTCTCACGAACTGACTGAGGTTCGCCTGCCGCAAGTCAATCGTTTGGTTTCCACCCAAATGGCGATCAATGGCTCGCTTTCCTTTCAGGGTCCATTCCAGGCGTACACAAAGTCCGGCGCCGATCTGGTTCTGCGCTAATTTGACATGTCGTGTGTAGCACTTTAGCGCAACGCTAGCCCTCCGGTCTTCGTAGTAAATCGCCGCAAGTTCGCAGACGTGCCCGCGCTCAGGCTTCTTGTACGGATCATAGGCAGTTCGTAGGTGTCCGCGCCGATGCCAAGGCTTGTCCACGTGACTGACGATTGTACGCATCATGTTCGCTGCCCGGTCAGTTGCGGGCACTTGGGATGACGGTACGACTGCCCAGTCGATTGCCACTTCAGCAAGTGTGACGCGATAAGTTCCTAGTGCGGCTTGATGCAACCAAAGCAATCGAAGCGCATCGGGCTGTGGGCCTACGATCTTGATATTGGACCGCAGCCGCGGCTCCTTTCCCTTATATGTAGTCACCTTGAAGGCGTGGCAGAGATTCCGCAGTTGAGCCACCGGCAAAAGCCAATTTACAGTGCCGGGGGGATGCGTCGACACAATGCGAATGCGATCGAAGTGTATCGCACCGGTCCCGATGCCGGGCAGTGTGACGCTGTTCGCAAGGGAAGTCGGCAACATCGCTCAGTCTTGCTGAGATGTGCTTTGCCGGCGCTGGTTCTCAGCCCACGCCAATAGATCATCGCGTGAATAGACCACACGGCGTGAAAATTTGCGGAACGTGGGTCCGCGCCCTTCAGTGCGCCACCGTGCCAAACTCACTTCGCTAAGTCTCAAGAACTCAGCAGCTTCGGCCGCGGTCAAAAAGACGGGCAGGGCAGCGGCGGTTGTTTTGGAATCGTTACATGAGGCAGGTGCGGACGCAGCTTCGGCGCGCGACGATGGTTTCATTGGTCGATCACTTAGGTGGTGAATGACGAATTGAATTGCGCGCTTAGGACAAAACTGCGTGCGCCTGCAAGGCGTGAAGTCTCCCTATAACTTGTATTTTTTTTGGTCGTAAAAAAGGCCCGTTTTATGGGCCTAAGTTGATGGTTCGTGCCCCAATTATTTTTTTGACTAATCGGTCAATAGACCTTCTTCTTAGCCAATTTTCAGAGCCGTACTGATCTCACTCCCAATCTGATTGGCGGCTTGCCGAATCGGGTCGGCAGCAAGATGTGCGTACCGCGCGGTTGTAATTGGTTGCGTATGTCCAAGGAGTTTCCCGATCACGGGGAGGCTCATTCCAGCGCTGGCGCCGATGCTGGCGAAGCTGTGTCGCAGATCATGGATGCGAACGTCATTAAGCCTTGCTGCTGCGCGTATGCGTCGCCACGGCTTCTGCAGGTTGACCAAACGTGCGCCGGGCTTTTTGCCGATGATGACGAATGGGTTCCCTGCAATGACGGGAATACCGCGAAGCAGATTTACAGCGGCGTCACTGAGATAGATCGGCTTTGCGCCTGTCTTGGAATCGGGAAGCCGGAGCGTGGCACCTGCAAGATCAACGTATTCCCACCGAAGGGTTAGAATTTCAGATAATCGCGCACCAGTAAGCGCAAGGAGTCCGATGGCTCCAAGCACCCAGGGTCCATCTGTTCCGCTGCGTTGGGCTGCAACAAGGGCTACTCCAAGCCTTTGCAGTTCCTCACGTGACAAGTATCGCTCACGCTTATTCTCAGGGTACTTCTTCACGTGCCGGCACGGATTTGTGCCTTCTGTCCGCAGTCCCCAAGCTTCCGCCAAGTTCATCATCTTAGACAACACCGCCAGTGTTCGGTTCGCTTGGTGCGGATAATCGCGGTGCCGGTGATGAAACTGGGCTACGTCGGCTCGGGTCAGGTCAGTGATCCGGTGATGGCCAAAGGCGGGCTTTAAATAGCTTCCGACGGCACGCTTGTATTCTTCCTGCGTTCGCAATTTGCAGTGATCGGCGACGTGTTCCTGTAGGAAGCGGTCAGCAAGCTCCGCAACGGTGACCGCCACCCGTTGCCGATCACGCTCCGCCGCTGGATCACGTCCGGTGGCACGTAACCCCAAAAGCCTCAGGGCTTCACGTCGTGCGGTGTCTGGCGTCCAAGGGGAGCCATACCTCCCTATGGTGATCCAGCGCTGTCGGCCACCGACGCGCATCTTAAGCAGGAAGTACTTCGCACCTGATGGGCGGCAGCGGATGCCAAAGCCTTTGATCTCAGCATCCCACACCAGCGCGTCGCTGTTGCCGGGCGTCAGACTATCAACAGTTCGCTTCGTGATCTTGGTCTTCATGTCCCCATATACGTTTCACCGATCAGCTCCAGCTGCAGACGGCTCTGGCAACCAGCTGGCAACCCGGGGAAGCGGATATGAGGGATGCCTTGCGATAACTCGAGAGAGCAAAAGATCAGCAGAAATATATTTCGTGATGCCACGTGATAGCGGCGGAAAAGGGCAGTGACCTAACTACGAATTTGGGGGTCAGGAGTTCGAATCTCTTCGGGCGCGCCATTTTTCCATATATTTCAGACTATTACCTGCACCAAGTGCATTCCTTACGAATGCGAAAATAGTGATACACTGTGATACACCTCTCCCGAAGCGCCACCCACTGAAAATTATTATCGAGAATCACCGTTTTCAGTCGTACGGCGAGATAAATAGATCAGGACCGCTACATTTGGCGTCAAACCTGTCGAGACTGCGTCTGCTTTGAAAATCAGCGCCGTCGGATTTTCAGTAAGGACGCGCGCTTCATCTCTCGGTTCGAAAAAGCAACCGATGGTCACTGACCGTCGGATGTACGATTTCAGGCGACGCTTGCCTTGCGACCTGAAAATATTTCGCTGTCGGCTAACTTGGCACGGAATGTTGGCGTTGGATAAAACTGAACAGAAAAGCAGATCGCCCAACCGCGCTTTTCCCAAAAATGGGTTGTTCAAAGTTGCGTGCTCGACGGGACATTACGACATGACCCCAGACGCATTTTTGACGCGCCGCCAAAAGTGCGTCTTCCGAACACCCGACATTGATTGTTTAAACAATTACTGGACTAAGCTTTGAAATAACTGGCGTTCGCGAAGCGAAATCTCGCGAAGCGAGATTGGTCGCAGGATTTAAAATGCGTCAAACCCCTGCTCGACCACTTATGACTGCTTCAGTTGAAAGAATCGAAATCTAACTCCAACGCTTCATAGACGTCTCGAATACACGCCTTGCAAGAACGGCTTAAGCTGTTTTGCAATCGCGCAGCGCCGAGACTCAAACATGCGCACGTTACTCGCCCTTGGCTTCCTGATGAGTTCGGCGGTGCTTGCGACTGCGCAGGACGACGTTTCGGTTGATTGCGCGGCATTTCAGAAGCAGCCCGACGGCGCCTATCGTGTCATCGCGCCGACCATCGTGAAGATCGGTACTTCGACCCTCATCCTTTCGTCGTCGGTGATTCCACGGACGCAAAGATCGGAAATGCCGAAGTCTATGACGCGCTGGACAACAAGTGTGGGGCAGAACCGCTGCCGCCAGGCCCAAGCACCGCTACGTCTCCAGTCACCGCTACGCCCGCTGTTCCCAAATCTCCGCGAGATTAACGATCGTCCGCACCGCCGCTTCCATGTCCTGCGCGCTGACCCATTCCAGCCGCGAGTGGAAGGCGTGCTCGCCGGCGAAGATGTTGGGGCAGGGCAGGCCCATGAAGGAGAGCCGCGATCCGTCGGTGCCGCCGCGAATGCTGGCGAGAACGGGCTTAAGCCCGGCGCGCTCGATCGCTTCCATCGCGTATTTGACGATCTCGGGGTGCTTGTCGAGCACCACTTTCATGTTGCGATACTGTTCGCGGAATTCGATGCGATAGGTCGAGCGGGGAAAATCCTTCATCACGTCGGCAACGGTGCGCTCAAGCAGCGCTTCCTTTTCCTTCAGGCCGGCTTCGGTGAAATCGCGGACGATGTATTCGAGCGTCGCCTCTTCAAGCGCGCCTTCGATCCTTATCGGATGCAGGAAGCCTTCGCGGCCTTCGGTGGTTTCGGGCGTCATGTCTTTCGGTAGCCGGTCGACGATGCGTGCGGCGATCTTGATGGCGTGCTCGATCTTGCCCTTGGCGAAGCCGGGATGGGCACTTACTCCGTTGATGTGAATGGTGGCGGCGTCGGCGGAGAAGCTCTCGTCCTCCAGATGGCCGGCTGTCGCTCCGTCGAGCGTATAGGCGTAATCGGCGCCGAGTTTTTTCAGATCGGCCTTGTCGACGCCGCGGCCGATCTCCTCGTCCGGGGTGAACAGGATCTTGATCGTGCCGTGCTTGATATCGGGATTGTCGACGAGGATTTTCACCGCATCCATGATCTCGGCGACGCCGGCCTTGTCGTCGGCGCCGAGTAACGTGGTGCCGTCGGTCGTCACGATGTCGTTGCCGATCTGTTTGGCCAGCGCCGGGTGTTCGTTGAAACGGATCACCTGCGCGGGATCACCCGACAACACGATGTCGCCGCCCTGATAGTTGCGCACCACCTGCGGCTTCACGTCCTTGCCGCTGCAGTCGGGCGAGGTATCCATGTGCGAGCAGAAACAGATCACCGGGACTTTTTTCGAAGTGGTCGCCGGCACCGTGCCGTAGACGTAGCCGTAATCGTCGAGGTGAGCGTCCTTGATGCCGAGGTCGCGCAGCTCCTGCGCCAGAACGCGGCCGAGGTCCTTCTGCTTTTCGGTCGAGGGGGTCGTTTTTGAAGCGGGGTCGGATTGGGTGTCGATGCGAACGTAACGCAGAAAACGTTCAAGTACCGTGTGCTGGAATTTGCGGGACATCAGCTTGGCCGGGCTTCAACGCGCGCCGTTGTTTTATCGGGCGTCTTCACACCCGGTTGCTCGTCGAACGCCCGCAGCGAGACGAGCGCAATCTGACGCAGATCATCGCGGCTGGCGCCGGAAGACGCCAGAACGCCCATGCCGGCGATCACCGCAGAAAGATAACGTGCCAGCGCCGCGGGATCCGCGTCCGGCGCGAGGTCGCCTTCTTCCTTTGCGCGCACGAAGCGCTCGCGGAGCTGGTTCTCGGTGCGCGCGCGGCGTGACGCCAGTTCGAAGGGAACGTTTTCGGCGCCGGCGCCGCACGCCAGTCCGCCCGCCACCAGCAGGCACCCTGGCGGGTTGTCGGGATCGGTTTGGGTATCGGCGATCCGCAGCAACATGCGTTCGACGACCTCGCGCGCCGTCGGCATGCCGAGCACCTCGCGCATGAACTCTTCGCGCTTTTCGGAATAGCGATCGAGCGCGGCCTTCAGCAGGCCTTCCTTGCTGCCGAACGCGGCATAGAGGCTCGGCGGGTTGATCTTCATCGCGTCGGTAAGCTCGGCGATGGTGGCGCCCTCGTAACCGTGACGCCAAAACACCTCCATGGCCTCGTCCAGCGCTTTCTCCGTGTCGAATTCACGGGGCCGACCCATAGCCATTGATTTTCCTCCGAAATTTTGTTTTCTTAGTCTTCGCTACACAAGTCCTTGACGCCGCGCCCCCGCCTCCTACATGTGTATCGATAGCTACATATGTGGAGCGCGGCAATGGGTCAATGGTTCAAGTCTTCGTTCGCGGCCCGGCCGCGTTTGATGGTGGCGGCGGCTCTCGGTGTTGTGGTGGCAACAGCGGTATTGGCACGCTGGTCAGCGGCCAACTTACCCACGACGCTCACGCGAGCGCGGCTGGTGCCACACCGGCAATCCCGGTGAAGGTCGGTATTCTTTCGCCGCAAAGCGTTTCGCCGTTCGCGGAATTCTCCGGCCGCATCAACGCGGTGGATTATGCCGAAATCCGGCCGCAGGTTTCCGGCCGCATCACCGAGATCCGCTTTCACGACGGCCAGAGAGTGAACGCGGGCGATGTCCTGTTCGTGATCGATCCGCGTCCCTACCAGGCGGCGGTCGACAAGGCCCAAGCCGATCTCCAGACCGCGACCAACAACGCGAAATATGCCAAAGCCGAGCGCGACCGCGGCAGCCAGTTGATCAAGTCGGCGACCCTGTCGCAGGAGACCTTCGATCAGCGCGTCAACGCCGACGACGTTGGCCAGGCCAATATCCAGTCGGCGGCCGCCATGTTGGCTGCGGCGCAGGTCAATCTCGACTACGCCTATGTCAAAGCGCCGATCTCCGGCCGCATCAGCCGCGCCGAAATCACGCTCGGCAATCTGGTCGGCGCGCCGACCACGCCGCCGCCGCTGCTCGCCTCCATCGTGTCCGAGAACGGCGTCTATGCCGATTTCGAAGTCGACGAGCAGACCTATCTCGACAATGTGCGCAGCTACGGCCAGACGCAGGACGCAGAGCAAAAGATTCCGGTCGAACTCGTTGTCAGGGGCGACAGCGGGCACGTCTATCGCGGCAACATCGAGAGCTTCGACAACAGGATCAATACCGGCTCCGGCACGATCCGCGCCCGCGCCCGCTTCGCCAATAACGACGGCAGCCTGATTCCGGGCATGTTCGTGTCGGTGCGCATGGGTAACGGCACGTTCGACGACGCGCTGCTGGTGCCGGAAAGCGCGATCGGCAACGATCAGAGCAAGCGCTTCGTCTTTGTCGTCGATGCCGACAACAAGGCCGAATACCGCAAGGTCGCAGCTTGGCCCGCAGGTCGAAGGCAACCGCGTGGTTCGCGTCGGCGTCAAGGCCGGCGAGCGCGTGATCCTGGACCACCTGCAAAGGCTTGCGCCCGGAGTAGCGGTGGATGCCGCAGCCCGGCCGTACCGCGAGCAATTGATTGCGGAGACCGCCCTCGCGGCGGAATAACAACGATGAATTTGTCGCGATTTTTCATCGACCGGCCGATTTTTGCCGGCGTCATTTCGGTCGCCATCTTCCTGGCCGGCCTGATCTCGATGACGCAACTG
The DNA here is from genome assembly GCA_963807565.1 of uncultured Alphaproteobacteria bacterium. Taxonomy (GTDB): domain Bacteria; phylum Pseudomonadota; class Alphaproteobacteria; order Rhizobiales; family Xanthobacteraceae; genus BOG-931. The sequence goes on along the minus strand of CAWECH010000002.1, from coordinate 181,264 downwards.
CCGATCTCGGAATATCCCGAGGTCGTGCCGCCGTCCGTGGTGGTGACGGCGCTGTTCCCCGGCGCCAATCCCGAAACCGTCGCCGACACGGTGGCGACGCCGCTGGAAGAGCAGATCAACGGCACCGAGAACATGCTCTACATGTTCTCGCAGGCCGCGAGCGACGGCACGCTGACGCTCACCGTCACTTTCAAGCTCGGCACCGATCCCAATCTCGCCCAGCAGCTGGTGCAGAACCGCGTCAACCAGGCGCTGCCGCGCCTGCCGGACGTGACGCGAAATCTCGGCGTGACCACGGTCAAAAGCTCGCCCGACCTCACCATGGTGGTGCATCTGAACTCGATCGGCGGCCGCTATGACATGCTCTATCTGCGCAATTACGCGGTGCTCAACGTCAAGGATCAGCTCGCCAAGATCGAAGGCATCGGCAGCGTTCAGTTGTTCGGCTCGGGCGATTACGCCATGCGGATCTGGCTCAATCCGCAGAAAATCGCCGAACTCGGCCTGACCGCCGACGACGTCGTCAACGCGGTGCGCCGCCAGAACGTGCAGGTCGCGGCCGGCTCATCAACGGCCCGCCCTACAGCGACAAGGGCGAGTTGCAGCTTCCGATCAATGTCGAAGGCCGGCTGACCGATCCGGAACAGTTCGGCCAGATCGTCATCAAGAATCAGAACGGCGTGGTCACGCGGCTGAGCGATGTGGCGCGGGTCGAGATCGACGCCTCGCAATACAGCCTGCGCTCGCTGCTCGACAACCAGCAGGCGGTCGCGATTCCGATCTTCCAGTCGCCCGGCTCGAACGCCATCCAGATCTCCAACCACGTGCGCGCGACGATGGAGGAGCTGAAGAAGAATTTCCCGGAAGGGCTGGACTACAGCATCGTCTACGACCCGACGGTGTTCGTGCGCGACTCGATCAAGGCGGTGGTCCACACGCTGCTCGAGGCGGTGGCGCTGGTCGTGCTGGTCGTCATCCTGTTCCTGCAGACCTGGCGCGCCTCGATCATTCCGCTGCTGGCGGTGCCGACCTCGATCGTCGGCACCTTCGCGGCGATGTACATGTGCGGCTTCTCGATCAATGCGCTGTCGCTGTTCGGCCTGGTGCTGGCGATCGGCATCGTGGTCGACGACGCCATCGTCGTGGTGGAGAACGTCGAGCGCAATATCGAGGCGGGCTTGCAGCCCGCGCGATGCGACGTTGCAGGCGATGAGCGAGGTCACCGGCCCGATCATCGCCATCGCGCTGGTGCTGTGCGCCGTGTTCGTGCCGATCGCCTTCATCAGCGGCTTGACCGGCGAGTTCTATCGCCAGTTCGCGCTGACCATCGCATTCTCGACCATCATCTCGGCGTTCAATTCGCTGACGCTGTCGCCGGCGCTGGCGGCGCTTCTGCTCAAAGGAGAGGGTGCACCGAAGGACGTCGCTGGCGCGCGGCATGGACCGCTTGCTCGGTCCGTTCTTCAAGCCGCTTCAACCGCGTGTTCCACGCCGGCTCGACCGGGTACGGGCACGGCGTGCGCCGTCTGCTCTCGCACAAGACGGCGCGCCGTCGTCGTCTATGCTGGTGCTGCTGGCGTCGACGCTCGTTGTCTTCCGCGTCGTGCCGCCGGGCTTCGTGCCGCTGCAGGACAAGCAATATCTGGTGAGCTTCGCGCAATTGCCGGAAGGCGCCACGCTGGACCGCACCGAGAAGGTGATCCGCGAAATGTCCGACATCGCGCTCAAGGAACCGGGCGTCGAAAGCGCGGTGTCCTTTCCCGGGCTTTCGATCAACGGCTTCATCAACAGCCCGTCGGCCGGCATCGTGTTCGTGACACTCAAGCCGTTCGAAGAACGCACCACGGCGGATCTGTCCGGCTTCGCGATTTCGCAGAAGCTGCAGGCCAAGTTTGCCGGCATCGGCGATGCCGTGATCGCGATCTTTCCGCCGCCGCCGGTCAACGGCCTCGGCACCATCGCGGGCTTCAAGCTGCAAGTCGAGGACCGCACCGACCAGGGCGATGAAGTGCTCAATCGGGTGATGGCGGAAGTCCAGAGCAAGGCCCGGAAAACGCCGCAGCTCATGGGCGTGTTCTCCAATTTCAATATCGGCGTGCCGCAGCTCCATGCGCATCTCGATCGCATCAAGGCGATGCAATTGGGCGTCGAGGTGCAGGATGTCTTCGACACCATGCAGACCTATCTGGGCTCGATCTACGTCAACGACTTCAACCGCTTCGGCCGCACCTACGAAGTGATCGCCCAGGCCGACACGCCGTTCCGCGCCAAGCCGGACGATATCTTGCGGCTTCAGATCCGCAATGCCTCCGGCAAGATGGTGCCGCTCGGCGCGGTCCTCGACATCACCCAGACAACCGGGCCGGACAGCGCGCTGCGCTACAACGGTTTCCGCAGCGCCGATCTCAATGGCGGCCCGGCGCCGGGCTATTCGTCCGGCCAGGCGCAAGCGGCGATCACCAATATCCTCGACGAGACCTTGCCCAAGGGCATGCGCTTCGAATGGACCGACCTGACCTACCAGCAGATCCTCGCCGGCAACACGGCGCTTCTGGTGTTCCCGATCTGCGTGCTGCTGGTGTTCCTGGTGCTGGCGGCACAATACGAAAGCCTGTTCCTGCCGCTCGCCATCATCCTGATCGTGCCGATGTGTCTGTTCTCGGCGATCACCGGCGTGTGGCTCACCGGCGGCGACAACAACATTTTCACCCAGATCGGCCTGTTCGTGCTCGTCGGCCTCGCCTGCAAGAACGCGATCCTGATCGTGGAGTTCGCGCGCGAACTGGAAATGCAGGGCCGCGCGCCGGTGGATGCCGCGATCGAGGCGGCGCGGCTTGCGGCTTCGTCCGATCCTGATGACGAGCTTTGCCTTCATCATGGGCGTCGTGCCGCTGGTCCTGTCCTCAGGCGCCGGCGCGGAAATGCGCCACGCCATGGGCGATCGCGGTGTTCTTCGGCATGCTGGGCGTGACCTTCTTCGGCCTGTTCCTGACGCCGGTGTTCTATGTGCTGCTGCGCAGCTTGACCGGCATGAAGCCGCTCAAGCGGCACGGCGAAATGGAAACTGCCGCCGCGCCGGGCCGTCCCGTTTGATCGACCTCCGGTTATGAAACCGGAGGTCGGAGTTCGAAATTTTTGGGCCATGCGAATTTTCTACAGCAAGTGGCGACTAACGCTGTGAGAAACTGACCGCGATCATTGATGCCAGCGCCATTACAATGACGGCGCTGCCGTACACATACGCTGCGGTCGTCAGTCCCACCATCGGCACGGCGAACCCGGTGATCACCGCCGGCAGGCTGAAGGCCAGATAGCCTTCGACGTAAAATGCCGACAGCAGTCCGGCGCGCTCATCGGTCCTGGCGAGCGGCAGCACGGTGCGCATCGTGCCGGAAAACGCCGCGCCGAACCCGACACCGGCGACGACAGTGCCGAGCAGCATCAGCCACACAACCTGCTCATGAACGCCGGCCAGCGTGACTGCGACGCCAATCGGCAGTGCCAGTGATGCCACGATTGAGCATCCGGGCAGGCGCAACAGCGCGCAGCGCCAGCACACTGAGCGCACCGCTCAAGGTCAGTGCGCTGACCACAAGGCCGCCGACTACCGGAACGGTGACGCCGGTCGCAACGCGCACCAGCGCTGGCATCAGCGAGAAGTAAAAACCGCCGAGCGCCCAGGACGCGATCGTCACCGGCGTGAGCTGCATCAGTACGCCGCGCGCCTGCGGAGGAATGCGAACGTGCGGCCGCAGCGAGGCCAAAGCGCCGGCCTGTGGGATTGCCGTCTCCGGCATCGACCAGAGTACGGCTGCTTCGACCGCCGATAACGCGAACAGCACGGCGTAAACGAGTTGGCGTGGCTCAGGCGCGTAGGTGACAAGAACCGCGCCGCCGAGGCTTCCCGCGGACAGGCCGATGAACGCGGTGACGCTGTTGAGGATCGGGCCGCGGCTACGGTCGTTATCGAGAATCGCTGCGCCGAGCGTTGCGGTCGCGAGCCCGGTGGCGAAGCCTTGCAACGCTCGCGCCGCGATCAGGGTTGCAGCGGAGTTGGCCATCATGAACATCGCCATCGAGACGATGTTGAGGATCAGCGCTGCGAGAATGGCGGGCCGCCGTCCGATGTAGTCCGACAGCGAACCGACGGTGAGCAGCGCCGCCAGCAGGCTCAGCACGTAAGCGGCAAAGATGATGGTGATCGTGAACGGCGTTAGCCCGAAACTCTCCTGATACTGGTGATAAAGCGGTGTCGGTGCCGCGCCGCTTGCCGAAAACGTCATGGCGGTAATCACCGCCACTACCGTTGTTGTTGCCGCTGACAGCGCTGTGCGCGATTGCGGCTGCTGCATGTGGTGCAAAGACTCATGGTCTGCTCCTTCTCTTCAAAAAAATGGTCCGGCTCGGCGGCTCAGAGCTTTGAGCCGCCATCGACCGCGATGATGTCGCCGGTGACCCAGCGCGCCGCGTCGGAGGCGAGGAATTCGATCACTGAAGCGACGTCGTCGGGCTGGCCAATGCGCTTGAGTGATTGCATGCCCATCACATTGGTGCGGCCGGCTTCGGTCTTGGTGAAGCTCGACATGTCGGTGTCGATCACGCCGGGCGCGACGGCGTTGACACGAATGCCGCGCGGGCCGAGCGCCGACGCGAGGTATTTCACCAGCGTGTTGATGGCGCCCTTGGTGCTGGCATAAGCGGCGAGCGTGCCGACCGCGGCGCGAGCGCCGAGCGAGGAGACGAACACGATTGAGCCGCCTTCGCTCATGATCGGTAGCAGTTGCTGCACCAGGAAATACGGTGCGCGGACATTGACGGCGAACAGGCTGTCGAACTCCTTCACCGACAGCGTCTCGATCGTGGTGGCGCTGGAGATGCCGGCGTTTGACACCAGAATGTCGAGCTTGCCGCCGGCGAGATTGCGCACTTCCGCCGCGAGCACATGCGCGCCATCCGGCGCGGCGAGGTCGGCCGCCACCGCGTCGGCTTGCCCGCCGCCGGTGCGGATCTGTTGCACCACGGCCTGGGCTTCTTCGGCGTTGCGGCCGTAGTGAACGATGACGCGGGCGCCGGCGGCGCCGAGCGCAAGCGCAGTGGCGCGGCCCATGCCGCGGGAAGCGCCGGTGACGAGAGCGGTCTTGTTCGCGAGTGAATTCATGGCCTTGGTCCTGATCCGGTGGCGGTGCGGCTTGCATCGCCTTCGAGCATGAAACTGGGCCGTGATTGACTGGAAAACCAAGACTTCGTAAGCTCAAGCCATACTTTATAAGCATGAATAGAGGCCATGGAACTTCGCCATCTGCGCTATTTCGTGGCTGTTGCCGAGGAAGGCAGCCTGACCAATGCCGCCGAGCGAAGGCTGCACACGGCGCAGCCATCGCTCAGCCGGCAAATCCGCTATCTTGAACTGGAGGTCGGCGTCAAACTGCTGGAGCGCGGTGCGCGCGGTGTCGAACTCACCGCGTCCGGCCGCACGTTTCTCGATCACGCGCGGCTGGCGCTGCTTCAGGTCGACGCGGCGGGCGAAGCCGCGCGGCGCGCGGCGCAGCCGGAGAAAAGCGCGTTCACGATCGGCTTTCTCGCCGGCCAGGAATTGGTATGGCTGCCGGAGACGCTGCGCATTCTGCGCGCCGAGCAACCGGATATCGAGGTCACGCTGGCGAGCCAGTCGTCGCCGGAGCTAGCCGGCGGACTGATGCGCGGCAAGGTCGATGTGGCTTTCCTTCGCCGCGAGAAAGATGCCCCGGGCATCACCTTCAAGCCGCTGATCAAGGAGCCGCTGGTCGCGGTGCTGCCGGCCGGCCACCGCCTCGCCGCGCAAAAAGCGGTCCGCATCCAGGATCTCGCGACCGAGATCTACATTTCGCCGACGCGGGTGGCGCCGGCCTTGAAGGCGGCGATCGAAAGTTACGCGATGAAATCCGGCGTTGTGCTCAAGCCGGCATACGACGGCGAAAATCTGTCGTCGGTGCTATCACTGGTGACGTCGACCGGCGGCGTTACGATTTTGCCGCTCTATACGAAGCTGATGCTGCCGTCGTCAGTGGTTACCCGTCCGCTGCAAGGCGAAGTGCCGATCATCGAGCTGGTTCTCGGCTATAGCCGCTCCAACATCTCGGCGCTGCTCAAACGCTTTTTGGCGCGGACAGACCAGCTGGTTGCGCGTGTCGCAAAGCCCGACGTGAATTCGCTGTCTGCGCTTTAGCCCGTTGCTTGCTCAGTGCCCGGGATTTTTCTGCTGCCACTGCATGAATTCGCGGAACAGCGCTTCCTTGTCGTTGTCGTTTGCGGGAGCAGCGCCCTTGGTGCTCAGGAAGCTCTGGAAGCTGGTCTTCTGCGACGTGATGTGGTCGAGCATATCCTGCGCCACGCCAAATCGCGTCCAGCCCGGCACCGTCGCCGCCAGATTGATATCGCGCCATTTCGGGTGATAGGGCGGCTTCTGGAATTTATCCCAGTTGTTGAACAGATATTGGACGAAACGCTGCACCTTGCGATAGCGATCGTTCTTGGTTGGCCAATTATAGACCGCGAGCACGGCGGGCACCGCGATAGTGTCGATGCTGTCCTTGCCCTGCGTCAGGTTCGGATAATCCTGCTTGGTAAATTCGCCGAGCGTGTAAAAGTCCTCGAACTGCTTGGTGAAGGGGATGTTCACCAGATGCAGGCCTGAGTTCGGCGGTATCTTTGAGAAGAAATCGATCGGCTTCATCACCACGCGGGCGATGGCGTCGACTTCGCCGGACTGCAGTTTCTGCAACGCTGTCGGCTGATCGATCATCACCTGCTGGACGTTGATGCCGAGCCGCTGAAACACGATCGTGCCGGTGAGGCTGGCGCCAGTGCCGGCCGGTCCAAAGTTAACTTTCTTGCCGCGAAGGTCTTCCAGGCTCTGCACGTCGTTGCGCGCTAGGATGTGCAACTCCGAGATCGGCAGACGGACCACATAGTTCACGCGCCTGTCGAGATTGGGCGTCTTCCGCTGGGTCCTGAAATACTCGAACACGTCGGATTGCGTGATCGCGGCGTCGACGCCTTCCAGATAGAGCAGGTCGTCGAGGTTCGATGCCGCGCCGTACGACACGATCGGCAGGATCCGCAGATCATCGCCGTCGTTGAGCGCCGATGCCATTTCGTCGGCGAAGCGCATATACGATCCGGACAGCAGGCCGCCAACAATGCCGACGGTCCACTGATTTTTGCGCCCGCGTATTTCGGAATCGGAACCGCCCTCCTGAATGGATTTCGGCACCACCTGAGCTGCAAGATTGAAGCTGAACAGAGCAACGACGCAGGCCGCCAGGCAGCCTGTCACGATCCGTCTACGCATAAGCAACCCCCGACTATGACTTCACCTCGACAGGTGAGCGGCCGATTGTGGCCGCGCGATAGAAGCAGGATTGTGGCGCTCGGTAAAAACGCTGATGCGTCGCGGCGATAGTCAATTCAATTTTTGTTTTGTCCCGACGATTTGTGTCATCGCTGTGTCGAACAGTGTTTTTCATTTTGTTTGCAGCGCGCAGCGAAAATTTTTGAAGTGAAATTTCTGTCGGCATTTCAATGCGCCGCTAACCAAATTTGCCGACGGTATCATTCGACCGATTCTCGCCACAAATGGATTCAAAGCTGTGGACAGACTTCCTCAGGCTTCGCTGCGCCGTCATCAAGTCTTCCACGATGCCGGCTGATGCGCTTTCGGCTGATGCGCTCTTAGATACAGCCCGGGCTTTTGTGAGGATTAGAGTCATGCGTACACATCTCGCTCCGCTGTCTACCTGACAAACTGAAAATTTCGCTTCGCTGACGGTTTCGGGTCATCGCGCCTGCTTGCATGGCGTAATGGCCGCGTGCCGCTGCGCGCCTGGATACGTTTTTGCTGGAGGGGCCCATGCGCTTTGGAACTATGCGTCTGAAAATCACGCGTTCGAGTCTTCGTGTGAACATCGTGCTTGCCGCATTCGCGACTTTGCTCGCGGGGGCTGGATTTATTGGTGCGGCCGAACTGGCGCGCGCCGCCCATGAATGGCCGAGCCGGCCGATCACCATGATCGTGCCGTTTGCGGCGGGCGGGCCGACCGACGTTGTCGGGCGGATCATCGCCCAGCGGCTTGGAGAAGTGCTCGAACAGCAGGTTGTTGTCGAGAATATCGGCGGCGCCGGCGGCATGACTGGCGCGCAGCGCGTCGCGCTGGCGCAGCCCAACGGCTATCAGATGCTGCTCGGTACCGTGGGCACCCAAGCCTACAATCAAACGCTTTACAAAAAGCCGCTGTACGACGCGGTGCAGGATTTCTCGCCGGTCGTCCTGATCGCCGAACAGCCGATGGTGCTGGTCGTTCCGAAAGATTTCCCGGCGAATAACCTTGCCGAATTCTCCGCTTACGTGAAGGCCAATGCGCCGAAGCTGTCGTTCGGCTCCGGCGGTGCCGGCTCGTCGACGCATCTTGCCTGCGTGTTGCTCAACACCGCTATCGGTGTCGATGTGCAGCACGTGCCTTATCGCGGCTCGGCGCCGGCGATGCAGGACATGATCGCCAGCCGGATCAATTATCTCTGTGACGCAGTTTCAACGGCGTTGCCGCAGATCAAGGGCGGCGCCGTCAAGCCGATCGCGGTGCTGGCCCGCTCGCGCTCGCCCGTGCTCGGGGATGTGCCGACGGCGCAGGAGCAGGGACTGCCTGGCTTCGAGGCGAACAACTGGATCGGCCTGTTCCTGCCGAAGCATACGTCTAGCACCATCGTCCATCTGCTCCGCGAAGCGACAATCATTGCCATGAATACGCCGACCGTGCGCGAGCGCATGACAGCGATCGGGACCGATCTGGTGAGTTCGGATCGCACCAGCACCGAGTACCTGGCGAAGTTCGTTCCGAACGAAATCAAAAAATGGGCCGCACCGATCAAGGCAAGCGGTGTGTCGATCGATTGATCGGCGAGAAAAACGAGGGAGCGCCAAGGGGGGCCACCAATGCAAGACGGACAGGACGACCTGGACTTAAGCCATACAGAGCGGTCCGAGTTCGGGCAGCCGGAAGAGGTGTTTGAGTGGCTGGATGCCGCAATTCGCGCGACCGTCGTTGCTCAGCATGGCTTCCACAATGCGCCGCCGACCGCGGCAGAAGACGACGCGTGGCCGGAGGCTCGGGATCTGGACGACGTCGGGGCCAACGATGACGGACCAGCACCTTTTACACCGGCCTCTGCGGCCCGTGTATCTGCAGCGCATCCCGGCGACCGTCGCGATGCGGTACCGGTGGCGCCACTTCGCAGGTCGCTTGATCCTGTCCGGGTGCCATTGCCACGGCCAAGTCCGCGGCAGCGCCGGTCGTCGTCGCCGCTGTTGCTCTATGGACCAATGATCGGCGGAGCGGCGATTGTGGCCTATGGCATCACGGTGTGGGGATCGACGCCATCCTGGCGCAGCGTGAATGCTGCGGCCGATGCGCGGCCGATTGTCGTCGATGCGCAAAGCGAGGCGGACCTCACGCCACATCTCATCGTTCATGACCAGCACGTACTGACCAACGAGCCGCTGCCGCTCGACGTGGTGGTCGACAAATCCGTGGCGAATGCATCGCTTCGCGTTGCCGGCCTCGCCTCGGGAACGCACCTGTCGGCGGGTGCGGCGGTTGGCGATTCCGGCTGGGATGTGCCGCTGAGCGGGCTGAAAAACCTGTTCATGTATGCTCCGACAGACTTTGTCGGTGTCATGAACAGCGCCGTCGATCTTCGCGGCGCCGATCAGCGGCTGATCGACCGCCGCAAGGTCAAACTGGAATGGATCGAGCCAAAAAAAGACATTGCTCCGGCCAGCGTGCCGAAGGCTGTGGCCAATCCCCCGGTGCAAACCGCAGTTCCGGTTCCGGTGGCCGCTTCGCCTCCGGCTATGAGCGCGGAAGTGTCCGCGTCACTGTTGCAGCGCGGCCAGGATTATCTGAAAAACGGCGATATCGCTTCGGCGCGCATCGTATTTAATCGCCTGGCTGCCGCGGGCGTCGCAGACGGCGCGTTCGCCGCGGGCGAGACTTATGACTCGGCCTATCTGGCAACACATAATGTCTTTGGTGTCACCGGCGACGAGGCCAGGGCGCAAGACTATTACCAGCGGGCCGTGCAGCTCGGCTCGACCGAGGCCGCGGCGCATTTGGCCGGGGCGGTGGCGAAGTAGCTGGTATGCGTAATCTGATCTTTTCCGGTGGGACGTGCCGCCCACCTCATTGGTCAATCAGTTGAATATGGGCGTCCTTAATGAGCGCGCTCCATCGCGCAACCTGGTCCTGCAACACTTTAGTCACCGCGTCGCCGGTCATTAGCTTTGGCTCGAGCCCGGCACTGTACAGTTTTCCAACGACCGTCTCGTCTTTAAGTGCGGTCTGGATCGCCGCGAACAGGGCATTCACGACAGCGGCCGACGTGCCGGCGGGCGCATAGACTGCGTAGTCCGACGACGCGTCAAAATCCCCATAGCCAAGTTCTTTAACTGTCGGAATCTCCGGCAGGTCACGGGATCGTTCGCTGCCGGCAACCGCCAGAACTCTCAGTTCGCCACGCCTGACTTGCTGCAGGCGCGTTGGAATTTGCGCAAGCCAGAATTGCACACGTCCCATCAGGAGATCGGTCGTGCCCTGACTGCCGACGCGGTAAGGGACATGAATGGCCTTGATCCCCACCAAGTTGCTAAACATTTCACCGTTGAGGTGACCCGGCGATCCGATTCCGGTGGAACCGTAAAGCACTTGCCCGGGGCGCTCCTTCGCGTACGCGATGAACTCCGCCAGGGTTTTTACCGGAAGCGATGGCGTTACGACGATGGCAACTCCGGTCGAACCAAAATTGCCAATCGGTATGAGGTCTTTCAAAGGGTTGAAGCCGAGATTCGGCATGAGACTGACATTGGCTGACAGCGACGTCATCGGATCGGCAATGACCAGCGTGTAACCGTCCGGGCTTGATTGAACGACTTGTTCAATGCCGATATTGCCGCCGGCACCCGGCCGATTTTCGATCACGATCGGCTGGCCGACGATCTGGGACACCCGCTCGAAAAGAATGCGGGCTGCAATATCCATCGTGCCAGCCGCGCCGTAGGGCACGACGACATGAATCGGCCGCTCCGGATAGTCACCCGCCAAGGCAACCGACAAGAAAGAAACAAACAACAAAAAAGTCAGCGCGCTGCGGCGGAAGATTTCTGCGGGCATCGGACTCGCCCTCGTTCGGCATCAGTTCAATTTCAGGAGGCGCGCGGCGTTGCCGCCCATGACTTTCGCATATTGCGCGTCGATCATGCCGATGTTCTTCATCAGATCGAAGCCTTTTTGCTTCAAAGGAACCATTGGCGGCGAGTCCGTGCCGAACAAAAAATGGTCTTCGCCAACAGATTTGAGCGCGCACTCGGCCGCAGGCGCCCAATAGCAGGCAGAATCCATGTAAAGCATTTTCAGATAGTGCCGCGGTGGATGCTTGATCAAAACCGGCTCGTATTTTCCGAGAAACGCCGAGAAATCCAGCAGCTCGTAAGCGTAATCCAGCCGGCCAATCACCTCGCAAAGGCCGCCACCAAGATGACTCCCTACGATTTTTACCGCTGGAAACCGCTCAAAGATCCCGCGCACGATCAGACGGGCGAGTGAGAGACAATTGTCAGCAGGACGCCCGACGCTCGAAGCCAGTCGATAGTCCGCCATTGCGGGTGTGGTGGCATCGCCCGGGTGAATAAAAACAGGAATGTCGAGGTCAGTTACCAATTGCCAAAACGATGTGGCCGCATCCTCGTCAGGGTAGTGCCCGTTATGGCTGGAATTGATGATGACAGCTCTGGCGTCGTCCTCCTTCACGGCTCTTTCAAGCTCGCGCAATCCGGCATCACCGCTGCCTGGAATGCAGGTCGCCATAGGAACAAATTTATCCGGATACTGATCCCGGCAATGGGCAAGATAGCGATTCGAACTCTCGATCGCCGCCAGGGCCTCCTTCTCCGTATCGCAAAAGCGAATGTAGTGAACAGCGTTGCTGATGACGGTGCGATCAAGCCCAACCAGGCTGTGTGCCGCCAGCGCGTGTTCGACAGTCATCGGAACCGGGTGGCGCCACCACTTTGCGTCCATGTACTTCGGATCGTTGATATGTACGTGCCAGTCGATGAGCATCGTTTTATCGCCTCCCTGCCTGTTCGGCGGCAATCGCGCCTTGGGCTTGGAGCAAGACAATCATGGGGCGCCGTTGATCGCCAATTCAGAATTCCTTCTGCTAATATAACGGTTTGATATAGCAGGAGGCGGCGAGGCTTGAATCCGAGACAACTGCGTTACTTCATCGCTATTGCGAACGAGGGTACCTTTACAAAGGCTGCGCTGAAACTGCGCGTCGCCCAACCCGCACTAAGCCGCCAGGTCAGCCTGCTGGAAGAAGAATTAGGTACCCATCTTTTTGTAAGGCACAGACGCGGTGTTGGGCTGACTGACGCGGGTGTCGCGCTGTTAGACCGGGCGCGCCCTCTGCTCCTGTCCATGGACCGGATTCAAGCAGAAATTATGGACTATTCGGCAGAGCCGACGGGTATACTTCGCCTCGGCTGCACGCCGAGACTGACAAATAAACTGATCGTCGATCCCGTGCGTTACATTCTGGAGGCGTTTCCGAAGGTCAGCGTTCGGATTCAGGAGGGCGTAAGCCATCAGCTTTGTCGGGCAGTGCTCTCTGATGAGCTTGACGCCGCCATTGTAAGCGAGAACCTGGCGGAGTCCTTTCTTTTGGCGGAGCCGCTGTTTGATGAGCAAGTTTGGCTATTTAGTCCCGCAAACAAGCGCGTGCGCGGCTCCAGGGTTGAGTTGAGCCGCATTGCTAATTTGCCAATGATTGTCGCGTGCGCGCCACAGACGACCCGGCGGCTGCTCGATCGCGAACTTACGCAGAAGGGTCTGAAACTGAATGTGATCGCTGAAAGCGATTCAATTCAAGTGACTCGAGAGCTGATATTGGCCGGTATTGGTCATACGATTGCGCCTTATTCGGCGCTTATTGCCGATGTTCAAAGCGGGCTGCTTTCCGGAGCTCCCATAGCAAATCACTCCATACGCCGCTCCCTGGTTCGCCGAAACGATCGGCCGACCAATCGCGCATTTCACGAATTCAAAACGCGGCTCTCGATGCAGGTGAAACAACTCGGCAATGGTATGCGCGGGGTTTCGGCTATCGAAGGCAAAAAAACCTGAATGTCGGGTTCACCTTCGCGGCCTGCGCTCCCATATTGATGAAACCGCGACTGAGAGGATTTCAGCATGAAATTTGGATTGGGCCAGCCGGTACGCCGGGTTGAGGATTTGCGGCTCATTACCGGGCGCGGGCGTTACACCGACGATCTCGCGTTGCCGAACATGGCGCATGCCTTTGTTCTGCGCTCGCCAGCCGGTCACGCCATAATCAAGCGCATCGACGCGACGGCGGCGCGAAAGATGCCCGGCGTGTTGTTTGTCGGCACCGGCGACGATGTTCGTGCCGACGGGCTTGGCGATGTGCCGTGTTCGACGCCGCTGGTCGGCCGTGACGGCAAGCCGCGTCATGACACGCCGCGTCCGGTGCTGGCGCAGGGCAAGGTGCGCCATGTCGGCCAGCCGGTCGCCGTGGTTGTCGCCGAGACGCTGGCCGCTGCGCGCGATGCCGCCGAAGCCATCGCAGTCGAATACGACACGCTGCCCGCGGTGACCGAAGCGAAAGATGCGCTGGCGCCCGGCGCGCCGCAACTGTTCGATCATATTCCCGGCAATCTGGTGTTCGACTGGGACAACGACACCGGCGACGCCAAGGCGACCGACGCCGCGTTCGCCAACGCGGCGCATGTCGTCAAACTCGAACTCGATCAACAATCGCGTCGTCGCCAATTCGATGGAGCCGCGCAACGCCATCGCCGAATACGATCCGGCGAGCGGCCGCTCGACGCTTCACACCGCGACGCAAGGCGCCGCATTTCGTGCGCGATACGCTTGCCGACGCCGTGCTCAAGCTGCCGAAGGACAAGCTCCGGCTGATCACCGGCAATGTCGGCGGCGGCTTTGGCATGAAGGCCTTCGTCTATCCGGAGCACGCGCTGGTGGTCTGGGCCAGCCGCAAGATCGCGCGGCCGGTGAAATGGCAGGAGGATCGTTCGGAAGGCTTTGTCTCCGACAATCAGGGCCGCGATCACACCACGCTCGCCGAGCTGGCGCTCGATGCCAAAGGCAGCTTCCTCGGCCTGCGGGTTTCGATCCTGGCCAATATCGGCGCTTATCTGTCGCCGTTCGGCAGTTTCGTGCCGACGCGCTCGACCGATCTGGTCTCCGGGCTTTATTCGGTTCGGCGCGATCCACGTGAACGTCAAAGGCGTTTGCACCAACACTGTGCCGGTCTGCGCCTATCGCGGCGCCGGCCGTCCGGAAGCGGCTTATCTGCTGGAGCGGCTGGTCGACGCCGCGGCGCGCGAGCTCGGCATGGCGCCGGACCGGATTCGCCGCGTCAATTTCGTGCCGCCCTCGGCGATGCCTTATACCTCGGCGACCAAGCTCCTGCTCGATTCCGGCGAGTTCGAAGCGGTCATGGACCTGTGCATGGAGGCGGCGGACTGGTCGTCATTCAACAAAAGCGGCGCGTAGACACGAGCGCGACGGCAAGCTGCGCGGCATCGGCATGGCGACCTACACCGAACGCTGCGGCGGCGGATTTCCCGAAACCGCGTCGATCGAATTCAAGGACGATCATGTCGAACTGGTGATGGGCAATCAGGAATACGGCACGGGCCTGCTGACCGCATACAAGCAAGTCGTCTCCGATCAGCTCGGCATCGATGCCGACAGCATCGACGTCATCATGGGCGATACCGACCGCACGCCGTCCGGGCTCACCGGCGGCTCGCGCGCGCTCGCGGTCGGCGGCGCGGCGCTCTACGAAGCCGGCCAGACCATCATCAAGAAAGGCACGCAGCTCGCGTCGCATCTTCTCGAAGTCGGCGCGCAGGACATTGTGTTTGCCGACGGCGCGTTCGGCGTGCCGGGCACCGATCTGCGCGTCGATCTGATCGAAGTGGCGAAGGCGGCGCGCGATCCGGCGAAACTGCCGGCGGGCATGGAGCCCGGCCTCGACACCACGCAGACGCGGGTGCCGCCGGCGCAGACTTTTCCGAACGGCTGCCACATCGTCGAAGTCGAGATCGATCCGAACACCGGCGCGACGACGATCGACCGCTATACCATCGTCGATGACTTCGGCCGCACCATCAATCCGCTGATGCTGGAGGGCCAGGTCCACGGCGGCATCGTGCAGGGCATCGGCCAGGCGCTGCTGGAGCATGCGGTTTATGACAATGACAGCGGGCAGCTTCTGTCTGGCTCGTTCATGGATTACGCCATGCCGCGCGCCGGCGATATTCCGAGCTTTGCCTTCTCGACCCATAATGTGCCGACCAAGGGTAATCCGCTCGGCGTCAAAGGCGCCGGCGAGGCCGGCGCCGTCGGCGCGCCGCCGGCGGTGATCAACGCCATCGTCGACGCGCTCAACCGCCGCGCCGGCGTGCGCCACATCGACATGCCGGCGACGCCGCGGCGGGTGTGGGAAGCGCTGCACGCGGCGCACTAGGCCGCGCGTTCGTCTCCCTCGACTGTCACAAATCAGCGGGAAATCACGCTTGTCGCGGCACAAATCTGTGACATAGTCATTACAATGACGTGTCACCGAAGCGACGGCTGTTGATGAGTGTGCAATCGCAGGCTCGGACGAGTGTCCTGAGCCGGTCCAATCCTCTGGCGTGGTGGTGGGCGCTGCTGACGCTGGTCAGCGGTGTGAATATCGCTGTCTGGTGCTGGCTGTTCTATCGGTTTCATGTCCAGCCGGCTGGCAGTCTCGACAGCAGGTCCGGCGCCGAACTCCTGCTTTGCGCGGCCTACGTGTTTGGCTGCGCCTTCAGGTCGTTCCTGCCCCGCGCCGACGTTCAGCGGATTTGCCTGTTCGATACCTGGCTTTCGAGTGTCGTCGTCGGACGTTCGGTCGCGACTGTGGCAGAGCTTTGCTTCGCGGCGCAGTGGGTTCTCGTTCTGCAGCAGCTCGGCGAAACGACGGGCGCGGTCACCGCTTTGAACGCGGCGCGGGTCGTCATGCCGCTGATCGTCATCGCTGAATGTGTCTCGTGGTACGCGGTGCTGACCAGGAACAACATGCTCCACGGCGTCGAAAACTCACTGTGGGCCGTCGCCTTCTCCGCGGTTGGGATCGGCTTCTGCCGCTTGCTGTTTGAGTTTGACGGCGTGGCGCGCGGAATTCTCGTCGTCGCGATCATCGGCATCGCCGGCTATCTGGCATTTCTCATCACTGTCGATGTTCCGATGTACTTCGCCCGG
This sequence comes from uncultured Alphaproteobacteria bacterium, assembly GCA_963807565.1. Taxonomy (GTDB): domain Bacteria; phylum Pseudomonadota; class Alphaproteobacteria; order Rhizobiales; family Xanthobacteraceae; genus BOG-931. The sequence goes on along the minus strand of CAWECH010000002.1, from coordinate 164,900 downwards.
TGGCGGGCGAAAGTCTCCGATAGCACCGAGCGGCTGCGGCCGCTCGAGGGCCTTCGCGAGGTGAGCGCGCGTTGTGTGGTTACGCACGACCTTGCCGAGTGGCGAGAGGAAATCCTCTGGATGTCGCTCTATTTCAGCGCCGGCGTCTGGGCGAGCCTGGCGCTGTGCGTCCTGAGGTTTCCCGTCTGACTCTTTCCGCAGGTCCGCTGTAACGGCTCGCGGGATAAGCCTCCGCTCAGCCTGCTTTCGCAAACTGTCGTCCTGTCGCCTCCAGACAGGACACGAAGCTCTTGAGTGCGCTGCTCTCGCGCGCGGTGCGGCGACGGATGAAAAGCGTTTCGGACCATTTCTGGGCGCCGGCAAGTGAGTGCGCCCGGATGCTTCTACTCAGACCGGAGCGATCGACGATCGCGCGTGGCAGTAGCGTTACTCCCATGTCCGCCGCTACACATCCCAGGATGCCATCGAGCGTACCAAACTCCATGCGTGCGGACGACGGCCAGCCGAACTCCGCAAGGATTTGCTCAAGCCGCTGCCGGTAGGAGCAGCCCGTCCTGAACACCAGCGCCGTCGGCCCTGCCGCGGGCGTGGACTTGCGGAGCGCAGCCAGGCTCTTCCATTGCGATGCCGACACGACGACGAGTTCCTCCTTAAACGCCGAGGTTGCGAAAAGATCAGGGTGATCGATCGGGCCGCAAACAAATGCGCCATCGAATGTACCATCGAGCACACCATCGACGAGGATCGCCGTAGGTCCAGTACGCAATGTCAGTTGCACGGCCGGACATATCCGATGAAAACGAGCCAGCAGCGGTGGCAACCTCACGGCAGCCGTCGTTTCCATCGAACCGATTGCCAGCGTTCCTTTTGGGACTCCGTCGTCTCGTGTCGCGATGATGGCCTCGCGCGACAACGCCGTGAGCTGCTCTACATAGGGAAGCAGCCGACGCCCCGCATCTGTCAGAGTCATTCCGCGGCTATGACGCTCGAACAGAGATACTCCGACTTCGGCCTCAAGTGATCTGATCCTGTTCGTCACATTCGACTGAACAGTTCTCAACTCGGTTGCCGCCGCGGTGATTCCGCCGCATTTGGCAACGGTCGAAAAGGTCAAGAGATCCAGAAATTCCATGATCGCCCCCGATCTGGAAAAAAGATGGCAGCGTTCTCAACAAAATATTTCCGAACAACGCTATCCGCGTTCTAGCATCCTTGTCCAGACAGCACGTCACCTGGAGAGCTCGTCATGCTGCTTGATACGCCGCTCGCGAAACTTCTGCGCGTTCGTTATCCAATAGTGCTCGCAGCAATGGACCTAGTTGCCGATGCGCGCCTGACCGCCGCCGTATCGGAAGCCGGCGGGTTCGGCATTCTTGGCGCGGGTTATGGTGACGCGGATTGGCTGACTAAAGAGTTAGCGCTTCTGCAAACGTTGCGGGGTGCTCGAAACCTGCCCTTTGGTGTTGGCTTCATCACCTGGAGCCTCGCTGAGCGACCTGAACTTCTTGACCAGGCTCTTGCGGCCAAGCCCGACGCGGTGTGGCTTTCGTTCGGCGATTCTGCGCCCTTCGCGAGAAAGATAAAAGACGCCGGCGCCCTTATGATCTGTCAAATACAGAACGAGGCAATGGCGCTGGATGCTGCATCCAAGGGTGCGGACATTATTGTCGCCCAGGGAACTGAGGCGGGAGGCCACGGCATCTCCCGTAGTGCTTTCACGCTGGTTCCGGCGGTTGTCGATGCCATCGGGCTGGGGATTCCAGTCGTGCAAGCGGGAGGGATTGCAGATGGTCGCGGCCTCGCCGCCGCGCTCATGCTCGGCGCGCAAGGCGTTGTATTGGGCACACGCTTTTACGCGAGCACCGAAGCCGCCGGCCACAGCAAAGCCAAGGCGCGGATCGTTGCGGCATCGGGCGATGACACAATTCGCAGCAATGTCTTCGATATCTCCCGGAGAAAAATATGGCCGAAGCCCTATACCGGCCGGTGTCTGGTGAACGACCAGACGCGAAAATGGTTCGGGCGGGAAACTGAAATGCTCAGTCGATCCCATGAGGAGGGCGAGCGCTACGACGCCGCCAAAATGCGCGGTGACTTCGATATCGCTGCCGTGATTGCTGGTGAGAGCGCTGGATTGGTACACGATGTGCGAACGGCTGCCGAAATCATAGAATCCATGGTCGAGCAAGCCGATGAAGTTATGAGAACGCTTTACCGCAGTTCGAATTTAACAACTTCTGCCAACAGGCAAAGCGAGCCGGTTTCTGGCTGAACGCCGATCCAACGGGTCTCGGCAGATGTGCACGACGCGAGGGCGCTATGGAAACCTTCTATATGGTCCTCACACTGTCGTCGCTGACCACGCCGCACGTGCTCTTTCTCAGTCATCCCGAGCTATGGGCGGACAAACTGGCGTGTGTTCGGGCTTTGCCAAGAATGGAAGGCGCTGTGGCGCGACTGATCCGATATGACGCTTCGGCGCTGGAACTTTTCGGCACGATAACCGGAGGTCCGCTGAATCCCGGTTTCTTTATCAGCGCCTCTGAGTGCTGGTCTGCCGATCCTCTTCCGTAAGATCCAGCGTTTCGCCGGCATTGGCAGCATTGCTTTTGCAGCCATAATGCTATTCTGCCGCGATTAGCGTGCGGCGGAATGGCCGCTTTTGGGGGAGTAGATCATGGCGTTTCCGATGCAGCGCAGGTCGTTCTTGCAGATGGCGATGGGCGGTGTCGCCGGCCTGGGTATTTCCGCGCCTTTCGCCCGCGCCGCCGCCAACGATGCCGCGACGATCGGCTGGCCGAACGACGTGCCGACCTGGGACCCTAACCAGCGCTTCACGCCGGATGCGCAACCGATCTTCAAGGCGGTGTTCGATCAACCACTCGATCAGGATCCAAAGCTCAAGCTGATCCCGCACCTGATCAAGGCCTGGAGCATGACGCCGGACGGCCTGAGCATGGCGGTCGAATTGCGCGACGACGTCATCTTCCACAACGGCGATCCGATGACGACCGAGGACTTCCGTTACACTTTCCTCGAACGCAACAAATCCGGGCTGAAGCTCGATATCGCCAACTCGATGCGCAAGGTGCAAGACATCGTCATCGAGTCGCCGACCAAGGCGACGATGAAATTCGACTCGCCGGCGCCGACCATGCCGAACTGGTTTGCCTTCCTCGGCAGCTACGTGGTGCCGAAGAAATACATCGAAGGGCAGGGGCTCGATAACTTCCTGAAAAATCCGGTCGGCACCGGACCCTACAAGCTCGCCGAGTACGAATTGAATTCGCGCATCGTGCTGGAGCGCAACGACAAGTATTGGGGACCGAAGGCGAAGATCGCGCGCATCACCATCCAGATCATCAAGGATCCGTCGGCGCGCGTTGCCGCCATCCAGTCCGGGCAGACCGACTTCACCGTCAATGTCCCGGTGCGCGAGGTCGATCGCTTCCAGAAGACCGCCGGCCTCGCCGCCGATATCGATCCGATCACCCGCGTCGTGCTGTTGCAGCCGCGCGCCGACCTCGCCTTTGCCGACAAGAATGTGCGGCTTGCCGCGCATCACGCTATCGACAAGGCGGCGCTATCGAAGGCGTTCTATGGCGGCGCTGCGGTGCCGCTCTCGATCATGGCGACGCCGGGCTCGCCGGGCTATCTGCCGGACTTCAGCTTCAAATACGATCCGGCGCTGGCGAAGGAGCTGCTGGCGAAATCGAACTTCAATCCGTCCAATCCGGTGAAGATCGGGTTTGCCACCACTAACGGCCAGTTTCCGAACGACTACGACATCGCGCGCGCCATCGCGCAGATGTGGAAGCAGGTCGGTATCGAGGCCGATATCCAGGTCATCGAATACGGCAAATATTTCGAACTCAACCGCGGCGGCAAGTTACCGGAAGTGACGCTTTACAGCTGGGACAACTCGACCGGCGATCCGGAGATTTTCATCGGCTATAACCTCAATCCGAAAATGCCGTTCGCGCCGTGGAAGGACGATTATTTCGGCAACAAGGATCTCGCGCTATTCGGTGTTGCCGACTACGACAAGCGGATTGCCGGCTACAAGGACCTCGAGCGCGAGGCGGTCGAGAACGGCGCCAGCATGCCGCTCTTGCAAAGCGTGGTGACGGTCGTCCGCAAGAAAAATCTCACCTACACCAAATACGGCAACGGCTGGGTGCTGCCGCAGACGCTGCAGTGGAGTTGATCCCTGTCATGCCCCGCCTTCGCGGGTGATGACACGCAATGACCGCAACCGTCGTCGCGCTGATCGCCCGCCGCCTGCTGGTGGCGGTGCCGATATTGCTGATCGTCTCGGCGCTGCTGTTCTGTGTGCTCCGCCTGTTGCCGGTCGACCCGGCGGCGATGTCGTTGCCGCCGAACGCGACCATCGAGGAAGTCGAAGCCCAGCGCCGCGACATGGGCCTCGATAAGCCACTGCCGCAGCAATATCTGATCTGGCTCTCCGATGCGCTGCACGGCAATTTCGGCCGTTCGATCGCGTTGCGCCGGGAAGCCGGATCGCTGGTCGCAGCGACTTTGCCGGCGACGATTCAACTTGCGCTGTGCGCCATGGTGATTGCCGCGGTTCTTGGCATCGGCGGCGGGCTGCTGCTGTTCCGCGTACGGGGTACCTGGTTCGAACCCATTGCCGATCTGGCGTCCGTGCTGCTGTTGTCGATCCCCGAATTTCTCTGGGGCTTGATCCTGCTGTTTGTGTTTGGCGTGGCGCTCGAGCTCTTGCCATTTACTGGCGCGGTGGCGCCGGGCCTGCCGATTCCGCACATCACCGGATTTCTGCTGCTTGACGCCTTGCTGGCCGGGCGCCTCGATGTGTTCTTCAGTGCCTGCCAGCATCTTATCCTGCCGTCGCTGGCGCTCGGCCTCGCGTTCTCGCCGGCGATCATGCGCGTGCTGCGTTCGAGCCTGTTCGATGTCTATCACGAGGATTACATCGCCCAGGCGCGGCTGCGCGGTCTTTCCGAAAACCGCATCCTGCTCGGCCACGCTTTCAAAAATGCAGCGCTGCCGACGCTGACGCTGATCGGCGTGCAGTTCGGCATCCTGTTCAGCGGTACGCTGCTGGTCGAGGTGATCTATTCGTATCCCGGCATGGGCAATCTGATGGTGGATGCGGTGCGCAACGCCGATCTGCCGCTGATCCAGGCCATCGGACTGACTTATTGTATCGTGGTGCTGATCATCAACACGGCGGTCGACAGCCTGTACGCCGTGCTTAATCCGAAATTGCGGGTGCGCTGATGAGCGCGCTCGCCCGCTCGCTGCGTTCGCCACGGGTGCTGATCGCGCTCGGTATGGTGCTTTGCGTCGCCTGTTGCGCGATCTTCGCGCCCTTCATCGCCCCGCACGATCCGGGCGACCAGAACTTGCTTGCGATCCTGACCCCGCCGGTGTGGGTCGAAGGCGGCGATCCGAGTTATCCCTTCGGCACCGACAGCCTGGGCCGCTGTGTTCTGTCGCGGCTGATCTATGGCGCACGCACCGCGATGCTGGTCGCAGTGTTTGCGTCACTCGGCGCCATGATCATCGGCACGATCCTGGCGCACGTCGCAGGCTATTTCGGCGGCGTCATCGACTGGATCATCGGGCGGCTGGTCGATATCTGGATGTCGTTTCCTCCGGTGATCCTGTCCCTGATCCTCATGGTTGGCCTCGGCACCGGCTTGAGCAAAGTCATCCTCGCCATCGTACTGGTCGACTGGACGCGTTTCTGCCGTGTGCTGCGCGCCGAAGTGCTGGTGGTGACCCGCAACGATTATGTCGCCGCGGCGCGCCTGCTCGGCTTCACCCATTGGCAAACCATCACTCGCGAAATCTTCCCGGCGACGCTGCCGCTCCTGATCACTCTGGTCTCGCTGGAAATGGCGATCGCCATCGTGGTCGAAGCGATCCTGTCGTTTGTCGGCCTCGGCGTCGGCGCCGATCAGCCGGCATGGGGGCAGATGATCGCCGATGCGCGGCAGTCGGTTTATCAATCGCCGTGGAATCTGCTGCTGCCGATCATGGCGATCTTTCTCGCCGTGACCGCGTTCAACCTGCTCGGCGACGGGCTGCGCCGCACGCTCGATGTGCGGCTTTCCGAGACGGGGCGCTGAACCGTGTCCACCCTGCAAGCCAAAGACCTTGTGGTGAGCGCCCGTATCGGCGGCGCTCCGGTTCCCGCGATCAACGGGCTGTCATTCGATCTCGCGCCCGGAAAAATCCTTGGGCTGGTTGGCGAGTCGGGCGCCGGCAAGTCCATGGTCGGACGCACCATCGCGCAACTGTTGCCGCCGGGTTTCGCCGTGTCTTCAGGCTCGCTGCTCTTTGAAGACGAAGACCTTGTGCGGATGACCGCGGCACGCCGCCAGGCGCTGCTCGGGCGCGCCATTGCCTTCATCCCGCAGGCGCCGATGACCGCGCTCAATCCGGTGATCACGATCGGCGCGCAGTTCGACGAGCATCTGGCGCGGCTCGGTACCGGCGACCGCAAGGCGCGCCGCGACCGCGCCGTCGCGATGCTGACGGCGGCGCGATTGCCGAACGCCGGCGATCTTTTGGCGTGCTATCCGCATCAGCTTTCCGGCGGTATGTGCCAGCGGGTCTTGATCGCGTTTGCTTTTGCCAGCAACCCACGGCTGGTCGTGGCCGACGAGCCGACCACCGCGCTCGACGTCACCATGCATCCGCCGATCCTGCATCTGATCGCGGAGATGCAGCGCAGTCATGGCACCGCAGTGATTTTCATCACCCATGACCTGCGTCTCGCGGCGCAGCTCTGCGACGATGTGGTGGTCATGTATGCCGGCCGCGCCGTCGAGAGCGGTCCTGCGCGCGCGGTGCTGGCACAGCCCGCGCATCCCTATACCCGCTGCCTGCAGCTCGCCAATCCGGCGATGAGCGCCGGGCGGCGCGCGCTCTACGTCATTCCGGATCAGATGCCGAGCCTGCGGCAACTGAAAGATTTGACGGGCTGCCATTTCGCGCCGCGCTGCCCGGTCGTCGCCGACGCGTGCCGCCAGGGCGTCCCGCCGCTTGCAGAAGTCGCGTCCGGCCATGCCGCCGCCTGTTTCAAGGCCGCCGCGGCCGAGACTATCAGCGTGACGCAATCCGCAGCGCCGGCGCCGATTGTCTCGCCGCGCCCGTTGCTCGAAGTCGCGAACCTGCAAAAGCGCTATGACGTCGGGGGTGGCCTGTTCGGCGGCGCGCGTGCAATCGATGCCGTGAAGAACGTCTCCTTCACGATCGCGGACAACGAATTTGTCGCGCTGGTCGGCGAGAGCGGCAGCGGCAAGAGCACCATCGCCAAGCTTTTGGCCGGCATCGAGCCGGTATCAGCCGGACGGATTCTGCTCGGCGGCGACGACATGACCTCGTTGCGCGACAATGCCGCACGTGCAACGCGAGTCCAGATGGTGTTTCAGGATCCGGCATCGGCGCTCAATCCGCGTCGCCGCATCGCCAGTATCGTCACGCAGGCGATGGAAGCCGGCAGCCGTCATGCGACCTGGGACGCGCGGCTGGCACGCACCCGCGAGCTGCTCGCCGAAGTCGGCATGTCGCCGGATTTTGCGGCGCGGCTGCCAGGACAACTGTCCGGCGGCCAGCGTCAGCGCATCAACATCGCGCGTGCGCTGTGCAGTCTTCCGAAAGTGCTGATCGCGGACGAGATCGCGTCCGGCCTCGACGTCTCGATTCAGGCGCAGCTTCTTAATCTGCTGGCGCGGCTGCGCGCCGAGCTCGGCTTTGCCATGCTGTTCATCTCGCACGATCTGTCGGTGGTGCGCCATCTGTGCAGCCGCGTGCTGGTGATGTTCCGCGGCGAAATCGTCGAGCAGGGCCCGGTGGAAGAAGTGTTCGGCAATCCGCAGCACGCTCACACCAAGGCGTTGCTGTCCTCGGTACCCCCGGACGAACCAAACGCGGCGTGGCCGGCGTTTACGCGCGCAAGCTGAATGAAAAAGGCCCCGGCCGGAGAGCCGGGGCCTCATCGTCGCAAGAAAATTCAGGCGAGTCGCTTACCGCAATGGCGATGCCAGCCCCAGCCGCCGTGCCAGCCCCAACCACGGTGCCAGCCGCCGTGCCAGCCCCAGCCGCGGTGCCAGTAGCCTCCACCATAAAAGCGCGCCGGACCGCCGTAATAGTAGCCGCCCGGCTGGTGCCAACAGCGGTAAGGACCGCAGACCCAGCGCACTTGCTGCGCCTCGGTTGTGGTCGGTGCTGTTGCCGAGAGCTGGCCGTTGATCGGCATCGCCGATGCAGTGCCGGCCGTCATGCTTGCGCCGGCCAGAATGGCGAAAGCTGCTGTAGCAATCCTGAGCTTATCCATAGGGCTCCTCGTTCTGTTTCTCGTTCTAGAAGGTGCCGCCCGCTGAAAAATTGCCGCGTTCGACGTGTCAGAACACTGAAGGTCGTATTCAACTGGCGTTCAGCAACGCGGCTGCATTGCGACATACCGTCTGGGCGCGAACAAGACTCGGTATCCCGATAATGCGCGGCCGGATTTTCCGCGAGAGCCGCGTTCATTCGCCGCGGTCGGAGAGACTAAGCGGCGGAGGCTGGCTGTCCCTTATTTCGCAACAGCGAAATCAATTCAGCTTCACAAGCCTTTGCGCTCTCGGCGTTGCGCGCCTTGATGTGACCGTAACCGCGGATTTTCGCCGGTACCGAAGTAATCTCGACGCAGAGTGCGTGATTGCCCGAATCGAGCGAGGCGGCAATTTCTTGCAGCGTCCTTTCGTAGTCGACGATGAGGCGGCGCTCCATCTGGCGTTCCTGCGTGTAGCCAAAAATATCGAGCGCGGTACCGCGAAGGGCGCGCAGCTTCGCCAGCGCGCGGAAGACATGACGGATCCACGGGCCGAATTTGATTTTGCGCGGCTCGCCGGTGATCGGGTCGCGCCGCGCCAGGAGCGGCGGCGCGAGGTGATAATCGAGCGCAAAGTTGCCGTCGAATTGCGACTGCAACTTTTTTTCAAACGTGCCGTCGGTATAAAGCCGGGCCACTTCGTATTCGTCCTTGTACGCCATCAGCGTGAACAGGTTGCGCGCCACGGCTTCGGTGAGTCCCGAATAACCGCGCGCGCGTGTCGCTTCGGCATTAGCGATCGTGGCGACCGCATCACGATAGCGCCGCGCATAGGCTGCGTTCTGATAAGCGGCGAGAAATGCCGCGCGGTGGTCGATCAAGGCGTCGAGCGGTTTGTCCCGCGAGGCGACGATGTGTCCGGCGTCTCATTGCGCACCAGCGCTTCGACCTGCGCAGGATCTTCCGCCGCCAGCCGGCCCCAGGCAAAACTGCGCCGGTTGCTTTCGACGGCGACGCGATTGAGCGCGATGGCGCGATCGATCGCGGCGAAGCTGAGCGGTATGAGGCCTTTCTGGAAGGCATAGCCGAGCATGAACAGGTTTGCGGCGATCGAATCGCCCATCAGCGCTACGGCCAGTCCGCTGGCGTCGATAGTGTCGGCGTCGCGCGCCGCGGCTTTGATCGCCGCAAGCATCTTCGCCGCTTCGAAATCGATTTCCTGATTGAACACGAAGGCCGCGGTCGGCCGCACATTGCTGTTGAGGACGGCGCGCGTCGTGCCGCTGTCGATACGCGACAGTGCGGCGGGGCTTGCTGCGACCACCGGATCGCAGGCGAGCAGCAGGTCCGCGCCGCCCGTCGCGATGCGGACGGCGTGAAGCTGATCCGGCGTCCGGCGCGAGCCGGATATGGCTCATCACCGCGCCGTTCTTTTGCGCGAGCCCGCTGATGTCGAGCACGGTGCAGCCCTTGCCCTCGAGATGCGCGGCCATGCCGAGCAGTGCGCCGAGCGTGACGACGCCGGTGCCGCCGATGCCGGTCACCAGGATACTGTAAGGCCGGTCGAGCGATTGAGTTTTGGGCTCTTTGAGTTTTGCAAAAAGGCCGTCGGCCGCGGCGATGCCGCCGAGTTTGCGCGGTGTCGCGCCGCGCACCGTGACGAAGCTTGGGCAAAAGCCCTTCAGGCAGGAAAAGTCCTTGTTGCAGTTCGACTGATCGATCTGGCGCTTGCGGCCGAATTCGGTTTCGACCGGCATCACCGAGATGCAGTTCGATTTCACCGAGCAGTCGCCGCAGCCTTCGCACACCAGGTCGTTGATGAAGACGCGCTCTGCCGGATCGGGATAAGTGCCGCGCTTTCTGCGGCGGCGCTTTTCGGCGGCGCAGGTCTGGTCGTAGATCAGAACGGTGAGCCCGCGAACGTCGCGCAGCTCGCGCTGCACGGCATCGAGATCGTCGCGGTCACGAACCGTGACGCCTCCGGGCAAGCCGGATTGCGACGAATATTTCTCCGGCTCTTCTGCGACGACGACGACGCGCTTGGCGCCTTCGGCCAGAACCTGCTGCGCGATTTGTGCAACCGTGGGCGCGCCTTCGACCGGCTGGCCGCCGGTCATCGCCACGGCGTCGTTGTAGAGAATCTTGTAGGTGATGTTGACGCCCGCCACCGCGGCGGCCCGGATCGCCATCAGGCCGGAATGGGCGTAGGTGCCGTCGCCGAGATTCTGAAAGACGTGCTGCTCGCTGGTGAACGGCGCCTGGCCGATCCAGTTGGCGCCTTCGCCGCCCATTTGCGTTGTGGTCGCGGTTTCACGGCCGGGCATGAACAGCGCCATGCTGTGGCAGCCGATGCCCGCCATGGCGCGGCTGCCTTCCGGCACCCGTGTCGAGGTGTTGTGCGGGCAGCCGGAGCAGAAAAACGGCGTGCGCTGAAGCTTTGTGACCGGCGCGGCCGGTTTTTCATACGACTCGATGCGCGCCAGACGCTGCTCGAACGGCGTGACGTCGGTCAGGCGCCTTAATCGCGCGACGACGGCTCGCGCCACCATGGTCGGCGTGAGTTCGCCGATGCTCGGCAGCAATGGCGCGCCCGTTTCGTCAAATTTGCCGGCGATGCTCGGGCGGCGCGCGGCCTCGACATTGTAGAGCAGTCGCGCCAACTGGCTTTCGACAAAGCTCCGCTTCTCTTCGACGACGAGGATGTCGTGCAGGCCGTCCGCGAAGGCGAGGGCACGCTGCGGCTCGAGCGGCCAGGTCAGTCCGACTTTGTAGACACGGATGCCAAGCGAGGCTGCCATCGCATCGGTGATGCCGAGTTCGGTGCAGCGCCTGCCGAACATCGAGATAGCCCTTGCCGGTTGCGATGATGCCGAGCCGCGGCCGCGGCGTGTCGATGACGATGCGGTCGATGGCGTTGGCATAGGCAAAGGCGCGCACCGCCGGCAGCTTTGCCGTGAACAGCCGCTGTTCCTGTGCGAGCCCGTAATCCATGCCGGGACGCGGCCAGCGGATGTGTACGCCGCCTGCCGGCATATCGAAATCCGTGCGGGCATCGAAATCGTCACCCGCTGCGGATCGACGATTGACCGACGCCGAGCTGTCGACGGCTTCGCTCATGGCCTTGAAGCCGACCCAGCATCCGGAAAAGCGCGACAGCGCGAAATCCGAACAGGCCGAAATCGAGATAGTCCTGCAACGTTGCCGGATTGAGCAGCGGGATCATCGCCGCTTCGAACATCTGCTCGCACTGATAGGCGGTGGTGGTGGACTGGGCGCCGTGATCGTCGCCGGCAATCGCCAGCACGCCGCCGTGTGGCGAGGTGCCGGCCCAGTTGCCGTGGCGCAGCACGTCCATCGAGCGATCGACGCCGGGACCTTTGCCGTACCAGATGCCGAACACGCCATCGACCTTGGCGCCGGGAAACAGCCCGACCTGCTGGGTGCCCCATACCGCGGTGGCGGCGAGGTCCTCGTTCAGCCCCGGCTGGAAGCGGATGTCGTTTTGTCTCAAGCAACGCCTTCGCCTGCCACAGCGCGTTGTCGTATCCGCCAAGCGGCGAGCCGCGATATCCGGAGATGAAGCCCGCGGTGTTCAGCCCGGCGGCGCGGTCGCGCGCGCGCTGCATCAGCGGCAGCCGCACCAGCGCCTGCAAGCCGGTGAGATAAACCCGCCCGGACTGGAGGGTGTATTTGTCGTCGAGGCTGACCTCAGCCAATTCCACGCAAGTGTTCTCCGGTTCTTCGGTCGCCGGCAGTGTATTGCATCCCGGCGGCCCCCGTCATGGCCGGACTTGTTCCGGCCATCCACGTCTTTATCCTGCCCGGACGGCGTAGGCATGATGTGAGCTGAGTCAGGTGGCCCATGGCCGATTTTGTTTATGAAATTACCTGCAGCGGCGGGGCCGGCCAGGAAAGTGCCGTGCAGGCGTGGGCGGATCGCGACGCCGTACCGCTCTGGGCCACGCTGCCCGGGCTGACCGCGGTCGATCTCTACCAGCCGATGCGCGGCGGCACTCACGACCCGTTCAATAATGACGGGCCGGGTCCGCTGCTGATGGCTATGCTGCAGTTTCTGACGCAGCATCAGCTTGAAGCCGGGCTTGCAGATCCGCGATTCAAAACCAGCGTTGCCAATCGGCCGGCGAATATCGCCACGACTGGCACCAGCTTCGAGCGGCGGTTTTATCCGGTCGGCAGCGCAAAAGATGCCGAACCGAAGTTGCGCGCGCCATTCTCCTACGTCGTGCGCTATCACTACCCGGCGCAAAATCCCGAAGAATTTGTCTCGCACTATGTCGCCGATCATCCGCCGATCCTCGGCAAGCTGCCGGAGATCAGGTCGGTGCTGTGCTATCTGCCGGTCGCGCAGACCGCGAGCGGCGTGCTGCCGCCGGCCGATTATATGGTCGGCAATGAGGTGGTGTTCGATTCACCGGAAGCGTTCAATGCGGCGATGGCCTCGCCGGTGCGGCTTGAGTTGCGCACGCATTTTCGGAATTTTCCGCCGTTTACCGGCAAGAACACGCACTATCCTATGATGCGGCGGCAAGTGCCGGGCCGGACTGGATGAGTTCCCGCATTCTTTCGGCATTGCGGAAGGCATTGGCGCGCATGAATTGAATCGCGCGTTGTGCATCGACCGGCGAAAGCGATTCGTACATCTCATATAACGCTGCGGCGAGATCCCGGGTTTCGCTTCCCTCCGGCACGAGAGCGAGGACGAATTTTTGTACGTCGGGCCAGCTCATGCCGCAGGCTTTGCCTACGGCCACAAACGCTTCATAGGATGCCGCATCGACCAGCCTGCCGATTGTGGCCGCCGGACATCCCGCCAGCATCGCCAGAGCTTCGGTCAGCTCGCCAATGTCTTTGCTTTCTGCAGATTGCAAGATACGCGCGCGGAGTTCGGCGGAGTCTCTTTTGATCAGCGGCCGGCCGTCGCGGCCCGCCGGCGTGTTCGCGCGGACGACTTGTTCCGAAACGGTCCGTAGAACCTGTGAAATCCGCCGCTGGGTTTGCGGAGTTGAATTGGCCATCAGGCGCCGTTGCACGACCGCGGTGGCCTTGCGAACGAGTTCGCCGAGAAGATCGGTCGGCAAGTCGGCGCGATTGGCAACGGCAAGCGCCATGGACTCGTCGGTCTCGGCGCGCTCGACCGCGCGCGAAAAACCCCATCGTGAAAATTGGGCGCCGGTATTACCGGCCACTTCGCCGGCGACTCTGGAGATCGCCGCGGTCGACCAGAATGTCCACGATCGGTTCGCTGATCTGGGCGCGCTGCGCTATCGCATAGAGGTGATCCTGGCTTTTCGTTCTCGCGATCTGGACGAGATCCCGGTCCGAAATCACGGGCGACTGCCGGAGCACAGGTTCGGCGACCTCAATATCGTCGTGCCGTGACAGGTGGCCGATGACGTTTCGCGGCGGGCGTTCGACCGGCGCCAGCTTGTTGCTCAATTCGACAAGAGCCTGGCGTTCGATTCGCTCGATCAGCCGGCTCATCAGATCATCAAAGACCGATATGGATTCGTCGGAGTAGCTGTCTGCGCTGTCGAGGAAAAGCGTGGTCAATTTTTGCAGAACCGTAAAACGCCGGGAGTTTGGCCGCCCGGCGAGGTTCAATTCCAGTTCGTCCAGCAGGGTATGATCGGGCTGCATCGATTCCGGTCCGCCGCGGCAAGTCCTTTGCCGCGCATCGCCCTTATCCAAGTCTGGGCGATGGAAATGCCGCCTTAATATCGGCTCTGACCGGCCGGGTTTGCGGCGGCGTGGTAAAAATCAGCTTGCTGAAATCGTTTGCTTTAGCGCGATTTATCGCTGTGGAACGCTCAATCCCTTTCGCCGCAGGCCTACCAGCGGCTCTTCATATACTCCTCGACGCACGCCGCCGACGCCTTGGCATAAGTGCCGCGGCGGCTGACCACCGCGCCGGTGAGCCGGTGCAAGGCGATCGCCATCTCGGTCGCCTTCACGGCAACCACGATGCCGCTAAGCACCAGCGCGCCATCGATAAGGAATGGGCATTCGCGCGCGAACAGCAGCATCGGCAGCCCCCCTGCCGGCAGGATGACCTCGGCGCCGTCGGCCACCATCGGCCGTACTTGCGAGACGAACTCGGCGCGGACATGCGCATAGCTCGCCGCGTCGGTGAAGGCGCGCATGAAGCCGCCGAGGTCGGCGCTGATGGCGCGTACGCCGACGACCCGCTCGTCGAGCCCGTGCGCCATCACCTGCCGCTCGTGCCAGGTGATGAAGCTCGGGTCGATGGTCACGAGACCGATACGGCCGCCCATGGAGAGTGCGGTCAACAGGTTGGCTTCGCCGAGCCCGATCACCGGAATGTCCACCGCGCCGCGGATTTCCAGAAGACCAGGCTCCTGGAAATGACCGATAACGAACGCATCGTAGCCGTTGCGCTCCGCCTCGATGGCGTGGCGGATCACCTGAGCGGCGCAGCGTAATTCCGTCAGCGCATGAAAATGGCGATCGGGCGGGTCGAGGCCGTGGACTTCGAACTTGATATCCGGTGCTGCCGCCTGATCCAGAAACGCTTGCAGCCTTTCGATATAAGGCGCCTGCTCGACCGGATGGACAAAGCTCTGATACCAAATTCGAGCCGGTCGGGATGATTGAGCCATGGTGCGGTCCCCGCGCTACAACGTCATTTGTTCCGATCTAACATGAGACGACAGTCGATGGACGATATTTTCTATGAGGATGTAAGCCCAGGCGCCGTGCTGCGTGCCGGGCCTTACGTCATTCCGGAGCAGGAGCTTCTTGATTTTGCCGCGGCCTGGGACCCGTTGCCGATCCACGTCGACAAGGATTTTGCCGCGGCACACGGCGGCATTACCGCGCCGGGGCTTTATTTGCTCGCGATCAAGATGCGCCTTGTCCACCAACTGCCGTTTCGCCGCACGGTGATCGCCGGCGTCGGCTTCGATGAGGTTCGCTTCCATCGTCCGGCGCATCCCGGTGACGCGCTGACGCTTGAATTGACCTGGCGCGACAAGCGGCGATCCAAATCAAAGCCCGATCGCGGCATCGTCAGCGGCGACTACGCACTGATCAACGCGGCGGGAGAAACGGTTCTGAGCCATATCGACACGATCTTCATGCGGCTGCGGAACCCGGAGCGTGCTGATTAAGAGCGGCGTTTGTCAGCGGGCGGTTTCGCGATCCCAAGTCCGAGCTGTCACGCCGCGGTCGCGCAACTTGAACTTTTGCACTTTGCCGTTCTCGGTCACGGGTAACTCGTCGACGAATTCGATGAAGCGCGGTATCGCGAATTTTGCCAGCCGCGGCGTGCAGAATTCGCATAGCGCGGTTTCGGTGAGCGAACTGTCCGGCCGCCGGACGATGGCGGCCATGACCTCGTCTTCGGCGAGTTCAGACGGCACCGCAAAGACAGCCGCGTTGGCCACCTCCGCGTGGCTAAGCAACACCTGCTCGACTTCGAACGAGGAGATATTCTCACCGCGGCGGCGGATGGCATCCTTGAGCCGGTCGACGAAGCGGTAATAGCCGTTCGCTTCACGAACGACGCGGTCGCCGGTGTGAAACCAGCCGTCGCGGAAGGCTTCTGCGGTCTTGTCCGGCAGTGCGAAATAGCCGGTCGCGAAGGCGAGTGGTTCGTCGGAGCGCAGCACCAGCTCACCGGGTTCGCCGTCCGCTGCGTCCTCTCCGTTCTGGCCGGCGACTCGTGCAGCAAAACTCTCGCACACTTTGCCCATGCTGCCGGGAAGCGTATCCGCCATGATGCCGCCGA
Source organism: uncultured Alphaproteobacteria bacterium (assembly GCA_963807565.1). Taxonomy (GTDB): domain Bacteria; phylum Pseudomonadota; class Alphaproteobacteria; order Rhizobiales; family Xanthobacteraceae; genus BOG-931. Next base: position 148,824 of record CAWECH010000002.1, on the reverse strand, counting down.
TGACGAAATTGGTCTCGGTCGAGCCGTAGCCGTCGATCAGATGGATGCCGGTGCGCTGCGTGAAAGCGTTGTGCAGATGCGCGGGCACCCCGGGCGCCAGCGCGAGACGGACGGAATGCGACCGCTCCTCTGGTGAGGGCTCGCGCGACAGCAGGATCGGCACCATGGCGCCGAGGACGTAAGTGACGGTCGCGCGCCGCTCGATCAACGTCTGCCAGAACCGCGAAGCGGAAAAGCGCGGCTCGGCGACCAGTGTCGCACCGGTCAGGAGGGCCTGATGAAATGTGCCAAGCGCGTTGGTATGAAACAGCGGCAGCGTCGTGCACAGCACGTCGCCTTCGCGCAGTCCGAGATTGCGCACGCCGTGCAGTCCCCACCAGAAGTATTGCGCATGCGGACAGCACACACCCTTCGACGGGCCGGTGGTCCCTGACGTGTAGAGAATTGCGACTGTCTGTGTAGGATCGATGGTGGTGGCAGGAAGCGCCTTGGTGCGTGGCGGAACAGCGGTGACTTTAACCCGATCGAATGACGCCGGCGCACCGCCGCCGACCAGCCATATCCGCTCCAACGCTATGCCATCGAGATCGACGTGGCGAAGCGCATCCAGAAGCTCTGCTTCCATCACCAGAAGCCGGGCGCCGGAATTGCTCAGGATGTGCCGAAGCTGTGGTCCGCGCGCCGCAACGTTGATGGGTACCGCGATTGCGCCGAGCCAGGCGCAGCCGAGATAGGCTTCGAGAAACTCCGGCCGATTGCCACAGATGATGGCGACGCGGTCGCCCGGATCGGATTCCCGCGGCGGCAAGCGTGCCGGCGAAACGCGCGGCGATGTCCGGCGCTTCGTCAAAGCGCCAGCTTGTACCGCCGCACGTGAATAATGTGCGGCTGCCGTGACGGCGCGCCTGCCGTTGCAGCATCACCGGCAGTATGCGGTCGCCGGATGGGAAAGCAGCGAGAATGTCGTCGGCGTTCATCGACGCTTTTTCGGCCGCTTCTTCGGAGGGCTCTTACGAACGGGCCCCGTCTTGGCGCGGATGACGGCCTTCTTCGCGGCAGCTTTCTTTGGCGCGCGCGCAGTCGTACCCGTCGATGACGGCACCAGCGCCAGCACGCGCAACGGGCTACCGCTGCCTTCCTTGATCTTCAGCGGTGCGGCGAAGATCACCGCGCCGGTCGGCGGCAGCAGGTCGAGATTGGTCAGGCATTGCAGGCCGAACCGGCCTGAGCCGTGCATATAGTAATGACACGGATAGGGCGGCTTGAGATGAAACGCCTGACCGGCATCGGTGCCGATGGCTTCCGAGCCGAAGCCGAGAACCTGACGCTCGTCGACCAGGAATTTCACCGCGTCGGTGTCGGGGCCCGGCGTGTGCTGGCCGGTCGCATCGAGATTCTGGTAGGCGACCGGATCGGTGCGCTTCGACCAGTCGGTACGCATCAGAATCCATGATCCGGCCGGGATGCGGCCGTGGCGGCGCTCCCACTGGCGCAAGAAATCAACCCCGAGCAGGAAGTCAGCATCGGCAGCAGCTTCGCGCGAACAATCGATGACGCAGGCCGGCGCAACGAAGCGCTCCGCGGGAATCGTATCCGTTGAGTTGTCCGGCAGATGACGGCCTGAAATCCAATGAATTGGCGCGTCGAAATGCGTGCCGGTGTGTTCGCTGCAGGAAAAATTGTTCCAGTACCAGCCCGGCCCGCGCGCGTCGTAGCGCGACGCTTCCTCGATACGAAACGGCCACGCCTGTCCCATTTCCGGCGGCAGCACGATTTGCGGAAATTCAGGGGACAGTGTCTGCGTGAGGTCGACGACGCGGATGCGCCCTGCGGCGAGTTCGGCGACCAGTTGCAACAGTATGGGCTCACTCATCGCGTGTCCTCATAGCTGCGCCTGAGCAAGCTCACGCTCCAGCCCTTTCGGGTTGTCACGCCAGCGCGCCAGCCAGTCCTGGGCGATATCTCCGGGGAAAACATCCTCGGCGCCGCTCTTCAGCGCACCGATAATGTCGGCTGCAAGCCGCTCCGGCGCGATCTTCGGCGGCGGCAGCGCCTGGTTCCATTCGTCGTCGATTGGACCGGGAAAGACATTGACGACGCGCACGCCGGAAGGCGCCAACTCGGCGCGCAGACATTGCGTGAGTGACAACGCAGCAGCCTTCGATGCCGAGTAGGTGCCGTGCGGTGGAAAGTTCGACAGCGCAAAGACCGAGAGCAGGTTGACCCAGGCGACCGCACTCGACTGGCCATCGGCGCCCCGCGCCCGCATTGCCGGCGCGAATTCCTGGGCCAGCCGCAGCAGGCCGAAATAGTTGATGTCCATTTCGGCACGCGCCACTTCGACGCCTTCGCGCGCCGCGATGCCGTAGGTGCGATGATGGTCCGCGGTATTGATAAGGATGTCGACACGGCCGCCGATCTCGCCGGCGAGATTTTTTACGGCGCGCGAGTCAGTCAAGTCGAGCGGCACCAGCGAAACCTGCGGCAGCTTCGACAGGCGATCGAAGCCGGGCGGCTGTTTCCATGGCTCGGCGTGTCCGGCCCACACCAGATCAGCACCCGCAGCAACAATGGCTTCGACGACTGCTTGTCCGAGCGCCGTCTTGGCGTCGGTGATCAGGACTTTTCGAAATTTGGGATCGCAAGTCATTTCTCGAAGCTGGCGATCATCGGCCATATTGGGCGTGTCCTTCTGCGGCACAGCGATCAACGCGGCCTGTCCGGCCTTATCGAGGCCGGCGCGAACGTGCACCCGTGACGGCGCAGGCGGGCAATCGCCGTGTAAGTGGGCAACGATGACCGGCCCGCTATCGAGCTTGATGACGCCGAGCCGCCACGGCATGCGCTCGCGGTAAAACAGTTCGTTGCTGTGATGCAGCGTCGTTTCTGAAATCACTTCACCGCCGCCGTCCTGGGCGCGCCACTCGAGCCGATGCGATAGGCATTTGCTGCAGGCTTCGCGCGGCGGATATTGCACCGTGCCGCAGTCACGACAGACTTGCAGCTCGAACTGGCCGCGCGCCGCGGCGGCGGTCAGGCCGAGCGAGACACGGCTGCGGCTGCCCGGTGGGAGCGTCGGCACGCGCGTGCGCAGGATCGGATTTTTTCGCGGCGGCCGCACCAGTGGACGCGTCATTGTTTATTGCCCCGCTGCGAAGATTGCGGCGCCGCTGCACAGGCCGCGATCATAATTGATCATACCGAAGCCGCTCGCCAGACCAAGGCGTGCATCGGGTACCTTGGCGCCGAGCGATTGCCCGGTGACTTGCCGCACAACCTCGACAAGGCCGAGAAAGCCGCCTGCTGCGCCGGCCTGGCCGCCGGAGAGCTGCCCGCCTGACGTATTGAATGGAAATGAGCCGTCGGCAGTAAAGGTGTTCCGCCTTACGAAGTCTGGACCTTCGCCTTTCTTGCAGAAACCGAGATCTTCGATCTGCATGACATTGATGACGGGATAGTCGTCATAGGCAGCGACGACGTCGATATCCTCTGGGCCGACGCCGGCCTGCGCGTACATCTCGTCCTTATCGAGGGCCCAGCCGCCACGATATTGAATCGGATCGTCCGGGAAGGCGTTGTGCCGCTCGATGGTGGCGAGGATGCGGGCGTAAGGCAGGCCGAGCCTTTCAGCTTCGGCCCGGCGCAGCACCAGAAAAGCGTCGGCGCCAGCGCACGGCATGACGCAATCAAAGAGGCGTAGCGGATCGGCAATCACGCGCGCTGTCAGATATTCGTCGAGCGTTAGCGGCTTTTTCAGCACTGCGGTTGGGAACGCCAGCGCGTTGGTGCGCTGTGCGACGCAGAGCTTGCCGAAATCTTCGGGCTTCGCGCCATAAGTCCGCATGTAATAGGCGGTGAGAAAGGCGAAGCTCGCATTGGCGCCGCCCGAGCCATAGGGATAAACGGCGTCGCGCGCGAATTGGCTGAAGGTCGCGAGATTTTGGCGGAACGAGTTGGTGTGGTTGGTGTCGCCGGCGATGCAGGCGACGGCGTTGGCGTCGCCTGACTGCACCGCACGTGCAGCACGCCGGAGCGCGACGATGCCGCTGGCGCCGCCCATCGGGATATGGTCGAGCCAGCGCAAAGTGAGGCCGAGGTGTTGCGTAAGGCCAACCGCGCTGTCCGGCGCCAGCGTGAAGCTCGACACGGTCAAGCCGTCGATACCGTCTTTGGTGAGGCCTGAGCGCTTCAGAAGTTCAGCAAGAGCGCCGGCAAGGAACCAATGTGCGCCACGGATCGAGTAGCGCACGTATGGCATTGTCGTCGGGCACGCGACGACAACATCATCATAAGCGGTGCGCGGGCTCATTCGATCCTGTTTATCAGCAACGCGACGGGAAACCGATGCTGTGCAAGCTAGCGCCGCCGCCCGTCGGCCTCAATGCGGCAGCACCGCCGTTGCCTCGATCTCCACTTTCGCCTGATCCTCGACCAGAGCCACCACTTGCACCAGCGTCATGGTCGGAAAGTGCTTGCCCATGACGCCGCGATAGGCTGCGCCAAGGTTGCTCAGGCTGGCGAGATATTCCTGCTTGCTGGTGACATACCAAGTGAGCCGGGTGATGTGCTCCGGCTTGCCGCCGGCCTCGGCGAGCAGGGCGACAATATTCTCCAGCGCCTGGCGCACCTGCGCCACAAAATCGGTGCTGTCGAAATGCTGCTCGGCGTTCCAGCCCACCTGGCCGGCCAAAAAAACCATGCGGCCACTGGCGGCGATGCCATTGGCAAAACCTTTCGCCTTCTTCCAGTGCGCCGGATGCAGGTATTCGAATGTCTCGCTCATTTTCGGCCTCACTGTGCGTCCGGTTTGAGGCGGAAGCGCTGAATTTTTCCGGTCTGCGTTTTCGGCAGCGCCTCGATGAATTTCACCGAGCGTGGATATTTGAACGGCGCGATCGTCGCTTTCACGTGGTCTTGCAGTCGCTTGATCGTATCGACGCCCGCGACAGCGCCCTCGGCGAGAACAATATGGGCTTCGACAATCTGGCCGCGGCCTTCGTCCGGCGCACCAATCACTGCGCACTCCTTGACGTCGGGATGCGATAGCAGCGCTGCTTCTACTTCGGGACCGGCGATGTTGTAGCCGGCAGAGATAATCATGTCGTCGTTGCGTGCGGCGAAATGAAAGGCGCCGTTCTCGTCCTGCACGAAGGCATCGCCGGTGAGATTCCAGCCATCGCGCACATAACTGCCTTGCCGTTTGTCAGCGAGATAGCGGCAGCCGGTTGGGCCGCGCACCGCGAGCTTGCCGACTTCGCCGCGCGGCCGCTCTTTCATGTCATCGTCGACGATTTTGGCTTCATAGCCGGTCACAGGTTTTCCGGTCGACGCGGGCGTGGCGTCGCCGAAGCGGTTGGAGATAAAGATGTGCAGCATCTCGGTCGAGCCGATACCGTCGAGGATTGGCTTGCCGGTCTTGGCCACCCAGTCGTTGAACACCGGCGCCGGCAGCGTCTCGCCCGCCGACACGGCGGCGCGCAGCGATGAAAGATTGGCGCCCTGGTTCATGGCCGCCAGCATGGCGCGATAGGCCGTTGGCGCGGTGAACGAGATCGTCGCCTTATAGACCTCGATAATTTCGATCATGTTGGCCGGCGAGGCGTTTTCCAGAAGCGTTGCAGTGGCGCCGAAACGCAGCGGGAAGATTGCCAGCCCGCCGAGACCGAAGGTGAAGGCGATCGGCGGCGAACCGACAAACACATCGTCCGGTGTCACGCCGAGGATTTCCTTTGCATAGCTATCAGCGATGATCAGCAGGTCGCGGTGGAAATGCATCGTCGCTTTCGGCTCGCCCGTCGTTCCTGAAGTGAATCCAAGGAGCGCCACGTCGTCACGGCCGGTCTTCACCGCATCGAAGGTCACTGGCTTGCTCAGTGCGATGCGGTCGAGCTCGGCGTCATGGTTGGCGGTGCCGTCGAAGCCGATCACCTGCTTGAGAAATTTCGAGGTCTTGGCGCAGGTGGCGAGTTCGTCCATCAACCGCGTGTCGCACAGCGCGAGCGAAATCTCCGCCTTGTCGATGATCTTGCCGAGTTCGCCGGCGCGCAGCAGGGGCATGGTGTTGACCACGACCGCACCGGCTTTGGTCGCGGCCAGCCAGCATGCGACCAGCGCCGGATTGTTGGCGGCGCGGATCAGGATGCGATTGCCCGGCTTGATGCCGAAGTCTTCGACCAGCGTACGGGCGATGCGGTTGGTCCAGTCCGATAGCTCTTTATATGTCCGGCGGCGGCCGTTGCCGATCAGCGCAACGTGATCGCCGAAGCCTTGCGCCACCATGCGGTCGGTCAGTTCGACGCCAGCATTGAGCGTCTCGGGATAATCGAAACCCTTGAGCGGAATGTCCGGCCATTGCTGCGGCAGGCGGAAGATTGTCGCGGGTGAAAGTGTCGGTGTGAGCCGAGCGGCCAAGCTGATGCGTTGCCATGGTTGAGTCCTGAAGAACTAGGGTCCCAGCATTTGACGAGCGATGACGATCTTCTGCACTTCCGACGCGCCCTCGTAGATGCGCAGCGCCCGGATATCGCGGTAGAGCCGTTCGACGATGTGGCCGTGACGCACGCCATCACCGCCGTGAATTTGCACCGCCTTGTCGATAACCTTTTGTGCGCGTTCGGTGGCGAACAGTTTCGCCATTGCCGCTTCGCGAGTGACACGCGCCGCACCGTTGTCTTTGGTCCAGGCGGCGCGGTAGACGAGCAGCGCCGCGGCATCGACGTCGACAGCCATCTCGGCGATAGCCGCTTGCACCATCTGTAAATCGGCCAACGGCCCGCCGAATAGTTCGCGGGTCTTTGCGCGGTTGATGGTTTCGTCGAGCGCGCGGCGGGCGAAGCCGAGTGCAGCCGCAGCGACAGTCGAGCGAAAAATATCCAGCGTCGCCATCGCGATCTTGAAGCCATCGCCGGGGGCGCCAATCATTGCAGTCGCCGGCACACAGGCACGCTCGAACTTCAGCCGCGCCAAAGGATGCGGAGAGATCGTGTCGAGCCGTTCCGCGATTGAGAAGCCCGGGATCTTGTCCGGCACAATGAAAGCCGAAAGACCCTTGGCGCCAGGCGCTTCACCGGTGCGCGCGAACACGACGTAAAGGTCGGCGATGCCGCCGTTGGAAATCCAGGTCTTCTCGCCATCGAGGACATAGCCGGTGCCGTAGTGCTGGGCGGAAAGCTCGATATTGGCGACGTCGGAGCCGGATTTTGGTTCTGTCAGCGCGAATGCGGCGATTGCCGCGCCAGACCGCGTGCGCTTGAGCCAGTCGCGCTGCTGCGCATTGCCGAACAGGCTGATTGGTCCGGCACCGAGCCCCTGCATGGCAAAGGCGAAATCGCCGAGCGCGTCGTGCCGCGCCAGGGTTTCGCGGATCAGGCAGAGCGTGCGGACGTCAAGCGGCAAGGGCGCGTCAGGATCGGGTGCGCTGTGTTTGAGCCAGCCGTCGCGGCCGAGCTTCTTCACCAGATCGCGGCACGCAGAGTCGACGTCGCCGTGGTCCGCCGGCAGGTTCGCCATCGCCCATTCCTCAATGCCTTTGGCGACCGCGCGGTGGCGATCGTCGAAGAACGGCCAGTTGAGGAATGATGTGTCGGCCACTAATTGCCCTCGAATACCGGTTTCTGCTTGGCGACAAAGGCGCGGTAGGCGCGCTCGAAATCCTTGGTTTGCATGCAAATCGTTTGGGCCTGTGCTTCGGCCTCGATGGCATCGTCGAGCGCCATCGACCATTCGGCGACAAGCTGCGTCTTGGTGATGCCGTTGGCGAAGGTCGGCCCTGATGCGATGCGGCGCGCCAGCGTCATTGCCTCGTGTTCCAGCACGTCGGCGGCGACGAGCCTGTTGTAGAAACCCCAGCGCTCGCCTTCCTCCGCTGTCATGGCGCGTCCAGTGAACAGCAATTCCGCCGCCCGGCCCTGGCCGATGATACGCGGCAGGATTGCGCAGGCGCCCATGTCGCAGCCGGCCAGTCCGACGCGATTGAACAGGAACGCGGTCTGCGCCGCGGGCGTGGCGAGCCGCATATCGGAAGCCATGGCGATGATCGCACCGGCGCCTGCTGCGATGCCGTCAATTGCGGTGATGATTGGCTTGCCGCAATGAAGCATCGCTTTCACGAGATCGCCGGTCATTCGTGTGAACGACAGCAATTGCGGCGCATCCATCGCCACGAGCGGCCCGATGATCTCGTGAACGTCGCCGCCGGAGCAGAAATTGCCGCCATTCGGCAGGAATACAACCGCGTGCACGTCGTCAGCGTAAACCAGGGCGCGGAATGTGTCGCGCAACTCGGCGTAGGATTCGAATGTCAGCGGGTTCTTGCGCTCCGGCCGGTTGAGCCGAATCACCGCGACGCTGCCATCTATGCGCCAGAGGAAGTGCGAGGGTTTCAGCCCTGCCATCGTGGTCATGCTTCGCCCTCCCAGTCGCTGCGGAATGATTTCAGTTTGGCCGACATCTGCTCGGCGTCACGCGCGGACAGGCCGCTGAGCAGTTCGTCGACCCAGCTTTCGTGTGCCGCCGCCATCTCGGCAAATGCAGCACGGCCTTTGCGCGTGAGAGTGATGAATGAGGTTCGGCGGTCTCCGTTGCGCTGTGCGCGCGCGACGTAGCCGTCGGACACTAACCGGTCGACGATGCCGGTGACGTTGCCGTTCGATACCATCAGGAAGCGCGAGATTTCACTCATCAACATGCCGTCGGGCTTGCGGTAGAGCGCAGCCATCACGTCGAAGCGCGGTAGCGTGGCATTGAATTGCGATTTCAGCCGCTCGCGCGCAACGCCTTCAATCAGCCGGCTGGCCCGCAGCAGCCTGATCCAGAGGCGCAGCCGCGCTTTGCTGTCGCTTTCAATCCGCAAAGCTGGAAGCGGTGCGCTGACCATGGCTACACGCGTCCCGTCTCGGCGGCGGCGTTCGCCAGCCGATAAAGCTGATCGCGACCTGGGTAATAAGGTTGCGGCCAGGTCTCGCCGTGATCGCCGAGCTTCGCCGCGGCATGCAGCGTCCAGTACGGATCGGCGAGATGCGGACGGGCGAGGCAAACCAGGTCGGCCCGGCCCGCCATCAGGATCGAATTGATGTGATCCGGCTCGAAGATGTTGCCGACCGCCATGGTCGCCATGCCGATCTCGTTGCGGATGCGATCGGAGAATGGGGTCTGGAACATGCGGCCGTAGACCGGCTTGGCCTCGATCGAGGTCTGTCCCGCTGACACGTCGCAGATATCGACGCCCGCTTCCTGCAACATGCGGCTGATCTCAACCGCCTCCGGCGGCTCGATGCCTTCGGCGCCGATCCAATCGTTGGCGGAAATACGCACCGAGATCGGCTTCTCCGATGGCCATACCGCGCGTACCGCGTAAAAAACTTCAAGCGGAAAGCGCATGCGGTTTTCCAGCGAGCCGCCATACTCATCGGTGCGGTGATTGGTCAGTGGCGTGATGAAGGACGACAGCAGATAGCCGTGCGCGCAATGGATTTCGAGCATGTCGAAACCGGCACGCGCCGCCATTTCCGCGGATGCCACGAATTGGTCGCACACCTTGATCATGTCCTCGCGCGTCATGGCGTGAGCGCGCTGGTTGTCCGGTGACCACGCCACCTCTGACGGTGCGATCAGCGGCCAGTTGCCGCTTTTCAGCGGCGCATCCATCTCTTCCCAGCCGAGTTGGGTCGAGCCTTTGGCGCCGGAATGGCCGAGCTGGCAGCAGATCTTCGCATCGGTCTCATGATGCACGAAATCGACGATGCGCTTCCACGCCGCTTCGTGCTCCGGCGTATAGAGGCCGGTGCAGCCGGGGGTGATGCGGCCTTCCGGGCTGACGCAGGTCATCTCGGTGCAGACCAAGCCCGCCCCGCCTTTGGCGCGCTCGGCGTAATGAACGAGGTGCCAGTCGGTCGGGCAGCCATCGACGGCCTTGTACTGCGCCATCGGCGAGACCACGACGCGGTTTTTCAGCCGCATGTCGCGGAGTTTGAACGGCGCAAACATCGGCCGGCGCACCAGATTGTCGCCGGCGCCGGCAAGCCGCTGAAACCACGCTTCGGCGCCCTCGAGCCATTCCTTGTCGCGCAGCCGCAAGTTCTCGTGGCTGATGCGCTGTGATCGCGTCAGCAGCGAGTAATTGAATTGCACCGGATCGAGATGCAGATAGCGCTCGACATCCTCGAACCATTCCAGCGAATTTCGCGCAGCCGATTGCAGTTTCAGCACCTCGGTGCGCCGCGCGTCCTCGTATTTGGCGAACGCCGATTGCATATTCGGCTCGGAGCGCAGATAGTTCGCCATCGCAATGGCGCTTTCCATGGCGAGCTTGGTGCCGGAGCCGACCGAGAAATGCGCGGTGGCGGCAGCGTCTCCCATCAGCACGATATTTTCATAAGACCACTTTTCGCAAAGCACGCGCGGGAAATTCAGCCAGGCCGAACCGCGCAGATGCGAAGCGTTCGACATCAGTTTGTGACCGCCAAGATATTTGGCGAAGATCTTTTCGCAGGCGCGGCAGTTCTCGTCCTGGCTCATTTGCGCCGAAGCCGAATTTCTGCCAGGTCTCGTCAGAGCACTCGATGATGAAAGTCGCGGTGTCGGCATCGAACTGATAGGCGTGCGCCCAGATCCAGCCGTGTTCGGTCTCCTCAAAGATGAAGGTGAAGGCGTCGTCGAATTTCTGATGGGTGCCGAGCCAGACGAACTTGTTCTTGCGTTGCTCGACGGCTGGTTTGAAGTGTTCGGCGAGATCGTTACGGGTTTTTGAGTTCAGGCCATCGGCGGCGATGACGAGGTCGTAGGATTTTGCCAGTTCCTGCGCACTGCGTAATCTCGGTCTGAAAGCGCAGCTCGACGCCGAGCGAGCGGGCGCGCTGTTGCAGCAGCAACAGCAGTGTCTTGCGGGCAATTCCGGAAAAGCCATGGCCGCGCGAAACGATCTTCTGGCCGCGATAGTGGACGGCGATGTCGTCCCAATAGGCGAAGTTGCTGCGGATTTCGTTGGCGCTGACGGGATCGTTAGCCGCGAGGTTTTGCAAAGTCTCGTCGGAGAGCACCACGCCCCAGCCGAATGTATCGTCGGGCTTGTTGCGCTCGAACACCGTGACGTCGTGCGCGGCATCGCGCAGCTTCATGCTGATCGCAAAATACAGGCCCGCCGGGCCGCCGCCGAGGCAAGCGATCTTCATCGAAGCGCCTTCCTGCTTGGAGCGTCGTAATAATGACTCCGCGCAAAATATATTTCAAGCTTAAAGCTTCAAGTATGAAGCTTTATCCGGTCCTTGTGATTTGAACAGTGTCCGGTTGTTCGCAGAGTATGAATTATCCCAATAAATCCGGCCGGTTACGGCTTGGCGTCTGAGCCGTATTCGGCCGGTATGTCGTAGCTTTTTAGCAATCCGTCGACCACGCCGTGGAAATGGTCCCAGGGCGCGTGCGCGTAGTTGTGGCCACGGACGATGAAGGACGCCCCGGCATAGAACTTCTCGTATTGCAGATGACGGCCGGCGAATTCCGAGCCGACCAGATCCCAGGCGAGCTTGAACAGCTTCATCCGGTCCACGGCGCGCATCTGCGGCGTATTCCAGAACGTCTCGAACGTCTTGCGCAAATCGGCATCGCCCATCACCGATATGTCGGCCGGCATCTGGAATACGCCGCCGCCGCACAGTTCGCGCAGGATATCGATGATCGACGAATAGCTTTCCGTGCACCAGTTCAGCGCCGCATACATGAAGCGGCGGTTGAAGGTCATGTATCCCGGCGGCCATGACTCGGCGCCCTGGATCTGCCCCATGATCATGCCGCCCAGTGTGGCTTCGAGCGCGGCGAGCCGGCCCAGCGTCTCGCGCACCGCCGGCACCTGATCGGCGCCGGACGACTGCGCGATCCGGCTCGCCAGTCCGACGATGAGTTGCATCTTCGCCCAGTAGCGGACGTTGGACTGATGATTGCCGAAGCAATGGCCCGGCGTGTTGGTGTAGATCGCACGCGCGACAGCAGCGCGTCGTTATGAACGAATACGCGCTCCCACGGCACTTTGACGTTTTCGCAGATCAGCATGCTGTCGGTTTCGTCGAACCGCCAGGCCAGCGGATTTTCGAATTCGTTGGCGCACTCGCGCTCCAGCGGCTTGCGTGACCACAGCGACAGTCCCGGCGCGTTGCACGGCACGGCGCAGGTGATCGATTCCGCCACCTGATCCGCCGCCAGCGGGATGAGATTGCCGATCCAGATTTCGTTGGCGAACACCGCGCCGGTGGCGAGCATCTTCATGCCGGAGATCGACCACGCCGTCGTCGGTCTCTTTCACGACGCGCAACGTCGGCACCGGCATGTTTTGCCGGTGATAGAAATCCGGATTGCGCGCGGCCTGCGGCGGCAGCACCGCGTAGGCCGCATAAATATCGTTGTCGCGCATATGCTCGTAATACGCGGTGAGATTGCCGGCGAAGCGGCCAAACTCTTCCGGCTTGGTGGCCATGCCGGTGACGAAGCTCGAGACGTGATCGGGCGAACGGCCGAGCATGCCGTAGCTCATCTCGGCAATGCGGCGATGGGCCAGCGATCGCGCTTCGAGATCCTGCCGCGACTTCGGTTTGAGAAAATATTTGCTGAAGCGCTTGCCGTTCTCATCGAACGTCATCGCATCGCGGTTTTCAGGCGCCGCCTTCATGTCGTAGATCGCCGCCATCGAGCGCGCGGCATTGCGAAACGCCGGATGCGCGGTGACGTCGGTGACCTTTTCCTTGCCGATGTAGACGGTCCTGCCGTCGCGCAGGGATTCGAGATGTTGGTCGCCCGTCTTCAGCATGGTCGCGCGCTCCGCTTAGTCGTTCTACACGTAAAAGTAGATGATAAAATATATCTCGCGCAAAAGCATCAATGCCTTTTCACTGCTCGTCTCCCTACAATCCTAACGGAAATGGGAGTTTGCATGAGTGGAAATCCGACCGTCGCCGCCGTCATCGCCAAGGATCTCGCCAGCTATGGCGCCAAGCGTTGTTTCGGCCTTCTCGGCACGGCGAATTTCAAAATTACGCACGGTCTGGTCGAAGCCGGGGTCGAACTCATTTCCGCGCGGCACGAAGGCAACGCCGCGGCTATGGCGGATGCCTACGCCAAGGCGACCGGCGAACTGACCCTCGTCAGCGTGCACTCCGGCCCCGGCCTGACCAATGCGCTGACCGGTATCGGCGAAGCGGCAAAAAGCCGGACGCCGCTTGTCGTGCTCGCCGGCGACGTGCCGAACGGCCAGGTGAAGAACAATTTCTACATCGAGCAGGCCGAGATGGTGCGCGCGGTCGGCGCGGTGTCGGAGCGGCTGCACACCGTCGCCTCGGCGCGCGAGGATGCGCTGCGCGCGGTGACGCGCGCCATGCGCGACCGGCAAACGGTGGTGCTCAGCCTGCCGCTCGACATGCAGCACGCCACGCTGGCGTCGAATCTGCCGCCGCTTGAATTGCCGGAAGCCCCGGGGCGGCTGCATCCCGATCCTCACGCCGTCGCGCGGGTCGCCGACGCGCTGCTGCGTGCACAACGGCCGCTGATCCTTGGCGGCCGGGGCGCGGTGATTTCCGGCGCGGAAGACGATCTGGTTGCGCTCGCCGACCGGATCGGTGCGCTGCTGGCGACTTCGGTGTGCGGGCATGGATTGTTTTCGCGGCAATCCGTGGTCGGTCGGCATTAGCGGCGGCTTCTCGTCCCCCATCGCCGACGAGTTGATTGCCGAGAGCGACTGCATCGTTGCGTTCGGCGCCAGCCTGACGCAGTGGACCACCAAGAAAGGCAAACTGATCGCGCCGAATGCGACGTTGGTGCAGGTCGATGTCGAAGGCGGCAAGCTCGGCTATCAGATGCCGGTGCAGATCGCGGTGCAGGGCGACGCCAAGGTCACCGCCGAAGCCTTGCTGGAAGAACTCGACCGGCGCGACGTGAAAACCAAAGCCGGCCGCCGCAGCGACGCGATCCGGCAGCGCATCCGCGCCGGCGACAATCATCACTATCCGCACGGCGATGAATCGACCGCGCAATTCATCGATCCGCGCGAATTGAGCAAGGCGGTCGACGCCATCCTGCCGGACGATCGCGTGGTGGCGTCCGACTCCGGCCATTTCTGCGGCTGGGTGCCGCGTTATCTGCGCGTGCCGAACGCGAGGGCATCGTGTCTGAGCCACTCGTTCCAGTCTGTAGGCTTGGGCCTGCCGTGTGCGATCGGGCTGGCAATAGCCCATCCGGGCAAACTCGCGGTGCTTGGCGCCGGCGACGGCGGCCTGCTGATGTCGATGGCGGATATGGAAACCGCGGTGCGGCTTGGACTGCGGCTGTGCATCCTGGTCTATAACGACGCGTCGTACGCAGCCGAGGTACACTATTTCGGCCGCCAGGGTTTCTCGACCGACATCGTCAAATTTCCCGATACCGACTTCGTCGCTGTGGCGCGCGGCTTCGGTGCGCGCGGCGCGACGGTGCGCACGCTCGCCGATCTCGAACCGCTCAAGGCCTGGGTTGCGGAAGGTTCACCGGGCGTGTTCGTGGTCGACGGCAAGATCAATCCGAATCTTGAAGCGGATTGGCACGCCGAGCACTTCCCGAAGGACAGTCATTGACCGTCGCGGCGAGGGCGAGATTCGGCCAGCGAGCTAGCAGCGCTCACTTCGCCGTCATGTCGGCGATGTATTTCACCACGAAGCTTTTGACGTCATCCGGAACAGTGGCGAGCCCGGCAAGAACTTGCTGGCCTTCCTGCGCCGTGACCATCATCGGCTCAGTCTTGATGATGTTGGAATAAGCCGCGAGGAACTGCGGGTCCTTCCACATTTCAATGAAAGGCCGCGCGCAGCACTGATACGGCTTCATCCGGCGTCTTCGGCGGCACCAGAGCCGTGCGGAACATGGCAAGCTGCGGGTCTTCGATCGCGCGCAGGGCCTTGTACTTCAGTTGGCCTTTCAGCGGCTTGTCGGGATGAACCGAGGCATAAAACTCCTCGAAGGTCTGCATGTTCGGCAGCGCTTTGGTCCGCGGATAGGCGTCAGCCCTTGCGCGGCGATAGCTGATACAGCGGCAGGATAATGCCTTCCTTGCCCATGGTCGGCTCAACCGAGCCGGCCCAGCCTGAGAGCGATGTGTTTGCAGCCTGTCCGATGTTTTGCAGGATCGCTGTCTCGACTTCTTTCAGACCGCGATAGGCGGGGATGGGCTCATATTTGACGCCCAACAGGTCCAGCGCCAAATCGATATTGAGGGTGTTGCTGTTTTCGGCGTTGAGCGACAGGGCCTTGAAGCCGTTGGTCTTCATCAGATCGGCCGGCGTTTGTATGCCGGGCGGTGTGTCCTTGCGGATATAGACGACCAGCGGACTTTCGACGCCTGCAATAAAGACAAAATCGGAGTAGGGCATCTTCAGCGCCGAATTGCCGAGAATCTGGCTGACCACATCGAGTGTAAAGAAGCCGATTGTTTCCCCGTTTGGCGTTGCTGCGCCCAGCTCGTTGCTGCCGACGATGCCGCCGGCGCCGCCGACGTCCTTCACGATCACCGCCGGATGGCCGGGAATGTGCGCCGGCAAGAACTGCGCGACGATGCGGCCCTCGAGATCGGTTGGACCGCCAGCCGGATAATTGACGATCTCGGTGATCGTTTTGCCTTTATAGAATTGCGCCTGCGCAGTGACAGGCGCCAAGGTAGCGAACGACAAAGCGGCGAACGCGAGAAACGCGCCCGCCGGCATCTTGCGCAATGCGATTGTCGATTTCATTGGCCGTCTCCTCCGTCCGGCGCGCGCTTTTTGGTGCGCGTCGCCTCTGCCGCTGCGTTAGTTCTTGCCTTTGCGCTGATCGGTCAGCAGCGTGCCGAGCTTGAACGGCTCGAACGTCGGCTTGTATGACTTTCTCATCGAGGAACTGCCTAAGACCGGTGTTGTAGGAGTCCTCTTTGTCCGCGGTCTTGATGGCCTGACCCTTCGCGGCGAGATAATCGTAAGCCTGTGGCACGTCCATGGTGCGAACCTGCCGGATTGCGTGCTTGGTCGCACGCAACACTGCGGGGCTTTTTTTCATCAGCCGCTCTGCCAGATCAGTCACCGCGGCTTCGAGCTTTTCAAGCGGCACCGCAGAATTGATCATGCCGATACGCACGGCCTCCTTGCCGTCAAACGGTTCGCCGAGACAGGCGTAATAGAGTGCGTGGCGCGGCAGCACCATGTCGGCAACGACCTTCGACACTAACGCGCCGGGCAGGATGCCCCAGTTCACCTCGGAGAGTGAGAAAGTGGCGTTCTCCGCGGCAATGGCGAAGTCGCAGCCAAGGAGCTGCATGAAAGCGCCGCCGACGCAGTAGCCGTGCACCATGGCAATCGTCGGCTTGTCGTAAGTGTACAGCCGCTCCCAGCGCCAGCGGTTGGCCGCCTCGGCCGCTTTCTTGCGGCCGCCCGGGTTTTTCTCAAGCGCACGAAAGAATTGCTTTAGGTCCTGTCCGGCGCTGAAATTGCCGCCTTCGCCGCTCACCACGACAACTTTGACGTTTTCGTCGACTTCGAGCTTTGCCAGCGCATCGTCCATGTCGAAGTGCAACTGCGGCGACATCGCGTTGCGTTTTTCAGGGCGGTTCAGGAACGCCCAGCCGATGCCGTCATGCACCCGAACTTTGACGCACTCGTACTTGTACTCGGTCATTTTCGTCTCCCTTTGAATTTTGATCGTTTATTGAGCGGTTCTCACTAATCCTGATCGCCTGCGCTGCTATTGAATACTCATCTTTTTGCATGGCAGCCCACGTGTGCCGGTGTCGCAGCGACTATGCCCTAAAGATTTCCGCCGACGCTTCGCGCCGGCAGATAATGCAGCACCCGGCGTTCGATCAGGATCACGCCGAGATAGGCAATGCCCCCGACGACGGTCAGCATGACGATGGAAACAAATACCATTGGCGTATCGGCCTGTCCCTCGCCGAGTGTCAGCAGATAGCCAAGACCGACATTGCCGCCGACCAGTTCGCCGACGACGACGCCCACGACGGCGAGTGTTGCGCCGATGCGAAGACCGGCGAACATCGGCGGCATCGAGGTCGGAAATTCGATCTTCCAGAAAATCTGCGAGCGCGATGCCTTGAACGCGCGCGCGAGGTTGACCAGATCGGGATCGACGGTGCGCACCGCGGTCAGCACGTTGACCATGACCGGAAAGAACACGATCAGGATCGCGACCAGGATTTTTGGATAAACCGTAAAGCCCATCCACAAGATGAACAGCGGCGCGAACGCGACCTTCGGCGCGATCTGCAGCGCAAGGATGTAGGGCGACAGCGCCAGTTCCGCCGTCGGCGACATGCCGAGCGCATAGCCGATGAAAGCGCCGAGCATGCTGCCGATGATGAAGCCCGGCCAGCACCTCGCCGACGGTGACGGCGGTATGAAACAGCAAATGGTCGAATTTGAAGGCGTGAACGAACTCGTTTGCCACCATCGATAGCGGCGGCACGATAAAAGTTGGAATGCCAAGCAGGCCCGGGCCCCATTGCCAGGCTGCAAGAAAAACGAACAGCAGAACGATGCTGAACGCCGCACCGTTTCGCACTGACGAAGACGGTCCGCCGCTCATGCCGCGCCCTGCGCCTGCTCAAGAGGTTCGTCGCCGATGCCAAGGTGGTCCATCAGTCGCGCGACGTAATCGTTCACCTTCGGATCGTGCCGCCGCGCGATCGGGTTTTCGCGCTGTGGCATGTCGATCGTGATTTCTTCAACGATAGTGCCGGGGCGCCGGCTCATCACGAGAACACGATCCGACAGCGTCACGGCCTCGGAAAGATCATGAGTAATGAGTAGTGCGGTCTTGCCGGCTTTCTTCAGCGTCTGCGCGAGGTCTCGCTGCAGGATCATCCGGGTCTGCGCGTCGACGGCGGAAAACGGCTCATCGAGCAGCAACACGTGCGGGTCGACGGCGAGCGTCCGGGCCAATGCCACACGCTGCCGCATGCCGCCGGAAAGCTGATGCGGGTAGTGGCCGGAAAACTCCGCCAACTTGAAGTTTTCCAGCAGCGCTTGCGCGCGCCGCTTGCACTCCGGTTGTGGCACGCCCTGGATTTCGACCCCGAACATCACGTTCTCGGCGATAGTCCGCCACGGCAACAGCAAATCTTTTTGCAGCATGAAGGCGACATGCGCGTTGGGCCCTGTCACCCGCTCGCCATCGACAAAGGCATCGCCTTCGCTCGGCGCGGTAAGGCCGGATCCGATATTGAGCAGCGTGCTTTTGCCGCAGCCGCTCGGCCCAATCAGAGAAACGACTTCGCCGTCGCGCACGCGCAGGTTGACGTTCTGCACTGCTGTGAGCGCGCCGCCGCTGCCGCTTTCCTTAAAGCGCATCGTCACATTGCGATATTCGAGACGAATAACGTCGGGCATTAGCAGATCAACCAGCAAATAACTTTATTTGGGCCGATTGCGTGCCGCCCATTGATGTGAACTATAGTGGCAAAAAGCTGGGTTGGCCGATAGGGCAGAGGAGCTGAAATAATGTTCGGTGATGCACACGGATTGACCCGGCGGCGGCTATTGCAAGCTACTCCTGCGGCAGCTCTCGCGCTTGGGACTCTTTCAATCTCAGCGCAAGCAGAAGACAAGATTACATATCTGTTCCCGGCACCGCCGATCCTGCCAGCGTTCGGACCGATCCGTTTGGCGCAGGGCAAAGGCTACTTCTCACAGGCCGGCTTTGACGTAAGCTTTGCCGTCGGCCGCGGCGGCGTTGACGTCGCCAAGGAAGTTGGCGCCGGCAACGTGCCGATCGGCGGCATTGTCGCCGACGCGCCGATCATCGTGCGGCAGAACGGCGTGCCGGTGAAGATTGTCGCGCTGTTCGGCGGCAAGGGCTTCATGCAACTCGTGGTGCGTGCCGACTCCGGAATCGAGAAGCCGCAAGACCTCAAAGGCAAAACGATCACGGTGATGTCGTACCAGGACACGACATTCTATGCGCTGCTCGGATTGCTGGCGAGCGTGGGTCTGAGCAAGGACGATGTCGATATCCAGTCTGCGGGCCCGGTCGGCGTCTGGCAGATGGTAGCGACCGGAAAATCCGTTGGCATGGCCGGCGTGCCGGACTGGATTCCACCGGTGGAGGCGGCCGGCGTTCCGGTGAAGGTGCTGCCAACCGATGAGTTCTTTCCGCACATGGCGCAGGCAATTGCCGCTTCGGATCAGATGATCAAGGACAAGCCGGACATGATCCGCGCTTTCGTGAAAGCGGCGTTGCATGGCATGAAAGACATCATGGACAATCCCGATCAGGCCGCGACAGACTTCGTGAAATTCGTGCCTGAGTGGAACGGCAAGGAAGGCCAGGTCAAGGAAGCGTTCGCTTATTACGACAAGCTGATCTATCCAGGACAGAAAGTGCTTGGCGAGGTCGATCCGGAGCGGATGGCGAAGCTACAGGACTTCTATCTGGCAAAAGGCATCATCCAGAAGAAGTCGCCGGTCGAAGACCTATTCACCAATCAGTTTGTTTCGTAGGCTCGCGTCGGGTCAGAACGGAATCGTAATTCCGTCGAGCGGCGCGTCGCAGTTGACGAGATCGACGCGTTTCGAAGCGATCATGATGCGTCCGCTCTTCTGGACGAGGCGGTGCAGGACCGTGCCGCCGAACAGGCGCTGATGTTCGCGGCGATATTCGATCATGATGAATTTGGAACGCACCGTGCAGGCATCCTTGCCGGCTTCTTCGATGGTCGCATTGGTCACGATGCGGCTGGTGCGTGAGCGTGGCTCCTGCGAATACATTCGTGGGCTGGCAAGCCGCCGCACCCGCGTCTCAAGGAGCCGTCGGTCGTCATAGATCAGCGACACCGTCTCGATCGGATCGGCCTGATCCGGCTCGCTCGGCACCCAGTACCAGGCATCGGGTGTGAACAGCGCCAGCCAGTCATCAAACTTTCCGTCGTCGAGCAGTCGCGCTTCGTGCAGCAGGAATTGCTCGCAGCGGCGAATATCCAGTGTGTGCGCGGCAGCGCCGACCGTCGATCGCAACAAACGCGAACGTTGCCGCCGCGGAGCGGCGGGCCGCCTTGCGCGTTTCGGCTTTCGTGCCATCAGGAGGCGGCGCGCATCGCCGTATGGCCATCGGTCATGTAACCGAGCCAGGCGTCAAACATGTTGCGGATATAGACCTCGCTGGTGGAGTTGACGCCGCGGCGGCCACCGTGCGCGTCGGGCACGTCACTGTGCAGCCCGCGTCCGATTTCGATCCACTCAGCGCCTTCGCTGGAAAGGCCCATGCCGATGCGATTGTAGATTTCCAGATCGTCGGTCAGCACCAGTGAGCCGGTGCCGTTGACGATGTTGGCAAAGCTGACGGTGTTGCGGAACATCTTCTCCGGCGCGCCCTTGAGCCGAAAGTTGTAGGTGCAGACGACCGTGCGATTCACCGCTATCGGATAGACCACGCGCAGCTGCTGGAATTGGCTCATGAACGACAGGCTCGGGAACACGTTACTGTTCCAGCGCCGCACTTCCATGACACGCTTTGTTTCCGCTTTGCCTTTCTTCTTTTCCATGGCCGCGATGTAGTCGCGGAATACCGGATCCTTCAGCGCAGCGACGAGCTTGGAGTTGTCGTGATAGTCGCCGAGGTAGGAATGGCCGTTCGGATAGGTCCAGATGCCGACCTGTGACTCCCAGAAGCTGTAGGGTGCGCCATTCTGGCGCATCTGCCGCACGGCGATCTCGCCGGACCCATCAGTATGGACTTCGTCGGATTGTTGCTGCGCCGCGTCGATCGACGAGCGATGGGTAAAAAACGGATGCGCGGCGTCGCACAAGTTTTCCAGATAGAGTTTCCAGTTGCCGTCATAGCCATGTTTGAAAACGCCACCGGCAACTTCAATCTCGCCATCGGGTGCACGATCGATCAAATCGTCGATCGATGTCGTCATGTAGCCGAGAAAATCCTCGAGGTCCGGCCCATCCGTGGCTTCGCTGGCAAATACAAAGCCGCGATAGCTCTTCACCCGCGGCACCTGCACCATCGCGGTCTTCGGATTGTTCGGATCGAAGTCTTTCGGATAGCCGTGCTGTAGCGGTACAGCCTTCAGCCGGCCATCGAGATGATAGGTCCAGCCGTGATAGCAGCACATGAATTCGCTGGCGTTGCCTTTGTCGTTGGCGACGACCATCGAACCGCGGTGGGCGCATTGATTATGGATGACTCGGATTTCGCCTTCGGCGTCGCGCACCAGCACCACCGGCTTTCGCCCGATGACAGTGCGGAAATAATCGCCGGGGTTTTTCACCTGGCTTTCGTGGCCGATGTAAATCCAGGCGTTGCCGAAAATCCGCTCCATCTCCAGGTCGAAGATGGCCGGATCGGTGTAGATCTGCCGGCGTACGCGGCCCGGCTGTATGAATGTCGCCAGATTCTCGGTCATGGGCGGCAACTTACCCGCTGCCGAAATTTGCCGCCAGATAGTCTAGTAGCCGAAATTGGCCGTCAGATAGTCGGTCATGGTCTTGGCTTCGTCCGGCGTTGCCGTGGCGCCCCACGCGACCATATTGTTGACGATAATCGGCCACGCAGCCTTCTGGCGCTTTGCGGTCGCCACACGTTCGAGATCGTGGCACAGCGCGCAGCGGGTCTCGACCAGATTTTTGCCGCCGCCATCGGGCAAAGTGACCGGCTTCGCCGGCGGCAGATTGGCACCGGGGCCGAGATTGAGCGACAGATAGTCGACAACCTTGTCGATCTCCGCCGGTGTTAATTGCGCACCCCGCAGCACCATGTTGTTGACATACGTCCGCCACCCGGCGGCACCGTCGCGGATTTTTGCGATCGTGCCGAGATAGTGGCACTGCGAACACGCCACCGCGACGATCTCGCGTCCATCGCCTGCAGGTAGTGGGTTGGCGTTCTGCGCAAGACTCGGCGAGGCAACCGCTGCCAGCGCGAGCGCGACCAGGCCCGAAAGTGCGATCCTCATGGTCACACCTTCCGGCTGCGCTGGTCGGCGAGGGAAAATTCTGGATGCCATTCTGACATCGCGCCAATGCCCTCGCGCTTGATGTGGATGTCGAGCAGATAAGGGCGGCCTTCCACCGACGCCATTTTGGCACGGCCGATCGCGTCCTTGAGGTTCGCCTGTTCTTTCACCGTTTCGCCTTCTACGCCAAACGCGCTTGCGGCTTTGGCGAAATCGACATCGGGACTGCCGTTGTAACAAGTCATGTCGCGCGCGGCTTCAAACTGCCGCCCGGCTGAATTCCATATGCGATTGCGCTCGTTGTTGTAGCTATGATTGTTGAGCACGATGGTCGTCACCGGCGCCTTGTAGCGCGCCATGCTCCACAACGGCTGCGGCCCGGAGAACAGGAAGCTGCCGTCGCCGACCACCGAAACCACCGGCACGTCAGGCCGGGCGAGTTTCACGCCGAAGCCCGCTGCCATGCCCCAGCCCAGCACGTTCGGACCGGTGCCGAAATATTGCTTGTCGTCACCGCCGAACGCCATCAGCGGATCCATGGTCTTTCCGGAGTCGACGTCGGCGACGTAACAAGTGTCGCGTTCGAGATTGGCTTCTAGCTCCATGCCGAGCCGCTCCATGCTGATCGGAGACGAGTCGGAGAGTCCTCGCGCGATTGCTTGCCGTGCATCGGCCATCTGTGCCGAATATGCGCGCACCCGTGCCGCGCGCTGGTCGGCAATGGCGCTGAGACGGGCAGGCGTTGCGAGGCTGCGGATGGCGTCGTTGAGGTCGGCGATAGCGAGCCGCAGATCGGCGACCATCCCGAGATCGACTGGCGCCTGACGGGCCAGGCTTGCCGGATCGAGCCGGATCGAAATCAACTGCGTGCCGGGCGAAGCCATTTCGCCCCATTTGTTGCCGAGGTTGAGCAACACATCGGGTTTGCCGGGGAAACGCATGGTGCGCAGCACTGTGCCGATATAGAGCGGGTGCCGTGTCGGAAACGGCTTCGACCAGTAACCGAGATTTTGCGCTTCGCCAGCGACCGGTGCGCCAAGCAGCTCGGCAAGCTCGACCAATTGTTTCTCGCCGCGACACCAGGTGATCTCGTCACCGATGCTGATCAACGGATTTTGCGCCTCGATCAGCATGCGCGCCGCTTTCTCGATATCGTCCTTGTCGGGACGGATACGCATCGGCACGTCGAATTTGCTGCGCTCCCAGATTTGCGCCTTGGCGTGGCCGTCAAGCGTGTTGGTTGGCAGCGACAGGAAAACCGGACCGCATGGCGGCGTCGAGGCGAATTTCAATCCGCGCCGCGTCGTTTCCGCGATCGAAGCCGTCGATTGGGCTTGCCAGAACCACTTGGTGATTGGCTCGGTCATCAATTCGTGATGATCGGTCTCTTGCCACTGGTCGCGCCCCAGCGCGTCCTGATCGATCGAGGCGACCGCGACCAGCATCGGAATCTGGTCCTTCCAGGTGTTGACCATCTGCGTCATCGCATTGGGCAGTCCGATATTGGCGACGACAACAACGCCGGTCTTGCCTGACGCGCGGGCGTAGCCGTCGGCCATCGCCGCCACTGCGCCTTCCTGAATGCCTTTGATCAGCTTGATCTCTGGCACGTCGACTAGCGCGTCGAAAATCGGATGGTCGCCGGTGGATGGATTGAAGAAAATGTATTCGACCCCGGCGGCCTTGAGTTGCTCGACGAACAGCCGGCCGCCGTTGCCTTCGACTTCACGGATCGCGGAAGGAGCGGCTGCTGCTGCCGGCGCAGCGGTTTGTCCTGCAGCAGCCGGTGCGAGGTTTTGCGCCATTGCTTTCGCGGCGACGGTACTCATGCCGAGCGCGCTCAATCCGGAAACGAGCTGCCGGCGTGACATGCCTTGATCGAGATACTGCTTGATCAGGTCCTTCATGAAATTCTCCCTCGCGGCGCCTATGCGGTTGCCGTCGTCACCGTGCTGTTGCCGGTGTTCCGGTAACCCTATCACCGGGCAGACCATGGCCAAAGAGCGAGTAGAACGCGTAGGCTGAAATGCATCTGGGCCGTTCAAATCGACGGCCCGGAACTTGCATGGCAACTGCATATTTATTGAGCAGATCAAAGGCGTAACGCGTAACAGTATGTCGATCCTGGCCGCGCTTCATCACGCTACCCGATACACCTACGACCGGCCGATCGCCCTCGGCCCGCAGGTCATCCGGCTACGCCCGGCGCCGCACTGCCGCACCCGCATTCCGAGTTATTCGCTGAAGGTGACGCCGGCGCAGCATTTCGTGAACTGGCAGCAGGACCCGCACGGCAATTGGCTGGCGCGTTTTGTGTTTCCGGAAAAGACGACGGAATTCTCCATCACTGTCGATCTGACCGCCGACATGGAGGTGATCAATCCATTCGACTTCTTCGTCGAGCCCTATGCCGATAAGTGGCCGTTCAAATACGCCGAAGATCTGCAAGAGGATCTTTGGGCGTTTATCGGACCCGAGCCGGCCGGTCCGCGTCCTCAAGGAGTTTGTGCAATCGATTTCGCGCGAGCCGCGCAATACCGTCGATTTTCTTGTCGAGCTCAATCAGCGCTTGCAACAGGCGATCCGGTATTTGGTCCGGATGGAACCGGGTGTGCAGACTCCTGAAGAGACGCTCGCTTGTGGTTCCGGTTCGTGCCGCGACACCGCGTGGTTACTGGTGCAAATCCTGCGTCAGCTCGATATGCCGGCGCGTTTTGTGTCCGGCTACCTGATCCAGCTTCGGCCCGACATTCAATCGCTCGACGGCCCGGCCGGAACTGATCACGACTTCACTGACCTGCACGCCTGGACCGAAGTCTATCTGCCGGGCGCCGGGTGGATCGGACTCGACGCCACGTCGGGGTTGCTGTGCGGCGAGGGCCACATCCCGCTCGCTGCGACGCCGCACTATCGTTCTGCCGCGCCGATCACCGGGCTGGTTGAGCCGGCGGAAGTAAAATTCTCCTATGAAATGAGCGTGGCGCGCATCGCCGAGCAGCCGCGCGTCACGGCGCCGTTTTCTGATGAGGCCTGGAATGCGCTTGATGCGCTCGGCGAGAAAGTCGATGCCGATCTGGCGGCGGGTGATGTGCGGCTGACCATGGGAGGCGAGCCGACTTTTGTCTCGATCGACGATTATCAGTCGGCTGAATGGAACACCGACGCGCTTGGTCCAGTAAAGCGCGTACGCGCCGATGAATTGATCCGCCGCCTGCGTGATCGTTTCGCGCCCGGCGGATTCCTGCATTACGGCCAGGGCAAGTGGTATCCGGGCGAGCCGATCCCGCGTTGGGCTTTTGCACTTTATTGGCGCCGTGACGGCGTTCCAGTCTGGCGCGACGAGCGGCTGATCGCGCGCGAGTTGTCGCCGCAAAAGCCATCAGCCGTCGAAGCGCGGCATTTCGCCGAAGGCATTGCCACCCGCTTGGGCCTCCCATCGGACTATGTTCAGCCCGCTTACGAGGATCCAGCCGACTGGTTGCTCAAGCAGGGTTTTATACCGGAGAACATTGATCCGACCGATCCGAAGATCGATGACCCGGCCGAACGCGCCCGCATTCTCAAGCTTTTTGACAAGCACGCCGGTCAGCCGGTTGGCTTCGTGCTGCCGTTGCAACGCTGGACGGCGCAGGCGAAACCCGGATGGCTCAGTGAAATCTGGCGAACCCGGCGTGAAAAGATTTTTCTGCTGCCCGGCGACTCGCCGCTCGGTTTTCGGTTGCCGCTGGAATCGCTGCCTTATGTCGGCAAGATCGATTACCCGTTTTTCCTGGTAGCTGATCCGTTTGCAGAGCGTCGTCCTTTGCCCGATCCGCGTCTGACGCACCCGCTGATGGCGCGGGGTTTGGCTGGCCGCGGCACGGGGGCGGTTACCGAACAAGAAACAGCTCCGCCGCTCGCGCCTGAGACTCTTGTGCTCGATCGCGGATCGAACGGGAACAACTACGCGGTACGCACGGCGCTGTCTGTTGAGGTCAGGGACGGACATTTGTGCGTGTTCATGCCGCCCACCGAAACACTCGGTGACTATCTTGAGCTGTTGGGAACAATTGAGACCACGGCAGCGGACCTCAATCTGCCGGTTCACGTCGAAGGCTATTCACCGCCGCCGGATTCGCGGCTGAATGTGTTGAAGGTGACGCCCGATCCCGGTGTCATCGAAGTCAACATCCAGCCTGGGACGTCATGGCGTGAGGCAGTCACGATCACCAATGGCTGTTACGAGGACGCGCATCAGTCGCGGCTCGGCACCGATAAATTTATGCTCGACGGACGCCATACTGGTACTGGTGGCGGCAACCACGTCGTGCTGGGCGGGTTGAATCCAGCTGACAGTCCATTCCTGCGTCGGCCCGATCTGCTCAAGAGCCTTGTGCTTTACGCACTGCGGCGCCCGTCGGTTTCATATCTGTTTTCCGGCCTGTTTGTCGGGCCGACCAGTCAGGCGCCGCGCATCGACGAAGCGCGCCAGGATTTGCTTTACGAGCTCGAAATTGCCGCCAGCAAGGTTCCGCGGCCTGGCACGCTCGGAGTGGATACCCCCGTGGCTGGTCGATCGGCTGTTCCGCAACATCCTGGTCGATGTTAGCGGCAACACCCACCGCACCGAAATCTGCATCGACAAACTGTATTCGCCGGACGGCCCGACCGGCCGTCTGGGCCTGGTCGAATTCCGCTCGTTCGAAATGCCACCGGATGCGCGGATGAGTCTTGCGCAGCAGCTTCTGATTCGCGCGCTCATCGCCTGGTTCTGGCGCGCTCCGCTCGAAGGTAAACCGGTGCGTTGGGGAACTGCTTTGCACGATCGCTTCATGCTTGAACATTTTGTCTGGCAGGATTTCCTCGAGGTTCTTGATGATCTCAAGGGTGCGGGCTACGCCTTTGATCCGGCGTGGTTCGAGGCACAGCGGCAATTCCGTTTTCCGCTCTGCGGTACGGTGCGCCATGGCGGTGTCGGACTTGAACTGCGTCAGGCGATCGAACCCTGGTACGTGCTCGGCGAGGAGTCCGTGCAGGGCAGCACCGTGCGCTTTGTCGATTCCTCGGTCGAGCGGCTTCAGGTCAAGGTCGATAGCCTGAATCAACAACGGCACGTCGTGACCTGTAATGGCCGGGAACTGCCGCTGACTTCCACTGGGCGATCTGGAGAATTTGTCGCTGGTGTGCGTTTCAAGGCATGGGATTTGCCGGGATCGTTGCAGCCGACCATCGGGCCCCACACCCCTCTGACATTCGATATCGTCGACACCTGGAATCGCCGCTCGCTGGGTGGCTGCGTCTATCACGTTGCGCATCCCGGGGGGCGCAGTTACGAGACGTTCCCGGTCAATTCCTACGAGGCGGAAGCGCGCCGGCGCGCCCGTTTTGAAAGTATCGGCTACACCGGTGGGATAATCGACGTGCCGCGCTCCGAACGTTCACTGGAATACCCGCTTACGCTGGACCTCCGCCGGCCGTATTAAGTATCCATCATGTCGATGCAACTCGACAGCTCCGCTGAGCAATCGAACGCCGGCCTGAAGCGATTCGTTTCAGGCTACCGGCTGCTGCCGGGCGTGTTCGACGAGATGATGGATGCCGAAGGCCGCGTGCGGCCGCACTGGCGGCCATTCCTGTCGATGCTTGCAGCGCTCGGTGACGATGAAATCAATCGCCGCTTTGCTGCTGCCGACCGGTACTTGCGCGACTCGGGCGTGTTCTATCGCGTTTATGAGGATGCCGCCGGGATCGAGCGGCCATGGCCCCTTAGCCATGTCCCTCTCATTATCGAGCCGAGCGAATGGACGGAATTGCAGGCCGGCTTGGTTCAGCGCGCGCAATTGCTCGAAGCCGTACTGGAGGATGCCTATGGCCCGGCGACGCTGACCGCGGAAGGCCGGCTGCCTGCGGCGCTGGTCGCCGGCAATCCAGAATTCCTGCGTCCGCTGGTTGGCGTTGCGCCGCCCGGCGGAGCGCATTTGCGCTTCTACGCGGTTGACGTTGGCCGCGGCGCCGATGGCCACTGGTGGGTGCTCAATGATCGGGCGCAAGCGCCATCGGGTGCCGGTTACGCCATTGAAAACCGCCTCGCGCTGTCGCGCGCCATTCCCGACATCTATCGCACCACCCGCGTCGAACGCGTCGCGCCGTTTTTCCAGGCGTTTCAGGCCGAATTATTCGCGCTGAACAAGCAGGACGACGCGCGGACCTGCCTGCTGACGCCGGGGCCGATGAACGAGACCTATTTTGAGCACGCCTATCTCGCGCGCTATCTCGGCCTGCTGCTGGTGGACGGCGAAGATCTGATCGTGCGCGATGATGGCGTTTTCATCCGCACCGTGTCGGGACTGCGGCGCACGGAGGTGCTGCTGCGCCGCATTGATGCCGACTTCGCCGATCCGCTTGAGCTTAACGCCGCGTCGCGGCTGGGTGTCGCCGGCCTGTTGCAGGCCGTGCGCGATGGCAAGGTTGTGATCGTCAATTCGCTCGGCGCGGGCTTGGTTGAGGCGCGCGCAATGCTGGCCTTTCTGCCGGCACTGGCCCCGGCCGTGCTTGGCGAAGACCTGAAAATTTCCAACGTCGCGACCTGGTGGCTCGGTCGCGCGGACGTGCGCGAGGAAATGATCGGGAAGCTTGACAGCATGGTTGTGGCGCCGGCCTTCACGGAGTCCTTTGCCGATGGCCGGCTGGGCAGCGAAATTTTCGGCGGCAGGCTCGACGGCGCGCAGCGGCAGGCGCTGGTGAATGCGATCCGCGACCGCGGTGTCGATTACGTCGTGCAGGAGGCGGTGACGCTTTCAAGCATTCCGGTATGGCATGACGGTCATTTGCAACCGAGGCCGTTCACGTTGCGGCTGTTCCTCGCCAAGGTTGGCGAGCGCTGGGAGGTCATGCCCGGCGGCTTTGTGCGTATCGCAGAAAGCGCCGATCCGCGTGCGGTGACGTTGCAGCGCGGTGCGGCGACCGCCGACGCCTGGGTGCTGACCCACGGGCCGGTCGGCGAAACGACATTGCTGCCGACACCCGAGCGTATGCAGGTGCAGCGCGCCAGCGGTTTGCTGCCCAGCCGTGCCGCGGACAACCTGTTCTGGGTCGGGCGTTACGTCGAACGTGCCGAGGCGACATTGCGGCTGGTGCGCGCCGTGATCAATCGCAGCGCTGAAGCTGACGACGCTGCAGCCCCGGTCATTGCCAGCCTCGGATCGCTGCTGGGCGCCTGGGATGCAATCACCGGCGATACCTCGGGTGCGTCAGCAACGCTGATTGCACGGGCGGTGATGACGCGCGGCGATGCGGCAGGCTCGTTGCCTTTTCTCACCCGCTCGGCGCGTTCGGCGGCTTCCGTCATCCGTGACCGATTTTCGCCGGATGCATGGCGCGCCATCAACGATCTTGCCATTATGATCACGGGGCCGCTGCCGCCCGGCCCCTCCGAAAGCATCATCGCCGAACGGGTCGAGGCGGCTCTGCGCATCATCTCCTCATTGTCCGGCCTCGCTCAGGAGAACATGACCCAGCTTGCCGGCTGGCGTTTTCTCGAACTTGGCCGCCGCATCGAACGCGCACTGTTGACCTGCCGCCTGGTGCGGGCTTTTGCGGAGAAGAACGCGCCGGACGGCGGTCTGGACCTGCTCCTTGAGCTCGCCGACAGCCAGATCAGCTACCGGCAGCGTTACGTAATGATCGCCGCGCTGGCGCCGGTGATTGATCTTGTCATGCTTGACCCAAACAATCCGCGGTCCGTCATCTTCCAGCTCGATCGTATCGAAACGCATCTCGGCGCTCTGCCGAGAAAAAACTCGACCGGAAGACTGTCGCCGGTGCAGCAGATTGCAGCCTCCATTGCTACCGGGCTGCGTACGGCCGATGCCGCAAAAATTACCGACGCTATGGTCGTCGATATTGAGAATTCGCTGATGAAGCTATCCGACGCGATCAGCGCCGCTTATCTCACCAATAATGAGCGTTCCGACGCGGTATGGGAGGCGCTTGCGTGATCTACGATGTGCGGCAAACCACGACTTGCGGTTACGCTTCGCCGGTCGCGCATGCCCGCCACGTTCTGCGTCTGACGCCGATCACGCGCGATGGCGAACGTGTCCATGTGGCGGCGCTGCAGATCGTACCGGAGCCCAAGTATCGGCGCGAAGGTCAGGATTTTTTCGGTAACCGTCTTACCTGGATCGAAGTCGAGGAGCCGCACGACACGTTGACCGTAAAGCTTGTGGCGCGGCTTGCCGTCGATGCCGCACCGATTCCGGAGCCGTCGTCTACTCCCGAGTGGGAAACGGTTCGCGAGGAGGCGTTTGCGACCAGCGATATCGGGCCGCTTTCGCCTGCCCATTTTCTGTTTCCCAGCCGCATGGTGTCGCTCGACCCGGAGATTCGAGACTATGTTCGGGAAAGTTTTACGCCGGGCCGCCCAATTCTCGACGCTGCGATCGAGCTGATCGGCCGATTAAAATCCGATATCACCTACGAGATCGGCGCGACCACGGTGACGACAATGCCGCCGATGTCGTTCGCATTGCGCCGCGGCGTCTGTCAGGATTTCGCACACATTATGATTTCCGGTCTGCGCGGTATCGGTCTGCCGGCGGCTTATGTCAGCGGCTACCTCCGCTCCGCGCCATCGACCGATCCGTCGCGCCTGCAAGGCAGCGAAGCCATGCACGCCTGGGTCATGCTCTGGTGTGGCACGACGATCGGCTGGATTGGGCTTGATCCCACCAATGCGATCCTCGCTGAAGAGGATCATGTCACGCTCGCGATCGGCCGCGACTATACCGACGTTGCTCCGGTTGACGGCGTTATTGTCGGATCGGGCGGACAGCGGATGGGCGTGTCGGTGAGCGTGACGCCGGCGTCCTGATCTGATTTTATCGGCTTAAATCAAAAAAAGATCGTGGAGGATTGCGAATGCGTGCCTATCAATTGCCGAAGGGTGGCGCCGGCATCGAAGCTCTGGTCAAAGTCGATCTTCCGCAGCCAAAGCCGCAGTACCGCCAGGTGCTGGTGAAGGTCGGCGCCTGTTCGCTGAATTTTCGCGACCTCGGCATTGTGCGCGGCACTTACCGCATGCCGGTTCGCGACAAGGTGGTTCCGCTATCGGATGGCGCCGGCGAAGTTGTCGAAATCGGCGCGGGTGTGACGCGCGTAAAAGTCGGCGACAAGGTTGCCGGAAATTTCTTTCAGCGCTGGAGCGGCGGCGAGCCGAGCCAGACCGTCCAGGCCAGCGCGCTCGGCGGCAGCATCGACGGGATGTTGTCCGAATACGCGGTGCTGGAAGAAGACGGCGTCGTCAAAATTCCCGCGCATCTTTCGGTCGAGGAGGGCGCTACGTTGCCCTGCGCTGCTTTGACGGCGTGGCATGCGATGGTGCGGCATGCCGGTCTGATTGCCGGCCAGAGTGTGCTGCTGCAGGGCACGGGTGGCGTTTCGGTATTTGGCCTGCAGTTTGCGCACGCGATGGGCGTCACCGCGATCATAACATCGTCGGGCGATGACAAGCTCAATCGCGCCAGGACAATGGGTGCTGCGCATACCATCAACTACAAGACCACGCCGGATTGGGAAAAATCGGCGGTCGAATTCACCGGCGGGCGTGGTGTCGATCATGTCGTCGAAGTTGGGGGCCAGGGCACTTTAGCCAAATCGTTTGCCGCGATCCGCATTGGCGGCAAGATCAGCATGATCGGCGGATTGAGCGGAGCCGCCACGGAACTCAATCCGAGTCTCATTTTGGCGCGGCGTGCCAATGTGCAGGGTATTTCGGTCGGTTCGACGGAAATGTTCGAAGCGATGAATGCCGCGATCACGGCCAACAAGATCAAGCCGGTGATCGATAGGGTGTTTGGCTTCGATGATGCTGTGGCGGCCTACAAGCACATGGCTTCAGGCGCGCATTTCGGCAAGATCGTTATTCGCGTTTGAACGCGGTCGCGCGGTCTCTTATCGCAGCGATGAAGAGATAGACGTGAACGTGGTCTTGAGCTTGCTGCCAAGGCCCGTGATCACCGGAATGATGGCCACCGCGATGCCGGTCGCGATCAGGCCGTATTCGATCGCCGTCGCGCCGCTTTCGTCTTTTAGGAACTTGATGATAAGTCGCATTGTCTGGCGCTCCATAACGCGCGGATATTCCTAGTTCAAAAATCTTATTGGCTGCTTAAATCTGGTGGTTACCGATCCGGCGCGTTGCTTAATGATGTCTTTACCGTGACGCGCAGAACCACAGCTGTTTTGTGGTGATTGCATCGTTCACGTCCTCGACCGTTTTTGAATTTTAAGAATTTGCGGCGCAATCTTGCGCCAGAGTCTGACGAGATTGCATCCAGAGGCAGTCACGATGAAACTCTACGCGCCCAATATTGCTCTTTTTGTCATTACCGGCTGCCTGGCAATGCTCGGCGTGTTGGCTGCGTTCCCGATCTCGTTGCCAATTCCGGCTCTCACCGGACATCCAGCCTGGTACATTTTCCTGGCGTGGTTCCTGCTCGCGGCCGGCAGTGTCGTTCCGCATCAGGACGACTCCAGCGCGGAATAGAATCGCCGACGGCTCTGCGTCGTCTCCCTGCGACTAATCGACCCTCTTCACTCGCCGCCTTCAGTAGCGGCGCCTCAGCAGTCATGGCTCGTCCCAAGTTGTGGCATTGACGCGCGCGCACCGGCGCGGGAAGAAGACTTCCTGCCGCGCCAGAGGGCCGTAAATGTCCGATTCCGAAGAGAACAAGAATAAGGGGCATACCCTTACCGACCACCTTTATGGGAAGAACATCGTCCACCAGCACGATGGCGATTCCGATCACGATCACGATCACGACTACGATTTCGAGAACGACGACGTCCCGCTGGAGGACAATCCGCTCTGGCGGCAGGATTTCGTCTCGCTGATGACGGTCGGTATCGATATCGGCTCCTCCGGCACCCAGGTCATTTTTTCCAGGGTGAACATGCGCCGGATGGGGGAAGACCTCACCAGCCGCTATTACGTCGTCTCGCGCGAAACGCTGTTCCAGTCGCCGGTGGCGTTGACGCCCTATCAGAGCGAGGAGCGGATCGACGACGCCGGCCTCGGCGCTATCATCGACGACGCCTATAACGCGGCAAAGCTCCGGCCCGATCAGATCGATACCGGCGTGGTCATTCTCACTGGCGAGGCGTTACGGCGCGAGAACGCGCAAGGCATCGCCGCGATATTGTCCGAGCAGGGCGGTGAGTTCGTTACGGCGACAGCCGGCCATCACATGGAGTCCATGCTTGCCGCCTACGGCTCGGGTGCTGCGCGTGTTTCCAGTGACGAAAACAAGCGCATTCTCAATATCGATATCGGCGGCGGCACCACCAAGCTCGGTTTGGTCGAGAAGGGCAAGGTGATCGCCACCGCGGCCATTCATATCGGCGGCCGCTTGCAGGTGGTCGAAGACGGCAAGGTCGCGCGGCTCGATCCGGCTGGCAAGCATCACGCAAAGCGCGCCGGCTTTACCTGGAATCGTGGTGACACGATCGATGTTGCTGACTTGCAAAAAGTTGCTGACGTTATGGCGGACACGCTGGTCGCTGCGCTGACTGCCAAGCCTATGCCGCACGACGTCGAACACCTTTATCTGACCGATCAGATCGCGGATCTTGGACAGATCGACGGTGCGATGTTCTCGGGCGGTGTTGCCGAATACATCTATGAGCGGGAAACCCGTGACTTCGGCGATATGGGCCCGAGGCTCGGTCGTGCGATCCGCGAACGCATAGAGCGTGGAGCATTTCCATGGCCCGTCCTGCCGGCCGGCGAATGTATCCGTGCCACGGCGCTCGGCGCGTCCGAATACAGCGTGCAGCTCTCCGGCAATACCAGCTATATCTCGGCGCCGGGTGTGCTGTTGCCGCGGCGGAATCTGCAGGTCCTGCTGCCGCCGTTCGTCTGCGAAGAGAAGATCGATCCGGACAAGTTAGCCAAGGTGATCCGTAACCATATGACGGCATTTGATATCG
Source organism: uncultured Alphaproteobacteria bacterium (assembly GCA_963807565.1). Classification (GTDB taxonomy): domain Bacteria; phylum Pseudomonadota; class Alphaproteobacteria; order Rhizobiales; family Xanthobacteraceae; genus BOG-931. Next base: position 114,908 of record CAWECH010000002.1, on the reverse strand, counting down.
CCGGATGCGGAACACGAGATTGCGCTGGCGCTACGCTGGACCGGGATGCCGGCTTACGAGCGGCTCGCCGCTTTTGCTGAAGGTATCAAGCGCGGTCTTGCCGATCGTATCGAGAAGAAATTGCCGCTTTACATCATGCTCGACGGCGATGTGGCGCAAACGCTCGGACACATCCTGCGCGATGAACTTAATGTCGAAAGCGAGATTGCTGGTTATCGACGGCGTCGTGCTTTGGGATTTCGACTACATCGACCTCGGCCGCATTCGCATGCCGTCATATACCGTGCCTGTCACCATCAAATCGCTTGTCTTCAATGAAGACCCGCGGGGACCGCGGCCACGCCAGCGCCTCCACCACCACGATCATGATCATGATGACGCGCACGGTCACAGCCATTCTCATGATCACCACCATCATGGCCACGATCATCACCATGGTCATGATCAGCATCACGACCACTCTGAGCCAACGCGGCGATAGGTTCATTTGAGGATTTAAGGCATGAGGCGCATCGGCGAGCTGCTTTTCACCGTTGCGTTGCTTGCCATGTCGGTCGTTCCGCTAGCGATCCGCGCGGAAACCTGGCCGTCGCGACCGATCACAATCATCGTGCCTTATCCTGCCGGTGGGGTGACAGACAATGTTGTTCGGCTCCTTGCCGACCGGATGAAAGACACGTTGGGGCAACCGGTCATTGTTGAGAACGTCAGTGGGGCCTCAGGCACCATTGGAGCGGCGCGCGTCGCGCGAGCCGATCCTGACGGTTACATGATCCTGCTCGGTAATTCGGAAGCGTTTGTTGCCACGCCGGCAACAATGGCGCTTCCGTACGACCCCTCCACGGATTTCGCGCCGATCATTCTGTTGCCGAGCTATCCGTTCCTGATGGTGACGCCCACTAGCGTACCCGCGACGACGCTTCCGGAGTTAATAGCGTGGATCAAGGACAATCCTGACAAGGTATTGCAGGGCACCGTCGGCACCGGCACGGCGCAGCATCTTTGCGGCCTCCTCCTTGCAAAGCCGCATTGGGGTTAAATGGCGGTTCGTGCCGTATCGCGGCGGTGCGCCGGCGATGCAGGACTTGCTCGGCGGCCAGATCAATTTCATGTGCACGGCGACCGGCAGTTTTCTGCCGCTGGTGCGCAACGGACAGATTCGGGCGTACGCCCTGACGGCAAAGTCTCGCATGGAATCCGCGCCGGAAATTCCGACCGTCGATGAAACCGGCCTGCCGGGATTTTATGTCTCGGTTTGGAATGCGCTGTGGGCGCCGAAAGGCACGCCTCCGGATATAATTTCCAAGCTAAATGCAGCAGCCGTTAAGGCCATGGCTGATCCGGTCTTCCACAAGCAGATCGTCGAGATGGGCCTCGATATGCCGGATACAGACCACGCCCGAGGCGCTGGAGGCCTTACGCAAGGCCGACATTGAAACCTGGTGGCCGATCATCAAGGCTGCGGGTTTGAAAGTGGAGCAGTGATCGCACTGGCGTTAAGCTTCCAGTGCATCTGGATTTTCGCGGCAAAGTGCGCGATTTTGTCGCCAACACACCAATAAGGAGAGCCAAATGGCCAAAGATGCCGTCGTTTCCGAGGAATTTGCCAGCAAGTTCAAGGCTGAGAAGGAAACGCCATACACCCGCTGGGTGAAGGCCGAAGGCCTCGACATTGTCCCGTCATTCTATGTGCAAAACCTGCGCACGATTGACCTGAAGCCCTGGGCGCGCCGCGGCGGCAACGCAGTTTTCCTCAATCACGATGCTTCGCGCACCTCGAACGACTGTTACGTGATGGAAATCGCGCCGGGCAAGAGTCTGGCGCCGCACCGGCAGCTCTACGAAGAAATGATCATGGTCCTGAGCGGCCGCGGCTCGACCACGGTGTGGAACGATGCCGGCGCCCGCATCACCTTCGAGTGGAAAGAAGGCGCGCTGTTCGCCATTCCGCTCAATTGCCACCACCAGCACTTCAACGGGTCGGGCAAGGAACCGGCGCGTTATGTGGCGGTGACCAATGCGCCGCCGATCATCAATCTCTATGAGGATGTCGATTACATCTTCAACACCAAATACGACTTCAAGGATCGCTTCGCCGGCGAGCCTGATTATTTCGCCTCAAAGGGCGAACAGAAGGGCTTCCTGCTGACTACCAATTTCGTGCCGGATGCAGTCAACATTCCACTGATTACGGCAACCGAGCGAGGTGCGGGCGGCGGCCATATTCGCTTCAACATGGCCAAAAGCTCGTTGAACAGCCACATCTCGCAGTTCCCGACCGGTACCTACAAGAAGGCGCATGCGCACGGACCGGGCGCGCACGTGATCGTACTGTCGGGCGATGGGCTTCTCGCTGATGTGGCCGGAGGGCGAGGAGCCGCAGCAATTCAATTGGGAACTCGGCACCATGATCGTGCCGCCGAACATGTGGATGCATCAGCATTTCAACACGGGCAGCACGCCGGCACGCTATCTTGCGTTCAAGCATGAGGGCGTCGCAATTCGCAACGCGCAGGGCGTACCGAAGGCCTGGATCAGCAAGCGCGTCGGCGGCGACCAGCTCGACTATATCGACGAGAAGCCGGAAATACGGCGTCTGTTCGCGACTGAGCTAGCCAAGCACGGCGCGGCGTCGCGTATGGACCCGGCTTACGCCAAGGAAATGGCGGATCTCGGAATGAAGACCGCGTAGCGGCCTACCTCTTCCAGTTCGCCGTTGTGCATCGAGGGGCCGCCCTTTAGGGTGGTTGCCCTTGTCCTTGTTGTGTTGCGTCTCCAATAATGAAGCCGGCACCATTTGATTATCACGCGCCGCGGCAACTCGCGGAAGCCGCCGACCTGCTGGCAAAGCTGCCAAACGCGAAGATTCTCGCCGGCGGTCAGTCGCTCGTGCCGATGATGAATTTCCGCTACGTCGTCGCCGATCATCTGGTCGATGTCGGTGGCATTGAAGACCTGCACGGTATTCTCGCGGCAGATGGCAAGTTGCGTATCGGCGCCATGACCCGTCAGCGCGAGCTTGAGCTGTCCGCCGGATGTCGCGAAGCACTGTCCGCTGATGGTGGAAGCGCTGCGCTATGTGGGCCATCGGCAGACGCGCAATCGCGGCACCATCGGCGGCAGTCTTGCGCACGCCGATCCTGCCGCCGAACTGCCGGCGGTTTGTGCGGTCTACGATGCCGTGGTGCACATTGCGAGCGTGCGCGGGCTTCGTGCTGTGCCGTTTCGCGAATTTGCCGTCGGCTTCATGACGACAGCATTGGCGTCCGACGAAATGATTGCCGCGATCGATTTTCCGATCTGGCGGCACGGCCATGGCTATGGTTTCCATGAATTCGCGCGCCGCCATGGCGATTTTGCGCTGGCTGGCGCGGCTGCATTGCTTGTTGTCGGCGCCGATAGCATCGTGCAACAGGCGTCGCTTGGCGCTGTGCGGTGTCGCGCCGTCGCCGACCCGTGTCGAAGCGGCGGAAGTACGGCTGTTAGGCCAGAAGCTGGATGCGGCGCTGATCCGGTCGGCGGCGGCAGCAGCGTGGCTGGTCGAGCCGATTTCGGATATCCACGCCAGTGGCGATTACCGGCGGCACCTCGCGCAGGTTCTGAGCATCCGCGCGCTCACCGACGCGGCGCGGCGCGCCGGCGTCGATGTGCCGAAGCTTGTGTAAAGTGCGGGGCGCATGAGCAAAAAGCCGACGCGCGTGACAGTCAACGGCAAGGCGCATGCGCGCCTCGTCGAGTCACGTCTGACGCTGGCAGATTTTCTGCGCCATGAGCTTGGACTGACCGGTACTCATCTCGGCTGCGAGCACGGCGTGTGCGGCGCATGCACCGTGCTGGTGAACGGCCACTCGGCGCGCTCGTGCCTGATGTTTGCGGTGCAGGCCAACGGTTGCGAGGTAACCACGGTCGAAGGCCTGACACCGGAGCACGGTCTTTCGCCGTTGCAGCAGGCCTTTGTCGATAATCACGGTCTGCAATGCGGCTTCTGTACGCCGGGAATGCTGGTCACGCTCACTGAACTTCTGCGCGAAACGCCCGATCCCACGGAACAGGAAGTTCGTGAAGCGCTCACCGGAAACCTCTGCCGCTGCACCGGTTATGCCGGCATCGTCAAAGCCGCGCTCGATGCGGCGCAACGCCTGCGCAACGGAAGCGGCGTATGAGCGCGAAGCAGCTCGGCGCGCGCGTTACGCGGCTTGAAGATCCGGCTCTGCTTGCCGGCCGCGGGCGTTTTGTCGATGACATCAAGGTCGCCAATGCGCTGCACGCCTGTTTTGTCCGCTCGCCTTACGCCCACGCCAAAGCTGCAATCCATCGACATCAAGGCGGCGCTGGCGATGCCGGGCGTCCACGCCGTGATTACCGCGGACGACCTGCCGGAGCCGATGCGCAGTCAGCCGATGGCGATGCTGCTGCCCAATCCGTCGATCAGCGCGGTTTGCACCCAGCATGCGCTGGCGCGCCGCGAAGTCTGTTATGTCGGGCAGACGGTTGCGGTCGTGATTGCCGACACGCGTTACATCGCGGAAGACGCAGCCGCCGCGGTTGCCGTTCAGTATGACGTGCTTCCCGGCGTCGAGCGATTGCCGCGCCGCCATAGCCGAGGGTGCGCCCAGCGCTCACGCCTCGCTCAAGACCAATATTGCCTCAATGTTCAGGCTCGCCTACGGCGACGCCGATGCCGCGTTTGCGACACGCGGCGCACGTCTTCGAGGAAGATATCTGGCAGCACCGCGGTGGCGGCATGGCGATGGAAACGCGTGCGGTGCTCGCCAATTACGATCCGGCGTCCGATCTGCTGACGGTATGGTCTGGAACGCAGACCCCTCATATCGGCCGCCGCATGATGGCCGACCTGCTTGGCCGCGAGCTTGAGTTCGATCCGCATGATCGCGCCGGATGTCGGCGGTGGCTTCGGCCCGAAGGCGATCTTCTATCCGGAAGAGGCTGTTATTCCCGCCGTGGCCCTGAAGCTCGGCCGCCCGGTGAAATGGATCGAAGACCGCCGCGAGCATTTCCTGTGCGCCACGCAGGAGCGCGATCAGTATTGGGAAGTCGCCATTGCCGTCGATGCCGAGGGGAAGATCCTCGGGCTACGCGGCCGCATGTTGCACGATTCCGGCGCGTTCGTGCCGTGGGGCGTGATCATGCCTTACATCGCGGCGGCGACGGTGCCCGGCCCTTACGTCATTCCGGCCTACCAGCTCGACACCACCGTGATCCTGACCAACAAAGTGCCGACCACGCCGGTGCGCGGCGCCGGCCGCCCGCAGGCGGTGTTCGCGATGGAGCGGCTGATGGATCGCGTCGCTGCGGAGCTTCAGCTCGATCGCGCCGAGGTGCGCCGGCGCAATTTCATCCAGCCGGAGCAGATGCCCTATGCGGTCGGACTGACTTTCCGTGACGGCAAACCGCTGATCTATGACAGCGGCGATTACCCGCGCGGGCAAGCGACCGCGCTTGCAGAGGCGCAACTACGAAAGTTTTCGCCAGCGGCAACGTGAAGCGCTTAATGAAGGCCGTTACATCGGCATCGGTATCGGCAATTACGTCGAGGGCACCGGGCTTGGTCCGTTCGAGGGCGTTACCGTGCGCGTTCTGCCGAGCGGGAAAGTCGCCGTCGCCACCGGCGCGACCAATCAAGGGCAGGGCACGCGCACCACGCTGTCACAGATCGTGGCCGAGCAAGTCGGTTGCCGGTTGGAAGACATCGTCATGACAATCGGCGACACCGCCGCGATTGCGCAAGGCGTCGGCGCTTTCGCCAGCCGCCAGGCCGTTAATGCCGGCTGTTCGGCATTGCTGGCCGGCCAGAACGTCCGCGCACAATTGGTATCGCTCGCTGCGCGGACGCTCGGCGTCGAAGAGACCGACATTGACCTTGATGACGGCAAGGCATTGGCGGCAAAGGCAACCGGCCGACGATTACCTTCGGCGAGCTGGCGCGGCTGGCCCAGGGCATTCCCGGCGTGTCGTTCCCGGCGGGCCAGGCCGCGGGGCTTGAACACACGGCCTACTACACGCCGTCACAGGCCGCTTATTGCTCCGGCACCCACGTTGTCGAAGTCGAGGTCGACATCATGACCGGCGGCGTCAAGGTTTTGCGTTACACGGTCGCCCACGACAGCGGCCGCGTCATCAATCCGCTGATCGTCGATGGCCAGGTGCAAGGTGGCGTCGCTCATGGCATCGGCAATGCGCTGCTGGAGTGGATGCAATACGACGAGAACGCGCAGCCGCTGACCACAACGTTTGCCGACTATATGCTGCCGATGGCGACCGATGTGCCGACCTGCGCCATCGCCCATGTCGAAACCATCAATCCGATGAACCCGCTGGGCGTCAAAGGTGCGGGTGAGGGCGGCACCATTCCGGCCGCGGCAGCAATCATCAGCGCCATCGAGGATGCGCTGTCGCCGTTCAGCGTTCATTTCGCGCGAAACACCACTGACGCCCGAGCGTATCGTCATGGCGTTGCGTGCGGCTGGCGCATATGAACGGTTGTCAGCCGCGTAACTTTCCGGAGCCAGAATGAGCGAGACAAAATCCGAGATCACGCCGTTCTGGCGCTTCTCTCTGCACTTTTACAAGCAAGCCGGCGTGTCCGATGCCTGCATCAAGCTTCAGGACGATTGCGGTGTCGACGTCAATCTCCTGTTGTATCTGTTCTGGCTGGCATCCGACGGACGGCAGCTTACTGCAGATGAGGTAAAGAACCTCGACGGCAAGGTGAAGAGCTGGCGGGAGCTGACCATCATTCCGATCCGCGACACCCGGCGGAAATTAAAAGGCGCGGCGACATTGCTCGATCCGAAGCGGCAAGAAGCCTTCCGCGACAAGGTCAAGGCTGTCGAGCTCGAGGCTGAACGTTTGCAGCAGGAAGCGCTATACGAATTCACCAAGTCGGGGCCGCTTGGTAAAGCGGCGCCGCAACGAGAAGCTGCCCGCGCCAACGTTGACGCGCTAGAAAGTGCGATAGCCAAAAGCTTCCCAAAACCGGCCGTCGATGTACTGATCGGCGGGTTTAATAGCGCGATTTGAGCCGCATTTACCGGCGTTTCCGACCGGCTGGTGCGTACCGCCGTCCCATGGCAAAAAGCCTGCGCTGAAAGGCAAGAGGACCTAAATGGCCAAAACTCCGGCGCGGCTCATTGTCGGCATATCGGGTGCGTCCGGCACGCTCTATGGCGTGCGGATACTCGAAGTGCTGCGCAAAACCGACATTGAGACCCATCTCGTGATGAGCAAGTCGGCGGAGATGACTCTCGCCTACGAGACGGATCTCAAGGCAAAAGATATCCGCGCGCTGGCGACCGTAAGCTACCCGGTCAGCGATATTGGCGCCGCGATTTCTTCCGGCTCCTTCCCGACCATGGGCATGGTGATCGCACCGTGCTCGATCCGCACCATGAGCGAAATTGCGACCGGCGTTACTTCGTCGCTGCTGTCACGCGCCGCCGATGTAGTGCTGAAAGAGAAGCGTCGACTGGTGCTCGCGGTGCGGGAAACGCCGCTGCACGGCGGCCACCTGCGCACCATGACAACGTTGTCCGATATTGGCGCCGTAATCGCGCCGATCGTGCCGGCTTTTTACAACCGTCCGAAATCGGTCGACGACATCGTCAATCATACCGTTGGCCGGCTGCTCGACCTGTTTGGCATCGATACCGGCATCGTCAAACGTTGGAAGGGCGGCCCGGCCGAAGAATAAAGTTTTAGGGAGAGAACGCCATGGATCAGAAACGCTACGACATCGGTATGAAAATGCGCCGCCAGGTTCTCGGCGACGCTTATGTCGATAAGGCGATGCAGAATGTCGACGACTTCAACCGCGACTTTCAGCGCGTCCTCACCGAGTATTGCTGGGGCGAGACGTGGGGCGACGATACGCTCAAGCCGCGCGAACGTTCGATCCTTAACCTCGGCATGATCGGTTGTCTCGGCAAGATGGAAGAATTCGCCACCCATGTTCGCGGCGCGCTCAACAACGGTCTGACGCCGAATGAAATCCGCGCTGCGCTGACCCAGATCATGATCTATTGCGGTGCGCCGACCGGGGTCGACTGTTTCCGTATCGCGAAGCCGATCATCGCCGAGTACGAAAAGAACAAGAAGTAACAATGTTGGACAAGCGCGACGCGGACAAGGCAAAAACGCAATCCGGCGGGCCGCCGCTGGATTTTCAGGAGCATCTGAAGCGGCTCGAAGCCGCCGGTTTGCTGGTGCGCGTCGACCGGCCGCTGAACAAGGAAACCGAGCTGCATCCGCTGGTGCGCTGGCAATTCCAGGGCGGGCTGAAAGAAGATCAGCGCCGCGCGTTCCTGTTCACCAATGTCACCGGTGCGGGCGGAAAGCACTACGACATCCCGGTCGCAATCGGTGCGCTGGCGTCGTCGGCGGAAATTTACGCCATCGGCATGGGCTGTGCGGTCGAAGAGATCGGCGACGCGTGGATGCGCGCGATCGATAACCCGATCGCGCCGGTCCGGGTGACTTCGGCGCCGTGCCAGGAAGTCATCATCAAGGGCGATGCGCTGCGCGCGCCGGACGGCGGCCTCAAAACGCTTCCGGTGCCGATCTCCACGCCCGGCTATGACTCTGCGCCGTATCTCACCGCGACGCTGTGCATCACCCAGGATCCGGAAACCGGCGTCCGCAATATGGGGATGTATCGCGCGGCGCTGAAAGCGACTGACCGGCTCGGCGTGCGCATGGCGGCGCGCGTCGGCGGCGCCGGCGGCTACCTGCACTGGCAGAAGTACCGCAAGCTGAAAAAGCCGATGCCGATCGCGATCGTTATCGGTTGTGCGCCGGTGGTGATGTTTACCGGCCCACAAAAATTGCCGATCGATCTCGACGAGATGGCGGTCGCGGGCGGCCTCGCGGGTGCGCCGATCCGTATCGTGAAAGCTGCGACCGTCGATCTCGACGTGCCCGCCGATGCCGAGATCGTGGTCGAGGGTTTGATCGATCCGGAACTGCTCGAACCGGAAGGACCGTTCGGCGAAAGCCACGGCCATGTCGCGCTCGAAGACTTCAATATGTCGATGCAGGTGACCGCGATCACCCACAAGCGCTCGGCGGTCTTTACCTCGGTGCTCAGCGAGGTGACGCCGAGCGAATCGAGCGTGATGAAGCGCGTCGCCTACGAGCCGCGTTACCTGGTTCACCTGCGCGACACGCTCGCGATCAAAGGCGTTCGCCGGGTGGTCATGCACGAGCCGCTGACCAATCTGCGCAAGGTCGTGTTCGTGCAATTCGCACCGGGCGTGCCGCGCACCGAAATCTGGCGTGCGCTCCATGGCGCGGCGAGCCTGCAAGCCGACGTCGGCAAATACGTCATCGGTGTTAGCGAGGATATCGATCCGGAAAATCCGGACGCGGTATTCTGGTCGCTGGCCTATCGCGCAAATCCGGTCAACGACGTTTTCATCGCGCCGCATCGCGCCGAAGGTCACGGCCCGAAGTCGGGGCCGCGCGGCGAAGAATCGACGATGCTGATCGATGCGACGTTGAAAGATAGTGCGCCACCGCTCGCGCTGCCGAAGCGCGAGTTCATGGAAGGTGCACGGAAGATCTGGGAGGAGCTTGGTCTTCCGGCGCTCACTCCGCAGTCGCCCGTGGTACGGCTACTCGCTGGGCGACTGGAATGAGTTGTGGGACACCTACGCGAGCCGCGCCGTTTCCGGCCAATGGGAGCAGACCGGCAAAGAAACCTTTGCGCAGCGCCGCGGTGGGCTGCGGCCGGAGACGCCGGTTCGTAGCGTAAAGGGCTGATCTGGCGACAAGCCGCGCGTGGAGTCTTCATGACCTTGATATTTCGTCATTACGACCGCGCCGCTCTTGATCGCGAATATAACAATACCGCAAAGCTTTCGGCGGATGCTCTCAAGGCGTATCGCACGCGATGGGTCGAAGAGAGCCGGCGCGCGCGCGACCGGCTCTCATGCGTGCTGGACGTGCCGTACGATCGGGGGTCGGCTGAACGCCTCGATATTTTTCGACCGAAAGCGGCCAGTCTCGCGCCGGTGCAGATCTACATCCACGGCGGCTACTGGATCAGCAACGACAAGACCGATTGTTCGTATGTCGCGTCTGGTTTCACTGGGGCCGGTTTTGTCACTGTCGTGATCGATTACACGCTTATCCCCAAAGTCGATATGGCTGAGCAGGTCCGTCAATGCCGGGAAGCGGTGCGTTGGGTTGCTGCAAATATTCAAAACTATGGCGGCGATCCGGAGCGGATCTACGTTACGGGTCATTCGGCCGGCGGCCATCTCTCGGTCAGTCTTTTGACCGATCCTGAAATCGTTTCGGGGCGGATCAAAGGTGTCACCAGCCTGAGCGGCCTGTATGACCTCGAGCCGGTGCGTCTGAGTTTCAACAACGAAAAAATCGGCCTGAACGAAAGTGACGTCGCTGCACTCAGCCCAATGCAGCATCAGCCGCGCGACACCACTCCGCGCCTTCTCCTGACAGTGGGGGCCAAAGAGGGCGACGAGTTTATCCGGCAGATGTCCGACCTCGCGGATGCGTGGCGCGGACGAATGCCCCGTGTCGTCGCGCAAATCATTCCCGGCGCTGATCACTTCAGCATGCGCGATGGGCTCGACGACCCCGGCACCGAGGTTTGCCAGCTGATCTGGAAGGCTATGGGTGTCGGGACCACCTCAAAGAACTGAAAACACAGGCGGCTTCCATGAAAGACATCAGCGCTGTTGGAATTATCGGCTTGGGCAAGATGGGCATGCCAATGGCGCGCCTGCTGCGCGAGCGCGGCTTCACTGTTACTGGCTATGATGTGGCGCTGTCGGCACTGAAGGCGGCGGCCGCCGCGGGCATTCAGCCGGTAAATTCGCCCAAGGCAGTCGCCGCGGCAAGCGATCTCACGATCGTCGCCGTTGGCTTCGATTCTGAAGTCGAAACTGTGACGTTCGGCGACACCGGCGCATTGGCTGGCGCGCGCGACGGCAGCGTGATCGCGATTGCTTCGACCATCGCGCCGGCCACCATGCGAAAGCTGCAGCGAAAAAGTGCGAGCCGGTCCGGCGTGGCATTTCTTGATATCCCGCTCTGCCGCGGCGAGCAGGCGGCGGAACGCGGCAAGCTTCTGATCATGGGCGGCGGCGACAAGACGGCATTTGACGCTTGCCGTCCTGCGTTCGGCGCGTTTGCCGATTCGATCTACCACCTCGGCCCACTCGGCTCCGGCCAGGTGGGCAAGATGGTCAACAACCTGATCCTCTGGGCGTGTATTTCCGCGAACGACGAAGGCTTGAAACTTGGCAACAAACTCGGCGTCGATCGCGACGTGTTGCGCGAGGCCTTGGTCGCATCCAGCGCCAGCAACTGGGCGCTCGCCTCGCGCATCGAAGAGCAGCCGATGCCGTGGGCGGAAAAGGATATGACCATCGTGCTCAAGGAGGCCGACGGCTTGCGCATGAGCGTGCCGCTCTGCGGTGTGGTTAAGGAAGTCGTGAAGACCGTGAAATTCGAGCGGAACTATCCGACGCCGCATGCGCCGGGCGACGAAATTTAGTTACGACGCCAAACCTGCATAGGTCGGATGCCCCAGGCGGGGTACCCGGAGCGGTGTGCCGACGATAATTACTCCGGCAACGATTCCCGAATTGTGCCCGCGCAGAGATACGTCGCGCGAAGGCTGGAAAGGTTCTCAAGTGACTCAGGCCATCATGGGCCGGCAGCAACAGGCCGGCACGGGTGTATTTGCAGTTTTGGCGGCGATCAGCTTTTGCCACCTGCTCAACGATCTGGCGCAGTCGCTTGTGCCAGCGATCTATCCGCTTTTCAAAAGCGAGTTCGCACTGACGTTCGGCCAGATCGGTCTGATCACGCTGGTCTTTCAAGGCATTGCTTCGCTGTTACAGCCGCTGGTCGGCCTCTACACCGATCGCCGGCCGCAGCCTTATTCGCTGACCTTCGGCATGGGCTGCACGTTCATCGGCATTTGCGTCATGGCGTATGCGCCGAATTATCTCATGCTGCTGGGCGGCTCGGCGCTGCTTGGTCTCGGCGCATCGATCTTTCATCCCGAAGCGTCGCGGCTGGCGCGTCTCGCTTCAGGTGGCGCGCACGGCTTTGCCCAATCGCTGTTTCAGCTCGGCGGCAGTTTCGGCAGCTCGATCGGTCCTATACTGGCGGCGTTCATCATCCTGCCGCACGGACAGAACAGCCTTGCGTGGTTTGCGCTGATCGCTCTTTGCGCGATGGCTATCCTGCTGGTGTTGGGCAACTGGTATCGCAACGCCGGCCACGCCAAGCCCAAGACGCAAACCGCTGTTGCGCCGGCTGCCGTGCTGCCTCAGGCGCAGGTGCGCCGCGCCATCGGGATTTTGATTGCGCTGGTGTTCTCGAAATATTTTTATCTGTCGAGCATCACAAGCTATTACATCTTCTACCTGATGCACCGCTTCACGCTGTCGGCGCAGACGTCGCAGATCTATCTGTTCGTCTTTCTTGCTGCCGCTGCCGCCGGCACTTTCATTGGCGGTCCGATCGGTGATCGCTTTGGCCGCAAAGTGGTGATCTGGGTTTCTATCCTTGGCGTCGTGCCGTTCACGCTTGGCTCTGCCATATGTCGGCCTGCCGGCCACAGTGGTGCTGAGCGTTCTGATCGGCCTCATCCTGTCGTCGGCATTCTCGGCGATCGTCGTCTACGCGCAGGAGCTGATGCCAGGTCGCGTTGGCATGGTTTCAGGACTGTTCTTCGGCGTGGCGTTCGGCATGGCCGGCGTCGGCGCCGCAGTACTGGGCGAACTTGCCGATCTGACGAGCATCGAGTTCGTCTATCGCGTCTGCTCGTTCCTGCCGCTGCTCGGACTGCTCACCGTCTTTCTGCCTGACATCGAAGGCCCGCGTACCCGCGGTGTGGTGGCTACCGCGAAGTAGTTGTGCCTGTCATCGCGGCCGCAACACCGTATCGATCAGCGCTGGCTTGCCCGGCTTCACCTGCGCGATGGCGCGGCGGAGCGCAGGCGCGATGTCGGCGGGCTTTTCGATCGGTCCTTCGGCGTACCAGCCCATGCTCTTCGCCATCGTAGCGAAATCCGGTTCGGGACCGGTGATGTCCTGCGCGATATAGGCGCGTTCGACCGGCGTGCCGCGATGATGGGCGACGCGGATCTGATGCTCCCAGTCGTTATAGTAGGCGCGGTTGTTGTACATCACGATCAGCATCGGAATGTTGTTCTTGGCCGCGCTCCACAGTGCACCGGCATCGAACATCAGGTCGCCGTCGGGCTGGATGTCGACGACCAGCCGGCCCTTGTCGCGATGCGCAAGCGCTACGCCGACCGAGGTGCCGATCTGGGTGCCGGTGCCGAGCGCTTGGCCGGGATGGCGATAGGATTTCTCGAAATCCCACAGCTTGTAGCACCAGTCCTGCAGATTGGCGCCGGTGAGCACCCAGTCCTCGGTCTTGATGGCGTCCCAGATTTCGCTCGCCAGCCGCGGCAGCGTGATCGGCACGCCGTCCCAATCCTGCTTTGCGGCCTCCGCCCATTTCTTGAACATCGCATCGTGTTTGGCGGCGACGACCTTGGTCCGCTCGGCAATTGTTTTCGCCAACGCCGGACTTTTGGCGATGCGCTCCCGGCAGATGCGAGTGAGGGCGGGGATGGCGGTGAGCGTATCGCCCAGCACGCGCAGGCTGCATGACGGCATGCGCGAATAGTCCATCGACCATTTGCTCAAGTTGATCTCGCCAAAACCGATCTCGATCATTTCGCAATCTGGCGGATAGTGCGGCACCACCTGCCGCTTGGTGCGGTCGTTGAAGTGGGTTGATTTCTCCCAGTCGCGGGTGTCGAGCGAGAGGATCAGATCGGCGTCTTTGAAAATTTCCTTGTCGCAGCTCAGGTTCAGCGGATGCCGGTTGGGGAAATTCAGCCGGGCGTGGACGTCGAACACCGCGGCGCCGACGGTTTCGGCGAGCGCGACCAGATTTTCGAAGCCGCCTTCGCTGCGCGCGACATATTCCGCCATCAGCACCGGATATTTCGCGGCGAGCAGACGATCGGCGACCTGCTCCGAGCGCCGCGGTGTCGGCGGCCATCGGCACCGGGACTTTGTTGTCGGTCGGCTTCGGCAGCGCGACGTCTTTGTTGAGCGGCTGTTCCTGCAGCCAGGCGTCGTAACACATGTAGATCGGGCCCTGCGGCTCGGTCATCATCGCCGCATAGGCGCGCGAAAATGAATCCGGCACGCCTTCGATGCTCGCAGGCTGGTAATCCCACTTCACGTAATGGCGAAGCTGCTCGCCGTTGACGTTGGCGGTGTGGATCCAGTCGATGAATGGCCGCCGCCGGCTTTCGTCCATCGGGCCGGTGGCGCCGATCACGAAGACCGGGCAGCGGTCGATATAGGCGTAGTAGACACCCATCGTGGCGTGCAGCATGCCGACGACATCGTGCACGATCGCCACCATCGGCTTGCCGGTTGCCTTGGCGTAACCGTGCGCGATCTGCACCGCGATCTTTTCGTGCTGGCACAGCAAAATTGGCGGCTGGTTGCCGCCGTAATTCACCAGCGAGTCATGCAGGCCGCGATAGCTGGCGCCGGGATTGAGCGCGATATAGGGAAAGCCGTAGTGCTTGATCAGGTCGACGATGACGTCGGACTGCCAAGCCTTCTCGGCGTAGCTGACTTGTGTGTTCGATTTCGTGACGTCGTTCATCGGTGAATTCCCTGCCGGTAAGGCCGCCGGACCTTACGGGGCAGGGCGCAAGCGGGCAACGTGGCTTTTTAGGTGAAGCATGATCTTTTCCGAAAACCGGCACCCACTTTTCGGGATCATGCTTTACGGCCGTACCGCCGGTGTCTCGACCAGCATGCCGCGCGAGCGCCACATCAGGAAGAGTTCAAGATCGACCAGTTCCGGCGACCCGAAATCGTAAGGCTCAGCGCGGACCGCGCTCATGCAGCCGCGCAACCGCCGTTGCAGCGAACCGACTTCCTGCCACTCCAACCGGTAAATCGGATAGCCGGTGGGATGCGCCTGCGGGATCGGACTGCCGGCGAGTTTTTTGCCCCAATTGTCGTCGTGACACTGCGCGCAGGACAGTGCGAGCTGCCCTTGCCGCTGTTCAAACAGAGCGCGGCCGGCTTCGATGAATGGTTTGTTCTGCGCAGTCTCCTCGATCGCAACCGGCATGCCGCGTGATTGCATGCCGATGTACATCGTCAGCGCCAGAAGCTCCTTGCTTTCGAATTTCAGCGCCGACGCCTTCTGGTCGTTGATACGGCTCAGATTGATACGCTGCTCCAGATCGATCGGCTTGTTCTGCGCCGGGTCGAAAGCGGGGTAGCGCGCGGCGACGCCCTTCATGCTCGTTGCAGCATCGGCGTGGCAATCGGCGCACGACTTATTGCTTGCGCCGGATTTTTCGTTCCACAGCGTTTCGCCGTCGAGCACGGCCAAGCATGCCGGGATTTGCAGTGTCATCACTCTGCAGGGCACGCGTGTCGGCACTGACGAAGGCGGTGTCGGGTTGCTGTTGATCCAGCGGGATTTCCGCCGCGACTGCACCAGCAGACGCCAGAATGAACATGCGATCAGGGCGGCGGTGCGGATCATTCCACGGTGATCGCTGCGGTTTGCACCTGCGTCTCGCCGTGCTGGTCGGTCCATGACAGCGCCATCGTGCCGCTTTCGGTGGCGATTGTGTAAAACGACATGAACGGGTTGGCGGCGATCGCCGGATAGAACTTGGCGCGGAAAACCTCTTCGCCGTTATAGGTGCAGACAAAATCGTTGATGATATCGCGCGGGATCGGCTGACCGGTTATGCCGATACGGTAACCGGTTTCCATGATGTGCGAGATCAGCGCCTTGATCTCGATGATCTCGCCACGCTTGGCTTTTGCTGGAACGTTGATGAGTGCGCGTCCGATCATGGCTTCGGCTCCTCGACGCAAGCCGCCAACGTTACGATGACGTCGATATCGTCGGACCAGCAGGTGCCGTCGGACATTTCCGCAATCGCCGTAATGTTCTGGGTGTCGGCAAGACGGATGCGCGTCGAGAACTTGGCCTGTCCGGCGCGCGGGCCGAGCTTCACGCTGATGACGTTCGGTTGCGGGTTCTTTTCGTTGAAGATGTGGATGGCCTTGACGTAGTTGGCCGCGGTCATCGGGCTTTCGACCGTGACTGTGCATGGCACCGAATTGCCGTTCTCGACCAGCGGCGGCAGGTCGAGTTTGACCTTGCCTTTCTGCACCGGCGCTTCGCCGATGGCGGCGCGGACCGCGTCCTGCATCATTTCCGGGTGTCGACTGCGCGCTGGCCGCAACTGACAGCAGCGCCAGCGCGCCGGAACCCGGCCAGCGCGCCGGCTGCTTGAAGAATTGCGCGCCGCGAATGGCGATTGCGATCCATGCCGCTTCTCATTTCAACGTCATGAGATAGGCAACCACGTCCTCGACTTCCACTGCCGTCAGCACCGGCTTGTCGCGATAGGCGGCGGGCACACGGCTCAAGCCATCGACGCGATAAAACGGCGGCATGATTGTATTCGGATTGAATTTGCTGGCATCGACGATCCGCAGCCGCAATTGTCCTTCGCTCCAGCGCGATCCGGCGCCGTTCAGATCGGGGCCGATATTGCCTTGAAAACGGTCTTCCGGAATCGGCCCGGAATGACACAGCAGGCAGAGACCGACATTACGATTGGCGACAATGGCGCGCCCGCGCGTGGCATCGCCTTTGGCACCAGTGAGTGAGTCGGGAATGGCGTCGCCGGTGATCATATAATGCACAAGCTCGGCGCGTCCCGGCGTAACGGCCGCGCCGATCAGCATCAGCGCCGCGAGCGACGGCGTTAGCCGAACGTCTCGGATGTGATGGTGCGGAACCAGGCATCGGCGTCCTTGGCTTCCTGCGTACGACGCGAAGCCGGTGCGTCAAGCGGGCTCGAATGAATAGAGTTGTCGACCTCGGTGAACTCGCCGTTGACCGGCGCGAAGTTGCCGCTGATCGAGATCGCGTAGTCGGGCGCGACGAGGCTGTAACAATTACTGCCCAGGTTCGATCCCGTCGGAGTTTTGCCATCGAGCATTTGCGCAATGGCATTGGCGCATTGTTTGCCCTCGATCGCACCGGAAAATGCCGATTTCGGCATCGAGCCCGCGAAAGCAGCATCGCCGATGACATGAATATTCTTCTGCTGCGACGACTCGAAAGTCACCGGGTCGACCGGACACCAGCCGCTGCGGTCCGCGACACCAGCAATCGTCGCGATTGCCCCGGCTTTTTGCGCCGGAATGACATTGGCGACAGCGTATTGGTAATTGTCGAAATCCGTCTCGATGGTTTTCTTCGCAATGTCGATCGACGCGGCGTTGCCGCCGTTCGACGGCGATTTCCAGTCGATCATGCCGGGATAGATCTGTTTCCATGCATTTATGAACAATTGCTGCATGGTAAAAGTATCTTTGGCGTCGAGAATGACGATCTTCGACCGCGGCTTTTTCGCTTTAAGATAATTCGCAATCATGCTTGCCCGTTCGTAGGGCCCGGGCGGGCATCGGGATGGATTGTCCGGAGCTACGATCGCGACCACGCCACCGTCATCCATAGCTTCTAGCTGCTTGCGCAGCAGGTCAAGCTGCGACACGTTCGCGGTCCATGCGTGCGGGACCTGCGCTACAGCCTGTTCGGTGTATCCGGACAGCGCATCAAAGCGCAGCGAAATACCGGGCGCCAGTACCAGCCTGTCATAGGCGAGTTTATCGCCGTTCGAGAGCGTCACGGTTCGCGCTTGGGTGTCGACACGCGTTGCTACCGCGATCTTTACCGAGACGCCCGTGGCGGCGATCTGCTCGTACCCGAATTGCAAGCTCTGGAGATCGCGCATGCCTCCAAGCACGGCGTTGCTCATTGGTGGCGAGGTGTAAATCCCACGAGCCTCGATGAGTGTAACGTCAATTTTGTTATTCGCGGCCTTCAGCGCCCTGGCGCAGCTCGCGCCGGCGTACCCGCCACCGATCACGACCACGCGTGGTGCGGCTTGCGCCCGTAGCGCGTGCGGCCATAAAGCCGCAGCAGCGACAGTGCCCGTCGCACCTTTGACGATTTGTCGGCGTGTCTGTGTTTCCATCGTCACAAAAGCATAGCGGCGGGCCTTTCAGCCCGCCGCTATTTTCACCCTTAGGCGGCGCTCAGGTCGTTGTTCTTGAGAGGGAAGTTGTAGAAGCGCTTGCCGGTCGCGGCCGCGATGGCATTGAGTACGGCAGGCGCCGCCACTGCGATCGTCGGTTCGCCGACGCCGCCCCAGAATTCGTAGTCTGGCATGACGACGGCTTCCACCTTTGGCATCTCGTCGATATGCATGACCTGATACGTATCGAAGTTCCTCTGCACGATGGCGCCGTTACTGACGGTGCATTCGCCGTACAGCATCGCCGAAAGCCCATAGACGAATGAGCCTTCGACCTGCCGCGCGATCAGCTCCGGATTGACCGCGTGGCCTGAATTGGTGCCGCCGACGATGCGGTGGATTTTCACGTTGCCGCCGGTCACCGAGACCTCCGCACAAGCCGCTACATAGCTGCCGAAGCCCATAATCTGCGAAATACCGCGATAGACGCCTTGCGGCGCCGGCGTGCCATATCCTGCCTTATCCGTTACGGCTTTGAGCACCGCAGCGTGCTTTGGCTTGAGGTATTTTAGGCGAAAAGCCAGCGGGTCTTCGCCGATCTCATGGGCCAACTGGTCCATGAAAGTCTCGACGTAGATCGCATTATGGTTGGTGTTGACGCCGCGCCAGAAGCCTGCCGGCACGGACGGGTTACGCATCGCGTGGTCGATCAGCAGGTTCGGAACGTTGTAGCCGAACACGCCTTCCTCCCCGCCGCCCTCGAGACCCTGGAACGTCACCGGGTCCTTGCCGTCCTTCTCCATGCGTGACGGCAGCACGCTTGCAAGGATCGACTGACCTGAAATGCGCATGTGAAGCGCGATCAAATTCTTGTTGGCGTCAAAACCCGCCGTCATCTTGCACTGCGTGATCGGATGGTAAAAGCAGTGCGTCATATCCTCTTCGCGCGACCACAACAGCTTGACGGGCGTGCCCGGCATTTCCTTCGCGATCAATACGGCCTGACGGACGAAATCGCTTTGTCCGCGCCGGCCGAAACCGCCGCCAAGGAACGTCTTGTGGACGTCGCATTGCGCGACAGGCAAGCCTGCAGTTTCCGCGGCGACGGCAAGAGCCCCTTCGCCGTTCTGCGTCGAACACCACACCTCGCACTTGTCGGAGGTGTAGATGGCCGTCGCGTTCATCGGCTCCATCGGCGCATGGTTCTGATACGGATAGGAATACGTTGCCGTCACCACCTTCGCCGCGCCGGTAAGGGCGGTTTTGGCGTCGTCCATTCTTGTTGCCGACAAAGGCTTGCTCGGCGTCGAGGCCTTCTTTCAGGAATTTCGCGATGCTGGCGCTGGAGACTTTGCCATTCTCGCCCGTATCCCACGTGATTTGCAGGCTGTCGAGCGCCCGCTTTGCCCGCCACCACGAGTCGGCAACGATCGCTACGGCGTTGTCGCCGACTTTTACGATTTTCTTGACGCCGGGCATGTCGGGCATGCCCGCTTCGTCGATGCTCTGCACTTTGCCGCCGAAAATTGGGCAGGCGCGGATCGCCGCATACAACATGTTCGGCTGACGGGTATCGATGCCGAATATCATCTTGCCGACGATTTTGTCGGCAGTGTCGAGCCGCTTGAGTGGTTTGCCGGCTATCGTCCAGGTCTTGGGATCCCTCAGGACGATGTCCTTCGGCGCTTCGAGCTTGCCCGCCGCTTCGGCTACCTGGCCGTAAGTGACGGTGCGGTTCGAAGCCCGATGCGTAATCACGCCCTTATCTGCGGTGCATTCCGCAGCCGGCACATCCCAGGCCACGGCTGCGGCCTGAATGAGCATCATGCGCGCGGCGGCACCGCCTTCGCGAACGTATTTGTTCGATGCGCGAATGCCGCGGCTGCCGCCGGTCGAGAAATCGCCCCACACCCGCTTGCGGGCAACGTTCTGGCCAGGTGTCGGGAACTCGGTCGTGACTTTCGACCAGTCGGCATTGAGTTCTTCCGCAACGAGTTGGGCGAGGCCAGTCATCGTGCCTTGGCCCATTTCCGAACGAGCGATGCGGATAACGACGGTTTCGTCCGGCTTCACCACCACCCAGGCATTGACCTCAGGCGAAGCGACGGCATCGGCGTGTGCCAGAGGCACGTGAAAGCCGAGTGCCAGACCGGCGCTGAAGGTGGACGAGCCGATGACGAATGAGCGGCGGTTCACTTTTGCCATTTGTGTCATGATTGCGTTCCTCCTTACGCGTGGTCCGCGGCCGCGTGAATCGCGGCGCGAATGCGCTGGTAGGTTCCGCAACGGCAGATGTTCGTCATTGCCGCATCGATGTCTTCGTCGGTCGGTTTTGGATTGGTTTTGAGCAGCGATACCGCCGCCATGATCATGCCGCTCTGGCAATAGCCGCATTGCGGCACGTCGAGATCGAGCCAGGCTTGCTGTACCGGATGCAGCTTGCCGTTCTGGGCGACCGCCTCGATGGTGGTGATCTGTTTTGCGCCGACAGTTCCGACCGGAACCTGGCAGGAGCGCGTGGCAACACCATTGATATGCACGGTGCAGGCGCCGCATTGGGCAATGCCGCAACCGTATTTCGTGCCGGTGAGCCCGATCGTGTCGCGGATCACCCAGAGCAACGGGGTGTCGGATTCAACGTCTACGTTGTAAGTCTTTCCGTTGATGGAAAGGGCAATCATACTGTCCTCCCGGGTTGAAACTGGGCATCCCCACATGGGATCGGCTGTACCGCGGGGCCCATCTCAAGAGCGATTCTAACGTGTTCCGGGTCGAATGCTAATCGCAAATTCGCGAGGCGATGCAGATTGTTGGTCCTGACCGTCGCGGTGGAATATTCCGTTGGGACCGGGGTTTTGCGGCGCCGCTTGCCGAGAGAGTTGCGCAACCAGCGCGTGACGCGCCACCTGTTCGCGGCCCCCTTCTTGCCTGTAACGTGGAGGGATCGAGCAGGGAGTGCAGGCATGAGCGACGACTTCGAGGACCATTGCTGGAAGGATTTGGTTACGCCGGATATTCTGGAAATATACTCCCACTATAAGCGCAAGACGTTCGTGGGGCCTGCGCCTGCGCTCCTCGCGATCGATCTTTACGAACTGGTCTATCGCGGCGGCGCAAAAGCGCCGGCCGAACTGTCTGGAACCTATCCCAGCGCCTGCGGCCACTACGCCTACGATGCAATCGAGCCGACCAAGCGGCTGTTTGCGGCAGCGCGTGCGGCGGGTTTGCCGATTTTCTATTCTACCGGCGATACGCGCGGCGAGAGCCGCCCTGAATTCGTCGGTGCGACCAAGCGCAACAAGGCTTCGATCGACCCGTCCGACTTCGTCATCCGGCCGGAGTTCAAGCCGCAGCCGGGCGACGTGGTGATCACCAAGCAACGCGCCAGCGCGTTCTATGGCACGCCGCTGACCGCGCATCTTACGCAGCTGGGCGTGCAAACGCTGATCGTATGCGGCGAAAGCACCTCAGGCTGCGTGCGCGCTAGCGCGGTGGATGCCTATTCGCACGGCTATCACGTCGTGCTTGTGGAAGAATGTTGCTTCGATCGCAGCCCGTTGTCGCACAAGATCAACTTGTTCGATCTGCACCACAAATATGCTGACGTGATGCACGTTGGCGAAGTCGCCGAGCAGCTTTCTGCCAAAAATTTCTCCGTGAAAAAGGCAAGTTGACAATGAAGCCGGGTCGTTACGGTCCGTTCCCCTATTCGCCGATCATCCATCGTCCGCCGCTGAAATGGCCGAACGGCGCGCACGTTGCGCTGTGGGTCATTCCCAATATCGAATTCTTTGCTCTCGATGAAAAAGTACCAGCCGGGATCCGGCGGCACCGGCGTGCCGGTGCCTGATGTCCCGACCTGGTCGTCGCGCGACTACGGCAACCGCGTCGGCGTGTTCCGCCTGATGGAGGTGCTCGACCGGCACGGCATTCGTGCAACGGTCGCGCTCAATAGCGAGCTTTGCACCGAACATCCGGCGATCATCGAAGAAGGCAACAAGCTGAAGTGGGAGTGGATGGGGCATTGCGAAAGCAATACGCGCCGACTGAATGCCGCAGCGCCCGGAGAGGAGCCGGTGATCATCAAGAATGCCCTTGGCACGATCGAGAGAGCGACCGGAGCACGGCCGCGCGGCTGGCTCGGCTCCGGCCTGCAGGAAACCTGGGACACGCTCGATCTGCTTGCTGCTGAAGGTTGCGACTATGTCTGCGACTGGACCAACGACGATCAGCCCTATCTCATGTCGCTTGAGGGCGGGCGGACGCTGGTCAGCGTGCCGTACAGCCACGAGATCAACGACAAGCCGGCGTTCGAGAAATTTCACCGCACCGCCGAGCAGTTCCGCGACATGATCTGCCGGCAGTTCGACGTGCTCTATCGTGAGGGTGCGAAGTCGGGCCGTGTCATGGCGATCGCGCTTCACCCCTATCTCACCGGCGTGCCGCATCGCATCGGCGCCTTCGAGGAGGCGCTCGATTACATCAGCGGCCATGGCCAGGTGTGGAAGACGACCGGCGCGGAAATTGCAAAGCATTACCGCGCGCAGTCCAGCGAGCGATTAATCGGAGGCGACCATGAAACGACAGGCGAAGCTGCGGGGCACCGCCGTATTGCTGGCGGACGATGCTTGCCTGTGCCTCGGGGGCAACCGCATCCGCAGCGGAACAGGTCACGCTCGGCACCATCGGCCAGCCTCGGCGAACTACTGGCCGGAGCTCATCGCCTTGGACAAGGGTTTCTATGCCGCCGAGGATTTGAAAGTCGATTTCGTCTACATCCACTCAAGCGCGGCGCTAGTGCAGCAGGTCACGGCGGGATCGCTCGGCATCGGCATCTCAGACCGGCCTTGCCGATCCCCTGCGCGCCGTCGGCATGGGTGCGCCGATTTCAATCGTTCGGATTGAGGTCCAGGCGCCACCATACGATCTAGTCGCCAAGCCGGGCATCGCCGGCTTGAAGGACCTGAAAGGCAAACTGATCTCGCTCGGCGGTCCGAAGGACATCACGCGCATCTATGTCGACCGCATGCTCGAGCCGAATGGCGTCAAGGATGGCGAGTTCGACATGGTGTTCGCCGGCGCGACGACGGCGCGCGCCTCGGCGCTGCTTGCCGGTGCGGTCGACGCCGCAATTCTGTTGCCGCCGTTCAATTTTCAGGCGGAGGCGAAAGGCTTCAAGAGTCTCGGCCTCACCGTCGATTACGTGAAGGATCTGCCGTTCTCCGGAACCGCAGTCAACAATGCATGGGCTATCGCGAACAAGGCGACTTTGGAAAAGGTGCTGCGGGCGCAAAGCAAGGGTATCGCCTGGTTTGAGGACGGGCAAAACCGCGCGGAGGCACTGCGGATTCTCAAGAGCGCCAGCAGCTTGAGCGAGGATGACGTCGAGAAATCGTATGACTTCTTCCACAACGGCCATTTCTTCGAGCCGACCGGTAAGGTGTCGCGATCGAAACTGCAGGCTCTGGCCAAGGCGATGGAAAGTCTCGGCGATCTGCCGGGCGCGCTGGATGTCGATAAGATCGTGCTACCCGGCGTCACGCAGATGGCGGATTGAGATCTCCGCGATGAGATCGATGCGAGTGTGGACTGGATTTTTGGCCGCCGCGGCCGTCGCGCTTGCGCCGCTGTGCGCTATCGCCGCCGATGTCATCTCGGTCGGTTCCGTCGATGCCACCTCGGCCAATCTCTGGCCGCTGCACATCGCAGACAAGAACGGCTATTTCGATGAGGCAGGCCTCAAAATCGACCTGGTCTTCGCGCAGTCGAACGCTTCGGTGATCCAGCAACTGGCCGCCGGCTCCTACAACGTGGCGCCGAGCGCCGGCATGGTCGATCCGATCCGCGCCATCGACAAGGGCGCACCGGTCGCACTGGCGCGTATCGTCATTCAGGCTCCGCCCTATGCACTTCTCGCCAAGCCCGAGATCAAAAAGATCGAAGACCTGAAAGGCAAAACCATTATCGTTGGCGGCGCCAAGGACATCACGCGCATTTTCACCGAGCGGATGCTGGAGCCGCATGGGTTGAAGTCCGGAGATTACGACTATGTCTTCGCCGGCGCGACCAGCGCGCGGTTTTCAGCACTGAAATCGGGTGCGGTCGATGCGGCTTTGCTCACGGTACCGTTTAATTTCTATGCCGAAACTGAGGGCTTCACCAATCTGGGATTTACCTTCGACTATCTGCCGGACATGCCATTCGCGGGCATGGCCGTAAACCGCACCTGGGCTGAGGCGAATACTGACGCTCTGAAGCGATTCCTCGCCGCTTATACCAAGGGCGTCGCCTGGTTCGACGATCCGAATAATCGCGAGGCCGCCATCAAGATACAGATGGACACCAGCAAGATTGCGCGGGACGATGTCGAGAAGGCCTACGTCTTCCTCCACGACAAGAATCTGTTTGAGCCGACCGGCATGGTTTCGAAACGAAAAGTAGGCAACGTTATTAGTGCTCTGCACGATCTCGGCGATCTTCCCGCCGATTTCTCGGTCGACCGCGTTGTGTTACCGGGCGTAACGCGGGTGTCCGACTGATGAGCGCGGCGAGTGATGGCGTAAAGGCGCAACAGCCTGCTGCAGGCGCGCCGCATCCATTCATAGCCGCGTTTCGCCGCCATTACCTCGCCAGTATTCTTTCCGTTACGGGCGGGCTGCTGCTCTGGGAAATTATCAGCCGCTTTGTTGTCAACAATGCGCTGTTTCTCGCCGCGCCGTCGCAAATAGCCGTCGCTGTCTACAATCTCGCGGCAACGGGCCAGCTTTGGCATCACATGGCTATCAGCGCGCTGGAGTTCGTGCTGGGCTATGTCATCGCAAGCGTGCTCGGCATCGCGCTCGGGCTTGCGATGGCGTCGAGCGTTACGGCAAAGCAGGCGCTTCAGCCCTGGGTCTCTGGCCTCTATGCCACGCCGACAATCGCGCTCGCGCCGCTGTTCATCCTGTGGTTTGGCATCGGCATCTGGTCGAAGGTGATCGTGGTGATCTCGCTCGTGCTGTTCCCGGTCACCATCAATACCGAAGCAGGACTGCGCACCACCAGCGAACGGCTCATTGAAATGCTGCGTTCGTTCGGCGCGACGCAGCGGCAAATCTTTTTCAAAGTATCGCTGCCGTCTGCGGTGCCGTTCATTCTTGCCGGACTTAAACTCGGTATCGGCCGCGGCCTGATCGCGGTCGTCGTCGCCGAATTGTTTGGCTCGCGCGCCGGGCTTGGCCGGTTGATCAGCCAATCCGCCGATGCTTTCAACATGCCGGAGCTATTCGCCGGCGTGGTGATCCTGGCTGTCGCGGGCATCGTGCTCACGGCCGGCTTCAGCTGGCTTGAGAAGCGGCTTGTGCCCTGGACGCGGGATTAAGGGGAGAGGTATGGCGCCCAAGCTTTCGGTTTCCCGGTTGAGCAAATCGTTCGGCGATCTCGACGCGCTACGCGGGATCAGTCTTGGCGTCGAACGTGGCGAGTTCATTTCGGTGGTCGGACCGAGCGGCTGCGGCAAGACCACGTTTTTGCGCATCGTCGCCGGGCTTGAGCAGGCGACCGCTGGAGAGGTGTCTATTGACGGGCGTGTTGTGAGTGGTCCCGGCACTGATCGCGGTTTTGTCTTTCAGAACGACAGCCTGCTGCCGTGGCGAACGGTTTTCACCAACGCGATGATCGGACGCGAGATCACCGGCTCGATCGGCCCGGATGATCGCAAACGCACTATGGAGCTATTGAAGCTGGTCGGCCTCGAAGGCTTCGAGAATTATCATCCGCGCCAGCTCTCCGGCGGGATGCGTCAGCGCGTCAATCTTGCTCGTGCGCTCGCCATCGATCCGGAAATCCTGCTGATGGACGAGCCATTTGCCGCGCTCGACGCGCAAACCCGCGAGATCATGCAAACCGAGTTGCTGCGGATCTGGGAACGCGGGCAGAAGACGGTCCTGTTTGTCACGCACCAGATCGACGAGGCGGTTTTCTTGTCCGATCGCGTTCTGGTATTCGCACGGCGGCCGGGCCGCATTCAGGCCGAGATTCCCATTCCGTTGCCGCGGCCGCGCAATCTCGAGATCAAGCGCACCGCCGAATTTGTCGCGCTGGTCGACCGCATTTGGCGGCTGATCGAGGACGACGTGCGGGCGGCGGCGCTTTACGAGAACGCCTGAATCTTACTTCACGTGGGCGATGGTGTAGGCGAGATCGAGGATTTGCTCGTCGGTAATCGCCGCAGTGACGTCACCCATGGATTGGTCGTAGCCGCGCCGCGAATTGTCCTTGTAGCCGCGTAACGCTTTGACCAGATATTCCTCGCGCTGGTTAGCGATGCGGGGGACGTTGTCTTGTCCGGCGAATGTCTGAGTGTGGCAGACGTTGCAGTGGTTTTGCTGGATCAGCGCGTGGCCGCGCTCGATACGTGCGGGATCGGCGGCGCCATCCGGCGGTTTCGGCGGCGGCAGCTTGGAGATGGTATCGGCGAAGTTTCGCAGATCGTCGTCGGTTAACCCCTTGGTCATGTCATTCATGGGATCAACGAGGCGCATCCGCTCGCGGAACATCTAGAGCTGCACGGTGACGTAGAAAGCTTGCTGGCCGCCCAGTGACGGGACTTCGGGAGTTTGCGATTGGCCGTTCTCGCCGTGGCACGCGAGGCAAGTCGGTAACCTGTCCTGTACGGTCTGTGCCGACGCAGGCGACGTGATGAGCAATCCCAGTATCAAGATCGCAATCGATTTTTGCACCAGCAGAGCCTTGCCATAAAAATCAAGGGCGGAATGCGCCGCCCTTGATGACGTGACGGGAGTGAACAGCGAGCGGATTATTCGCGCGCCGCCAATTTGCTGTCGTAGCTGATGCGGTAGACGGCACCCTCGTAATCGTCAGAGACCAGCAGCGATCCGTCTTTCATCGGCAGCACGTCCACTGGACGGCCGACGTAATTGTTGTTCTGGATGAAGCCGGTCATGAACGGCTCCTGTCCTTTCACGCTGCCATCCTTGTTCAGATAGACGACGTAGATGTCGCCGCCGATCTTGTTGGTTTTGTTCCAGGAGCCATGGCGTGCGACGAAAATCGCGCCGCGGTATTTCTCCGGGAACATTGTGCCAGTGTAGAAGCGCATGCCGAGCGCGGCTGCGTGCGGGCCGAGCAGGGCGATCGGTGGTACAAATTCATCGCACGAGCGGCCCCAGCCGAATTCCGGATCGGCGATATTGCCCTGGTGGCAATACGGATAGCCGAAATTCTGGCCCATCTTGGTGACGCGATTCAATTCGTCGTTCGGCAGGTCTTCCGACATCCAGTCGCGGCCGTTGTCGGTGAAATAAAGTTCCTTCGTCGCCGGATTCCAGTCGAAGCCGACCGAGTTGCGGTTGCCGCGGATGTAGGGTTCGGCACCGGTGCCGTCGAGGTTGAGCCGGCGGATCTGCGCGTTGGATTCCGGAGGGATACAGATGTTGCAGGGCGAGCCGACGTTCACATAGAGCTTGTTGTCCGGACCGAGCGCCATGAACTTCCATCCATGCGCCTGATGGTTCGGGAAATCGCTGTAGATGACGACCGGCTTCGGCGGATTGTCGAGGTTGTCCTCGATCTTCTCCAGCTTATCGATTTTCGTGCCTTCGGCGATGTAGAGCGTGCCGTCCTTGAAGGCGAGGCCGTTGGGACGATCAAGGCCCGAGGCGATGACTTTGACTTCGCGTTTGCCGTTCCTGTCGACGACGGCGTAAACCTTGTCCTGAACGCGGTTGCTGACGAACAGCGTACCTTTGTCGCCGAAGCGCAGCGACCGTGCGTCCGGAATGCCACTGACGTAGGTTTCGATTTTGAAACCTTTCGGCAGCTTGAGCATCGCCAGCGGCAGCTTGTCGGCAGGTGCTGCGAAAGGAGGGGAGGCGATGCCTTTCAGCTTGGTCGCCGCTTCCGAGGTCGGCATGTTTGGTGTCGGCGGCGGCGGTGTCGAGCCGGGTGGCGCCGGAAGCTGCGCGGCGGCCGGTGCGATTGCGCAGAGCAGGCCAAGCGCCATCCCGATGAAGGAGCCGGCAAATTTGGTTTGCGCGTTCATAACAATCCTCCCCTGAGTTTTACTTTTGAGGGGATTGTCCATCATTTCGCGCTGCAAGAGCAATTGCTGATTTGCCCCGTTGTGCAGTGTCGCACGCGTGAATTCTTCACATGTGCCGGTAAGCGTAAGGCGCATCCTCTTGCACAGTTGCGAGCGCAGCCACGGCCTCATGGCCGGGCGCAAGATGGCAGACCGGATCGGTCGCGCGCGCATCGCCCGTTAAGGCAAAAGCCTGGCAACGGCAGCCGCCGAAATCGATATCGCGCCGTTCGCAACTGCGGCACGGCTCGGTCATCCAGTCGGTGCCGCGAAAAGCGTTGAAGGCCGGCGAGTTCTCCCAAATCTCGGCGAGCGAGTGCTCGTGCACCGACCAAAATTCCAGACCTGGGATCGATTCCGCGGCGTGGCAGGGCAGCACCTTCCCCGATGGTGTTACGTTGAGCGAACGCCGTCCCCAGCCGCCCACGCATGGTTTTGGCAACCGCGCGAAGTAATCCGGAACCACGGCATCGATAACGATTTCGCCGTGATGTTGCTGCCGCAAATGTTCGACGGACTCTGCGGCGCGCACAACCTGTTTGGCGGTGGGCATCAGCATGGGGCGATTGCGCAGAGCCCAGCCGTAGTATTGTACGTGCGCGATCTCGACGCGGCTCGCGCCAAGTCCGAGCGCAAGCGAAACCATCTCGGCGATGCGGTCGATGTTGGCGCGATGCACAACGACATTGACGGTCAGCGGAATTTTCAGGCTGACAACGTCCGCCGCCAACGCCTGTTTACGGGCGAAAGCGCCGTCATAACCGGCGATATGGTCGGCCCTGCCGCGCTCGCTGTCCTGAATCGAAATCTGCACATGATCGAGACCGGCATCGGCGAGCTTTCGCAGTGTTTCGGAGGTAATGCCGACCGCCGACGTAATCAGGTTGGTATAGAGCCCGGCGTTATGCGCCGCCGCCATCAGGTCGATGAGGTCGCGTCGCGCACCGGGTTCGCCACCGGACAGGTGGACTTGCAGAACGCCGAGGGCCGCTGCTTCGACAAATACGCGCGCCCATATCTGCGTATCGAGTTCACTATCTCGGGGATCGAGGGTCAGCGGATTTGAGCAATAGGGGCAACCAAGCGGGCAGCGGTGCGTCAGTTCGGCGAGCAGACCAAGCGGGCTATGTAATGGCGCACTCCCGTTCCCGGCCATCTCACAGTTCCAGAAGCTTTTTGTCGGCAAGACCGCGCAGCATTGCCGTTACGTCTGCCAGGATTCTTTCACGCGGTGCATTGAAGGTCTTGGCGAGATCATCGACGATAGTCTCGAGCGTAGCATCGCCGGTGCAGCGTTTGACGATTTCAGCGGCGATTGCGTCGGCTTTGAAGACGCGCTCCGGCGCCAGCAACACCCAGCCACCCTGCGCTTCGTTGTGCACCAGCCGCACGCCGCGTGGCAGGCGAGGGCGCGCGTCTGCGGGAATTGGCAGTGAGGCCTCAGCCATCGCTTAGACCTCGGGCGCGAACGCGCCGGGCGGACGTTGCTTCGGCGCGACGTATGCATGGTAAAGCGCGTCCAGCATTGCCCACAGCACGCTGCATTTGAATTCAAGGGCAGCGAGCACGCTTTGCTGCGCCTCGGGGGTGCGCGCGTGTTGTTTCACATAATCCAGCGCGAAGCGAGAATCGCGTTCTGCAAGCGGCGGCCGATGCGAGAAGTAAGCCAGCGTCTCGGCTGTGACGAAATCATAGCTCTTGAGCATGCCGTCAATTCGCTCACTAATAATCTGCGGCGAGAACAGTTCGGTCAGCGAAGAGGCAATGGCTTCAAGAAGCGTTTTTTCGCGCACGAAGTGAACGTAGGCCTCAACCGCGAATTTAGTCGCGGGCAGGAGGCCCTGCAGCGACATCACGTAGTCGCGATCGAGTCCTAGGCCGTCAGTCAGTTTTAGCCAGCGTGCGATGCCACCTTCGCCCACACGCTCGCCATCATGATCGACGAGGCGGCTGCGCCATTCGCGTCGGACGGCCTGATCCTCACAACGCGCTATCAGACTTGCATCCTTCAACGGGATCATCGCTTGATAGTAATAACGGTTGAGCGCCCAAGCCTGCACCTGCCCCTTGTCGCATTGCCCGCCATGCAGAAGCTTATGGAACGGATGCAACCGATGGTATCGCCGCGCGCCGATGTCGCGTAGCGCCGCTTCAAGTTCCTGCGGGGTCATGAGCTTCACAACGCCACCTTTAGCCCGTCTTCCGCGACTTCCCAACCGGCGGCTTCGATGCGCCTGCGTTCCGGTGAACCGTCGATCAGGATAGGATTGGTGTTGTTGATGTGCACGAGGATGCGGCGCGCCCGCAAGCCGGCCAGGGCTGTCAGGGAACCCCCTGGCCCCTCAAGCGGCATGTGACCCATGCGCCGGCCGGTCTTGGCCCCGGTACCGGTGCGGATCATTTCGTCATCGGTAAGCACTGTGCCGTCAAACATCACCACTTCGGCCTTTTCAAATCGCTGTCGCATTGCCGGGGTGATGGCGGCCGCGCCCGGTACGTAAACCAGCCGTGCCGTGCCGGCAGTAATCTCGACGCCGACATTGGCCGCGCTCTCGCTTGCGGTGTCAGGATCGTCTCCCTCAAGATAAAGCGGAGCTTTGCCTGGAACCAGGAACAGCTCCGCTTCGATGCCAGACACCAGCGAGAAACGTTGACCAGGCACGATGGCTCGACGCCCCACCACGTCGGGAGCAAGGGCGCTGAACATCGGGTTGTCCGCGATGGCGGCCAGGGAAGCTGCGGTACCATGCAGCAAGAATGGCGAGCGTTCGCGAAGATTCAGCAATCCCGCGGTCTGATCGATTTCCGCACCAGTCAACAGCACGGCGCTGATGGGGCTACCGCGCTTGTTGCCGCGCGGATGCAGATCGGGGTTGGCCTGGATTTGTGCGCGCAAATCCGGCGAGGCGTTCAATAGCGCCCAGTGCTCGTTGTCAGCGGAGACAGCCAGACTTGCCTGTGTGCGCGATTTGACGCGTGGATCGCCTGACCATGCGAGCTGGCATACATCACATCGACAGTTCCATTGAGGAACGCCGCCTCCGGCGGCTGCGCCGAGGACGATAGCTGTCAGGTACCCCATTTAAGGGGATCGCGTAGCGACGATCTGAAGGATCAGAACTCAGCCGGCAGGTAGCCGTTGATCTCGAGGCCGATGCAGATTTCGACAAGGGTCGGGGTCGTCCACGCCATGATCATTTCCTTTTCGCTGGCCAGACCGAAGGCTCCGAAACGGCCTAGCCTTTATAGCGTAATTCCTGGAAAAGCCGGTAACAAGACCTGATCTTCGATATGCCGCCACGAAGACATGGCCCCATTCCGGTTGGGCCAATGCGAGTGGGCATAACAATTGTAGCCCCGATCGCCGGGCACTTTGCCGCGCGTATCCAAGCTCCCTTTCCAGCGCTTGCAAAGCAGGGCATCCTACGAAGGTTCTGTGACGCGCGATCGCAATGCCGCGTCCAGTGGCAAAAAACTTAGAAACTCACCTTGGGAAGGAAAGCACCGCAATGAGTCAACGGATTTCGCGTCGCGGCATTAACGCCGGAATTGGCGCAGCACTAATTTCACCAGCACTGGCGCCGATTCGCGCCTCCGCCCAGGGCGGTGGCGATCCGATCAAGATCGGCTTGAGCATGTCGGTGACCGGTCCGCTGGCGCCAAACGGCAAGCAGGCGCTGCTCGGCGCCAAGGTCTGGCAGGACGACGTTAACGCCAAAGGCGGATTGCTTGGCCGGCAGGTTCAACTGGTCAACTACGACGACCAATCCAATCCGGCGAACGTGCCCGGCATCTACACCAAGCTACTCGATGTCGACAAAGTCGACCTCGTGGTCAGCGCTTATTCGACCAACATGGCGGCGCCGGCGATTCCGGTGGTGATGCAGAAGGGCAAGACTTTCGTCAGCCTGTTCGCGCTCGCGGCCAACAGTGAATTCCACTACCCGAAGTATTTTTCGATGCTGCCGTCCGGTCCGAATCCGAAAGAAGCCTTCACCGAGGGCTTCTTCCAGGCCGCTATCGCGCAAAATCCGAAGCCGACAACAGTTGCAATTGCGGCTGAGGACGCCGAGTTCTCGCATAATGCCGCCGACGGCGCGCGGGCGAATGCAAAAAAGTACGGGTTCAACATCGTCTACGACAAAACTTTCCCGCCAACGACGACGGATTTCTCGCCGATCGTGCGTGCGCTTCAGGCTTCTAACGCGGATGTCATCGTATTCTGTTGTTACCCCTTGAGTTCTGTCGGACTGCTGTTCTCCGCAAGCGAACTCGGTCTGAAGCCCAAGATGATGGGCGGGGCCATGGTCGGATTGCAGGCCACCGTATTCAAGGACAAGCTCAAGTCCAAGATGAACGGCATCGTGAACTACGAGACCTGGGTGCCGTCGCCGAAGTTGATGGCGCCGGCCGCCGACTTCTTCAAGAAATACCAAGGGCGCGCCCAGGCCGAAGGAGTTGATCCGCTCGGCTATTATCTCGGCGGCTGGGGCTATGCCTACATGCAAGTGCTTGGCGCTGGCATCACTGGCTCGAAAAGCATCGATGACAATAAGATCGCCGACTATCTGCGGAGTAACACCTTCGACACGGTCATGGCGTCGGGCATCAAGTTCGGCAAAGACGGCGAGTGGACCAAGCCGGGAATGTTGCAGGTTCAGTATCACGACCTTACCGACGCGGCGAACCTCGAGACTTGGCGCGGCATGAGCTACCAGACCGTGATCACGCCGGACGACGAAAAAACTGGCGCGCTTATTTATCCTTACGCCAAAGCGTTGGGATAAGACTTGGCTACCTGACTATACCCCCGCAGCGACGAGACGCTGCGGGGCAAGCACTTCGGAATGCGGGACTAAACGGACCCGTGGCGCAGTGCCCGAGTCCCTCACATAAGATGGAGGGAATTCATGACCAATCGTATATCGCGACGTAACGTCAACGCCGGACTTGGAGCTGCGTTGATTGCTCCAGCGCTGGGTGGTTCTCGAGCCA
This sequence comes from uncultured Alphaproteobacteria bacterium, assembly GCA_963807565.1. Classification (GTDB taxonomy): domain Bacteria; phylum Pseudomonadota; class Alphaproteobacteria; order Rhizobiales; family Xanthobacteraceae; genus BOG-931. The sequence continues at coordinate 81,716 of CAWECH010000002.1, read as the reverse complement.
TCGCGCAAGGAGCAGCACCGATCAAAATCGGTTTCGGCATGGCGCTGACCGGACCACTCGCGGTCAACGGCAAGCAGGCGCTGCTTGGCACTCAGATCTGGCAGGAAGAGGTCAACGCCAAAGGCGGATTGCTGGGGCGTCAAGTTCAACTGATCAACTACGATGATCAGTCCAACCCGGCGAATGTGCCGGGCATCTATACCAAGCTGCTGGAAGTCGACAAAGTCGACCTCGTGGTCAGCGGCTATGCGACCAACATGGTCGCGCCGGCGATACCGATCGCGATGCAGAAGAACAAGACGTTCATCAGCCTGTTCGCGCTCGATGCCAACAGCGAGTTCAAATATCCGAGATATTTCTCGTACATTCCGACCGGCGGCCCGAATCCGAAGCAGACGATTAGCGAAGGCTTCTTTCAGGTCGCCGCGGCACAGAAGCCAAAGCCGAAGACGCTCGCTATTGCGGCGGAAGATGCCGAGTTCTCGCGCAATGCTGCGGAGGGTGCCCGCGCCAACGCCAAGCAATACGGCTTCGACATCGTCTATGACAAATCCTATCCGCCAACCACCACTGACTTTTCGCCGGTCATTCGTGCAATCCAGGCAGTCAATCCCGACCTCGTCGTGATTTGCTCCTACCCGCTGAGCTCGGTCGGCATGTTGCTTTCCGCGAACGAGCTGAGCCTGAAGCCGAAGATGATGGGCGGCGCCATGGTTGGGCTGCAAGCCACCGCGATCAAGGACAAGCTCAAGGGCAAGCTCAACGGCGTCATCAACTATGACAACTGGGTGCCGTCATCGAAAATGATGGCTCCGGCCGCCGATTTCTTCAAAAAATATCAGGCGCGCGCCGCGGGGCAGGGTGTCGATCCGCTCGGCTACTATCTTGGCGGCTGGGGCTATGCCTATCTGCAAGTCCTGGCCGCAGGCGGTCGAAGGTACCAAGAGCGTTGACGACGCAAAACTCGCTGATTATTTGCGCAATAACGCGGTCAATTCCATCATGGCCGAAGGCGTCAAGTTCGGTAAGAACGGCGAGTGGGTTAAAGACCATCAGCTCCAGGTCCAGTATCACGACATCACCGATGGCGCGAACCTCGAAACCTGGCGCGGGATGAGCTATCAGACCGTACTCAAGCCGGACGACGAAAAGACTGGCGACGTCATCTATCCCTACGCCAACGCAGTGAAGGCCTGACAAGCCGCTGTTGCTGGAAGTGGGATACAGAGGATTACAATGTTGTTTCCCACTTCCCTCGTTGGTTCCTATCCGCAACCGGACTGGCTGATCGACCGCGAGAAGCTGTCGAAGCAGGTTCCGCGCGTTCGCGTTGACGATATGTGGCTGGTCGCGCCGGACAAGCTCGAAGCCGCGCAGGATGATGCTACGATCCTTGCCATCCGGGATCAGGAGCGTGCCGGTATCGATATCGTCAGTGATGGCGAGCAGCGGCGAGAAAGCTATTCCAATCGCTTCGCCACCGCGCTGGACGGTATCGATATCGAAAAGCCCGGCACGGTGATCAATCGTAGCGGCCGGCCAATTCCGGTGCCGCGTGTGGTCGGTCCGATCAAACGGCGGCATGCCGTCGAACTGCGCGATCTCAAGGTTCTGCGCGCCAACACCGACCGCAAGATCAAGGCGACCGTGCCCGGGCCGTTCACCATGGGTAAGCAGGCCCAGGACGACTATTACAAGGACGAGGAAGCGGTGGCGCTGGCCTACGCCGAGGCTGTCAACGCCGAGATCAAGGATCTGTTCGCTGCCGGTGCGGACGTCGTCCAGATCGACGAGCCGTGGATGCAGCAGCATCCTGATAAAGCCCGGCAGTATGGTCTTAAAGCCCTTGATCGCGCGTTGGATGGCGTGACTGGCACGGTGGCCGTGCACTTGTGCTTTGGCTACGCCGCCGTCGTCCACGACAAGCCTTCCGGGTATTCCTTTCTGCCGGAGCTTGAGGGCTCGAAAGCCCAGCAGGTCTCGATCGAAGCCGCGCAGCCCAAGCTCGATCTTGCGGTCTTGCGAGAACTGCCCTCGAAAACCATTATTCTTGGGGTGATCGACCTCGCCGACAAGACAATAGAGACGGCTCAAGTCGTTGCCGAGCGCATTCGGCGGGCGCTGGCCCATGTGCCGGCAGAGCGCGTGGTGGTAGCGCCGGATTGCGGCATGAAATACCTGCCACGGCCCGTCGCATTTGGTAAAATGAGAGCAATGGCCGAAGGTGCCGCCATCGTGCGGTACGAGATTGCAGGCCGATAGGAAACAAGACTTCCCAGGAGACGACGATGCCTTACGTGACAGAAAGCAACCTGACCGATGTGGTGCGCGAACGCTGGAGCGACATCCCGAATCCTCGGCTGAAGCAAGTGATGCAGGCGGTGGTCAAACACGCCCACGCTTTCGTCCGCGAGATTGAACCGACGCAGGAAGAATGGGCCGTCGCGATCGATTTTCTGACGCGCACCGGCAAGCTGTGTGACGAAAAGCGTCAGGAATTCATCCTGATGTCCGACGTGCTCGGCGTCAGCATGCTGGTCGATGCGATCAATCACCGGCAATCGAGCAAGGCCACGCCGACTACCGTCGAGGGTCCGTTCCACGTTGCTGACGCTCCGCCAATGACCAACGGCGGCAATATGGCGGTGAACGCCCCCGGCATTCCGTGTTTTGTCGTTGGTAAGATATCGACGACCTCGGGCGAGCCGATCAATGGCGCCGTTCTTGACCTTTGGCAGACCGACGGTGATGGCCTCTATGAGGCGCAGCGCCCCGAGATCAGCGGTCCCTGGATGCGCGGTCTCTACCATTCACAGCCGGACGGCTCCTATCTGATCCGCACCGTGGCTCCGGTCGCGTACACCATCCCGATGGACGGCACGATCGGTGAACTGATGAACCGCACCAATCTCAGTCATATGCGGCCGGCGCACATTCATTTTGCCTTGAGCGCGCCGGGGCATCACGGCCTGGTGACGCACCTGTTCCAGTCTGGCGACAAGTGGATCGAGAAAGACGCCGTCTATGGTGTGAAGGAGCCGTTGATTGTCGAATTCAACAAAATGCCGGCAGGCAGCAAGGCGCCGAGCGGCGAGTTGATGAACGAGCCGTTCTATGTCGTCCACTACGACTTCGTGCTTGATAAGAAAGCGCAAGCCGCCGCGGCATAACTCCGCGGCTAAGGTACCTGCTTCCAGTTCTCCGCAACGTAGCCGCGCGGATCGATGTGCATAATGGTTTTTTCCGCGACGGCGCGGGTGCCCTTGCAGGACCACTCGTAGACCGTGTCGTGACCAGTTGCCGACATCGGGACGATCTGCGAACCGGGATTGGCCTTGCACCACGCGACCGCCCCCGGCAGCGTCCGGCGGGTATCGGCCTTATCGCAGTTGAGATTAGCGCCAACGGTGCAGGCCAGAAGCTTCGCGCCGACGCAACGGACGAACGTGGTGTCGCGCGCTGTGTCGTCAATCTGCAATGCTTTGGCGGCCACTTGCACGAGATCGGCTGGCACTTTTGCCGGAGCTGCATGGGCGGCGTTCGGACAATAGGGCTGGGCCGCCGTTGCCGGCTGGATGAGCCAAGGCAGGCAGTTGCTCATCACGGCAGCGAACATGATGCGGAAGATCATTTTTGCCGCTCCAGCGATTGGCGATCCCATTTTGCCAGGTTGGCGGCGGCCTCATAGGTTTCCTGAAGGAAGCCGAGCAGCAACGTATCGGGATCTGCCGGCCTTCCGAACGACGTCGTAAGGCAAAATGAATTGCCCGAGATCTTGATTGTAAGCCGCACCTGCCGTGTGGAGCTTTGTATCGCCATAGCCGGCAGGCTCGGGATATGCGTAGACGTAGTAGGCCGGATAGCCGAAGCCGCCATTGCCGGGCCAGAAGCCGCAGCTCGAACATTCATGCGAATAAGCTTCCGCCATCACCGCGTTGGCGACGAATGGCGTGTGGCCTTTTGGCGGCGGCGCGGTGCGGCCGGAAAAACGTGTTACCGCCAAATCGAAACTGCCCCAGAAGAAGTGAACCGGACTGGCCTTGCCGATAAAGCGGGCTCGAAATTCGTTCATAACGCGCGCGGACTGCACCAGGGCATGCCAGAAATTCTGCACGTAAGCCGGATCATATTGCGCGTGGCTGCGATCCTGATCGAGGGGTATCGGCTTCTCGATTTCGCAAGGCGTGGGCCGGATCCGGACCTCGATGCCAAGGCGGTGCAGCCGCTTCATGAATTCGGCATAGAAATCGGCAACGGTCATTGGCTCGAGAGCGAAGCTTTCGGTCCTGCCATCGCTGCTTTCGATGACGAGCTGGTGGTGTGCAAAATCGAAAATGATATCGAACGTGCCGCCGCTATAAGGCATGGCTAGCGCTGCCAAGCCGCGTGCCGTGACCAGGAATGTTGAATTCCACCAATGATTGATCAGCGGCGTTGTAGCGATCCGCACCTTGCCGGCAATCTGGGTCCACAGATGCAGCGTGTCGCAGGCTTGGCTCCACGCTTCGAGCGGTAAATCAGGCCAAAGCGAAGTTCCCACCATCACGAAACGCCTTGCCTACAGGAGCGTACGTCAGAATTCCGTCATGACCAGCGCTGCAGATGATCCGCACCGCAGCCGTCCGAGACGAACCGTCAGTACGTGATTGTGCCCGCAAGCAAGGACGGCGTCGAGATCGCCTGAAGATGTTCCACGACCTGATGCCGAAATTGGCGCTTGAGGCTGAGCTTTGCCAATTCGCGGGCCAGCTCCATCCACTTGCGGCGTTTAATCTCGCGCGGATCTTCGGCGGACAAGACGGTTTCGGTTCGTGGTTGCGGCTGGGTGACGGCGACGACGCTGTTTGCCTCACCGGCGTTCTGCCGCGCCTCGGCTTCAAGATGAACGATCCATTGATCCAGCAGCTTGATCTTTTTTTCGGCTCGCGTGAGCGCCTGATCGCGGCTTTGGTAGTTATCCAGAAGCTTGTACGTCTTGGCCATCAGCGTCTGGCGCGATTTCTCAGCCTCGCAAAGCCGCATCTCTCTCGCGGCGAGTTGGTCCTGCAGTTCTTGGCATTTTCTGTCCCAGTTGCGGGAGCGTTCATTTGCTGCCGCCAAGTCACGCGCAAGTTTTTCGGCCTCAGCGATACGGATAACGAGGCATTCGCGGGAATCTGCCAAAAGCGTCTCGGCCGTTCTCGCGCGAGCGGTCATAGCTGCGAGATCGTCCTTTAGTTTCGCGGCCTCTGCCTGATATTTTTCGTCGGTACGATGAGCGACGTCGACGGTTTTTATCCGTTGCACGTCTGCGGTTACAGCCTTAGCTAGCAGGGATTCGGCCCGAACGCGGGATTCTGCCAGCAGGGAGTCGGCCAGATCGACACGGGCCGACATTCGCGAATTCTCTGAAATCGTCAGGTCAAGAGAGTTCCGCAGCGACTCGATCTCGTTCCGCTGCAAATCTGCACCGCTGCGTTCGGCGGCCAATTCCTCTTCGAGCGCGGCAATGCGCCTGACGGCTTCGCCGTTTTGCTCTTCGAGCTCTGTCAATTTCTGTTCTGTGGTCTCGGCGGCGGCTTTTTCCTGCGCCACACGCCGGTCCATTCCGGAGAGCTTCGCCAGCGCCAGCTCCAATTCCTTGGCGAGCTCGGCCTCTCGCGCTTCCGCTAGCGATGCCCGCTCGGCTTCCACGAGATTGGAAGTTGCGTTTCGTTGTTGGGGCACCTGCGCCAACGAGGCGCCGATCTTCATTCCCGGCGTAACGTGAGCGCCAGCCAAGCGTTGCGCCTGTCGCAGCCATCCCTTGCGCGGCTTGTCTTCAGTAAGATCGGTGAGGGCCATTTTGGGGCATCATCCGTTGGTCGATCCGGAAAACGTGACGCCACAATGGTTAACGAGCCGTTACTCTATCTTTAACGATATATAAACCACCAGAATTGGCGCTGCCGCTAGACGTCGTCTGCCACGAAATCTGCTTCGGCGAATACCTGATTCGCCAACATCACGGCTACTTTTCGTCGCTTCGCAGCTGCAGCAAAGGAGCCGGCGGTTGGGGTTCCGGTCTTGTCTCCCGCCTCGCCGAAATGCTTATAATGCTAAGGAATTTGTCCGGTTGCGAGACCATGCCAGAAGACGCCGGGTCGGACCTTTTGCTGGGTTGGATTGCGCGCGCGGCGGCGGCCGAGCCGCAAAAGCCATGGGTTATCGGCGCCGACGACGGACGTATCGTCTCCTATTCCCAACTGCATGAAATTGCCGGACGTTTCGCAGCCTTTTTGCGCGAGCGGAATCTTGGCCCGAACGACCGAGTGGCGCTGCTGGCAAACAATTCGATCGAACAATTGCTTTGTTATTTAGGCGTGATGGCCGCCGGGCCGACAATTTGCACGATTCATGTCGAAATGAATCGCAACCAGCTCGGTAATATTTTCGATCGGCTGAAGCCGCAGCTCGTTCTTCATCAGGACGGGTTGCAGCTTGACGATCTATTGGCGGAAACGTCGGCTCCGCGGTTGAGGATAGGCCGCTTCGGTGAGCCGGAAGCGGGCACCTTGTTCGACGCGCTGCCGGGCTGCCAGCCGGGCAAGCCACACGCGCCCGCGCAGGGCGCTGACGACGCAGTCATCTTGTTTACCTCCGGCACCAGCGCGCAGCCCAAAGGCGTGGTCCTGAGTTATCGCGAATTCTTGCTCAATATCGATCCGCTCGCCGATGGATGGGGTATCTCGAAGGACGACCGGCTTTATGATTTCCGGCCCTTTAGCTGGAATTCGGCGCAGACTCTGAGCGCACTCGGCGTCGTCAACCGGGGCGCCACACTCGTCCTTGCTGAAAAGTTTTCCGCCAGCCGCTTCTTCCAGCATTTGCGGGATCATAAGGTGACGGTTGCCACCGGCAATCCAACGACGATCAATATTCTGCTCAATAGCGCACAAACGCTGCGCCGCGACGATCTGCCAAGATTGCGTTTTATTACGTCGAGCTCGGCGCCGCTGATGCTTGGGGAATGGAAGCGGTTCGAACAGAATTTCGGCATCCCGATTGCACAGGGGTGCGGCGCGAGCGAGGTGGGATGGATCGCGGCCTGTCCAGGCGAACGGCGTCGTCTTGGCACCGTCGGTCAGCCATTTGCCTATCTCGACCTCGCCATCGTCGATGCCGACGGCCGGCGTTTGCCGCCCGGCGAGATTGGCTATGTCGAACTTGGCGGCTGGCCCGATCTTGCATTCCGCTATCTGGGTGAAGACGGCGAGGTAAAAGTCCACAGCCGTGGCCGTCTTCGCACCGGAGATCTCGGCTGCTTCGACGCGGACGGTTTCCTGATGCTTACAGGACGGGAGAAAGAGCAGATCATTCGCGGTGGCGCAAAAATTTCTCCGGTCGAGATCAACTCCTATTTGATGCAGCGTTCGGATGTGGTCGAGGCTGGCACTGTGGGCGTGCCGGACGCTATCTACGGCGAGGAGGTTGTCAGCTTCGTCGTGACCCGTCCTGGCACCGATGTCGGCGCTGATGAGTTGCTGCGCTATTGCGCATCGGTGTTGCCGGCGTTCAAAACGCCGAAGCATATCGTACTCAGCGCTTCATTGCCGAAAACCGAACGGGGCAAGCTCGATCGTAAAGCGTTAGCGGCGCAATGGAGCCGCGAACCTCGCAATTAGGCGATGCGGATACGCGAAGTGAATTCGCGGGCGTCCCGGCTTAAGGCGGCAGCTTGCCGGTTGAGTTCCGCAGCGGCGGTGAGGACTTGCTCGGCACCGCGTCCAGACTGGTGGGCCAAATCGCTGGCGCCGGCGATGCTGCCCGAGACTTGGCGAATGCGTTGCGCGGCGCTGTCGACGTTTTCGGCGATTTTGCGCGCGGCCAAATCCTGAAGCGCAACCGAGCCGGAGATCGCGCTGGATATCCGTTCGACCTGCTGCATCAATCCAGACAAGGCCGCCGTCGCGTTCTGCACCGTGCCGATCGCGCTGGCGATGGAAGCGGTCTTGTTTTGAATTTCCGCAAGCGCCTTTGTGGTTTGTCCCGCCAGCGCTTTGACCTCCTGCGCGACAACAGCGAAGCCTCGTCCCGCCTGGCCGGCGCGGGCGGCTTCGATCGTTGCATTAAGTGCTAGCAGATTGGTCTGGTTCGCGATCGCCGTAATCATCGTGGCGACCTGATCGATATCTTTCACCGCGGCGACCAGCGCCGATGAACTTTCAGCAGCTTCGCCCGCGCATCGCGTAGCTTCCGCGACGATGTGCGATGCGTCGGCGACCTGCGTGTTGATATCTCCTATTGACGCCGAAAGCTCTTCGATCGCCATGGCCACGCCGGAAGCATTTGCGGTCGTTTCCTCCGAAGCGATGGTCGCCATATCTGTGTGATGCCGGGAATCCGACATCACGGACGACATGCCGCGTGCGCACGCTTCGAGCTCGGTTGCGGCTTGTTCGACCGCAGCGGCGACGGTGAGAATTTCCGACTCAATGGCGCGGGCGACGGTATCCAGTGTCTGAGCTCGCCGTTGTGCCGACTGCTCGCGGTCGGAGGCGCGTGCTTGCTCGGCATCGCGCAGCGCCAGGGCATTGTCACGAAAGACATTCACGGCCCGAGCCATGGCGCCGACTTCGTCACTACGGTGCGCGCCATGAATGCCGACGCCGAGATCGCCGCCGGCCATCCGAGTCATGGTCGCGGCCATTCGCCGCAAAGGCCGTGCGATAAACAGGTGACCAAGCAGAAATGCCACGATCAAGGCTACAGCCGTCCCGCCGGCCAAGATCGCGATTGTGACTTTGTAAATCCATTCTCCGCGCGCAGCGGATTCTTCCTGAACCTGCCGGGCCTCGCCGCCGAGGACGTTAATCAGGTGATTCATGTGCGACACGAGATCGTCCCGCGCAGGGTCGAACTTAAGTTCGACGATGAAGCGTGCCTTGTTCCGATCACCGGTTTGCAACGCGTCGTGTAATTCCACAGTCAAAGCGCGGGCGTTATCCAGCTTCGCGATATTGACGCGCACTTCGTCTTTTGCATTCGGGTAGTCGATGACCACGCTGTTGAGGCGGGCTTTGGCCGCGTCATAGGCGCTTTTGATATCGGCGGCTGCTTCTTTGGCGTCGTCGGGATCGGTTGCGGAAAAGCTCTTGTAAGTTCCGATGCCAAAGGATTCGATTGCCGCCTTGGCTTCTGCCATCGCCAGTCGGGCTGGGGCTATATGCTCGGACACCAGCGTGTTCAGCTTGTTCAGTTCATCCAGCCGCTGCAGGCAGAACCAATTGGCTGCGATCGAAAGCAGACCCAGCGTCGCAATGAGCAGGACTGCTTTCGCTGCGATCGGAAGCTGGAGCGAAGCAAACTTCGGCATGATGATTTTCGGCGGGTACCGTCGCTTATTGTCTAAGCCTCAATCATTCCCGCACGGTTAATAGAGCGGTCATATAAGCGTCAGGCGCTGTCACAATCAGACGTCGGGCCGTGTCACAATTGCGGGGGCCTAAGCTTATGTGTGCCGCCAGTCGATCACTTGGCCGGTGCCCAGGCTTTTACTAGTGGCGTCCAGCGATCGATCTCGGCCTGCAGAAAGGTGGCGGCGCCAGCCGGTGTGGCGAGTTCGGGCGGCACAGTTTCCTGGCCCGAAGCCGTGGCCTTACTTTGAAAATTAGGATCGCCGATTGTGGCTTGCAGTGCCGCACTGACCCGCTCCACGATGCCCGGCGGTGTTCCCTTCGGCGCATAGAGCCCGCTCCAGACTTGCAAGGCGACGTTGGGTAAGCCCTGTTCGGCCAATGTAGGAAGATCGGGAAGCAGCTTAGAGCGTGTATCGCCGACGATGCCGTAAGCCTTGACGTTTCCGGCTCTGGCTTGGACGGACGCCGTGATCGCGGCGTCGCAGACTACGTCTGCACGTCCCGCCGCTACGTCGAGCATCGCGGGGCCGGTTCCCTGGTAGGGAACGAGATTGAAGCGCGTATCGAGCTGCTTCATCAACAGAGATGCGCAGAGAAAAGACGGGCCTCCCGGGCCCGTTGTCGCCGCAGCGATCTTCTCGCCATTGCTTTTGAGGTAATCAACGAAATCCTTGAATGCCGTGTTGGCGAAGCTGGGACGCGCTACCAGCATGGTCGGCTGAAACACGATGATGCCGAGACTGATGAAATCTTTGACCGGATCGTAAGCCAGGTCTGGATTGAGCGCCGGGCTGACGGCCATCGAAATGTTCGTGAACATGACGGTGTAGCCGTCTGGAGCAGATTGCACCGCACGGAGTGCCCCGACATTTCCGCCGGCTCCGCCGAAATTTTCGACGACGACCGGTTGGCCCAACCGCCGCGACAAGGCTTCTGCGAGCACGCGTCCGGTCGCATCGGTTGGGCCGCCCGGTGCGAATGGCACGATCATCTTGATTGGACGCGACGGATACGGCTGTTGCGCGGCCGCGGGCCAGCCGGAAATGATCAGCGCCAGAGCGAAGATGAAAATGCCAGCGGCGCGCATCACATGTCTCAAAGTTGCGGATTGCTCAATGCATAGCCGTGTGTTCAGCGGCTATGTGCTCGGCTGCAAGCATTCCAAGGACAAATGCTTTCGACAGCCCGCCGACGTAGCCAGCCCGCGGTCCGCCCTCAAGTCCGGCAACCGGCGTACCAACAGCGTACAGCCCGCGAAAACTCGAGCCATCGGGCTTCTGTGCCTGGGCATGCTCATTGATGACGACTCCGCCCATCGTGCCGGTGATTCCGGCGCACAACGGAATCGCGTGAAACGGCGCGCTACGGATCGGCATCGGCTTATGTCTCCGCATCGAGCGTGGCACGGCGAGTTGCGTAAGATCACCACTTTCAACAGCCTCGTTATGTCGCGCGATTGATCGGGCGAGCTGATCGGCCGGAAGATTGGCGATTTTGGCGAGCGTCGCGATGTCGGGTGCGGTTAGCAACGCGCCTCCCGCTTCGACCATGGCGGGATTGGCGGGCACTGTGCTTGTGAGCGCCGGTTCAGCACGCCAGATGGCGTCGTCGATTACGAGGAATGCGCCAAGCGGATCGGGCAGCTGCGCAATCGCATTGGCAATGCACACGCCGCCCAGTCCTTCATCGGTAAAGCGTGTACCGTCCGGTCCAACAATAATGCCGATCTCGGCCGCAGCATCGAGGTGCGGATACGGCCACTGGCGAGCATCGGTCATCGCGCTGGCGTGATGGATGTGCCCGTAGAAAGCCCCGAAGCCGCCGACGGCCGCACCGGCTTCTTCGGCCATCCGGATTCCGTCACCCTTGGCGCCTGGTCCGACGCGTGCAAGCACGCGATCCGCGTGAGGCGTAATATAACGGGCAACCATCTCTGGGTTTGCAGCAAAGCCCCCATCGGCGATTACGACCGCCTTTGACGAAATTTGAATACGCGTGCTGTCGCGCATGGCCTCAACACCGACGCAGGCGCCATTCTCTACGATCATTGCTTCAGCCCTGACGCCCCGCATCAACGTGCCGCTGAGCCGCGTAAGATTTTGCTCAAGGCGGTGCATCAACCGGTCGGCGCCGCGGTCTTCCCAGTCCAGGCCGGCGGTCTCCGCCCGCACCGGCGCAAGCACCTGCTGCCCTGGTTGGTCGTGCCGTAGCACGCGGCTGGTGAATTCGGCGCCCTGTTGCGTGAGCCACCCGATAGCGCGCTTACCGTTATCGGCGACAGCGCGCGCGACGGCTGGATTGGCGTTGCGCCCGCTGCCATTCATGATCGCTGCAAACAGCCGATCGGGCTCGCTCACAATGGGAAGCCCCATGACGTTGGCGGCGCCGGTCGCGTAACGCGAACTGCACGGATAACGGTCCTCGTCGCGCGCCTCCAGCACCGCCACCGACAATCCCAGTTCAACGGCCCGGCACGCCGTCACAAGCCCGGAAAATCCGCCGCCGATAGTCACCACATCGAATTGCATTTGAATCGCTCTGCAAATTTCAAACGGTTCACGAAGCTGTCTCGCAGCCGCCCGCCGATCATGTCAGGTTCTGCCTAATCAACAAACGCCTCTCATTAACCAACTGTAGCAACGCCGATTAACCGGCTTGGTGCAAATGTCGGTGGATCGCTTTGGGCTAGGATATAACGCCTTTCCGCCGCAGCAATGGTTCAATGGGATTTCACGGTGTCATTGTCGCAAACAACATCGTCACCCGGCCGTCTCGCCAAAAATGAGCTGCGCGATTTGTCGACCGGGCGTATGGGTCGCGCCATCCAGACATTTCGCCAAGTCGGCGTTCTGCAGCTGATAGCGGCGATCCGCAACGCTGGCTGGCGCGAAAGCTTCGACTTTGTGGCGAGAAACATTCGCCACATCATTGCCCATCGGCTGGCGCGGCGCTGGGATCGCAAATACGGCGTCGATACTGCCGGCTCCATTCAGCTCGATTCTCTGTCGATTGCGAGTCTGAATAAGGCTTTCGGCAACGAATGCGTCTGCACCTCGCCGAGGTCGTTCCAATTCGTCATGCAGAATCTGCCGCATGATGTTTCAGATTATAGCTTCGTGGATATAGGTGCAGGCAAATCGCGGACGCTGCTGCTGGCGTCGCGATTCAATTTTCGCAAGATTGTCGGCGTGGAATTCGCACGCGAACTTGTAGGCTGCTCACAGGAAAATATTACCCGCTTCAGGGCGCCGTGGCGGCAATGCCGCGATCTGTCGATCATGGAAGCGGACGCCGCGCAATTCATGTTTCCGAAGACGCCGCTGGTGCTTTATTTCTATAACCCGTTCGCGTGCCAGGTGCTGGAACAGGTGCTGGCAAATCTTGCCGCATCGCTCCGAGCTGCACCGCGACCTTGTTATCTCATCTACGGTAGCTCGTCGCACAATGCGATTGATTGGGCGAGACCGGCGGTCCTCGCCAGCGGGCGGTTCGAGGAGTTGCCGGCGCGTCCGATGCCGTTCTATTTCGACGCGGTACGGACCATACGGTACGCCGTTTTTCGCGCGCGATAGCCGATCTGTAATTCTTTAAACGCTTTCGGCGTTTGATGAATTGCCGGTGTCGGTGGTTGTTACCGTCCGGTCCGCGCCAGCGAATGCACCCAGCCCTGCATGCGCTTTTTGGCGTTATCGATATCCTGCTTCGAAAACCAGTCTTCGGGCTTTACTTTGTCGACCGGATAGACCGGACGCAGGAAGTCGCTCTCGTATCCGAACGGCACCGTGGCATCGATCCCCATGCCGCCCTCGAATTGCGTGTTCGAAGCGGTCCACTGCCGTTCGCCCGCGGTCATTCGCTCGGCCGGCATAAAGGTCTGACCACGGCCGCCAGGGATCGGATTGAGAATGTCGGTGCGCGGGTTCACGCGCGTCGTCAGGCACCACATGATGTCATCCATCGAATATGGATCGACATCTTCACTGACTGCGATCGCAAGCCGCATGCCCTGCGAGCATGACAGCGCCGCGGCCATGAAGTTGCGCTGCCAGCCTTCGTCGATCTGGTGGCGTTTCTTGACCTGGATGATGCAACCGCCCCAGTCGGTCATGCAGTAAGGGATGACAACGTTCTGGACGATGCCCGGCTGCAAACGGTGGCACAGCTCATAGATTGCCGCCTCGCGCACTGTTGTGTCGATGTTGTGATCGTCCAGCATGTGGACGCCGAGTGCGAAAATAATCGGCTTGGTCTCCGGCTTGCGCATGGTGATGCCGGTAACGTGGAAAGTCGGCGCTTTATAAGATTTTCCCATGTAGCCTGCCCACTCCGGATGGAAGTGGTAGCGGCCCTGGATACCGGAATCCTCAGCTTCCTTGGTTTCGAAGCGCCGGTCGCGTGGATTAACGTAGCCTTCAAGGACGAGTTCGCAATCCGCGAGCGCCATGGCGTCGACCGTGCGCGCTTTGACCAGTCGTATCGGCGTGCCCTGCACTGCCGACGCGATACCGATCTCGTCGCAGCCCATCGGCAGTACGGCATAGTCGAAGCCGGCACCTGCCATCAGTGTGCATGCTGGCGGTACGCCAAAGCACATGGTGATCGGAACCGGTTGGTCTTCTTTGTAGTACTTGTTGACCACCTGCCACATATGCGAACCGGGCGAGATCTGGAACGTTCCGACGTTGCCCCAGCGGAAGTTCATCCGATTGTAACCGAGGTCCGAGCCGCCATCGAATTGCGGGCCGGTGACGCAACGGATGCCGGAGCCCACAGTGAGCTCGGGCTCGTAGGTTGTATGTCTGATCGGCACCAGCCATTTGTTTACGTCGTCCGGTTTCTCGATGACGAATTCCTGGCACGGTGCGTCACTCTGAGCGATCTCGATCGGCTTTACCGGGTGCGACAGTGCGTGTGCCAGTCGCTTCACCCGGTCGGCATCGTCCTTCCAGCCGAACATTTTGTTGATGATCGTCATATCACCGAACAGATTGGTAATGACACGGTGGTTCGGTTTGCCTTTGACGTTGTTGAACAAGATCGGGCAGCCGCCATCCATGTGTTTCTGTAGACCGGTGACTTGCAGATCGGGATCGACTTCCTTGTCTGTTTCGATCAATGCGCCCTGCGCACGGAGCCATTCCAGCGTGCTGCGCAGATCGAAGGCTTGATTCGGCGTCGCCACCGCCGTTTGTTCCTGGCGTACGGGTTGTTGCATTGACCGCGGCCTCATTGCATAGCTTTCTAAGTAATTATCCGCCGGGGATGCCGGACCTGTCAACGTCGATGCCGCAACGCTCAACCAAAGCAAAGAATTCGCGGTGGCCCGCCATCGATCTGCCGCCGCAGCTGTCGTCGGGCTACTTGGTGCGGGATGCGCACCGGGCTTTTCAGCGGCTTCTCGAGCGGCGGATCGGTACCTATGGAGTGGCCCGAGGCCACTGGTATTTCCTGCGCGTGCTCTGGATCACCGACGGACTGTCGCAGCGCGAACTATCGGGTCGCGTCGGCATGATGGAACCGACCACGGTCATTGCGCTGCGCAGCATGGAGCGGGCTGGTCTGGTTCGACGCATTCGCAGCGAGGATGATCGGCGTAAGGTCAGGGTTTTTCTTAGCGCAAAGGCCAAACGGTTGCGCAACGAACTGATCGGAGTAGCGCGGGGCATTACCGATGCAGCGGAGGCGGGAGTTGCGCCACGCGACCTGACCGCCTTCCGACGGGCCATCGCGCGGATGACGGCCAATCTCGACCGGATTGAGCGTTAGCGGCTAAGGTTGGCGTTCCGATGACGGCCGGACGGAAGCGAGAAGCTTGACGATCGCCGATCGGACGCGAGACGCCGGTTTCCACAAGATTGGTGTTTGTTTGATGATGCGTTTCATCCGGCGCCGGCTGAGCGAAGAGATGCTGGCGGGCCAGCCACGCCAGCTCGCCGGTGCGCTATAGTCATAGAGGCTTAAGCTGCTGTCGGCCCATTCGCGCTTGTAGGGCTCGTCACCGATCGTAAAGTCAAAGCGCTTGAATCCATGCTCGATCGCGTACGCCAGTAGCTCCCGCAAGTGCAACGCGCCAGGACCGAATTGCGCGGCGGCTGCAGTGTCATCGTAGCTCGCCAGCACGTGGTAATAGCAATCACCAAACAGGATTGCGAAGTTCGCCGCCGCGCAGCCGTCGCCGACGTCGATGCGGCTGACATGGAAAAGATGCCGTAGCGAGTCGTTCGATGCTATGTCCAGGAAGAGCTCTTTCACCCCGGGCCGGGAGAAGACATCGGGGATTCCTCGCCGGGCAAAGGAACGGCTTTTTTGCCCGATAAGCTGTTCCATCGTTCGTCGTGCGTCTTCACCAGTTGCACATGAGACGAAGCGAATTTCGCCGAACTGCGACATGTGTCGCCGCTTGGCGCGATCATGCCGGCGGGTCGCTGAAGATCGTTTGTCAAAATAGAATTTTTCCCAAACGTCGCCGAGCCGCGTCAGATGGGCGCCGCTTGGATTGGGCGTTACGGCGAGGTGGATGAATGGATTTGGCTGAGGGCCGACGGTCTGCGGCATCTTTTCCAGATCGACCAAGTCATAGCGCGTTTGTGGATCGCTCTGTATCTGCTTGCAGAGGCTGTGCCAGAGGACGACGAAGCGAGCAAATGTCACTCGCCGCGAGAAGTCCGGCGACAACAGCGGCGCATTGTAGTCGCATAAGTCCTGACCGAACCAGCGCAACTGCCGAACTGTGCGGCCAGGTTCGATGGCAAGCGGAATAATCAGGGCGGTTTCGCCGCTGGCGAAATACCCAACCGCGATAACCGGAACGATGCGGGCAACGCGGCCGATATTGCGGTACCACGCCGCCAGCCATTCGAAGGTCTGGAATGCAGTGCAATCGGCGAATTGTTCGAAGCGCCGCCACTCGGATTCAACGCTCTCCAGGCTGCGGTAAATTTTGAATTTGATGTCGGGTGATAGATCCCCGACGCGTTCCGACGACAGCGCTGCGGTCGCCGCACGATCGCCTGAGGTCGCCACGCTGACGGTCCGGTACGCAATTGAAGGTGTGGCGTGTTGCACGCAGTTCACTGTACTTATGAGATCCTGCAGGGTGTGATAGGTGACAAAGGCTAAGGATGCATCGCCAGGCGCGGCTAATAACTGGTTAAGGTAAAGCGAGCCTGAAGGCTGATTTGCCTCTTATGACTTCACGTCCGTTTTAGACATTTCGAAGCGGCGCCAAAAATTGCCGGTCTTGCCCAAATGCGGCGTTTGGTAACGTTGTGATGGAACCGCGAAGGCGCTTGGATCAGGTCTCTGGGAGGAGAAATATGCGAACCTTTCGTTGGCTCGGCGTTGCCGTGCTTTGTGTGCTGGCGTCGCGCGGCGGTTCCACAGCGCGCGCCCAAGCCGACAACTATCCCGCGAAACCGGTGACGATCCTCGCCGATGCCGCGCCCGGCGCGACACCGGATGTCGACGCACGCTTCGTCGCGGCTGGCTTAGGCAAAATATGGGGTCAGCAGGTTATCGTCATCAATCACCCGGGCGCCAACGGCAGCATTGCAGCGCGTATTGCCACCG
Organism: uncultured Alphaproteobacteria bacterium; assembly: GCA_963807565.1. Taxonomy (GTDB): domain Bacteria; phylum Pseudomonadota; class Alphaproteobacteria; order Rhizobiales; family Xanthobacteraceae; genus BOG-931. The sequence goes on along the minus strand of CAWECH010000002.1, from coordinate 64,770 downwards.
ATGCGGTCCCCGATGGTTACACGCTGTTCATGCCTGCGGCTTCGACATTTGTGGCATTGCCCACCGTCGCACCAAATCTGCCGCTCAGGCTGCCGCGTGACTTCATTCCAATAGGTTACACCGCAGAGAATCCGATGTTCTTCGCCGTTAATCCGGCACTCGGGATTTCCACGCTGTCTGAACTGATCGCCGCGGCCAAAAAAGATCCTGGCAAGATTTCGATTGCAGTGACGGGCGTCGGACGGATGACGCATCTGACGGGTTTGCTGTTTCAGGAGCGCGCCGACATCAGCCTGTTACCCGTTCCCTATAACGGAGGGCCCGCCGCTGCCGCAGCCGATGTCGCAAGCACCCGCGTGTCGATGATAATCGAGGGCTATTCTGGCATCGTCGGCGCGGTCAAATCGGGGCAGGTGAAGCTGATCGCCGTGGCATCGCCGGAACGGTTGCCGGAATTTCCGGATGTGCCAACTGTGTCGGAAACGATTCCCGGTTTCGCCGCGCGCGGCTGGCAGGTGCTGGCGGCCCCGCTTGGTACGCCCAAGCCGATCGTCGACAAAATCAGCGTCGATCTGGCGAAGGTCGTCAGCGATCTGGATTTCAAAAGGCTGCTGGCGAATGTCGGCAGCTATTCCCGCGCGATGACGCCGGAGCAGGTGCTGACCTTTGTTCAGAATGAGCAGGACACGTGGTTGCCGGTCTTGAAGAAAATCTCGGAAAAATAAATGCTGGTACAGCTGGGTGGGCTCGAACCACCGACCTCCTGTTCCACAGACAGGCGCTCTAACCAACTGAGCTACAGCTGCACGGGCTCGCGCACGGCCTTCATACTGCGCGCGGAACCTATGAGCAATGCCCAATTTTGGCAAGATCGACCGAAAAAGCAAAAAGCCCGGGCGAACCCGGGCTTTCCTCGAACGCGCGCAGTGAACCGGCGGCGAAACAGGATGCTTAGGCGACCTTGCTGAACGCCTTATTCATGCCGCTCTTGATCGGCTCGGCGGCGTCGGTCGCGACTTTCTGCGCCAGCGCACCGAGTTCCTTGCCTTGCACGGTAAGCGTCTCGAACTGCTTGCGCGCGTGCGCGCTCGACAGCTCAATCACTTCCGAAAACGACTTCGCGGTGATCAATTCGTTGGCGAAATCGAACGCCGCGTTGGTGTTGATGCGGGCGGTATCGATCACCTTCATGCCGTACTCGGAAGCGCCCTTGCTGGCGGTCGAATAGGTGGTCTCAAGAACGTCGGTCGCCTCTTCCGCAGCGGCCTTCATCTTCTCGTAGGTGTCCTTTGCCTGGGCGACGCCCCGTTCCGCGAATTCGCGGAAGGCGGCCGGCATTTCAACCTTCGGGATATCGAATTTCGGCATCTCGAACTTCGGCATTTCAAAAGCCGTGGAGGGCTTGCTCATCTTCGCTTTGGGGGCTGCGGTGGCTTCCGCCATGACACTGTTTCCTTGATCTTCGATCATTGCTTGATCACTCATTGGGCTGTCGCTCGGAATAATTCGCTTGGCGTCGCCGCCCGTTGCGCGAGGCCTAACGCTTCATCGCCGACCTATGACCGAACGCACTTAAGGTCTCAGGTCCGGGTCATTCCGAACGCACATATAGCATTGACTTTGGTGCAGCGCAATAGAAATTATTGCAATGCACAAAAATTGCTAAAACACTGAATAATATCGGTTTATTTTGAAAGCCTAGAGCCTGGATGGTCAGGCCTTAGGCTTTGCAGCGTCAACCACCATTTTGGCAGCACTCTGACCGAGATCCTGAACCTGGGCGGAAATCGTCTGTACCTGCCGGCTGAGATATTCGGATTGCAACGCCATCACTTCGGAAGCGTCCTTTGCGTGCATCAGCTTCTGCGCAAAATCGAATGTCGCTGCCACATTTTGCTCTGCGTAGCTCATCGATTTATGGGCGATGTCGGTGGCCGTACTGCGGGCGGTCTGCGCCTGTCCCTGGAACTGGCCCATGGCCTGATTAGCGGCCTGGATAAAGCCCTCAAAAGCCTTTCTGGCCTGCGCCACGCTCTGCTCGGCAAAGGTCCGCATTTCGTTCGGGATGCCGAATTGTTCAAACGGGTCTTGGGCCATGGTCTGCTCCTGAAAAGTGGGCCTTTTTGATCCTAGCTTAAAATCGCCTCGGGCATGCAAGCCGTAATGGTGGCAGCGTTTCCTGCGGTTAAGGTTTATGCCGCTTGCCCGCCAGCGCGCACGTTCGCGCCATGGACGCGGCACAAACCCCGCCCTATTAAGATTTCATTAGCCAAACGAGTTCCGTTGTATGCAGTCTGTAGAGTCAGAACTCGGCCTGTTGCGCGAACCGCGACTTGCGGCGGTAGCAACCAGCACGTGGCCGGCATGGCTGTGGAGCCCTGACGCCACGCAGATAATGTGGACCAATGCTGCAGGTGCGGCTCTGTTCGGCGCACCCGACCTCAACGCCATCGTGCAGCGCCGTTTTGACGTGAACAATCCTGCTGCGGCTCAAGTCGCCCGTCTTGCTGCGACATTGCCCTCATCCGGAACGTCTCGCCTTGAACGGTTGCGCGGATTCGGAACCGGTTTTGGCCGCGCCTTGACCTGCGCCTGCTCGCGCATGGCGACACCTGACGGCAAGTCTGGAGTCCTGATCACAGCGACCGAACAGGCTGGCCCAACGCTATCGCTTTCCGATCGTGTGCGCCGTCTGTTTCCGGACGACGAACATCTGCTTTCGTTTTTCAGTGCCGACGGCGCTTTGATTTATGCCACGCCAGCAATCCGTGCGCGGCTTGGCGTGACGCCATCGTTGTCAGCACTTGGTCTAAACGTAGCCGCGGCCAAAGCGATCGCGAACGGCCGTGCAATCGGCACTGCACAGGTCGGTGATGCATGCGTCGAGGCTTTAGTCGTGCGGCTCGGCGACGCTGCCGCGCGTGTCCTCGTCGTGGCACTCCCGCCTTTGCCAACGGCTGAAGCTCCGGCTGTGAGCAGTGCGCCCAACAAAATGGAAACCGCGCCGGTCGCTGCGCTAGCGGATACGCCGATTGCCCAACAATTGCCGGCAACCGAGGAGCGCACCGTTACGGAACGCCGTCATCCGTTGCGCTTCGTCTGGCAGATGGATGCTCAAGGCCGATTTGTCGTCGGCTCCGACGAATTCATCGAACTGATCGGCCCACGCACAATGGCGTCTTTCGGGCGGCAATGGAATGAGGTCGCCGACGAGCTGAAACTCGATCCTGACAACCAGGTTGCTCGCGCCATTTCCACGCACGAAACCTGGAGCGGCCTCGTCATCTCCTGGCCGGTGGATGAGGCCAGCGAGCGGTTGCCGGTGGAATTGTCCGGTCTTCCGGTGTTCGACCGTGATCGCAGTTTTCGCGGTTATCGCGGCTTTGGCGTGTGCCGCGACATTGGCCGTATCAATCAGTTGTTGCGCGAACGCCGGGAACGTCCCGTTGGCTTGGTGTCGGGGTCGCATGTTTTGACCGAGCGGCAACTGGATGTTGCGGCGGTGAACGCGTCACAAAATACGCCGTCTTCTGAAACGCCCGTCGTAGAGGCGCCGCAGCGAGCTGAACGTCCGACGTTGAGTGCTGTGCCGACCGCCGCCAACGTGGTGCCGTTTCGTCAGACGACTGCAGCCGAAGCAAAGCCGCCGTCCTTGAGTGCTGGTGAGCGCAAAGCCTTTCGCGAATTGGCGCAGGAACTGACGGCGCGTTTGCGTGGAGCGCCGGAAGGTCTGACGGCGGCCGAAAATAGTGCTGATGCTGCGCTCGCTGAAGAGCCGCAGGAAGGCGGGCCTGTCGAACGCGGGCCAAGGGAGGTCGGGTTTTCTTCTCAGGACAACTTGGCGCAGCACTCGTCCGCGCCGGCTATCGATCCGTCGTTGCTGGATCGCATTCCGGTCGGTGTTCTGGTCTATCGGCACGACGAAATGCTCTATGCCAATCGGCATTTTCTCGATTGGACCGGCTATGACAACCTGGATGCGCTTGCGGCCGCTGGCGGCTTGAATTCGCTATTTGTAGAGCCGGCCGGTGATGTTCCTCCCGGCGGCACCGCGACACAGTCACTTTCGATCATGACCCGACAAGGCGATACGCTCCCGGTTGACGGGCGCCTATTGACGGTCCCCTGGAACGGCACATCCGCGCTGGTGCTGATCCTGACAAACGGGGTGGCTGCGGAGCGCCGGCGTACGGCAGAACTTGCGCTCGCTGCTGCGGAAACCGAATTGCGCAACGCCAAACGAGAAGCACAGCGAGCCGCAACGGCGAAAGCGGACTTTCTTGGTAAAGTCAGCCACGAGCTGCGCACACCGCTCAATACCATCACCGGATTTGCCGAAGTGATGATGAGTGAGCGTTTTGGGCCAATTGGTAATGAGCGCTACAGCGAATACCTCAAGAATATCCACGATGCCGGCACGCATCTCGTGTCGCTGCTCAACGACATGCTGGATTTGTCCAAGGTCGAGACAGGCAAGCTCAATCTGACGTTTGCGAATGTCAGCCTGAACGATCTCACGCAGCAATGCGTGGGCATCATGCAGCCCCAAGCCAATCGTGCACGCATTATTATCCGCACGGCGATTGCCAAGGCTTTGCCACAGATCGTTGCTGACGAGCGTTCGCTGCGCCAGATTGTGATCAATCTGCTGGCAAATTCGATCAAATTCACAGGCCCCGGCGGCCAAGTGATCGTGTCCACGGCAGTTTCCGACAGCGGCGAGATTGTTCTGCGTGTACGCGACACCGGCGTCGGCATGACCGAGCACGATATTGAAACGGCGCTGGAGCCATATCGGCAATCAGCGACTTCGGGGAGTTGGGGCTCGGGAGGTATCGGTCTGGGTCTGCCGCTGACCAAGGCACTTGCCGAGGCCAATCGCGCCAATTTCAGCATCAAGAGCGCGCCCAACGCTGGCACGCTCGTGGAAGTCGCATTTCCGCATAGCAGGGCCGCCTCGAATTAGCCGTGCTAGCGCCCACGTTTGCGGTGAAAATGTCCACCGATAACTGAAATCGGCTGCTGCGTGTGCCGGTGAATCGGCTAGACTCGGCTCGTCGGGAGACCAGCTAAGCGGACATGACGGCCGCGGTGAGGTGCGAGATGCGCACTTTCAAAATGCTTCTGACGTTATTGGCTATCGGCGCGACGCTTGCGCCAGTTGCTGCAAGCGCGGCCGACGATGTTGATCTTCTGCTGGTGCTTGCAGTCGACGTGTCGCGCAGCATCGACGCCGCCAAATTCCAGTTGCAGCGCGAGGGCTATGCCGCCGCTGTCGCCGACCAGCGTGTACTCGACTCGATCAAATCAGGCCGCACCGGTCGCATTGGCCTTAGCCTCGTCGAGTGGTCCGGCGTTGGCGCGCAAAAAGTAGTGGTCGACTGGAGCATTATTGGGGACATGGCGGCTGCTAAAGGCTTTGGTGACCGGCTGATTGAGGCGCCGCGTTCATTTGCGGACCGCACGTCGATCAGCGGTGCAATCGAGTTTGCGACCGAGCATCTGGACAAGGCGCCATACAGCTTCAATCGTCGCACCATCGATGTCTCCGGCGACGGCACTAATAACGCCGGCCGTGACGTTGCCCTGCAGCGGGATGATGCCGTGGGCAAAGGTATCACCATCAACGGACTGGTCATTCTCAGCGAGAATCCGATGTCCTGGAACCCCGACCACACCAATCCGCCGGGTGGTCTCGCCAACTATTACAAGACCAATGTGATCGGTGGTCCCAACGCCTTTGTCATGGTGGCGGAGAATTTCAATTCGTTCGGACAGGCCATCATCAAGAAGATGATCGCCGAGGTTGCCCAGGCGCACGAGCCATTGCCATTGCGGTCCGCGGCTCGATAGGCGTACGACGCACCGGCGAATTTCGCTGTCACTTCCGGTGTTTGGCCGAAGTTGCCCCATGCCGTGGCCACGAAAGCGACATAGTGCCGGGTAAGTTTGCACGCGCCCCACCGCTCGGTAATATCGACCGGTTCAAGCAACATCGGAACAGCACCCATTGACCGCGGCTATCGGCCTGAAACGCGTCGCAATCGCCGTTGCCGCCATGATCGCGGTCGCCTTCGTCACTCTGATTGCTTTGTCATTTCTGATGCCGCCTGCGACGGTCCGCGATGCCGTCGCCAAAGAAATCCACGCTGTTACCGGTCTTGATCCGGTTTTGCGCGGCGACTTCAATGTCTCCTTGTTCCCGTCGGGCACCGTCAATTTTCATAATGTGTTGTTGGGTGACGATCGCACCGGCGTGCCTGCCGTGATGGCTGACGAGTTGATCGCGCGTCTGCGTTACTTCCCCTTGCTCGCGGGCCGCATTGAAATTGCCGACGTCACTCTGGTGCGCCCGACCATCACCGTCACATTACAGGCCGATGGCCGATCGAATTGGTCGGGGCTGATGGAGACTTTGGCTCACGCCTTGGCGCCTGATCCCAACCGTACCGCGTCTTTTTCGGAGATCGGTATCAACGACGGCACGATCGTCGTGCATGACGAAGCAAAGAATATCGTCGAACGCCTCGAAAACGTTGAATTTCAGCTGGCGTGGCCCTCGATCTCCCGCAGCTTTGGCGCCAATGGTCATTTTGATTGGCACGGCGAAACTGTAGAAGGCAGTCTGACACTCAGTGATTTTCTTGCGGCCCTCTCCGGCGATCGTTCTGGCGTGAAAATCCGATTTGCCGGTACGCCGCTCAAACTTGTTTTCGACGGTTCGGCGAGTTGGCAGCCGACGCTCAAAGCCGAGGGTACTCTCAGTATTGATGCACCGTCGCTGCGCGATGCAATGTTGTGGACCGGCAAAAGCAAAATACCGTTCGGCGGATTTGGCCGATTTGCGCTGCGAGCGCAAAGCACGGTTGGCGATGGCGTGATCTCGCTTTCCAACGTCAATGTTGAGCTGGACGGCAATGCCGCGGAAGGTGCGCTGACGTTGTCGAGTGGCGATTTCGGTATGGTCCAGGGTACGCTCGCTGCCGATACACTTGATCTGACGCCTTACGTATCCGGCGTTCGGTTGCTGGCAGCCAACAAGCGCAACTGGGATCAACTGCCGATTTCACTCGAGGGCATCGGCGATCTCAATCTTGATTTGCGGCTGTCAGCAGCACGCATCAAGATCGCGCAGGCGCAATTGGGGCGCACGGCAGTCGCCGCCAATATGCGTAACGGTAAGCTCGATATCACCATTGGAGAGGCACAAGCGTTCGGCGGTGTCCTGAAAGGTTCGATCGGGCTGGCAAGCACCAATGAAGGAATGGACGCGACATCACGAGTCCAGTTCACAGATGTCGATCTGGAGAGCTGTCTCGGGCAGGTCTTTGGCGTACACAAGCTTGCGGGTCGCGGTAATTTGACCCTCGACGTTGATGGATCCGGCAGTTCAGTATTTTCGGTGACAAACTCGCTCAACGGCACGGCAAGTCTGAATGCCCATGCGGGTTCACTTGTCGGCATCAATGTCGAGCAATTGTTGCGCCGGCTGGAGCGCCGGCCGCTTTCCGGCAACGGCGATTTCCGCTCCGGCCGCACGCCATTCGACGAACTCGTGGTCAACCTCAAGATCGACCAAGGTACCGTCTCGGTGAACGACATGCATGTCGACGGGCCCGCAGTACGGCTCGCTGTTGCCGGTCAGGCCTCCGTGCCAACCCGCGATCTTGATCTCAAGGGTATCGCGACGCTGATTTCGACTTCGAGCGACAGTCAATTCGAGCTGCCATTCATTGTGCAGGGCCAGTGGGACGATCCGATCATGCTGCCAGATCCGCAGTCACTGATCCGCCATTCCGGCGCGGCCGCGCCGTTGCTTGACGCCGTGAAGGGCCGCACCGCTGGCGATGCCGTGCGCTCGGTCATCGACCAGTTGCTCACCAACCCTTCCGGGAAGCCCGCAGCGCCCGCGTCAACGGCACCCAAGCCCGCTCAATAGACGGGCTTTTGGCCGGCATCCCGGCCATTTCGGTGCGCAAGCCGCAAAACCAGCAACCAAATCTCGGGATCATGCTCTATGATTCCGGCGTCCGAATCGGCGCGGATCGTACTCGCGATAGGGACCGGATGCTCAACAGCCTTACACGAACGCTGGTCAAGGTACTGGTCGCCTCGCTGATCGTTGGCACGATCCTCGCGCATTTCGGCATTACCACCGACGAGCTGATGAAGACCGCGGGACTGTCGCCGGACCATATTGGCGAACTGGCGCGCCAGGGATTTGCGTGGGCGCTGCCTAATCTGACTTTAGGGGCGCTGGTGATCGTTCCGATCTGGTTCGTATTGTATCTGTTTCGCCCACCGGGCGAGAGCAGAGACTAGGATTACGCCGCTTCTGGCGGCATTTCCACGATCGGCGCTTCGTTGAGTGCGTTGGTAATGATTTTGCGCGGCTCTGGACCGTAATAGTCGCCGCGTTGCACCACCGGACGTGGTTGCGACACGATTGCGACCAGACGATCATAGATCGACTTCGCTGAAACCGGTTTGATCAGATACTCGTGCACGCCGAGCCGCACGGCCTCGACGACGCGCCAACGCTCGCCGTGAGCGGACAGCATGATGATCGGAATGTCAGGCATCGGGAACACGCCAGGTGAGCGCACGATGCGCACCAGCTCGGCGCCGCTCAGCAGCGGCATTTCCCAATCGAGCACGACGACATCAGGGGCGATGCTGCGGATCGCATCCAGCGCGGCGATGCCGTCGGCCGCTTCGAAAACATCTTTGACGCCGCAATTGATCAGGAGATTGCGGATCATCTTGCGAGTGTACTGATTGTCGTCGACGACCAGCACGGCGAGCGACTGGATTTGATCGTCAATCTGATTCTTCGACAGACCTTGTGTCGTCTCTAAACGCATTTTTTCCTCGTGTCCGCCGAACAGGCGAACCGTCCGAGGCTAAATCACCACAAACCCATGTTTTTGACGTGAAACCGGTCGGTAAAATTCGATCGATTTATCCGCCGGCGGCCCTGCGTTTATGGATAGGCCGGCCTTCAAGCCCTGCATCTCGCTCCGCGGCGTAGGGGCCGATCGGCTTCATGGTGAATGAAGACTCAACGCTGGTGTAGTCGTGGTAACCAAGGCGGGCGAGCGGGCGCACCTTCACGACGTCGAGCTTGCCTTCAGGCGTCAACGCGTCGTCGCGAATATGGACCCCGACCACCAGCCCGATCACGACATGATGCACGCCGTCGAGAGTGCGTGCGGGCAGCGCGGTTGAGGAGTGAAATTTGCACTCAAGGTTCACCGGGGAGGCGGCCACGCGCGGCGCCTTGACGATGCGCGAGCCGATCATCTCAAGGCCGGCGAGCGCCGCCTCATCGACTTCCGGAGGTACGAATTGAGAGGTGATGTTGACGGCTTCACGCAACGCGTAGGTCGCCATGTTGACGACGAACTCGCCGGTATCGGTTGCGTTTTTGACACTGTCCTTGCGCCGACCGCTCTCCGGAAACGAATTCGCCGAGAACATCACGTAAGGCGGATCGTAAGCGAGATTATTGAACTGGCTAAACGGCGCGAGATTGACGATGCCATCCCGGCTGATCGTGGAGATCCATCCGATCGGCCGCGGCACGACAATCGACTTGTAAGGATTGAACGGCAAGCCATGATCGTCTTTTGCTGTTTCGTAAAACATCACACACTCTCTCTTCGTCAGCGTTGCGCGGTCAAGACTGGGCCATAAATTGATCAAGCGCGGTGTGCTGCGCTTCGGTCATGCGCAGCCCGAGTTTCGAGCGCCGCCACAACACATCATCCGCGGTTTGCGCCCATTCGTTTGCCACCAGATAACGTACCTCTGCCGCAGTAAGATCGGCACCGAAATTTACCCCGAGATCGGCCGGTTTGGACACGTCCTTCAATACGTTGGTGACACGGGTGCCGTAGGCGCGGGTCAGCCGCCGCGCATGGTCGGGTGCGAGGAATGGCCATTGCCGTTGCGTGCGTGCGGTCAAAGTTTCGAGGCCGTCATAGACAAAATCACCTCCCGGAAGCGGACTGCCTGCGGTCCACGGGCGAGTGCGCGGGAAGAAGTGCGCGAGTTTTGCCAACACGTCCTCGGCAAGCCGCCGATAGGTCGTAATCTTACCGCCATAGACAGTGAGCAGCGGAGCTTCACCGGCACGTTCGTCGAGCACCAGTTCGTATTCGCGGCCGACATCCTGCGCCCTGCGTCGGCCGTCATTGTAGAGCGCACGCACGCCGGCATAGGCCCAGACTACATCGGAACCGGTAATGGGTCGCCGGAAGTACTCGTTGACGACGCCACAAAGATAATCGATTTCTGCGCCGGAGGGCGTGACGGCCGCGGGATCGCCTTCGAACTTGCCGTCGGTCGTGCCGATCAAGGTGAAATCGTTCTGGAAGGGAATGGTGAACACCACGCGGCCGTCGGCGACCTGAAGGATGTAAGCCCGATCGTGATCATAAAGACGGCGGACGACGATATGGCTGCCCTTGTCCAGTAATAACCGTGCCTTCCAGCTTTTGCCGGGTTTCGGCTGCTGCCGTAGAATCGCTTCGGCAAATGACTCAACCCAGGCGCCCGCCGCATTGACCAGCGCGCGCGCTGTTGTCACCTGACGCTGACCGCGCGCGTTGAGAATGATCCGCCACTCGCTACCGCGTTCGGCCCGCGCGCAGCGGGTTCTGGTGCGGACGTCGGCCCCGCGCTCCGCCGCATCGACGGCGTTCGCGACGACAAGCCGTGAATCGTCGGCAAAGCAATCGGAATACTCGTAGGCGTAATGCAGGTTTCCCCGCAGCGGTCCGCCGACTGGATCGGTCAACAAATCGATCTCGCGCGTGGCGGGCAGGATCTTGCGCCAACCAAGCCAGTCATAAAGCAATAGCCCAAGGCGTAGCATGATCGGGGATCGCCGCGCTTCGTTGACTGGCAAGACGAAGCGTAGGGGCTGAATCAAATGCGGTGCTGCACGCAGCAATACCTCGCGCTCCTTGAGCGCTGTCCGCACCAACCCAAATTCATAGTGCTCGAGATAGCGCAGCCCGCCGTGGATAAGCTTTGACGAGGCCGACGAGGTGGCCGAGGCAAGATCGTTCTGTTCGACCAGCAGGACGCGTAATCCGCGCCCCGCGGCGTCGCGTGCGATCCCGGTGCCGTTGATGCCGCCGCCGATGACGGCAATGTCGAACTCAGCCACTTTGCTCTCCCGCCGGCGAGCATAGCGCAAGCGCCTTGTCTCGTACGATGGATCGGTGATGATAGGCCCAATGTCGCCCAATTGCCGATAGATACGCATCAGGCGAGTCACAGGTGAGAGCCATGGACTTTCGTGATCGTCATATTGTCGTCACTGGCGGGACGGGTGCGCTCGGCACCGCGGTCGTCGAAACGTTGATCGGAGCCGGCGCCATCTGCCACGTTCCCTACCTGCATGAGGGAGAGGCGCAGCATTTTCGGTTACGTGACAACAAGTCCGTCAAGCTCAGCAAAGCCGGCGATCTGGCTGACGAAGCAGTCGTCGGCAGCGTCTATCAAGGCATCAGTCCGCTCTGGGCCTCCATTCACATTGCCGGCGGCTTTGCCTTCGGTGCTTTGCGCGAGGCGAGCGTTGCGACAATTCGCCAGCAAATCGATATGAATCTGATAAGTTGCGCGCTCTGCTGCCGCGCGGCGGTCGGCGCGATGCCCGGTGGCGGCCGTATCGTCAACGTGTCTGCGCGCGCCGGGCTGGAATGGCGCAGTGGTGCCAACATGGTGGCCTACACCGCGGCCAAGGCCGCGGTTGCGGCGCTGACGGTTGCACTTAGTGAGGAGGTCGCCAAGGACGGCATTCTGGTGAACGCGGTAGCGCCGTCGATTATGGATACTGCGATCAACCGTAACTCGATGCCAAAGGCCGACTACGCACTCTGGCCTAAGGTCGAAGAGGTCGCGGCCACAATTGCGTTCCTTGCGTCGCCGGAAAACCGTGTTACCCGCGGCGCAGTCGTGCCGGTCTACGGAAAGTCCTAAATTAATATCCCGGCCATAGTCCCGGCGTTGCCAACTCGAGAAGATGACCGTCCGGGTCGCGGAAATAAATGCTTATCCCGCCGCGTGGCCATTTAGTACGGCCTTCGATTTCGATGCGGGCATCCGACAGTTCCGCTTCCCAGGTTGCCAGTTCGTCGGCCGCGATCGAGAAAGCGATATGCACCGGTCCGTGACCGTCGTGCGGCGGGATCGTGCCGCCGGGGAGCTTTACGGTTTCGAGTGAGTGGCCGCGCAGGAACAGAAGCAATACGCCGCGCGCGCCGACGTCGTAGGCGCAAAGGCGCGCATCCCGATAGATACTGTTGAGTCCGAGGACCTGTTCGTAAAACGGACAAGCGCGCTCGAAGGTGTCGACGTAGAGCGTGGTTTCAAGAATGCCAAGCAGATTAGGCATGGCGGCCTCAACTCTAGCCGGAGACCGGCACCACTTCGCGCACCGGTGATGCGACCAGTTTGGTCACCGCGTTTGCAGCAACAACGGCGCGCTGCTGCGCGTAAGCCTCGTGATTTTTCTCGATGTAATCGAGATCGTAAAGGTAATTCACCATCAGTCCGCAGGACTGGCGCAACGCGCGCTCGGAGGTGTCCCCTAGCCAGTCGAGCCGTTCCAGCCGCGCGCCGTTACCGAGGTGAAAACGTGCAACCGCATCGAGCGGCAGACCGCGCCGGTTGCGTCCGCGAACATAATACCAGGCAGCGGCGCGAAGCAGTGGTTCACGGATTTCTTCCGCCGCATCTGCGTTGCGCCACCAGTCGGGTCGATCGAGAGCGGTGAGGGCTTGCCGATCGTCTTCGTCGATGGCGATCGATACCGTGTTGGAACGCTCGCGTTTCAGCCAATCCGCAAAATTTGGCGCCGGTGAAAGAGTGACGAAAGTCGCAACCCGGCCCAGTTCACGCGACAGTTCCTCGACGACCTGCTTGATCAGGAAGTGGCCGAAGCTGACGCCGGCAAGCCCGCGCTGGCAGTTGGTGATCGAGTAGAACACCGCCGTCGTGGCCCGCTTCGGATCGACCTTGTCGCGTTTGTCGGACAGGATCGGTGCGATCGCTCCGGGGATTTCGCGCAACAGCGCCACTTCGACAAAGATCAGCGGTTCGTCGATCAGTGCGGGATGGAAGAAAGCATAGCAGCGCCGATCCGGCGGATCGATGCGGCGGCGCAGGTCGTCCCAGTCCTGGATTTCATGCACCGCCTCATAGCGGATGATTTTTTCCAGCACGATCGCCGGCGTCGACCAATCAATGCGGCGCAGCACCAGAAAGCCGCGATTGAACCAGGATGAGAACAAATGGACGAAATCGTTGTCGATTACGCCAAGATCGTCGCGGTGATCCATGGCGTCGAGCAGTTGCTCGCGCATGCGTACCAAAGCGGCGGTGCCGCCTGGCGCAAGATTGAGCCTGCGAAACAGTTCAAGCCGTCGCGGCTCGCTGGCGTGATGTAAATCGAAGGCGGTTTCGTCAGACGGCGCTTGCTGCCATGCGGTGATAGCGGTCTCGACCCGCCCGCGATCATGGCCGAATGTCTTGGCGAGTGTTTCGAAGAAGGCGATCCGCGGACCGATGGTCAAGTCGGTGTAACGCGCCAGTATCTCGCTGGCCAATGCCACACCAGAGGCTTCGCCGCGGCCCGACAACAGCGCCTCGCATAGCTCGACGAGACCAGCGTATTGCTCATGCGCCGGCTCCCGGCGCTCGCGCGAAATCAGCGCCCGCCCGCGGTCGGCAATGGTCTGCAACATTTCGCTGAAGAAGGACGTATTCACCAGTTGGGCCCGTGCGTCCGGCACCATTTAGCTAATGATCGCCGGGGCTAATGACAAGCTGGCGACGGGCCGGACCTGTAGACAAACGACCGCTGCTGGGCCACTTAACGGCCGAAGCGGCCGTGAGCCGCAGCCTGCGGGGAGCGATTGATGCCGGGTCCGTTAGCTGGGTTGCGCGTACTGGAACTTGCCCGGATCTTGGCTGGTCCGTGGGCAGGCCAGCTTCTGGCAGACCTTGGGGCCGACGTGATTAAGGTCGAGCGCAGCGGCGCCGGCGATGACACGCGGGCCTGGGGACCACCGTTCGTCCCGGCCGCGGACGGCGGCCATCTCAGTGCGGCTTATTTTCATTGCGCCAATCGCGGCAAGCGCTCGATCGAGGCCGATTTTACCACGCCCGAGGGCCGGCGCATCGTCCGGAAGCTGATCGCACAGTCCGACGTGCTGATCGAGAATTTCAAGGTCGGGGGCTTGAAGAAGTTCGGCCTCGACTACGAAAGCCTCGCATCCGAATTTCCGCGCTTGATTTATTGCTCGGTGACCGGCTTCGGCCAGACCGGGCCGTCGGCGCCGCGCGCCGGGTATGACCTGATGGCGCAGGGCATCGGCGGCATCATGGGCATGACCGGCTCGCCGGACGGACCGCCGATGCGGGTGGGCGTGCCGGTCGCTGACGTGTTTTCCGGCGTCTATTCCACGGTCGGCATTCTGGCCGCGCTGGCGCGGCGGGAGAAAACCGGAAAAGGCGGATATGTCGATTGCGCGCTGGTCGATTCCACCGTCGGCACGCTGGCGTTCCAGGCGCTCAATTATCTTGTCTCGGGAGATATCCCGGTGCGTATCGGCAACGCACATCCGAACCTCGTTCCGTACCAGGAATTTCCCGTCGCCGACGGCCGCGTCATCATCGCCACCGGCAATGACGCCCAGTTCTTCAAGCTGTGCGGCATCCTTGGCGATCCGAAACTGGCCGAAGTGCCGGACTACAAGGACAACAAAGGCCGCCTGGCGCACCGCGCCGAACTCGTCGGCAAGCTTTGCGCGCTGACCTCGAAGATGAAGCGTGATGAAATTCTCGACAAGCTCGAAGCCGCCGGCATTCCGGCCGGTCCGATCAACGATCTGCAACAGGTCTTTGCCGATCCGCAGGTCATCCACCGCAAGATGAAGCTCGACCTGAAGAACCCGGCGGCCAAGGGCGGCACCAGTCCGGGCATTCGCACGCCGATTGTGCTCGACGGTGCGCCGATGGCGTCAGATCGCCCGGCGCCCCGGCTCGGCGAGCATACGGCGGAAATTCTGCGCGAGATCGGCGAGAGTTAGAAGGCTGCGTTACGCAGCCTTATTAGGCAGCCTTGGCGCCCCATAATGTCTGGCTGGCAAGCGCCGCGCCTTCACTGAGCGCACGCAACTTTGCCCAGACGATGCTGTCCACCACCATGGGCTCGGCGCGCACGGCCGTGCCGAAGCCGCAATCGACGCCGGCGATCAGCCGCTCACGATCGACCACCTCGGCGTAGCGGCGGATCCGTTGCGCCACCAGCTTGGGATGTTCGACGAAATTCGTCGTCGAATCGATCACGCCGGGAATCAGAATCCTGTCGTCGGGGATCTTGATCTCCTTCAGATCTTCCCATTCGTGATCGTGGCGCGGATTGGCTGCCTCGATGCTGAACGCCTGCGCCCGCGCTTTGAAGGCGATGTCGATGATTTTTGTCACCGGCAGGTCGTGAGTGTGCGGACCTTCGTAATTGCCCCAGCAGATGTGCAGCCGGATGCGATCGGCCGGCAGTCCCTCAATCGCGCCGTTGATCGCGGCGATATTGCGCTCGGCGATCTTGTTGCGGAATTCATCGTCGGTCAGGTTGCGATACTGGTTATTGCGGCATGAGCCGAGATCGGGGCAGTCGATTTGCAGAACGAAACCCGCTTCGACGATGGCCCGATATTCGACCTTCAACACTTCGGCCAACGCTTCAACGTAAGCTTCTTCGGTCGGGTAATGCAGGTTGATGATGAAGCGGGTCAGGATACCGGGCGACGGCGCGGTCACGAAGACTTCGGCAGGCTTGGCCTTCGCCGCGGCGGCCTTGAGATTGGCAAGGTCGCGATCGAGCGCGGAGCGGTCCTTGTAACGAAGCTCGCCGACGCAGCCGGGAAACGCCACAGACGAGAATGTGCGCCGCGAGGTGTTGAAGTCCGGATGCGCCAGCAGATCGCGGCCGACCATGATGTCGACGCCTTTCTCGGCGGCGCGCGGATCGGGCTCGATGCCGGTCACGCGGTGGCGAATGTAGGTTGTGTATGACGGCTTGCTCATCTCGCCGTCGCTGACCACGTCGATACCCGCTGCGACCTGCTTTGCGACGATTTCGTCGGTTGCCTTCACGACCTCGGCGTCGAGCGCCTGCGGTGAAACGGCTTCACCCTTTTCGCGGCGAAGGATCAGGTCGATGAGTGACTTGGGCCGCGGCAGGCTTCCGGTGTGGGTCGTCAGAATGCGATCGGTCGAGGTCTTCATAGGTACTCCCTGTGCGGCTTTGGTCTGCCTGTCGCCTTGTTGTCGAGGTCTGGTTGTCGATGTCTTGGTCGGAGGATAGTGTGCGCCCAAACTCAGTCCGGCAAGGGAGGAAATTGCAATGCGTATCGTCGATCTGAGCCGGGAGCTGTATCACCGCACGCCGTCCTATCCGGGGCAGCCCCCCATCATTCACGGCATCTGGAAGACGCACGATGAGGCGCGCGCCGAGAGCGGCGGTGTGCACGGCAACAGCGTGATGTTTTTCTCCATGCCAGATCACGGTGGCACGCATATCGATGCGCCACGGCATTTCGGCAAAAGCGGCACGCCGATCAACGAATACCCGCTTGAGAATTGCATCGTGCAGGGCATCTGCCTTGACCTGCGCCATATCGAGCCGCGCGCGGAGATCACGCCGGCCGATCTTGAGGCCGCGGTGAAGAAGGCTGGTGCGCCGATCCCGAAAAAAGGCACCGTGCTTTTGTGCACCGGCCATCATGAGCGCACGTTTCCGACTCGCCGCCTATGCAACCGATAATCCCGGCGTGAATGTCGAGGCGACCGAATGGCTCGCCAAGCAGGGCGTTGTGCATTTCGGCATCGACTCGATGCGGCCCGGCCCGGAAGGCAAAGTGAACACGCTGGTTCACAAAGCCTGCCTTGAACTCGACATCACGCATCTCGAGAGCCTGTGCAATCTGGAGAGCCTGCTCGGCAAAGGCGAATTCCAGTTCATCTGCCTGCCGCTGAAATGGCGTGAAGGCACCGGCTCGCCGGTTCGCGCGGTCGCCGTTTTCAAAGACTAGCGATCGCTGGACGTCTCCAATCTTTTGAGGACTGACCGCCATGCAAATTGGCCACAATCGAAAAATGACCGGTGCGCAGTGCATCGCCGACATGTTCAAAGGTTACGGCGTGACGCATGTCTTCCATGTGCCGGCGGTGATGCGTACGGCCTTTGCCGAGATGGAGCGGCGCACCGACATCAAGCGGCTGCACGTGCATGGCGAAAAGGCCGCAGCCTACATGGCGGACGGTTATGCGCGCGCTTCCGGCAAGCCTGGCATCTGCGGCGCGCAAGTTATCGGCGCGCTTAATCTCGCCGCTGGCCTGCGTGACGCATGGCTGGCGCACTCGCCGGTGATCGCCATAACCGGCGGCCGCGACCCGAGTACAAAGTTCCGCAAGGTCTATCAGGAAGTCGACGACGTACCGGCGTTTGAACCGGTCACCAAGTTCAACGCGACCGTCGATGACGTAGCCCGGATTCCCGGACATGATCCGTCAAGCGTTTCGCACCGCGGTCACCGGGTGTCCCGGGCCGGTGCATCTGCAACTTCAGGGCAATGAAGGGCAACTCGATGCGCAAGAGGCGGATATGGAGCCGCTAGTCGAACCGCAATTCGCCCGCGTGCCGGCTTTTCGTCCAGAGCCTGATGACGCGAGTGTGCGCGCCGCACTGAAAATTCTGCAGGATGCCGAGCGTCCGGTGATCATTGCCGGCGGCGGTGTCAGGTCGTCTGGTGCAGCGCAGGAGCTGGTGGCGCTTGCCGAAGCGTTGCAAATTCCGGTCGCGACCTCGCTCAATGGTAAGGATTCGATACCCGGCAATCATCCGCTCTCGGTCGGTGTCTGTGGCACCTATTCGCGCGAGAGCGCCAATCGCGTCGTCAATGCCGCCGATCTGATCTGTTTTGTCGGCACCGAGACCGGCGGCATGACCACGCATTTCTGGGCGGTGCCGAAGATCGGTACGCGCGCGATCCAGATCGATATCGAACCGGAAGCTCTCGGCCGCAATTATCCGCTGGCCGCAGCAGTCAACGGCGATGCCAAGGTGACACTGGCGCGTATGCTGGCGCATGCCGATCGCGCGACTGCAGGAAAGCGCAAAGTGTGGGTCGGCGAAGCGCAAAAAATCTGTGCTGATTGGCGGGCAAAATACAAAGGCGCACTTGAATCGAACGACGTGCCGATGCGGCCCGAGCGGCTCTGTCACGAGTTGAGCCGGCACGTCCCGGATAACGCAATTGTCGTTGTCGATACCGGTCACGCAGGCATGTGGATGGGCGGCATGTTCGATCTGACCAGTTCGAAGCAAAGTTATATCCGCAGCGCCGGTCATCTTGGCTGGGCGTTTCCGGCGGGCCTTGGCGCCAAGTGCGGGTGCCCGGATCGGCCGGTGGTGACATTCACCGGCGACGCCGGTTTCTGGTATCACATTGCGGAGATTGAGACGGCTGCACGCTGGGGCATCAACGCTGTCACCGTGGTCAACAACAACGGCGGCGGCAATCAATCCAAGCGCGGCTTCGACCGGGTTTACGGCGGCAAGCAAACCGACAAAGCGCGAGAACTTTGGACCTTCAGCAAAGTGAATTTTGCCCGACTTGCTGAAGATATGGGCGCCGTCGGCATTCGCGTCGAGCAAGCCTCGGCTTTCCCGGCGGCCCTCGCTCAGGCACTGGCCTCCAATCGCCCCGTCATTATTGATGTTGTGACCGATATCGAGGCTCTGGCGCCGACGGCTGTTAGCTAAAAGTCAGCTTAATTGCGGCGGTTTTGGAACCGTCAAGGATGCGTGGCGTCGCTTCCGTTCACGAAATTGCGCCTCGTTCGTGCCGGCTATATGTGAAAGGCTGTGTCATCCTGGCGGAGTAAATCGCTCCGCTGGCGTTGCATGATCGGCCGTCGATGAACACTGCACGGGAATCGGCAGTCCGCTTATTGAAACTGATGATGGTGGCGTCGCTGGTTCTGCCGGCGGTGCTCTATGCCTATGCGTCGTGGGTCAGCTATCGCGACACTCACGCCACCGCCGACGAGCGGATCGACCGCTTGCTCGATGTTCAGCAGGAACAGGCGCTCCGGGTATTCCAGACCATCGATCGCACCTTCGCTGAAGTCGACGAGGTGGTGCGCGGCATGTCGGACGAGCAAATCCGCGCGGCCCAGGTGTCGCTGCACCCGCGCCTCGAACGTATCGCAGGCGTCATGCCGGAATTGCAGGCGATTGTACTGATCGGCCGCGACGGCACGCCGCTGGCGTCGAGCGCTTTGGCTTCGGTGAAAACCGACGGCAATTTTTCCGATCGCGATTATTTCAAGGCGCAGATCGAAAAGGACGCCGGAACTTATGTGAGCGAAGTACGGGCTCCGAATCTTTCAGGAGTCGGCAATGATTTCTTCGATCTTTCTCGCCGGCTGGAATCGCCCGACGGTACTTTCAATGGCGTCATCGCAGTAGCGGTAAAGCCGAAATACTTTGAGGACTTCTACACGCTGATCGGTCAGCCACCAGGCAGTTTCTTCGCGCTGGTTCGCTCTGACGGCCTCTATCTTGCGCGCTATCCGCTCGATCGGGGACGCGTGCACGAACTGACGCAGCACAGCGTTCTGCGCACGGCCATTGGCAGTGGCGTCGCACACGGTCTGCTTTCGGCGAATTCGGTGGTCGACGGCATTCCCCGGCGTATCGGCTTCCGCAAGCTTGACCGGTTATCCGGTCTACGCGCTCGCCGGCACCAATATCTCCGCGATCAATAACGAGTGGCTCACCACGATCGGCGGGCACCTGATCTTCGGATTGCCTGCAACCCTTCTGCTGTTCGGCGTTTTGTGGATCGCGCTCCGCCGTACCGAACGCCTGCATGACGAGGCGGAGCGCCGTGAGATGGCGGAAGGTGCATTGCATCAGGCGCAGCAGCTTCAGGCCATCGGCCAGCTGACCGGCGGCGTAGCGCACGATTTCAATAATCTGCTGATGATCGTCAGCGGGAGTGTGCAGCGGTTGCGCCGGCACGTCAAAGACGAAAAGCAGGTACAGCTTCTCGATGCAATCAGCAACGCGACCGATCGTGGTGAGAGCCTGACGCGGCAACTGCTGACCTTCTCGCGCCGGCAGATGCTGCAGCCGAGCGTTATCGATCTCACGAAGCGATTGCCCGAGATCAAAGACATGCTGAGCCGCTCATTGCGCGGCGATATCGACATCCGAGTCGCTGTGCCGAAGCGGTCCTGTAACGTAAAGG
This sequence comes from uncultured Alphaproteobacteria bacterium, assembly GCA_963807565.1. Lineage (GTDB taxonomy): Bacteria > Pseudomonadota > Alphaproteobacteria > Rhizobiales > Xanthobacteraceae > BOG-931. The sequence continues at coordinate 44,437 of CAWECH010000002.1, read as the reverse complement.
TCGATCCTAGCGAGCTTGAGCTGGCGCTGCTCAATCTGGCGGTCAATGCGCGCGACGCGATGCCGTCAGGCGGAACGCTGACGATCACAGCGAAGCCTGTCTTGATGCGGGGCAAAGCCAGCGAGGAAGGCCTCAGTGGTGAATTCGTTGCGATCCGCGTTGCCGACACTGGCACCGGCATTGCGCCCGAAATCTTGCCGCGCGTATTTGAGCCGTTCTTCACCACGAAAGATGTCGGCAAAGGTACCGGACTAGGCCTCAGTCAGGTTTATGGCTTTGCCAAACAGTCAGGGGGTACCGCCGGCGTCGTCAGTTCTTCGCGTCGCGGTACCGCCGTCACGCTATTTCTGCCGCAGACCTGGGAGCTTCCGGAGCCGGCTCGCGAGCAACACATCGCGGTCGCCGGCCAGCGCGCCGCGGGCGTCGTGCTGCTGGTGGAAGACAACGGAGAGGTAGCCGACGTCGCGACGGCCTATCTGGAAGAGCTTGGCTATCGGGTGAAGAGTGCCTCCAGCGCCCAAAGCGGTCTCGATCTTCTTGAAGCCGAGAAAGGTGTCGATATCGTTTTTTCGGACATTCTGATGCCGGGCGGCATGAATGGTCTTGAACTAGCCGATAACATCCGCCGGAAATTTCCGGACATCACAGTCTTGCTGACGACCGGCTACAGTTCCAGCGCTCAGGACGCCGTAAAGCGGGGATTTGAGGTGTTGCAAAAACCCTACGATCTTGCGGGCCTTGAGCGTGCGCTACATGCGGCGCAGCTTGCTGCAGCGAAAGAGCAATCGCCTGCGCCGCAAGAGGCAGTAAGCTGAAAGAATTTCGGGTTTACGGAACCTGGGTAATAATCATCGGCAGCCGCTCCAGCATCTGGAAGTACGCGGCGAAATCGATTGAGATCAGCGCGCCGATCACGCAGAGGCCGGCGACCAGCCAGATGCCGTCGGTGCCCATCTCATAGGCGTGGCTTTCGTTATTGCAGTCCAGAGGACTGTTCACCCTCGCTACTGCCGCCTTTGGCCGCTTTGTCGCTGCAAGCTCGGTACGGTTGGGCATCTTCACGTGCTCCTGTGATGGCCCGGCAGAGCTGGCGAAGCAATTTTCACGCCGCGTGACAGTCCTCCAAGTAATGTGCGGGGCAGCCATGCATCCGGAATTAGCGATGGTGCGGCTCGGGATCGATGCGAAGCGCCGTGAATACGCGGGTATGCATGTTGTAGAGCCCGATCAAAACGCTCAGCTCCACGATCTGCCGCTCGTTGAAATGTGGCCGCAAGGCTTCGAAAACAGCATCTGGCACCGCGACGTCACGGGTCATGGCGTCGGTATAGGCCAGCGCAGCGCGCTCGCGCGCGCTGAATGATTGGGCATTTTGCCAGTCGGCGAGGGCATCACATTCGTCGTCAGTCAGCCCTTCCGGAGCTGAAAGCTGCGGCACGTGCTGCTTAAACACATAAGTGGTGCGGTTGAGATGCGCGACGCGCACGATCACGATCTCGCGCAGCCGTCCCTCCAGCTCGGTCTTGAATCGCGCCGCGCTGACAAAATCGAGCCAGATCGCAGCCAGCGACGGCGTATGCAGCAGCAGCTTGTAGACATTGATCAACGAGCCGCGCCGTCCAGCGCGGATTTTGCCAATCAATTCGGAAAGTTCGGGGTGACTGTCTTCCTCGATCAGGGAGATGCGGGCCATGGTACTCAGCTGTGTTTGAGTTAAGTCGAGGGGTGAGCAGGCCGTGAGAGATCGTATCGTTCAAGACGAAAGGTGGGAAATCCATACACCGATCGCGACGCCGGCGAGTGCGGCGGCGGCGCCGATAGCAACAGTCTCCATTATCGTACGCAGAATATTGCGACCTCCGATCAGGCCGCGTCCTATGCCGAGACCAACGAGCAGCAGTGTAGTGACCGTTCCCGAAATCACTCGGCCTTCAGGCACCGGCAAAAATGCAAACGGCAGGATCGGGATGGCGGCTGCGAGAAAGTCGGCGACCAGCATCCACAGCGACTGCACCAGCGGGCTCTGACTCGCATCTGAGGCCGATGGCGTCGTGAGCGCGGTGGCGAGGCTTTTAAGAACAGCCGGCTGTGAAGACAACAGGCTGCCGAAGCTTGCTGCTTGTTCGGGCGAAAGCCCGGCGGCGGTCAGGCGGTGCTTTATGCCATCAACTACCGCTGCGCTGTTATTCCGCAGGTCGGTATCGACACGTGAAGCTAACAGCTGGGCCTGATCGCGGTTGGTTTCGACGTCGAGATAGGTACCAGCCATCATCGAGACCGCAGCGGCCACCGCGCCCGACGCCCCGGCGACAAGAACGGCGGCCTGATCGTTTGTTGTCGCGGCGACGCCAAAGACGAGCCCGAAGATGGAAACGGTGCCATCCTCCATTCCAAAAACGACCTGACCGGCTGAGGCGGCAAAAGATGCTTTCAGCCGTCGCCATAACGATGGTTCACTCATGTTTTTCAAAGCTGTTGAACAATTACTGCGGCTTCAGTCCCGCGAACCTGACGACCTTGCCCCACTTGTCGGTCTCGTCGATGATGAATTTACTGAATTCCGACGGTGACATGGTGAGCAACGCAACTCCAAATTCGCCAAGCTTCCCTTTGAATACTGGGTCACCTTGTAAGTCATGAATTGCGTTGGCGAGTTTATCGACGATTTCTTTCGGCGTGTTTTTGGGCGCAACAACACCACTCCAGCCGCTCGCTTCGAAACCACCGACTGTTTCGCCGATGGTCGGAATATCCGGCAATTCGGCGATGCGTGCGGCGGTCGTCACGCCGAGGGCGCGTAGCTTACCGGCTTTGATGTGCGGAACGCTTGGCGAGATGCCGCCGAATGCAGCAAGAACCTGTCCGCCGAGCAGATCCGTCAGCATCTGGCTCTCGCCGACATAGGGAACATGGGTAACATCTATCCCGGTCATCATCTTCAGCAGATCGACGCACAAGTAAGGTGGTGTGCCAGCCGAAGGCGAAGCGATGTTGACCTTGCCCGGATTGGCTTTGGCATAGGCCAGAAACTCGGCTGTATCCTTGGCGGGGAATGATGGATTGACCTGCAGCAACAGTGGAATGCGATTAACTGGTGCCACTGGCGCGATGTCGTGAGCGAAGTCGTAAGGCAGGTTGGCAAACAGCGTCATGTTGATGGCATTCGCCGCGGTGCCGAAGAACAGCGTGTAACCATCGGGCGGTGAACCGATAAGCGCCTGGGCGCCGAGATTGCCCCCGGCGCCAGGCTTGTTTTCGACGACGACGGTCTGGCCGATGCGATCCCCGAGAGCCTGCCCCGTTAGCCTCGCGATGATATCGACCTGACCACCGGCAGGGAAACCGACGAGCAGACGGACCGGCTTTGACGGATAAGCTTCCGCCGATGCAAGACGTGATGCGAACGGCAGTACCGCAAAACCGGATACCAGTGTCAGAAAGCCTCTTCGCGGTAACCGCATGCTCCCTCCCGGCTTTTGCTTGTCATGCACGCGTGCACGCGCCGTTGCCGTCCGCTAGACTATAGCAGATTACCCATCATCACGATTGATCCAAGGTACGACAATGAATGTCCAGGCATCTCCGGCGAAGCCAGCCGGTTCGCGCGAACGTTCGCTTGAAGAGGTGAAGGCCGAATTCATGCGCCGTGCCGGGCGTCTCAATCCATTCGAGGAGATCAGCCGCGAGGACGCCGAGACGGTGATGAATGCGCTCACTGATCTCGACAAAGACCGCTGGGCGCGGGAATGGAGCAAGGTCGGCCATCGTCATGAGGAAAAGGCCGATGCTCAGGCCAAAGCCGGTGCACCCGGCAAGGAGCTTGCCGAACTTTACATGCAGGCTTTCGACGCTTGCCGCGTTGGCCGTTACCCGACGCCGAATTCACCGGGAAAGTTTCAGGCCTATCAGGACTCGCTGCGCATGTTCCGCAAGGCAGCAAAATATTTCGATCCGCCGCTCGAAATTGTCGAGCTACCGTTCGGTGACAAGAAGCTGATCGGCTATCTGCAGCGCCCGCCGGGCATCGTGAGGCCGCCCGTTGTGTTGCATTGGGGCGGTGTTGACGGCTGGAAAGAAGATCGCCTGCGCATCGCCAAATCAATCATGGATGCCGGTCTCGCATCAGTGACCATCGACATGCCCGGCTCCGGCGAGAACCCGGTGTTGTACAGCCATCCCGACGCGGAGCGCACTTACCTGACATGGCTGGATCACTTGCCGCAACGAACCGATGTCGATGGCAAACGTGTCGCGGTTTGGGGCGGCAGCTTCGGCGGCTACTGGGCGGCGCGGCTTGCTTACGTCGCGCCCGACCGGCTCAAGGGTGCAGTGTTTCACGGCGGCAGCGTGCATTACGGCTTCCAGAAGGAGTGGCTCATTCCGGCATTTACCACCGGCGGCGCAACGTACTTGTTCGGGGCGCACAGTCTCCTTGAAGCACGGAGCCGCGCCATGGGCACCAATACGCTCGAAGAGTTTCTCGAAATTGCGCCGCACTTCTCGCTGGTAACCATGGGGCTGCTCGACAAGCCGTCGGCGCCGATCCTGGGCGTCAACGGCAAGCTCGACGATCAAGCGCCGGTCGACGACATTTATTTGCTGATGGAGCACGGCAGCCCGAAAGCGGCGCGCGTCTATGCCGACGGGCATCACATGGGGCGGACCCCCGGCCAGCCATCCGACCATATTACCACGACGATCGTGGAATGGTTGCGTGGTCAGCTTGGTGGCGCATGATTATGCTGCCCTTGCGATCGAGCTTTCTTCGCGTCACTGCCGCAATCGCGTTAGCCTGCGGCGCTACTGTGACTGCGTATGCGCAAGTTGCCGAACGGATGGGGATCGTCCCACCGCCAAAATCATCCTCCGCATGGCCGGCCCGATTTCCGAGGACATTGTTCACGGCAAAGGACGCAGACGCTGCGAAAGCAGCGGCGACATCGCGTCCTGCGAGCTTCAATCTGCTGCCGTGGCAGACTCCGATCAAGGATCAGGAAGGACGCGGCAATTGTTTCGCCTTCGCATTTACCGCGGGGCTTGAGGCCGCGTACCGGCACAAATACGGCAAAGTGGTCGACGGAAAGTATCAGGGTCCACAGTGGATTCTGTCTGAGGAATTTCTCATTCACGTCGCCAAATCGTCGCTGCTGAATAACCCGCAGACTTATCTGTTCGAAAATCCGAGCGCCTATTGGGGCGGCGTACTAGGCGTGGTCGGCGATCCGATGATGATCAGCGTCCTGTCAGAACAGCTCATGAATTATCGCATCCCGGAATCGCAATACGCGCCTTACCGGGCATGGGATAGCTCGAAATCGCCGCCAAATTCGCCACCGATATCAGTGCCCGGGTTGGTGCAGGTCGCGGCCAAGAACAATTGTACGCCGGTTGCGGCGCTCAACGACAAATGGAACGGCAGCAAGCCGAAACTCGACAACGCCGGACAATGCACCGGGGGCAACTGCGCGACACAAAAGCAGATGGATGCCTGCGAATATACGCCCGATTACATTCCGCCTTCAGCGAGCAAGAATTCGCGGTTCGGCGTCTCGTTCAGTTACAAGGCCCCCGATGGCAGCGATCAGCCCGGAGCGAAGGCGCTTACGCAAGCGCAAATGAACGATACCGATCTCGTCGAGTCGTTATTGTTCGGCGGTCATGAAATCGTTGCCGAACTGTATCTCAAATGGAAGCGCGGTCCGACGATCAAGACCTCATTTCAGAGTTCGCCGCTCTGGCAATTCGGCGGCACGGTCAATGACGGCGGCCACAATATGCTAGTGGTCGGTTATGACCGGTCCAACCCGTCGCCTGACCTCTGGTACTTCATCATGAAGAACTCCTGGGGCGGCGAGAAATATTACTTTGTGTCTTATTCGTTCATGAAGAGCGCACTGCGCGGTGGCGTCGTAATTCTGGACGTTGTCGATCCGGAGGCCGCGAAGCCAGCTTCGCTGGTGCGTGGCGGCGCGTGGCTGGGCATCTGGCCGGTCCATCATGATGCGAAAAGCGATCTTGATGGCACCATCGTGATTCGGCGCACGTTTGATCCGAACGTCGCCGTTCAACCGAAGGCCGGGACCGATATTCCGCTGGGCGATTATTACCCGTCGGACAATTCGCCGGCGCAGCCGGTGAGCGGCCATATGGCCGCGGACTCGACTATAGTGTTTGAGGTAAAAGCGCCAAAAGTGACCGGTCCAACGAGGTATACTTGGAACTTTGGCGCCATGCCGGAAAAAGCCGCGGGCAAGTGAAGCGCTGCGTCTCCGACCAGCGGGCGGTTTGAGAGCGTTCGGGCCTCGCCAGCTGGAACAAGCCATTTCCGTCTTGATAGTGCGGGGCGGAACTGCCACATCCAGCCCGCCATGAACTTGCCCATTCGCCAGCCGGAAGATTCAGTTCAGCCCGCCTTTGTGACCGAAGTCGAGCGGCGGCGGACCTTCGCAATCATCTCGCACCCGGACGCCGGCAAGACCACCCTGACCGAGAAGCTCCTGCTGTTCGGTGGAGCGATCCAGCTTGCCGGCCAGGTCAAAGCCAAAGGCGACCGCCGTTCGACCCGTTCCGACTGGATGGCGATCGAGCGTGAGCGCGGCATTTCCGTCGTCACCTCGGTGATGACGTTTGAATACAACGATCGCATTTTCAATCTGCTCGATACACCGGGTCATGAAGACTTCTCCGAAGATACCTACCGGACGCTCACAGCCGTCGATTCGGCGGTGATGGTGATCGATGCCGCCAAGGGTATCGAGCCGCGCACGCGCAAGCTGTTTGAGGTCTGCCGGTTGCGCGATATTCCGATCATCACGTTCATCAACAAGATGGACCGCGAAAGCCGCGATCCTTTTGAGCTGCTCGACGAGATCGAAAAAACGCTGGCGCTCGATACCGCGCCAGTCAACTGGCCGGTCGGGCGCGGCCGCGATTTCGTCGGCACGATCGACATCGAATCCGGTGGCGTACGGCTGCTCGACGGCGATGCGGGCTCAGCCGGAAAACTGCGTGCGATGACGGTCGCCGAACTCGCCGCGTTGAATCCGCGGCTCGATGCCTCGGCCATCGACGGCGAGTTCGATCTTGTACGCCATGCCTGCAAGCGGTTTGAGTTAAAGGCCTTTACCGAGGGTCACCTTACTCCCGTGTTTTTTGGCAGCGCGCTGAAGAACTTTGGCGTTGGCGATCTGCTCAACGCGCTGGCAACGTTGGCGCCGCCGCCGCGGGCACGAGCCGCCGACAAGCGCGTCGTGACAGCGACCGATCCGGGCCTGACCGCCTTTGTCTTCAAGATTCAGGCAAACATGGACCCCAATCACCGTGACCGCATTGCGTTTGTGCGGCTTTGCTCCGGCAAGCTGACGCGCGGCATGAAGGTCAAACAGGTCCGGTCCGGAAAGATGATCAGCCTGCACTCGCCGCAATTCTTTTTTGCCCGGGATCGCGCCTTGGCCGAAGAAGCGTATGCAGGAGATGTTGTCGGCATCCCCAACCACGGCACCTTGCATATCGGCGATACCTTGACCGACGGCGAGGATATAAATTTCGAAGGTGTGCCGAACTTTGCACCGGAAATCCTGCGCCGGATTCGGCTTGCCCGACGCGATGAAGGCCAAGAAGCTGAAACAGGCTCTGCAGGAGCTTGCTGAGGAGGGTGTCGCACAGGTGTTTCGTCCGACGGACGGCTCTCCGGCCATCGTCGGCGTTGTCGGTCCGCTCCAGCTCGACGTGCTCAAGACGCGTCTGGCCTCGGAGTATGGGCTGGCCATCGACTGGAGCCAGACCGAATTTCAGCTTGCACGCTGGATTTCGGCCGATGACCGCAAAATAGCGGACCAGTTCGTCAACGGCCGTTCTTCATCGATCGCCGAAGATTTCAACGACGATCTGGTCTTCCTGGCGCGTAACGCGTTCGATCTCGATTACACCGGGGAGCACAATCCCGCTATCCGCTTTTCCGATGTGAAAGATCTCCATCGGAGCGGCAAAGCTAAGTGAAGCGCGGTCAGCTTGCCGAAAGTTCTTCGCGCAGAATCTCGAGTTCGAGCCACTGTTCTTCGGCGGCGGCAATTTTGAGCTGGATCGCGCCAAGCGCAGACGTTGCCTTTTGAAAGCCAGCGCGATCGCGCGTATAGAATTGTGGATCGTCAAGCTGCGTCTGCAGTTTGGCCGCATCCGCTTGCAGGTTCGCAATCGTCTTCGGCAGCGTTTCCAGCGCGTGCTTCTCCTTGAACGCCAACCGTCGTTTTGCGGTTGGCGGCTTTGCGGCAACCTTGGAGGCTTCTCTCGCTGCATTCTCGCGCTTCGGCTGCGTGCTTTGCCGCGCCAGGTCAGCGCCGCGCTGAGCCAGCATGTCGCTGTAGCCGCCGGCATATTCGATCCAGCGGCCGTCGCCGTCCGGCGCGATGACGCCGTTAACAAGGCGATCGAGAAAATCGCGATCGTGGCTGATCAGCAGAACTGTTCCTGCATAATCCGCCAGCATATCTTCGAGCACGTCCAGCGTTTCCATATCCAGATCGTTGGTGGGCTCGTCCAGCACCAGGAGGTTCGACGGCTTGGCCAGAACCTGCGCGAGCATGAGCCGGCCGCGTTCGCCACCTGACAGTTTTCGTAAAGGCGTCCGCGCCTGATCGCTGCTGAACAGGAAGTCCTTCATGTAGCTGACAACATGCTTTGCAGCGCCGTTGACCATGACGGTATCGCCGGCTTCGCCGAAACGCGAACCGGTAAGAGCTTCGGCAACTGTGACGTCCGGATCGAGGCTGTCGCGGTGCTGATTGAGCGTGGCAATCGCGAGCGTCGAGCCGAGCCGCACCTCGCCGGTATCCGGAGGTAGGGTGCCGGTCAGCATATTAATCAGCGTTGTCTTGCCGCTGCCGTTTGGCCCAACGATACCAATCCGGTCGCCGCGCCGGATGCGGATCGAGAAATCGCCCACGATGGAGCGGCCTTCATAGCTCTTGTTGATCCCGGAGGCTTCGATGACCTGTGCGCCCGATGGTGCCGCGAGACTTGCGCTGATGCTGGCGTTTCCGGTCGCGGCACGAAAGGTGCGGCGCTGCTCGCGGAGGTCCTGCAACTGGCCAACGCGGCGCATGTTGCGTTTGCGGCGGCCGGTGACACCGTAGCGCAGCCAGTGTTCTTCGGCCACGATTTGCCGATCGAGCTTGTGCTGATCACGCTCCTCCTCGGCCAGCACAGCATCGCGCCATTCCTCGAAATGAGAAAAGCCGCGTTCAATACGCCGGGTTTGCCCGCGGTCGAGCCAGACGGTGCTGCGCGACAGTGTCGACAGGAAGCGCCGGTCATGGCTGATCAGAACCAGCGCGGTGCGTCGGTCATCAAGCTCGCGTTCCAGCCACTCGATCGTCGTCAAGTCGAGATGATTGGTCGGCTCGTCAAGCAGAAGGATATCCGGATCGGGCGCCAGCACACGAGCCAGCGCAACGCGTCTTGCTTCGCCGCCGGAAAGCTGTGCGGGGTTTTCCTGGCCAGTGAGACCGAGTTCGTCCAGCAGGTGACGCGCCTTGTGGCTATCGCCGCTCTCTGGAAGGCCAGCCTCGACATAGGCGAGCGCGGACGCGAAACCTGAGAAGTCGGGCTCCTGAGGCAGATAACGCGACAGGGCGCCCGGCTGCACGAACACCGAGCCGCGATCCGGCTCGATCATCCCGGAGGCGATTTTCAACAGCGTCGATTTTCCCGAGCCGTTGCGGCCGACGACGCAGACGCGCTCACCCGGCGCAACCGACAGCTCTGCACCCGATAACAACGGAGTGCCGCCGAATGTCAGTGCAATATCTTTAAGCTGCAGAAGGGGCGGTGCCATTCGTCCTGTTATGCTACCGCACCGCGATATTCAACGCCGCAGTGGAGCGTCACTCCGGCTTGAAGTTTGTCGCCACGCCGTTGATGCAATAGCGCAGGTGGGTCGGGGGCGGGCCGTCTTCAAACACATGGCCGAGATGACTGCCGCAGCGGCTGCAATGCACTTCGGTGCGGTCCATGCCCCAGCTGCGGTCGGTCGTGGTTTCGGTGGCGCCGGGTACCGGATCGTTGAAGCTCGGCCAGCCAGTGCCGCTCTCGAACTTGGTCTTGGAACCGAAAAGCTTTTGATCGCAGCCTGCGCAGTAAAATGCGCCGGCGCGCTTCTCGTAATTGAGCGCACAGCTTCCCGGCCGTTCGGTGCCGTGCTCGCGCATGATGTGATACTGCTCCGGCGTCAGCAGCTTTCGCCACTCCGCCTCGGTGTGGGTCACGGGATATTGCTTGGTGTCCGACTTGGCATCCATGGCTACACCGCCCGTTTATCGTTGCTGGAATGTCCTAAAGGTAGTCGATGAATGGCAAAGCGCAACGGCCTGGGGGGCCTCGCTTCACTCGACTTTGATATTGGCGAATTTGATGACCTTCGCCCATTTTGCCGTTTCATCCGCCATGAGTTTGCGGAGTTCGGCGGGAGTTACGACCAGCGGCTGAGCGCCGAGGGCCGCCAACTTCGAGATAACTGTAGGATTGGCCAACCCGGCATTGACCGCCGCACTAAGGGTGGCAACGCATTCCGCCGGTGTTTCCTTGGCGCCGACAAGCGCGGCCCAGCCGCTTACTTCGTAGCCCGGCACGGTATCGCCCACCGTCGGAAGATCCGGCAACGCCGGTGCGCGCGTCGCGGTGGTGACTGCGATTCCGCGCACTTCTCCGGCGCGCACATGGGCCATCGACGAGGTCAGTACATCGAACATCACCTCCACCCGGCCGCTGATCAGGTCTGTCAGCGCTTGCGCCGGGCCGTGATAAGGCACGTGTATCATCTCGACGCCGGTCATGAATTTGAACAATTCGGCGGCGACGTGAGAGCCGGTACCGTTGCCGGAAGAGGCGAAATTGACCTTTCCAGGATTGGCTTTGGCGTAGCCGATGAAATCAGCCACGGACTTTACCGGTAGCGACGGATTCACTTCCATGATCAGCGGGGTCCGGAGAATGCCGGCGACCGGTGCGAAGTCCTGTAGAAAGCCGAAACTCAGATTGGGGTAGAGCGACGCGTTGACGGCATTGACGGTGCTGATGGTGAATAGTGTGTAGCCGTCCGGCGCCGAGTGCGCGACGATCTCGGCGCCAATATTACTGGCGGCGCCAGGCTTGTTATCGACGACAAATTGTTGCCCGAGCCGCTGCGATAGCCAATCGCCGATTATTCGGGAATCGATGTCCGCCGCCGAGCCAGGTGGAAAGCCGACGATCATGTGGACCGGCCGTGTCGGGTAGGTGTCAGCTCGGGCGCTGCCTGCGAGCAGCGCGCTCGTACCAGCCATCAATCCCAGGAATTGCCGCCGCTCCATCATGGATGCCTCTTGCCTTCGGCGTTCTCCAGCATACGCCATCACCTCATGGCTACAATGCCGTGAAGTATGCATATCCGTCAGCCAATAAGGATAAGCTTCCCCGAAAGCACCGCAGAGGGACGCCCGATGTTCGAGAAGCCAAATCTTCCGCAGTTGCGCGACGCCGCACAGCAGCTCGGCATGAATCCGAGTGACGATTACCTGCGCGCGATTGACGAAATTACTGCACCGATTGCGCGCGCTTATGCGGCACTTGATGCCATGCCGGATGAATTGCCGCCGGCGAAATATCCGCGGGGGCCGGTGCATCGGCCGCAAGGCGATGAAAACAAATATGGCGCCTGGTATGTGAAGACATCGATCAAGGGCAACCCCGGAGGCAAGCTTTCCGGGCGGCGCATTGCCCTCAAAGACAATGTCTGTCTGGCCGGCGTACCCATGATGATCGGCGCCGACGTGCTTGAAGGTTACGTACCGGATGTCGATGCGACCATAGTCGATCGCATTCTTGATGCGGGTGGCGAGATCGCCGGCAAGGCCGTGTGCGAATATTACTGCGTGTCCGGCGGTAGCCATACCAGCTCAACCGGGCCGGTCCAAAATCCGCGCAAACCGGGCTACACCACCGGCGGTTCGTCATCCGGGAGCGCCGCACTGGTCGCTGCTGGCGATGTGGATATGGCGATCGGCGGCGATCAGGCTGGCTCGATCCGTATTCCGGCAGGCTTTTGCGGCATCGTCGGTCTGAAACCGACATATGGCCTTGTGCCCTATACTGGGATAGGTCCGCTGGAAATTACGATCGATACCTGCGGCCCGATGACCGCAAATGTGCGCGACAACGCGCTATTGCTTGAGGTGATTGCCGGACCGGACGGCATCGACTCGCGCCAGCGCGGCGTTCCTGCTGCGAATTATACCGGTGCGCTCAATGACGGCGTCAAAGGCCTGCGCATCGGCGTGCTCAGGGAAGGCTTTGGCCTGTACAACTCCGAGCCCGATGTTGATGCGCACGTCCGCGACGCGGCGCACCGCCTCGCGAAACTCGGTGCAATCATCGAAGATATTTCGCTCCCGGAGCACACGGCCGGTTTCGCGGTCTGGGCGGCGATCCGTGGCGATGCAGCCTGCGTTACGCTGCTCGAGATGAGTGGCGCCGGCATCAATCACGAAGGGCTCTACGTGACGAGCCTGATGGACAAGGCGATGGACGCGCGCCGCCGCGCCGACGATTTCGCCGATACGCTCAAGATTGCGTCGATCTTCAGCAAATACACGATCAGTCGGTACGGCGGCCATTATTACGGCAAAGCGCAGAACATCAGGCGCCGGTTGCGCGCGGCTTACGACAAAGCGCTTGCGGCGCACGATCTGCTGCTGTTGCCGACCACTCCGATGAAGGCGACGCCGATCCCGAAGAAAGGCGCGCCGCCGCAGGAGATCACCCGGCGAAGCTGGGAATCGACCGGCAATACTTGTCCATTCAACGTCTCCGGGCACCCGGCGATCAGCATACCCTGCGGGATGGAAGATGGGCGTCCCATCGGTTTGATGCTGGTCGGGCGGCACTACGATGAGTCCACGATCTATCGTGCAGCGGCGGCATTCGAAGCTTCGGGCGACTGGACCACATTCTGAGTAACCCTCCCGTGCACGGCACGCAAACATCGTCAGGCCGCGGACAAGAGCTCGCGCTTGCAATTGTCGCCTTCGAACTTGCCGTGATGTTCGTCGGCGCGATCGTGCCGACGCCGCTCTACCCGCTGTACCGGGAGGCATTCGGATTTTCCGGTGTGACGCTGACGTTGATCTACGCCGTCTACGTGCTGGGCAATCTCGTCGCGCTTCTGTTCTTTGGCAGGCTTGCCGATCAGATCGGCCGCCGCCGCGCGACGTTGCCGGCAATTGCTGTGAGCTTCGCCAGCACGATTGTTTTTGCCGCCGCCTCCGGCACGGCGTGGCTGTTTGCTGCGCGGGCGTTGAGCGGTTTCTCGACGGGTCTGGCCGCGGGTGCCGCTACGGCGTGGATCGCCGAACTCTACACCGGACGCGGCGAAGGGACTGCCGCACGCATTGCCGCCGCGGCCAACTTCTTCGGCTGTGCTGCGGGACCACTGCTGAGCGGTTTTCTGGCCCAATACGCGCCCTGGCCGTTGCATCTGCCGTTTTATGTCTATCTGGTGCTGCTGTGCATCACTGCCGGCGTCATATTTCTCGCGCCCGAAACTTTGGCTAATCCCAAACCTCTCGATGAAGTGTCGTTGCGGCCGCGTCTCGGCGTTCCGCGAAATATCTGGCTGCAATTTGTTTCACCGGCCGTTGGTGGTTTCGCTGTTTTCGCCCTGATCGGCCTTTACGCCGCTTTGCTCCCGGGGCTCCTGCGGGAAAGCCTGCACTTTCCGGCACCTGCGGTCGCCGGAGCCGTAGCGGCCGAAGTGTTCGGCGTAGCCGCAGTGACGATCCTTTCGACCGGGCGTTTTGGTAGTCAGGCGACCTTGATGAGCGCGCTGGTGCTGCTGCTGCCCAGCGTCTGGCTTTTGATCGCTGCTGAAGTGGCGCGATCGCTCATACTGGTGATCATTGCGGCAGGTCTCACCGGGATTGCCGGCGGCCTCGGTTATCGCGGCACACTGGAAGTTATCAATCGTATCGCGCCGTCCGATCGGCGCAGTGAAGTCGTTTCGAGTTATCTGATCGCGTTATTCGCCGGGAACTCGGTACCTGTGATCGGCATCGGACTCCTTGCAGCCGTCTCGACGCCGATGACTGCACATGTAACTTTCGCCATCGTTACCACGGCGCTTGCCGGTATTGCGGCCTGGACCGGTATCAAATACGCACCAGACAAAAGGTGAGGGAAGTATGACGCAAGCAAAGCCGAGCACTGATCCGCGGATCGCTGACATTGTGAAGAAAGGCGAGATACGGGTCGCGCTCTACGTCCCGCAGTATTCCAGAGACCCGGCGACGGGCGAACTGCGCGGCTGGACCATCGATCTTGTTGCCGCGCTCGGCGAACGGATGGGTGTCAAAGGTGTGCCGGTCGAACATCCGACGCCGCCGCAAGCGGTCGAAAGCGTCGCTTCCGGCAATTGCGATACCTCGATCCTCGGCATCGAAAAGGTGCGCGGTGTCGCGGTGGATTATTCGCCGGGCCTGCTTGAGGCTGACTACACGCTTGTGGTGCCTGCAGGCTCGCAGGTTCACAGCGTCGCCGATGCGGATCGGCCGGGCGTGCGGATCGCGGTCGTGCGCAATCATGCCTCGACGCTGACGCTTGAACGAATGTTGAAGCATGCGACGCTGGTCTATGAGGATTTGCCGAACCAGACGTTTGAACTGATGCGCGACGGCAAAGCCGACATGATGGCTTCGTTGCACGAAATCGTTCTGCGCTATTCGAAGAAGATCCCCGGTTCGCGCGTGGTCGAGGGGCGCTACGGCTTCAACACTCTGGCGCTCGCTGCGCACAAGGGCCTGACTGAAAGACTTTCCTACCTCACCGAGTTCGTCGAGGAGGCCAAGGCGAACGGGACCGTTCAACGCGCGATCGATCGTTCCGGCTGGCACGGCTTGCACGTCGCGCCAAAGGCTTGAGCCTCACTGCGGTTCGACGTTCAGTTCCTTGCCGAGCGCCACCCACATATCCTGCTCGGCACGAATGGCCTGTGTCGTGGTTTCCGGCGTGCCGCCGCCGCCAGTCGCGAGCCCGAATGTAATCAGCTTGGCCTGAACCGCCGGATCCTTCAGATACTCGTCGACCGCGTGATTGAGTTTGGCAATGACATCCGGCGGCGTGCCGACTGGCGCGACGATGGCGAAAAATCCGTTCATCGCCACGCCCGGCAAACTGTCCTTGATTGGCGGCAGATCGGGCATGCCCGGAAACGGCCGTTCCGACGCTATCGCGATTGGCCGAACCTTGCCCGACTGCACGACCGCAAGCGCAGCCGTGATCGAGCTCATCATCACCTGATTTTCACCAGCCGCGACGTCCTGCATCAGTTGCGCCGCCGAACGATAAGGCACCTCAACCAGACCGATCCCGGCACGCTTGTTGAAGAGCTTGGCCCCGAATGCCGCGGCCCCTGCAGTATTGTCGAACGCAATCGACAGCTTGCCGGGATTGGCCTTGGCATAGGCGATCAGTTCGCTCACCGAATGCACCGGCAAGTCGGCATTCACCGACAGCATCTGCGGTGCCAGATTGCAGACCAGCGCCACTCCGGTGAAGTCGTGCGTCGGGTCGTAAGGCAGCTTCTTGAACGAGATGAGATTGAGCGCCATCCCCGACGTGTTGGTGAATAGCACGGTGTAGCCATCCGGCGTCGCGTGCGCCGCGGCTTCGTGGCCGAGAATGCCGGAAGCACCCGGGACATTCTCGACGAACATCGGCTGCCCGATGGTGCGTGACACGCCGTCAGCGACCAGCCGCGCCATGACATCGGTCGAAGCCCCGGCGCCGGTCGGCACGATCAGCTTGATCGGCCGGCTCGGCCAGTTGTCGGCATTTGCTTGGCCTGCGGCCAGCAGCGTCACGCAACAGAGCGCGGCGCGAATGAGATTTTGCATCATCCGATTATTCACTTGATGGCGAGCGGATTGGTCGGCGAACCGACACCGCCTGTGATCGGGATCGCCGGCGCAACGAACATGAATTCGTAGACGCTGTCGGCGGCGCAATCCTCGGCGAGGTCTTTCAGATAGAAGATTTCGCCCATGGTCATGCCCATGATCGGGATCGTGATCCAGTGCCAAGGCTGATTGATGCCGCCTTCGGTGTTGTTCGGCCGCACCTCGCAGCCCCAGGTATCGCTGGCCAGCGCGGCAAGCTCGGTCTTGGCGACGAATTCCAGCGTCTCGAAGGCGAAGCCCGGCGCATCGCCGCCGGGATAGCCGTCCCAGTTGCCCGCTTTCAGGCAGCGCTCCATCTGGCCGGTGCGCACGATGATGTAGTCGCCGCGCTTGAACGTGATCTTCTGTTTCTTTGCCGTGAGGTCGAGATCCTCGCAGGTGATGCCATAGCCGTCATCGAGGCACTCCTTGCCAAGTGCGCGCGCCACGTCGAGGAAGACGCCGCGGCCAACCATCTTGCTTTTGGTTTTCTCGATGCCGCATTTTGCCGCGCCGAACGATGACACTTCGCGGCAGTCGTAGCCGTTCCACATATTGTCTTCGTAGAACACGTGGCCGAGACCGTCCCATTGCGTGCCGCATTGCAGCGGCATTACCACCATATCGTCGGCGGCGCGGATGCCGCGCTTGTCGAGCACGCCGGAATAAGCGTCGGTGCCAGTGCGCAACATGCTGTGCAGCGGATTGATGCGGCCGAGTACCGGATAGTTGGTCTTGCCGCCTTGCGGGCCATTGTTATCGAAGTTGAGCGCAAGCGAGATGACCTTGCCCTTTTTCACAAGCTGCGCCGCGGCAACGATGTCCTCGGGGCTGGTGTAGTTGAGCGTACCGATCTCGTCGTTCGGCCCCCACTTGCCCCAGTTCTTGTATTTCTCCGCGGCTGCACGGAGGTCGTCCCGCGTAATCTTGCGCCCGGCCATGGCTATCTTCTCGCTGTAGGGTTTAAGGAAACACGATGTCGCGCTCCCTGCCGGAAGCGGATTTACAATGATAGCATCCTAAAAACTGCCGGGGAGGACCTTATGGCCGCACTCAGAATTGCCGGGCGTTTCGTGACGCTCTTTGCGGTCTCCTGCTTGCCACCGCGGCCTATTCCCAAGGCGCCTATCCGGACCACAAGATACGGATGATCGTGCCGTTCGCAGCGGGCGGCCCGACCGATGTGA
The DNA here is from genome assembly GCA_963807565.1 of uncultured Alphaproteobacteria bacterium. Lineage (GTDB taxonomy): Bacteria > Pseudomonadota > Alphaproteobacteria > Rhizobiales > Xanthobacteraceae > BOG-931. Next base: position 27,288 of record CAWECH010000002.1, on the reverse strand, counting down.
TCGGACGGCTGGTCGCAGAGCGCTTGTCGGACGTCCTCGGCCAGCAGGTCTATGTCGAGAACATGCCCGGCGCCGGCGGCAACCTCGGCGTCGTGACCGGCAAGCGTGCCGCGCCGGACGGCTATACGGTCGTCACCGTTTCAACCGGGCTTCATTATCAATCCGAGCCTGTACACCGATGCCGGCTACGACCCGCTGAAGGATTTTGCGCCGGTTTCGCTGGTCGCGGCGTCGCCCAATGTCGTGGCGGTTCATCCTTCGGTCCCGGCGAAAAACCTTAAGGAACTGATCGCGCTGATCAAGGCCGATCCGTCAAAGCTGAGCTACGCGCAGCCGTCGACCGGATCGACGCCGCACCTTGCCGCCGAGCAGATGAAGCAGATGTTCGATCTGCCGGGCCTGGTCATGGTGCCGTTCAACGGCGCGCCCCTTGCGGTCAACGCGACGCTCGGCAATCACACGCAGATATCGTTCACGGCGCTGCCGCCGGCCATCGGCGCGATCAAGGACGGCAGCCTGCGCGGTATAGCGATCCTCGCCAAAGAGCGCGTCGCGGCGCTGCCGGACTTGCCGACCAACGGCGAAGAAGGTGTGCCGGGCCTGGAGAGCGACACCCTGACCGGCATCGTCATGCCGGCCGGGACGCCGCAACCGATCGTCGACAAGTGGCACGATGCGATCGTGAAGATGGCGGCCGATCCCGCGATCAAGGCGAAGCTCGATACGCTCGGCTTCATCGCTGTCGCCAACACGCCTGCCGAATTTGCAGAGCGCATCAAGAGCGAAGCGGCGCGCTGGGACAAAGTCGCGAAGGCTGCCGGGATTCATATGGAATAGCTGCCGTCCGACCGTATCAAATCAAAAACTTCAGGGAGACATTCATGCGCGCTTGCGCAAAATATTTCGCGGCCTTTGCCGTGCTCATCGCTGCGGGTTTTCCGATCGCGCCGGCCGTCGCCGCGGCTATCCCGATCATCCGGTCAAGATGATTGCGCCATTCGCGGCCGGCGGTCCGAGCGACATCATGGCCCGCATCCTCGCCGACAAGCTTTCGAAGTCCCTCGGCCAGCAATTCTACGTTGAGGATCATGCCGGGGCGGGCGGCAATATCGGCATGACGCAGGTCGCGCGATCGGCGCCCGATGGCTACACCATTCTGGTGGCGAGCTCGAGCTTCCAGGTCAATCCGAGCCTTTATGCCAATCCGCCGTACGATCCGTTCAAGGATTTTGCGGCAGTCACGCTGGCGGTGGATTCGCCGAATGCCCTGTTCGTCCATCCCTCGGTCACGGCCAAGACGGTCAAGGAACTGATCGCGATGATGAAGGCCGATCCCGGGAAGTACCCCATCGCCAATTCGGGACTTGGCACTACGCCGATGCTGGCCTCGGAATTGTTCAAAATGACCTTCAAGCTGGATGTCACGACCGTGCCCTACAACGGCGGCGCACCGGTCGTTCAGGCTCTGGTCGGCAATCAGACGCCGACCGGCTTTGCGACCGTGCCGCCGGCCTATCCGCAACTGGTGGCCGGCACCATACGGGCGCTTGCGGTGACTTCGGCGAAGCGCTGGGCGTCTCTGCCGGACGTGCCGACAATGGCGGAGGCCGGCGTCGAAAACCAGGAGTCCGACACCATGCAGGGCGTGTTCGTGCCGGCGGGAACGCCGCCGGATATCGTCGCTTTGCTGAACCGGGAGATCGTCAAGGCGCTACAGCTTCCGGACGTGCAGGCCAAATGCAAGGAGATCGGATTCGACATCGTCGCCGACACGCCTGAGGAATTTTCAGCTTTCCTCAAGAAGGACATCGACAAGTGGCATCGGGTCATCGTTGACGCGAAAATCCCGCAGATCCAGTAATTCGGCAACTCATGCGTATCACCGACATCCGCGAAACGTCCGTCCCGCTCAATTCGACGCTCGCCAATTCGAGCATCGACTTTTCCGAAATGACCACCTCGGTGGTCGCAGTCATCACCGACGTGATGCGCGACGGCAAACCGGTCTGCGGCTTCGCCTTCAATTCGACCGGGCGTTACGCCTGCGGCGCGCAGATGCGGGCGCGTTTCATTCCGCGCGTGCTCAAAGCCGATCCGAAAACGCTGCTCAACGAGGCCGGCGACAATCTGGCGCCGGAAAAAATCCTCGCCGTCATGATGCAGAACGAGAAATCCGGCGGTCATAGCGAACGTTCGGTCGGTATCGGCACCATCGAGGTCGCGGTGTGGGATGCGGTCGCCAAGATTGCCGGCAAGCCGCTGCACCGTCTGCTCGCCGAGCGCTACAACGGCGGCAAGGTCGCCGAGAAGGTCTTTTGCTATGTCGGTGGCGGCTGGTACGCGCCGGGCAAAACCACAAAGGATTTGCAGGACGAGATGCAGCGCCATCTCGATGCCGGCTACACCATGGTGAAGATGAAAGTCGGCGGCATGCCGCTCGCCGACGATCTCAAGCGCGTCGAGGCCGTCAAATCGATCCTGCCGAAAAACGGCAAGCTGGCGGTCGATGCCAATTCAAAATTCAACCGCGATGAGGCGCTGGCTTATGCGCGCGGGCTTGCGCCGTTCGGCTTGCGCTGGTTCGAGGAGCCGTGCGACCCGCTCGATTACGCGTTGCTTGCCGAAATCGCCGTCCGTCTATGAGCCGCCGCTATCCACCGGCGAGAATCTGTTTTCGACGCAGGATGTCGAAAATCTGGTGCGCTTTGGCGGGCTGAAGCCGCAGCGTCATGACGTGATCCAGGTCGACCCGCCGCAGGCCTACGGCATCGTGCAATATGCCCGCACGCTCGACATGCTGGCGCAGCATCAATGGCCGCGCAGCCTGCTGTTTCCGCATGGCGGCAATCAGATGTCGCTGGCGATTGCCGGCGGTTTCGGCCTCGGCGGCGCCGAATCGTATCCGGGCGTGTTTGGCGACTTCGGCGGTTTCGCCGACGATGCGCGAATTACAGGACGGCTATCTGACGTTGAGCGATCGTCCCGGCATCGGTTTCGAAGGCCAGTCGCGGCTCTACGGCATCATGAAAGAACTGGCGGCCTAGTCTCCTATCCCGACAGCCGTTCGATCGCCGCGCCGCACTGGCCGAGCTTGTGTTCGAGGCGCTCGAAGCCGCGATCGAGATGATAGATGCGGTTGACGATGGTCTCGCCTTCCGCCGCCAGCGCCGCGATCACCAGCGACACCGAGGCGCGAAGATCGGTCGCCATCACCGGCGCGCCTTTGAGCTGTTCGACGCCTTCGATGGTGGCGTGCTCGCCGTCAAGCTGGATGCGGGCGCCAAACCGCGCCAGCTCGCTGACATGCATGAAGCGATTTTCGAAAATCGTTTCGGTGATGTGCGAGGTGCCGTTGGCGCGCGTCATCAGCGCCATCAGCTGGGCCTGCAAATCGGTCGGAAATTCCGGAAACGGCGCCGTGCTGACGTCGACCGGTGCCAGGCCGCCGCCATTGCGCGCAATGCGAATGCCTTCGTTTGTCGAGGTGACGCTGGTGCCGGTCTGCACAAGCACATCGAGCGCGGCCTGCAGCAGTTCGGGCCTCGCGTTTTGCAACAGGACATCGCCGCCAGCCATGGCGGCCGCCATGGCATAGGTCCCGGTCTCGATACGATCGGGCAGCACTGAATGTCGCGCTTCATGGAGCGTCGTGACGCCCTCGATCACGACGCGGCTGGTGCCGGCGCCGGTAATGCGCGCGCCCATCTTGTTGAGGCACTCGGCGACGTCGCTGATCTCCGGCTCACGCGCCGCATTTTCGATCACGGTCGTGCCGTTTGCCAATGACGCCGCCATGATCGCGGTATGCGTGCCGCCGACAGTGACTTTCGGGAAGACGATCTCCGCGCCTTTCAGGCCTTTGGGCGCCTTGGCGACGACGTAACCGGCGTCGATGTCGATTTTCGCGCCCAGCCGCTCCATGGCCATGATCAGAAAATCGACCGGGCGGGTACCGATGGCGCAGCCGCCCGGCAGAGATACTTTGGCTTCGCCCATCCGCGCGACCAGCGGCGCCAGGACCCAGAAGCTCGCCCGCATTTTTGAAACGAGGTCGTAAGGCGCCGTGGTGTCGACAATGCGAGACGCATTGATATGCAGCGTCTGGCCAGCGTCGGCGCTCTCGCCGCGGCGCTTGCCGCTGGTCATGATATCGACGCCGTGATTGTTGAGGATGTGTTCGAGCAGCACCACGTCGGCGAGCCGCGGCACGTTGTCGAGGATCAGCGTCTCCTCGGTGAGGAGGCTGGCGATCATCAGCGGCAGGGTGGCGTTTTTCGCGCCGGAAATCGGAATGGTGCCGTGCAGCGGCCGGCCGCCGACAATGCGAATACGATCCATTATGTCCCCCTGCGGCCCGCTCCGGACCGCCCCGTTCCGTCCGACTCCGGGCCCGGATTGCGGCGAAAGTCAGGTTCTTCCCCGCTCAGGCCTGCTTCCTGTGCGGCCAAATCCTCGCCGGCAGCGGCCCGGCCCCGAGCTTGCTCCTTGCGCCGCTTGAGGTTTTCGCGAAGCGCCGCCGACAGGCGTTCGTTTCGGGCCGCCGATTGCTTCGCCTTGCCGGGCTTGTTCATCTCAAGCTGTCAAAGCACGCGGCCCACAGCGCCGCAACCGGGTTCCCAGGCGCCGCGCTTGCGCCGGAATCGGCCCTGTGGCAAAGGATCGCCGCGTTCAGTCAGCCCAATTTGTCTTGAGTTTCTGCTGCCGTAGCTCAGTGGTAGAGCACCTCATTGGTAATGAGGAGGTCCACAGTTCGATCCTGTGTGGCAGCACCATTTTCCCCGAAACCTAATCGACCAGTTGCGTCAGCCCCGGCATGGCTAAACTGTCCGGCGTGAACGATGCGCTGACTGCGTTCAATGTCCGGTCCGCATCGATCAGGTTTTGCAGCTTGCGCCGCGAGATATTGCTGGTCGGCTCGAAGTAGCTGATCCGGCGCATGAGATCGTAGCTGGCGTCGGCATCTTCCTTTCGCGCATGAGAGGACGTCACCAGCAGATCGATGGCCTCATCACGATTCTTTTCGTCGGCGAGCCAGGCGATGCTGGCGTCGGTCGCCGCAAGGAGCCGTTTCGCGGACGGCATGTGCGCTTGCGCCCAGTCCCTGCGCACCGCCATTCCGGTGAACGGCATATCCTTGATGTAATCCGCAGCGAAGCCCAGCGTGACATAGCCCGCGGCATTGGCCTGAAAGTTGAGCGGCGGCAATACCAGCGCTGCATCGGCGACACCGGCCTTCAGCGCCGCGAAGCGTGACGCTGCGACGCCGGCGCGAAGCTCTTCGTAATCGCCGGGCTTAAGTCCGTTCGCGGCCGCCATGCGTTCGAAATAATAAGTCGTCGGATCGCTGACCTGGCCGACCGAGATCGTCTTGCCCTTGAGATCGGCGATGGTCTTCAGCCCGGGCTTGCCGATCAGCGCGTAGGGCGCGGCGTCGCCGATGATGCGGATCAGCGCCAGCGACGCGCCTTTGTCGACGGCATGAATGGGGTCGACGATGCCGACGCTGAGCACCACGTCATAGGCGCCGCCGGTGAGCTGCTGCGTCACCGCGGCGCCGCTTTGCGCAAAGTTGATTTCGACGTCGAGATCCTGCGCGGCGAAAAAGCCCTTTTGGGCCGCGATATAAAATGGCCACAGCGGCGCCTGACCGCCCAGCGTGCCGCTGACAATCTTGTCCGCGGCGCGGGCTGGCTGTCCCAGTACAGCCGCGCCGGCAACGCCGAGCAGTACTCTGCGTGTGATCGTCATGAAGGCTCCCGACAACGGCATCGGGATGGTATACAAACGCCCTCCTATTTCCAGCTTGTTGAGGAACGCTCCAATGAACACGCAAATCCGTCCGCCGCGTATCGGCCCGCAGCCGTGGGACGTGGTGCGGACCAAGCTCGATCTGTCGCTGCCGTTCGCCAATATGCGCGACACCCCGTACTACCGCGACTGTGTCTGGGAGCAGTTCTCCAAAGCCGAATACGAGCGCCGCTATGCTGCGCTGCGGGCGAAGATGCGTGAGGACAAGCTTGATGTGGTGATCGTGCCGGGTGGCCCGAGCCACTGGAGCTTCGGTGGCGGCATGCTGTGGCTGACCGGGCATTGGGAATGGCACGCGCTGGCGAGCTACGTGCTGGTGCCGCTCGATGGCGAGCCGACCATGATCTATTCGATGGGCGGCACGCACGCCGAAGCGGTGCGCCGGCAGGTCGAGATCGCAGTGAAAGATGTGCGCCACAGCCGCAGCGGTCGCTACGCCGATGTCATGGTGGAGCGCATCCGCGAACTCAAACTCGAACGCGGCCGCATCGGACTGATGGAGGTCGATCCGCGCCACGGCGATTACATGCCGGTGAATCAATACAACGTGCTGCGCGATAATCTGCCCGACGCGGAACTGGTCTTCACCAAGGGCTTTCTGCACGAATTGCTCTCGGTGCACAGCGCCGAGGAGCTTGACTGCATTCGCAAGGCCGGCGTGCTGTGCCAGAACGCGATGGAGGCGATGGTCGCGCGCGCCAAGCCGGGCGTGAAGGAATACGAGCTTCGCGCCGCTGCGGGCTCCGCCATTCTCGAAGGCGGCGGCGATATCGACTTTCTGATCATCGGTTCGACGCCGATGGCAAACCCGGCGCAGGTGTTTGGCAATCCGCGGCCTTCAAGCCGCGTGCTGCAAAAGGGCGACATCATCAATATGGAACTTGCCGCCGGCTATCGCGGATACACCGCGCAGGTCGGTTCGCCGATCTGCGTTGGCGAACCGACCGAGATGGTGAAGAAATTCTGGAACGAGGTCACGCTGCCGGGCTACAAGCGCATCGTTGCCGAGATCGCGCCAGGCAAGCCGACGGAGAATATGCGGATCGCCAGCAAGTTCTTCCGCGACAATGGCTATCAATCGCGGCCGACACAGTGTCACGGGATCGATCTGGTGACCGATGGCCCGCATGTTTCTGCGGAGCATGTGTCGGCTGAGAAATTCGAGGAGATCCTTAAAGCCGGCATGGTGATCATGGCGGAGCCCAATCCGATTACGCCAGATGGCCTGTTCGGAATTTTCCTCGGCCACACTTTCATCGTGAACAATACCGGTCACGAGGTGGTGGACGACTTCCCGCTGGAGATCGCCGTGGCGCCGTGCTGAAGGCTCAGAACTCTTCGAGCAGCCGGCCCAGGCCGTAAATCTTGTCGGTGATCTTGTTGTGGCGCAGCGCGTGCCAGTAGGTCGCGGTGTTGATCGCGATCACCGGCTTCTTGAACCAAAGCTCGGCCTCCGCTGCGACCTTGACCATGCTCAGGTTGGTGCCGGTCTGCACGATCGCGTCGATATCGTCGCCGTTGAGTTCGGTCAGTTTGTCGCGCAGCAGATCGGGCGGCACTTCCGCGATAGCCGTCCAGCTTTTGCAGGCAAGATAGACATCACGCACGACTTCGAAGCCGGATTCGGTGAAATAACGCCGCACCTCGGCGTTGGCGACCGGGTAGTAGGGTGTGAGGAAGGCAATGCGCTTGATGCCGCCATAAGCCTTCAGCGCCGCAGTACAGGAATGCGAGCCGATGCTGATGCCGACGCCGGCGGTGTTCTCGACCTTGGCCTGAAATGCGTCGGCGCCGGCCACGCCGCCATAGAACGTCACCGCCGACATGCCCATGACCAGGTAATCCGGCTCGCAGGTCATGACGTTGCGCACGGCATCGAGCGTATTGTCGCCGATCAGCATGGTGCCCGCCGTGAAGGTCTCGTTGCTGACCGCTTTGGCGTTTGGTGTGAAAATGCCGCGGTAGTGGTTGGTAACGCCAGGCGGCCGCATTATCTCGAAATCCGGCTGCACGATCGTGTTGGTTGAAGGGCCGATGACGCCAAACTTCTTCCGCCATCCGAGAACGTCCCGCATCGCCGTCCTGCTCCGTGCCGACCGCCGGTAAATCGCGGCAAGTGTGCGTGGCCGCTGGCGCGGCGGGTCAAGGTCTCGAACGCACACAGCGCGGGCAGCGTCGGCTAAAGTTTTTGCTTACACGACCGCCACGACGCCCTTTATGGTGCGTCCTTATCGCGGGCGATGAAATGGCGGACGAGAAAGATCGGGTTATCGTTGTCGGCGCCGGGCCGGTCGGATTGACCGCGGCTTTGGCGCTGGCGCGCCGGAATATCCCGGTGGTGTTGCTCGCGGCCGAGGCCGAACTTGTGCAGGAGCTGCGGGGATCGACGTTTCACCCGCCGACGCTCGATTTGCTCGACGAGTTTGCTGTTGTCCCGCGGATGATCGAGGTCGGACTGAAGGCTCCGACCTGGCAATTCCGGGATCGTGAAACCGGCCCGGTCGCTACGTTCGATCTCTCGCTTCTCGCAGCCGACACGGCGCATCCTTATCGCGTGCAGTGCGAGCAATGGAAGCTGATGCGGTTCCTTGAAGAAGCGCTGCGCGCTATTCCGGGCGTTGAGATGCACTTCGGGCACAATGTCATTGCCGTTCGCCAGGGCGATGACGGTGTCACAGTGACCGCCAAGACGTCGTCCGGCGAGACGGAAATTTCCGGCCGCTATCTGGTCGCCGCCGATGGTGCGCACAGCGCCGTTCGCCAATCGCTCGGGATCGGGTTCGAGGGCTTTACCTACGCAGAGCTGTTTCTCATCGCCTCGACCGATTTTCCGTTCGAACGCACGCTCAAAGACATTGCGTTCGTGAACTACATTGCCGATCCGAATGAGTGGCTGGTGCTGTTGCGCGTGCCGGGACTCTGGCGTGTGCTGGTGCCGGCGCCCGAGAATTCCGATCGTGCGGCGCTGCTCTCGGATGAGTCGCTGCAAGCGGTGCTGCAAAGGGTGGTGCCGCGCGACGAGCCTTACGAGATCGCCCATCGGTCGATTTATCATGTGCACCAGAAGGTCGCGAAAAGCTTTCGGCACGGCCGCGTGCTATTGGCCGGCGATGCCGCGCATATCAACAATCCGCTCGGCGGCATGGGAATGAACGGCGGCATCCAGGACGCATTCAATCTCGCCGACAAGCTTGCGAAGATATGGGCCGGGGCCGGGGACGATTTGCTCGACCGCTACGACCGTCAGCGCCGCACGGTCGCAGTCGAGGCGGTGCAGCAGCAGACCCATCGCAATCAGCAAGTCATCAGCGAGCGTGATCCTGCTATACGCAAGAAGGCGCTCGACGAGATGCGCCGCACCGCGAGTGACAAGACGCTGGCGCGGGAGTACATGCTGAAATCGTCGATGATCGCCAGCATGCGGCGTGCGGCCGAGATCGCATAACGCTAGGAGTAGAGCCATGGCGCGAGACGATCTTGATGTCTATCGGGCTCAGGGCTTCGGCAACAGCGTCGGCATCGGCGCAAGGCCGGCGCTGTGCATCGTTGATTTCGTCAACGGCTTTGCCGATCCGGCCCTGTTCGGCGGCGGCAACATTGCGCCGGCCATCGCCAATACTGTCGGTTTGCTCGCTGCCGCGCGAAGAATTGGATTGCCCGTTGCGTTTACCCGCGTCGTGTATGCGGCGGATGGCAGCGATGATTGCGCCTTCACGCGCAAGGTTCCGGCGCTCACGGCGCTGACCGAACATGCTCCGGCCAGTCAGGTCGTGCCGCAGCTCGCGCCGAAGGCGGGCGAGACGATCCTGCGCAAGACTCAGCCGTCGGCCTTCTTCGGCACCGGCTATGCGGAGATGCTGCGGCGGCAGGAGATCGATACCGTCATCGTCGCCGGCTGCACGACGTCGGGCTGCGTCCGCGCGACGGTGGTCGATGCGATGAGCTACGATTTCCGCACCATCGTGGCGCGCGATTGCGTCGGTGACCGCTCGTTGCCGGCGCACGATGCCAATCTGTTCGACATGGAACAGAAATATGCCGACCTGATGGACTCTGCAGCCATCATTGCGACGTTGAAAGCCGCGGCACCGGCCGTTGCGTAAATCTACGCGCCGGCGCGATAGCGTTCCTCGCGCTCCCAATAGGCCGGGAAACCGACGACCTTCTGCAGATCGGTAAAGGAAATCGCCGGCGGCGGCGCGCTGTTGGCGTCGGGTTGCAAAGCTGCAAGCGTCGCCTGCATCGCTGCTATCGCCGACGACATCAGCATCACCGGATAGAGTGCAAGCTTGTATCCGATCTCCTGCAACTGCGCGGGCGGCAGTACCGGCGTTTTGCCGCCGGGCACCATATTGGCCATGCACGGCTTGGTCATCGCGGCACAGAACTTCCGCATCTCGTCTTCGGTCGTCGGCGCCTCCAGAAAGATGATATCAGCGCCTGCATCCTCGAAATCGCGGCAGCGCGCCAGCGCTGCGTCAAAACCCTCCACGGCGCAGGCATCGGTGCGCGCCATGACCAGAATGTCGGCGTCGGCCTTGGCATCGACCGCGGCACGGATTTTGAGCCGCGCTTCCTCGCGCGAGATCACCTCCTTGCCGCGCGTGTGGCCGCATTTTTTTGGACTGACCTGATCCTCGATCATCACGCAGGCCGCGCCGGCACGGGCGTATTCGATCACGGTCCGCTGCACGTTCAGGGCATTGCCATAACCGGTATCGCCGTCGCCGATCAGCGGAATCTTAGCCGCTGCGCTACAGCAGTTGCGCAGGCTATCGAGCATTTCGCCGAACGAGATCAGTCCGGTATCGGGTACGCCAAGCCGCGCTGCCGACACCGCGAAGCCGCTCATGAAAGTCACGTTAAATCCGGCGTCGGCGACGAGCTTGGCCGACAATGCATCGAAACAGCCGGGCATCACCTGGATGCCGGGTTCGGCCAGAAGCGTTCGCAGCTTTTGCGCAGGTGTCACAGGCGTCTCCCGTTTTGACGCCTATTGGTACCGCTTACTCCCGCGCGCCCGCAAGTTTGGTCAAACTTCGACTCTAGTCGCTGGTCGGAATGCCGACGATCTTGATCGCCCCGGCAAGGGCGTCATGCTCTTGCTTGAACGCAGCGAGGATCTCGTCTTTCGTCATGCCGCCCGGCACAATACCGAGGCCGTTCAGTCTGGCTGAAATTTCTGGCGTCTTCACGAAGGTGCTGACTTCATTTCGGATGGCGTCGATGATCGCTGGCGGCGTGCCTGTAGGCGCAAGAAAGCCGTTCCACGACACCGATACGAAGCCGGGCACGGTTTCCGCGACCGTTGGAATATCGGGAAACACTGCGAGGCGTTGCGGAGAGCTCACAGCAATGACGCGGACATTCTCGCTGTTGACCAAAGGCAGGAGTGCCGAGGCATTACCGAAATAGATGTCGGCGACTCCGCCCATCAGGTCAGAAATCGCTGGAGGTTCCGCGCGCGCCGGCACCATGACCAGATCGATACCGGTCGCGGCGAACAGCCTCACCGGCGAAAAATGACTGAGGTTTTGTGTGCCGGCGACGGTAAAGTTCAATTTGCCCGGATTGGCTTTGGCGTAGGCGATGAATTCAGGAAGATTGGTCGCCGGCAAGCTTCGCCTGATGGCGATGGCTTGCGCGCCGGTGCCGACATTGGTGATCGGCTCCAGTTGTTTGACCGGATCGAAGTCGAGTTTTTCCAGTTGCGGTGTCAGCGTGATCATCGATGACGCGCAAAACAGCAGCGTGTAGCCGTCGGGAGCGGCGTTGGCGACCAGCCGCGTGCCGATCGCGCCGCCAGGGCTTGGACGGTTTTCAACGATGAAGTTCTGGCCAAACTTGTTCGTAAGGTCCTGCGCGGCCAGCCGCGCCATCGTGTCGGTATTACCGCCGGGGCCGAATGGCACAATGATAGTCACAGGATGGTCGGGCCAGTCGCCGGCGCTTGCCGGTGCAGCGAAGGCGGAGAAAGCCCCAAGAACCAGGGTAAAACTCAACGCCAAATAATGCCTGCGGATCATTTCAACCTCTCTGACGCTCGAAGGGGTGAGCTGTTGAGGAGCAAATCTGCAAGATTGATGCCGGCATCGTCCGTCAGAATATCATTATGCAGATTTGCGATGTACCACGTGCGATTTTGCCGTGGCCCTTTTTCACCGCGGCATCAGGAACTTAAAGTCGCAGCCCTCGTCTGCGCCGGTAATTTGTTCCGCGAATAACTTGGCGTAGCCGCGCTCGGGGATCTTCTCTTGTGCAGGCGCCACAGCTGCGCGCTTTTTCAGCTCCGCATCATCGACTTTCAGTTCGATGCGGCGATCTTTCACCGAAAGCCGGATGCGATCGCCATTGCGGACCAGACCGAGCAGACCGCCGGATGCAGAGTCTGGCGTGATGTGCAGCACGATGGTGCCGAACGCCGTACCGCTCATGCGCGCATCTGAAATGCGCACCATGTCCTTGACGCCCTTTTGCGCAAGCTTTTTCGGAATCGGCAAGTAGCCCGCTTCCGGCATACATTCCGGCGCGTGCGGACCGGCATTCTGCAACACCAGAATATCGTCTGGGGTAACGTCGAGGGCCGGGTCGTCGATGCGCGCGGAGAGGTCGGCAAGCGACGAGAACACGACGGCGCGTCCTTCGTGTTCGAATAATTTTGGATCAGCCGCCGAGCGTTTGAGGATCGCGCCTTTCGGTGCGAGGTTGCCGAACAGTGCGACCAGACCGCCAAGAGGCTCGAGCGGCTTTTGCAGTTCCGCAATGATCGAACGATCGATGTAGTCGGCGTCGTCGTCTTCGAGACGCTGACCAAGAGTCTCGCCCGTCACCGTCATGCAGTCGAGATGCAGCAGCGGTTTCAGTTCGCGCAGCAACGCACCCATGCCGCCGGCGGCGCAGAAATCCTCCATGTAGCCGTTGCCGACCGGTTTGAGATTGACCAGGACGGGCGTCACGTCCGACAGCGTGTTGAGATGATCGAGCGAAACCTTCACCCCGGCGCGGCCAGCAATGGCGGTGAGATGGATGATCGCGTTGGTTGAACCGCCAAGCGCCAGCAACACGCGCAAAGCATTCTCGACCGACTTCCGATTGATGAGTTGAGACGGTTTGATCTTCGATCCGATGAGCTTGACCGCGGCGGCACCGGTCGCTTCCGCGGCGCGCAGCCGGTCGGCGTGGACAGCCGGGATGGCAGCTGTGCCAGGCAGGCAGATGCCAAGCGCTTCGGCGAGGCAGGCCATGGTCGAAGCCGTTCCCATCACCGCGCAGGTGCCCGCGGTAACCGCAAGCTGGCCCTCGACTTCATTGATCTCCTTGTCGTCGACATCGCCGGCGCGATAGCGCGCCCAGAACCGCCGGCAATCGGTGCAAGCGCCGAGCCGCTCGCCGCGATGCCGCCCGGTCATCATCGGGCCCCCGATCAGCGAAATCGCCGGGAGATCGGCGGACACCGCGCCCATCAGTTGTGCTGGTACGGTTTTGTCGCAACCGCCCATCAGCACAACGGCGTCCATCGGCTGGGCGCGGATCATCTCTTCGGTGTCAATCGCCATGAGGTTGCGGAACTTCAGGCTGGTCGGGGTGAGGAACACCTCGCCGAGCGAGATCGTCGGGAATTCGAGCGGCAGCGCACCCGCCGCCAGCACGCCACGCTTCACGGCGGCGAGTAGTTCCGGAAAATGGCGGTGGCAGTTGTTGAAATCTGAGCCGGTGTAAGCGATCCCGACGACCGGCTTCTCAAGAAATGCTCGCGAGTAGCCCATCGACTGCGCGAACGAGCGGCGCAGATAACGGGAGAAATCACGATCCCCATAGTTGGTGAGCCCGTGAGCGAGACCGTGTTCAGTCATTGCTTCGTCGTTTCCTCAAATGCGCTGTGGAATGTCGCACATTATTTGAGCGTGAATGCTGCTTATTCGTGCGCTGCGACGCAGCAATAAGAAAGGAATTAGTAAGCGAATATGCGCAATTTTCGCTGAGTTCTAAAGCAATTATTCCACGTACAAAGCCGGACTGGCTCAAGCCGACATGGCGACCGAATTCCGCAAGAGCCTCATGCCGGCGTGGATCCTGCTTCCAGTCAGCGCTGCCGCGACCATAGCGGCCCTTGTCACCTGGGGCGCCGACAGCCTGCTTCTCGGCATCGTGACCGCGCTGATCGCTGCTGCAGCGGTTACCTGGTGGTGTGAAGAGACGCTCCGCGCGGTGGCTGGGAGCATCAGCCAGATCGCTGGCGGCGACCGCTACGCTTCGCTGCCGGCGCGCATCGTCAGTGGCGCGCTCGGCGACAGCGCCGCAGCCGGCGAGAAGATGCGTCAGGTCCTGATCGATGCCGATGCGCTGGTCGTCGATCATCGGAGCCGCGAAGCCGAAGCGCGGTTACACCATGCCGGACGCGCGTTCTTTACCAAGCGCTTCCGCAATACTGCCGCTGAACTGACCAGCGTATTTCAGTCCGCCGCTGAGGAAATCCAGGTGACGGCTGCGGACCTTGGTGCGCGCAATGAGGACGTGCGACGCCGCACTGCCGAGGCGGTTGAGGCCGGCACCAAAGCCAGCCGGGATGTGGCCGCGGTCGCGGACGCAGCGCACGAACTGCTGCAGCTCATCGTGCAATCGACGAGCGAGGCCGCCGCCGCCAAGGGCGCTACCGACCGGACCATGACGGACCTAGCGCGGACCGATCGTACGGTGCGCAGCCTCGCCGCGGCTGCGGAGCGGATCGGTACCGTCGTCAAGCTGATCGAGGCCATTGCTTCGCAAACGTCGTTGCTCGCGCTCAACGCCACGATCGAAGCCGCGCGCGCGGGCGCTGCCGGCCGCGGTTTTGCCGTAGTCGCCTCCGAAGTGAAGACGCTGGCGCAGCAGACCGGGAAAGCGACCGCCGATATAGGCAAGCAGATCCACGATATCCAGCACGCCGTGGCTGAGACCGTTGAGGCGATTGCCGGAGTGTCATCGAGCGTCACCACGATGAGCGATGCCAACCGGCAACTCACCGGCATTCTCGAACACCAGGCGAACGAGATCGATCGCATCGGCAGCCGCGCCGAGCAGGTGGCGGACGCAGTCGGCGGCGTCTTGCCGGAGCTCTCCGTCATCGCCAGCAAGGTCGAAGAGGCGGGCAACGGCGTGCTGGCGACAGCGGAAGATTTGCTCGGCCGTTCGAAGTGGCTGGGCGATGCAATCTCCAGTTACTTTTCCGACCTTGAGCACGGCTCGATCAAGGTCGGAGTCCTGCACTCGCTGTCCGGGACGATGACGGCGAGCGAACGGCCGTTGCAGGAACTGCTTGTCATGATGACCGAGCAACAGAATGCACGCGGCGGTTTGTTGGGCCGTCCGCTCGAGCCGGTGATCCTCAATCCCCGCTCGGAGGCGAAAGCTTATGCCGAGATGGCGGGCAAGCTGATCGGTGAGCACAAGGTCGCGGCGATTTTCGGTTGCTGGAGTTCGGCCTCACGCAAGGAAATTTTGCCGATTGTCGAGCGCAGCAACGCGCTGCTGTTTTATCCGAGCACCCGCAGCGGCGCCGGCCCCGCGACCGTCCTTACAGTGTTCGCACGGCCCTTGCCCGCAAACGTGCGCCGGCCAATTGCGTCATGAATGTCGACCCATGAGTCGGCGGAAAAGCTCAGCCGCAGGCGTGCGCGTCCCGCGCCCGCCACGGCGTCGCCCTCCGCCGGCGCGCCAGGCGCCGCGGCGAGAGCCGCAGCCGGTGCCGCCACAGCACTCGTCGACGGCGGGGTCGCTGCGGTGACCGGGCCTGCGGCCTCCGTCGCGCCGTCGTTCACAGCAGCGCTCGAAGCGGCGGCCGCTGCCGGCGCAGCGGTAACCGGCGCAACGGCGCCGCGCTGATGCCAAGGCTTCCACCACAGTACGCCCAGCACCAGCAACAAGACCGCAAGCGAACCCAGGATCTGCGGCCATGGCAGGTTGCTGACGGCCGGCGTGTCGGTGCGCAGCCGCACCGTGGCAGGCGGCGGCGTCTTCGGCGCCTGCGAACGCGACTCGTAACCGGCCATGATTTCCGCCGCGGGCATTCCCAGCAGCGCGGCATATCTCTTCAAATGCCCCTTCGCGTACACCGCAGGACCGACGCGCTCGTAGTCCTCCGCCTCGAGCGCATCGATGACCCACCCATCGAGATGCAGCTCATCGGCCGCCTTCTGCGCACTCAGTCCGCGCCGCTCGCGTTCGGCCCTGAGCCGTGGTCCGATGGTGACGACGGCATCCGTCATCGATCAACGCCGGAACGCATCATCTGTGCCTGCTGCGAATCGGGATATTCGCTCTGCACGCGCCGCGCATAACCGGCAGCGGCCACCGTGTCGCCCAGCTTGCGCTCCGCTCGAAATCCCAGCCACAGCACTTCGGCAGTGGGCGGATTCACCCCGAGATAGCGTTTCACGATGTCGCGGGCCTGATCGGCGTCGCCGCGGTCGAACGCAATATTGCCGAGC
Organism: uncultured Alphaproteobacteria bacterium; assembly: GCA_963807565.1. Classification (GTDB taxonomy): domain Bacteria; phylum Pseudomonadota; class Alphaproteobacteria; order Rhizobiales; family Xanthobacteraceae; genus BOG-931. The sequence continues at coordinate 11,014 of CAWECH010000002.1, read as the reverse complement.
TGCAGCATCGCCTCGGGCAGATTCGGGCGGATCGCCAACGCCTTGTTGAAATAACGTTCGGCGTCGAGCACATCGCCGGTGCTTCGCGAACAAACCCCGGCGTTGACCAGCGCCACTTCCGGGGTTCGATACAGCGGACTGCTCGCGACCTGCAGGAAGAGCTTCTCTCCCTCGATGGCTTTGCCGTTGCGGCACAGATATCCGGCGTAATTGTTTTGAATGTTCGGATCGCCCTTGCCCAGGCGATAGCCGGTGGCATAAGCAATACGTACGCGGAACCAGTTGGCGGCAGGGCACAGCACGTATTGCTGATCATGTCCGCCGGTGCCGATCGCCTGCGATATCCCACCACCGAGGCGGTCCACCAATACGGTCACTTCCTGCAAGCCGGTGCCGGAGGCGCCCACCACGCCGATCGCCCCGCGCCTGACCACGTTGGCGAACGCCAGCGGAATCCCATTGATGATGGCGGTTCCGCAATCCGGCCCCATCACGATGAGGCCCTTGTCCCGCGCGGTGCGCTTGAGCATGGCTTCGTCCGGCACCGAAACGTTATTGCTGAACAGCATCACGTTGAGGCCGAGATTGAGGGCTTTCAGAGCTTCCGCGGTGGCGTATTCGCCGGGCGTCGAAATCATCGCCAGATTAGCATCCGCATGTGCCGCCAGCGCCATGGCGATGCTGCGCGGCGGCATCGCGCGGGTGCCACCTTGATCGACCGGCTGCTCCTGCGCGGAAAGCTGTTTTTTTGCCGCCGCGATCGCGGCTTCAAGCGCGTCGTCGTCGCCCTGCACGACGATCAGCAGATCGTTGGGCGAAACCGCGACCGGACCGATATCCATTCCCGCCTGGCGCAGCAGGCTGAGATTGTTCTCCGTCCCCATCACGGCGGAGGCCTGCCCGATGCCGGGCATTTTCGCCAGCGCGGCCGACAATTGCATCAGCGCAACCGAATCACGGTACTCGCGAGAAATTACTTCGTGCCGCATGGCCATTAGGCGCGTCCTCGTATTACCCGGTCGATCGGTCCGCAGTAAAGCAGCGCAAAAATCAAGCCGGCGGCCGCATGCAGCCCGGATGTCGCTCCGACGCCGAGAGGGGTCCCTATCACCCCCGACGTCTCCAACACCATTCCGTGTGGAAGCTGTAAAGCCGTTCCCGTCCCAGCACATGCGCCGTGAAGGCGCGCGCATCGAACACCTGCGCGAATGCGTGGTGGCGGATATCGAGCCCCCCCGTATAGGCCCCGAAGGCCGGCATCACGACCCGTCGGCCGTCGCTGGCAAAGCACCGCCGCGTCACCGCCCGGCCACGCCGGTGGATGCGCGCACACGGGTGCAGGTGGCCGGCGATCTCGCCTGGGCTCTGCTCCGCCAGCGGTTCGTGACGAAACACCAGCGCTCCGAGCGCCAGAAATCGCGCAAATACCCCGCCGATGCGCTCGCCCGGATCGGGGTCGTGGTTGCCGGCGATCCAGATCCAGTCGCGCCCACGCTGCAGGGCGAACAGCGCGGCGCGGTCGGCGGGGACGAGCCGTCCCGGTCCGCCGCCGTCATGAAAATTGTCGCCGAGCGCCACCACGGTGCGCGGCGCATAACGCGACATGAGGTGCGCGAACCGTTCGAGCGTCGCAGCGGTGTCATAGGGCGGCAGCAGCATGCCGCGCGCCGCAAAGGCGGAGCCTTTTTCCAGATGCAGGTCGGCGACCACCAGCAGCCGTTCCGCCGGCCAGTACAGTGCCGCCGCAACATCGGCCACCAGCGCTTCGCCTGCGACCGCAATCTCGCTGGCGCCGGCGGGGATCTCGAAATCCGACGCTGCCGGCGGATTTGCGCTGTCCGCGCGGCGGGGTGCCGGCGGCAACGTTGCAACGGATGGTCCCATAGGTACTTCAGAACCTCATCTTGAAGGGCCCGCCCGAGGTTGACGTCGTGAAGGTTGGATGCGCCGCGTCCCGGAGCGGACGGGCGCATATTCGCTTTGAAATGAATCGAAGGCGGAGTGCAACGATTCGCACGACCACACGGAAAATCCCCCACCCCATCCCGGCCATCCGGGCCCGCCCCGCTTGCGGCCGAAGACGGGGAGGGGTAGGATTTTGCATCCATCGGTTGCGCATGTTCGTAAAGGAGGGCTTCCTGGGGGAATTCTGCACAGCCGCTTCCGCGGAACATGGCACCGAGGTGGTCAAATGTACGCCGATCAGCCATGATCGGAATCCGTCCCAACTTAGAGGATTGAACCGCGATGACCACCGTCAATTTCAAGCTTGATATCGACGCTGACGGGATCGCACTCCTCAGCTGGGACGTGCCGGACCGGTCGATGAACGTCATCACGATGGAGGGTATCGACGAACTGTCGAGAATCGTCGAGACGCTCGCCACCGACGCGGCCGTCAAGGGCGTCGTCATCACCTCCGCAAAGGACACGTTTTGCGCGGGCGCTGACCTAGCGCTGCTGGAATCGCTGAGCCGCAGCTTTGCCAAGCTCGCCGCCGAACAGGGCGAGGAAACCGCCGCGCTGCAGCTGTTCGAAGGGAGCCGCAAGCTCTCGCAACTGTTCCGCCGGATCGAGACCTGCGGCAAGCCATGGGTCGCGGCGCTGAACGGCACCGCGCTCGGCGGCGGCTTCGAACTGGCGCTCGCCTGCCATTACCGTGTCGCCGCGCAGAATCCGAAACGCGCGGCTCGGCCTGCCGGAAATCAAGGTGGGGCTGTTTCCCGGTGCCGGCGGCACCACCCGCATCGCCCGCATGCTGCCGCCGGCCGATGCACTAAATTTCCTGCTCAAGGGGGATCATCTCGCGGTCGAGCGCGCCCTGGCCATGAAGCTGATCGATGCGGCGGTGCCGCCTGAGGACCTTATCCAAGCCGCCAAGGCCTGGATCAAAGCGGGCGGTTCACACACCAATCCCTGGGATCGCGACGGCTTTCGCCTGCCCGGCGGGCCGGTCTATTCCAAGGCCGGCATGAATACATTTCCCGCCGCCAACGCCATCTACCGGCGCGAGACTTTTGACAATTATCCGGCCGCGCGCGCCATCATGCAGGTCGTGTTTGAGGGCCTGCAATTGCCGTTCGATCTGGCGCTGAGGGTGGAGTCGCGGTGGTTTGCAAAGATCCTGCGCTCGCCGGAAGCGCACGCCATGATGCGCTCGCTGTTCGTCTCGCTGCAGGACCTCAATAAGGGCGTCCGCCGACCGGCCGCAGTACTGCCGGCGAAATTCAAGAGCGTCGGCATCATCGGCGCCGGCTTCATGGGGGCCGGCATCGGCTATGTGACGGCGCAGGCCGGCATCGATGTAGTGCTGATCGATCGCGACCAGGCCGCGGCCGACGCCGGCAAGGCGCACGCGGACCGGCTGATGAGCGAACTGGTCGCCAAAGGGCGCGCCAGTGCGGCGGATCGCGATGCCCTGCTGGCGCGCATCATCGCCACCGCGGACTATGCCGCGCTGCGGGATTGCGACCTCGTCATCGAGGCGGTGTACGAGGACCGCGCCGTCAAGGCGGACGCCTATGCAAAGGCCCAGGCCGTCACCAGCGATCAGGTGATTTTCGGCTCCAACACCTCGACGCTGCCGATCACTTCGCTCGCCGGCGCCTTCCGCGACCCGGCACGCTTCGTCGGCATCCATTTTTTCTCTCCGGTGGAACGCATGATGCTGGTCGAGATCATCCGCGGCCGCGACACCGGAGAGGCCGCGCTCGCCGCTGCGTTCGACTATGTGCGCGCCATCCGCAAGACGCCGATCGTGGTCAACGATTCGCGCGGCTTCTACACCTCGCGGGTGGTCGGCACCTATCTGCGCGAGGGCCATCTGATGCTGGCCGAAGGGGTGCCGCCCGCCATGATCGAAAATGTCGCGCGCATGGCCGGCATGCCGGTCGGCCCGCTGGCGCTGACCGACGAAGTGGCGGTCGATCTGGCGTGGAAAATTCTCAAAGCCACCGAGGCCGATCTCGGCGCGGCGGCGATCGACGCGCCGCAACGTGCGCTACTCTCCACGCTGGTGGAGCAGCTCGGCCGGTTCGGGCGCAAGAACCGCAAGGGCTTTTACGACTATCCGGAGCGCGGGGCGAAGCGGCTGTGGCCGGGGCTGGCCGATCTGGCGCCGGTGAAGCGCGACCCCGACAGCATCGATGTTCAGGAACTCAAGGACCGCCTGCTCGGCATCCAGGCGCTCGAAACCGCGCGCTGCTTCGAGGAAAACGTGCTGACCGACGTGCGCGAGGCCGATGTCGGCTCGATCCTCGGCTTCGGCTTCGCGCCGTTCACCGGGGGCACGCTGTCCTATATCGACATGATGGGCACGGGGCGCTTCGTGGCATTGTGCGAAAAGCTGGCCGGCACGCACGGGCCGCGATTTGCGCCGACACCGCTGCTCATCGATATGGCGGTGCGCAGTGAGACTTTCTACGACCGCTTCGCGCCGGGGCGGCGCGACAAGGCGGCGTGAGGTGGGAGATTCAAGACCCGGCCGAGCCGTAGCCCGGATTGGAGCGAAGCGGAAATCCGGGACGATTTCGCCGGTGCGGCAGGGCTGGGCCAAACACGGCTTTTCCGGGTGCGGCTGACCGAATTGGTTGGGGACGCATAGCCGGCACCTTTGCCCCGGATTTCCGGACCGCGAAGGCGGTCCGGGCTACGAGCCCGTGGCGGCGCCGCCGAAGTAACCCCGCCGGCGAACGACGTCACCCCGGCGGTGCCGCTGCGCCGCCCCGCTGGCTGCCGCGTATCGCATGGGTCGCATGATTGCCGTCTGCATCAACCAGCCTCGTAGATCACGTGCCAGAACCGTGATGTCGCCGCCGGGGTTGCGTCACCCGCCCGAATCGGGAGGATGGCAGGTGTTGGAGCTTGGCAAACAACGCCGGTCGGCGAAAGCAGAGAGAGCGCATTATGGGCGAGCGGGACGAGCTTGTTTTGGCCTACCGGATTCTCGCCGCCCATGGGGTGGTCGATGCCTATGGGCATGTAAGCCTGCGCACCGCGCGAAACCCGAAGCGCTACCTGCTCGCGCGCGCCATGGCGCCGGAACTGGTCACCGCCGATGATATCTTGGAATTCGATCTTGACAGCAACCCGGTCACCGACCCCGGCGTCCCGCTCTATCTCGAACGCTACATCCACGGCGAAATCTTTAAGCGGCGGCTCGACATCGACGCGGTTGTGCACAACCATTCGCCGTCCGTGATCCCGTTCGGCGTCACCACGGTGCCGCTGCGGCCGATGTTCAACACCGGCGCCTTCATCGGCGAGGGCGTGCCGACCTTCGAAATCCGCGATTTCCAAGAGAGCGGCGACCTCATCATCAAGACCCCCCATCTCGGCCATTCGCTGGCCCGGACGCTGGGACCGTCGCCCGTCGCGCTGATGCGCGGCCACGGCGCCGTCGTGGTCGGGGAAAGCCTGATGACGGCGGTGATCCGCAGCGTCTATCTGGAACTCTCTGCCAAATTGCAGATGCAGGCGATGCTGATCGCCGGCCCCGGCGGCAATATCGTGTTTCTGGACGAGCGCGAGGTCGCTGCCACCACCGGCCGCCAGACCTCGGCCGGCACCTGGCAGCGCACCTGGGACCTCTGGTGCAAGAAGGCGCAGGCGCAGATCGACCGCGAGCAGCGCTCCAAGCGGCGGCGAAAATGAACCCTTGCCACGGCCACAACGGCATTGGCCGGGGGCGCTAAGTCGCTCCAAGCTGATCTGGTTGTTCGCGCAGGTAGCCGGAATTGCGGACGGGAAGGAACTTATTAGGGTAGGACGGGATTATCGTACGTTTTTGTTGGCTTGTTGCAGTTGACCAGAGAGGAACAGCACGTGCGCACCCGCATCATCCATCTCGTCAATCCCAAGACCGATTCGCTAACGACCCGGCCGCTGTATCTCAATCGTGCGCTCTATTCCCCACTGGCCGGGCTGTTGGCCGTGGCTGCTGCGGTGCCGCGAGATCGCTACGAGGTGGTTCTGACCGACGAGAACATCGAGCCGATCGATTTCGACCTTAAGGCCGATCTTGTCGGCATCTCGGCAATGACGAGTTATGTGAACCGCGGCTACGAGATCGCGGATGTATACCGCGCGCGGGGTGTGCCGGTGGTGATGGGCGGGGTCCATCCGAGCTTCATGCCGCAGGAATCCCTCAAGCATTGCGACGCCGTGGTGATCGGCGAGGTCGAACTCGTGATCGACCGGCTCCTCGACGATCTCGAGCATGGGAATATGCGCGGCACCTACAAGTCCGAGACGCTGCATTCCATGGTCGGCATTCCGATGCCGCGTTACGACCTCATCAAGAAGAACCGCTACGTCAACCGCACCTTCGTGCAGACCTCGCGTGGGTGCCATCAAGGCTGCACCTTCTGTGCCGAGCCATTGATGAACGGGCTGAAATTCCGCTACAGGCCGGTCGATGAGGTGATCCGCGAAGTCGAAAACTGCGGCTCGCGAAGGATTTCCATTAACGACGCCGACTTTTTCGGGACGCCGGAGCGGCCGAAGGAGGTCATGCGCGCCCTCAAAGGCCGCGGCATTCAGTGGCAGGCCGGCGTGACCTCGAAACTCGCTCAGGACGACCGCATGCTGGAGCTTGCCGCCGAGAGCGGCTGCACGATGCTGAGCATCGGCTTTGAATCGATCTCGCGCTCCACGCTCAAAAGCGTGCACAAGCATGTCAATCGCCCCGAAACCTTCGCAGCCCTGGTGGAAAAGCTGCATTCCTACGGCATCATCGTGTTCGGACTTTTCATGTTCGGCTTCGACGGGGATGATCCGTCCGTGTTCGACGAAACCGCACGCTTCAACCGCGAAAGCGACTACGACGCCTGCGCGTATTCGGTGCTGACACCTTATCCTGGAACGCTGACCTGGTATGAAATGAAAAGCGCCAATCGCATCGTCTCGTTCGATTGGACGAAATACGATCAAGGAAATGTGGTTTATAGGCCAGCCCAAATGTCCGGTGACGAGTTGCGTGTCGGCCACAGGCGGGCCTTCGAAGATTTCTATTCGCTGCCCTCGATAGCCAGCCGGTTTCCGCTCCGCGGCAAAAGGCAGCGTGCCGAATGGCTGGTCTACAACCTGTTCATGCGCAAGGGCTCGCAAACCGATCGCAATGAGGCCATTGCGCCTGCAACCGAGGCGCCCGACGTCGCCCCGATGCCTCCGATCCTTCCCATCAAGCGTGAATGGCGGGAAGCGGTCCTGGCGGCAGCGAATGAGAAGGATCCGGGGCGCCACGAGCAGTTCGCGTCCTCTTAGGGAGGCTTCCGTTCCCTTTCGGCGGAATCTGCATTAACCTTTCGGTTGGATCGTTCGGCGGATCAGGCTTGGTGCCAGTGGGAGCAGCCGTACAGGAACCTGCCGCGTGGTGGACGTTGCCGCTTTAGCCGCTGCGACATCAGTTGTGCCGGGACGATCTTGCGGCACGTGCGCGATGTGCTGCAAGCTTTACGACACGCCGGAAACCGAAAGTCCGGCCGGCAAGTGGTGCCGCCATCTTGCACCCCGAAAAGGCTGTGCGATTTACGAATCGCGCCCGCAGGTGTGCCGCGTGTTCTTCTGCGGCTGGATGGTGACGCCGGGGCTCGGCCCCGAATGGAAACCCGACCGTGCCAAATTGATCGTGAGGCTGCTGGTGACCGATGGCGTACCTTCGCTGTCCGTCGACGTGGACGAGGGGTTTCCGGCCGCCTGGCAGCGCCCCGACATCTACCGCAAGCTCAAGCAGATCGCGGCCGCCAACCTCGCCGGTGTACGGACGCGGGTGATCGTACGGATCGGGCGCCGCCAAATCGTGGTGCTGCCCGATCGCGACATCGATGTCGGCCTCGTGGCGGCCGATGAGGAGATTGCGTTTGCCGACAATGGCGCGCGAATCGACGTGCAAAAGGTCAAACGCAAGCCCCCAGCCGTGTAGGCGGCAATACGCGCGCATTGCGCCGCTGTCGCAAGTCGATCCCGATCCGTCCTAATCGCGGGCTCGCGTTTTCGCGAAATGCCGTCTCTCGGGCCGCCTGGGCAGCGAAAGGCGCTGACGCTCATTTGCACCCTTGCAGGTCCTGATTGCGCCCGATGGCGCCACCGATACGCAAAGGGCAGCCTCACTGCGAAGTGAGGCCGCCCTTTGTATTGGCTCGCCCCGACGACCTTCAGGCCGTCATGGGTCCGTCTCAGTCCTTGCCGACCGTGCTGTACACGGCGATGCAGCCGTTGGCGTCGTTGCCGCCCTTCGAGGCGCACACCCCGGGCATGCCGGTGACGAAGTTGGTGTTGGGGATCGGCACGAAGATGTAGTTGTGGACGAGGTCGGCCGCTACCGAGTGGGCTGAGCCGTGCGCGTTCGACGCGTTGCTCGCCACCTGCTTAATCGGATTCAGCTGTGACTGCGGGCCGGGATTCGTCGTGGCACAGTTCGCCAATCCGGTGATCGTATCGGCATTCGGAATGCCGGTTGTGGCATTGACCATGCCGAGCACTTGCGGGCCGGCATAGGGCTGAAAGGTGGTCGGGTTGGGAGAGCCGAAGGAAGACTGGCCGAGGGTGTTCTGGCTGACATAGATGTTGCCGCCATAGTTGGTGTAGTTGTTGTAGTTGACGAAGTCGTTGGCGTTATGCGTCCCCGGGCAAGTCAGGAACTGCGGCGACACCGACCCGTTGGGCGTGGGGTTCTGCTGGGGATTGTAGTTGTTGAACGTGTTATTGCCGCCGCGCGCCAGGTAGTAGTGGCCATCTCCGGTTGCCCCGTTGGGGCAGAAGTTGTTGACCTGCGATGTGCCACCCCACACGCAGCCATTGTACCAGACCTCGTCGTTGCCGGCCTCGTAATTCAACGTGTAGACCACGGTGCCGAAGGGGTAGCTTTGGGTACCGTCGTCGATCACGACCGTGCTCCGGTGCAGAGGCGCCAAACCCGCGTTCGCACCCGCGATGGCGCCATTGCAGCCGAGCAATATCTGGCCGTGGCCATTCACCACCGGACCAATTGCCAAGCCCTGCGGTCCGCTGCAGCTTGCCAGCGGAACAGTTACAACTGCGTCGACGGCCAACGTGAGCGGATTGAACCGCGCTACCACGCCGGGCTTCGAATTATCGCCGGGACCGTTAACTTCCGGCACCGACACATAAATCTTTCCGTCACGCGGATTGTACTGGCATTGCTCGACCCCGTCGGTGGCATTGATCCCGTTTCCACCGGCGGCGGACGTGAAAATCGTTTTCCCAAGCACCGGGTGGCCGCGATTGTCGCTGATCGCGGTCATGAAAGGCGGAACATCCGCATCGTTCACCACGAACCCGATATTGTGGACCGGGTCGAAGCACATCTCATCCGCCCGGTACTTACCTCCGGTCGAGACGACGACGGCCGGGGAACCGTTGTTGCTGACCGGTAGAATCTTGACGGTGCTATTGCCGTCGCCCGCCCATATCTCACTATGGTTAACGATCATAACGCCGTTAGGGCCCGAGCAGTCATTCACGCCGCCTGGGCTTGAGCACGTCGTGGCAAGGCCCTGGAAGCCCCCCGTGATCGTGCCCCAATAAGCAGGCGGAGCAAGCGGACTGCTGCCGGGGACCGGATTGGTGTTGATGACCGTCACGCCTTTGTTGGTGCGGTCGGCCAGCACATACAGACCAAGCACAGGATCGACGAAGCTGATGTCGAAGCTGGAGATCTTGCCGCCCGTTACCGACACCACGGTCGTCAGCGACAGGGTTTCCGCGGCCGGCGCCGCCACTGTACCCGCGATCGTCATCGCCCCCAAGGCAAGCGCGCCGGCCACATAGCCGACGACGCTGGTGCCGTGTAGAATTGCTGTTCTCTTCCCCATACTCATTGTCTCCTCCATGGTACCCACATCCTAGGGCGAGGCTTTTTCGCAGACATTCCGGCCCGAAAGAAGGCAGGACTCGGCACATTAGGGGCTCATGAGATGTCCACTTGCGACCGCGCCCCCCAACCAGCGCACGCCCTTAGATTGTGACATCGTATAACAAAATTTCGCCATTAAAAAGTCGAAAATTACTTATACTTAATGATGTTGCGTTTTTGCAACGCGGATCAAAACGACATCCGGGTCACAACTGCCGAGCGTTCAATTACCTGTAGTTGAATCGCATGACGCTCCGGTTTGCTTGAATTTGCCGTGAAGGCGCCTCGCAACGGCGACACTGGCAACGAGGGAGAATCGGAGTCCCCTCCGATCGCAAGTTGGTTCGTCACCGGAAGCTTCACGCGTAACCGCCTCGCCTTTGGGAGCCACTCCGGCTCCTCATTCGCACAAGGACCAAAGCCAGGGGCGATGGGCGCTTTGTCGGCGGGAGCGATTGCATATGATTGCATTGATGACGACCGGATTCCGGTCACGTTGGGACACCTGGGGAGTCATGGCCGGGCGAAGTCCCGGCCATCCATGTCTTTATAAAACCCCCGCAAGACACGTAGATGCCCGCGACACGCGCGGGCATGACGCCGAGAGAGGACTGGCGATCGGAAACTACCGTGGGAACTATCTCTGACTTCCCCTTGTTACCGCTCTCCGTATCAGGGGCAAAAGTCGTGGCGTTTCTTGCTGGTCATGGCTGTTGTCCCGGCCATCCCGAAAATCGGCGAACCGCGCCCTCCCGAACGTCATCTCCCGGACAAGCCCGGTAATGACGAATGAGCAGGACGACTATTGCCCCAATTGTTGGTTCTCTGCTTTTAATTAAGCTATTGATTTATAACATTTATTTCATGAACCGCGGCGATCGCGGGTCATCCTAGGCCCAGCGTTGTTTATTCTCCGTACTGTGCCCGATTGGTTACAGGCATCGGCAACACTCCGTGCTAGATACTGACCATCGGAAGCCCGTCCATGGATGGATGAAGCTGGCGTAGGGGGAGGTCGTGATGAAACGGTTGATGGTTGGGGCAGGGATGTTGGCGATGGCAGTCGCCAATCAGGCACTCGCGGCGGACATGCCGCTTTTGAAAGCGCCGGTGATGGCGGCGCCGGTGGCATCGGGCTGG
>CAWECH010000001.1:0-366538 GCA_963807565.1 uncultured Alphaproteobacteria bacterium | reverse complement strand
GTCATAGGTTCAATCCCTATAGCGCCCACCATCCTTCGCCGCTCTTATTACCCGAACCCAGGCCCAAGCATGCGAAGAGAGCGGCATCGCTGCCGCCCTCGCATTTTTTTGCGCAGGCTGATTGCCGCAGATTACTTGTTGATCGAGGCCGCAGCGGCATTGCAGAGCGCTTCGTCCTGCGAGCCGGTAGCGCCGGAGCAACCGATCGCACCTATGATCTTGCCGCCGTCGACCAGCGGCACGCCGCCGCGCGAAGCGATCACATCATCAAGGGTGAGAATGTAATTGAAGCCGAATTTTTGTACGGCGTCCTCGAACGCCTTGGTCGGGCGGCGATATCTCGCCGCGGTCCTGGCCTTGTGTTCAGCTATAGCGACGGACGCAAACTGCGCACCATCCATTCGGGCAAACGCAACCAGGTTGCCGCTAACATCGACCACAGCGAAAACCTCGGGCCAGCCACGCTTGTTCGCTTCAGCCACACCTGCCTGAATGAGTGCTTGTGCCTGTTCCAAACCGACAGACGCGCCGAACGGAATATTGAAGGGCATTTTATCGGGAACGGCGTTGAGATCGGGCGGCGCTGCCGGAGCAGGCGCTGCCTGCTGCTGGGCAAATGCGTGGCCGCTGGCGAACAAACCGCTGGCCAGAATGACTGCATGCAAAATACGCGACGTCATCAGATTTCCTCCCGTGAGCTGCGGCATCTTTTTGGCCGCTCCCGCGATCATAGAGGAAAAAGAACGATGCGAGCCAGCACCCAACAGCAACAAATCATCAACCATGCCGTTGAAGAAGCGCCGGCAATGTGCGTGGCGCGCACACGCGGACGACAAAAGCCATCTGAAAACGAACGGCCCCGATCCCGAGGGAGTGGGATCAGGGCCGTTCTGATGCCGGAAAGTGCCCCATCGTACACCCCACCCCGACACTTCCTCGATCATGCCGAACCGAGGTTGATCGTTCGTTGACGTGCGGGAGGCGGAGCGCCGGAACGAAGGCTCCGGCTATTTCAGGCCACTCGAAACGCTGGTGAAGGTCGTATTGAGTTGCGTACCCAGCGCTACAACCACGGCAATAATGGCAACGGAGATACCCGCTGCCAGCAGGCCGTACTCGATCGCGGCGGCACCATCTTCATTCACAAGAAATTTCCGGAATAATTTGCGCACGACTTTATTCCTTTCCCTGGTCGAAGCTCTGCCGAAGTCGCCCCTCGTGCTGTCATGCCGAGTGCGCGCTTTGCCGTGCGCGCGCAGGGAATCTACCGGCGCGGTTCCATCGAACCGTTATGCGTTTTGCGAGGATTATTTATAAAATAGCCGAGAATTTACGGCGCTTATCCGGTGGAGACGCGCGAAAGTCCTTTCGCAGCAAGCTCGGCAAGATATTCGTTCCAGTATTTTTCTCGATTTTGACCGAGTTCGAAAAGATAGTCCCAACTGAAAATACCGGTCGAATGCATGTCATCGAAAGCAAGCCGCACGGCATAATTGCCGATCGGATGAATTTCGAGGATTGCCACGTTCTCTTTGCCGGAGACGGTGCGCCGTTCGCTCGGTGAATGCCCTTGCACTTCCGCGCTCGGACTGCGCACACGCAAATATTCGGCGGCGAGACCGAAACTTTCGCCGGTATCGTAACTTACCGTGAGGGTCCTACGGTCTTTGTGCAGGCGCAATTCGGTCGGCCAGGACAGTGAGCCCGTCATTGATCCAGCGTGATGTGCCCGTCGGCGATCACTTTCTTCCACTTGTCGGATTCGCTTTTGGTGAAAGCCGCGCCGTCGGCGAGGCTGGTTGGCACCGCCGCCAGACCGAATTTGGCGAAGGCTGCGACCAATTCAGGATCTCGCAACGCCTTCTGCACGCCCGCATTCAGTTTATTGAGTATGTCCGCAGGCGTGCCGGACCTGACATAAAGGCTGAGCCAAACATCAACGTCGTAGCCAGGCAATCCGGACTCCGCCACGGTCGGCTGGTCAGGATAAACCGCCGAGCGTTTGAGCATCGTCGTCGCCAGCGGGAGAACCCGATTATCGCTGGTAAAGGGAAGCGCGCCCGGAATACTCGAAAACGCCAACTGGACTTTGTTGCTCATCAAGTCGGGATACGAGGCCCCGATGCCCTTGTAAGGCACGTGTTCGGCCTGGATACCCGTACCCAACTCCCACAAGACAGCGGCCAGATGGGGTGCGGTGCCTACGCCAGCGGACGCGTAATTGAGTTTGCCCGGATTGGCTTTGCCGTAAGTGACAAGCTCGGCGTAGGTCTTGACGCCAAGCTGCGGTGATACGACCAACACCTCCGGAGACGAACTGACGCGGGACAACGTCGTCAGATCGGTGAACACATCGTAAGGCATCGATTTCTGGAGTATCGGGTTGATGATAATGGCCGGGTCCATAATAGCCATCTGATAACCATCGGCCGCCGAGTGAGCGACGTAATCGACGCCAACGATTCCCCCTGCCCCTGGCTTGTTATCCACCACGACAGTCTGCCCAAGAGCGTTGCCAAGGGCTTGCGCGACCGTGCGGCCGGCAAAGTCGGTGATGCCGCCCGGTCCATAGGGAACGATCAGATGCAACGGCCGATCCGGAAAATCCTGCGCGAACGCGACGGACCCCAGCGCAAGCGACAGTCCAAAAATAACACTCGTAAAGGCGATCGGTCGTTTCATCTTTATCTCCATGACCGGCACGGCAGTTTGCTCCGGCAAGGTCGTCAGGTCAAAAGCTCACCGGGTCGCACCCTTGATCAGGGTAATGAGTTCGTGCGGCGCGATTGGCATCTGGGCGATATGGACGTTGAAAGGCGTGAGCGCATCCTCGATCGCCGAAATCAGCGCGGCGGCAGCCGGGATCGTGCCAAGCTCGCCGATCCCTTTCACACCCAGCGGATTATGCGGCGACGGAGTCTCCTTGTAGAGCGTCTCGAACCGCGGCAGGTCTGTCGATGTCGGCAGCAGATAATCGGCCAAAGTCGTGGTGACGGGCTGGCCGGATTCGTCATAGCCCATCCATTCCAGCAAGGCGTTGCCGACACCGTGGGCGATACCGCCGTGAACTTGGCCCTCGACGATGATCGGATTGACGCGACGGCCGGAATCCTGGATCGCCGCGTAGCGCATGATAGTGACCGCACCCGTTTCGATATCGACCTCGACCTCGACAACATGGCAAGCATTGGCATAAGCGAGCTTGTCGATACGAAAGGTCGAGGAGGCGTCGAGGCCAGGCTCTATCCCCGGCGGGAAGCCGTAACCTGGCGCTCCTTTGAGCATGCGCGACAAGTCGCCAAGCTTTACCGCAAGTTGCGGCGCGCCCACCACGCGCACCGCGCCGTCGGCGAGCTCCAAGTCTTCTTCTGCGGCTTCCAGCAAATGACTGGCTAGCTTGCGCGCCTTGGCGGCCACGGCGCCGGCGGCGACATGGACCGAAGAGCCCGCGGTGACGGTCTGCCGGCTGGAAAACCCGCCAAGCCCGAGCGGCGCAGCCGAGGTATCTCCGGAAATGACGCGAACATCCTGCGCACGCACACCGAACGACTCGGCGCAAATCTGCGCGAGCGCCGTGGCGAGGCCCTGCCCCATCGCGGCGGCACCGGTTGTTACCGTGATGCGCCCGGTCGGCGACACACTGACGCCGCCAAATTCGAACGGACCGCGGCCGGTGCCTTTAACGCCGTGGGCAATGCCAATGCCGAGATAACGACCTTGCTCGCGTGCCTGTGCCTGCCGTGTCGGGAAGTCATCCCAGCCCATCGCAGTCAGTATCTCATGCTGGCAGCCGGGATAATCGCCGCTGTCGTACTGCACCTGCTCGCCGGCGCGCGTTTTCAGCGGTTTCAAATACGGCATCTTCTCTGCCGGAATGAGATTGCGGCGGCGAATCTCGGCGCGGTCGAGTTCAAGCTTACGCGCCAGCCGATCGAGCAGCCGTTCCATGGCGAAGGCAGCCTGAGGATAGCCGGCGCCGCGCACCGACGACACCGGCGCCTTGTTGGTATGCGCCACCATGACTTCCATCGACAGTGCCGCAATCATGTAGGGGCCAGTGAGGGTCGTAGCAGAGTTGTACGGCAAATTGACGTCCTGCAGCGCATAGGCACCAAGGTCGTGAATTAGTTTGCCGCGCACCCCGCGGACGCGACCGTCAGCGTCGGCGGCGACCTCAATTGACCAGTATTGATCGCGCTCCTGCGCCGCGTTGGTGAAGTGTTCGCGCCGATCTTCGATCCATTTGACCGAGCGGCGCAGCAAGGTTGCCGCGGCAACCACAGCGACGTCCTCGGGATAGACGCAAAGCTTTGGCCCAAAACCACCGCCCACGTCGGGCGTCGCCACGCGCAACCGCGTCTCGTCCAGTTCGATATAGTCTGCAAGCGCGGTGCGCAGGTCGTGCGCTTTCTGGGTCGAAGCCCATACCTGCGTCTCGCGATCGGAAATTTGCACGAGAATGCCGCGGCACTCAATCGAATGAGCGGCGCCGCGATGAATCCACAGATCTTCGTGTACGATATGTGCGGCCTTGGCGAATGCGGCGTCGCTGTCGCCGAAGCCGACCGTGTAGGCGATGACCTTGTTCGATGAAAGCTCGCGGCGGACAGGCGGCCCGCGTTCAGCCGTCCGGCAGTCGGTAGCAGCCGGCAGAACATCATAATCAACGGCGACCAGCGCGGCGGCATCCTCGGCAGTGTAGCGATCACCGGCCAGGACGATCGCTATCGGCTCGCCGACGAACGACACCTCGCCATTTGCGAGTGCGAACAGCCAGCTTTGATCAAGCTTCGTTCCAGAATTCGAAATCCGCACCATGCGCCGCTGCCGAAGCACGGGGGCAAGATCGTCGAGCGTAAGTACGGCAACGACGCCATGCATCTTCCGCGCCGCGCTTGCGTCAATAGCGCGGATAACGGCGTGGGGATGTGGACTACGTAGGAATGCAGCGTGCAGCACGTCAGGCGAGACAATGTCATCCACAAAGCGGGCGCTGCCGGTCAGCAGCGCCTGGTCTTCAAGTCGCGTTACGCTGGCCCCGATCCGGTCGCTCACTGGCTATCGCTCGCGATCGCTTTCTTGGCGCGATCAATGACGTCTTTCGGCGTGTTGTAGACATCCGCCAGCAGAGCATCGATTTTCGCCGCGCTGACCGGGCGCACGTCGAAATCGAGCTTCCGCGCATCGGCGAGAAAATCGGGATCGCTCATTGTTGCGTCGAAAGCTGAAATCAGCGCGGCCTTTCGATCAGGCGGCGTTTCCGGTGGCGCTGCAAACGGCCGTGCCATCGCCTGTGTCACCAACATGAGCTTGAGAATCTGAAGCTGCTCCGGCGTCTTCACGAGGTCAGTCGCCAGCGGTGTCGCCGGCAATGCCGGTTCCTTCTGCAGCGCCGCCTGCACAACGAAATTGACCGCGTGGCCGGTGAGCCATTGCGGATGCTGCGTCTTGACCGTGCTCCACGAGATACCGCACACGCCGTCAACTTCACCGCGCTCCATGGCCAGGACGATGTCGTTGGTGCCGGGATAGCCACTGACCAATTTGACGTTGGCACCGAACACATTCTTGTACATCAGGGCCCAGATATCCGGGTCGGAGCCCGCACCCTCACCACCGAACTTTGAAGGCTTGGTCAGAAAGTCGTTCCAGTCCTTCACCGGCGACCCGGCGGAACTCACACAGAGCGTGTTGTCATCAGTCACACTGCCGAGCCAGGTAAATTTGCGGCTGTCGAATTCGGCCTTATCGACCAGCGGCGAGATCCCCATGCTGCGTGAAAACGTACCGAACACCGATCCGTCTTTCGGCGCGACGGTATAAATGTAATTGGCGGCACGAAGGCTGCCGGCCCCCGCCATCTGCTGTGGGACGATCGTGGGATTGCCCGGCAGGTGTTTGCCGAAATAGCGCGAGAGCAGCCGCGCGTAGGCGTCGTAGCCGCCGCCGGCGCTATAACCGATAACGAGGTAGACCGCGCGCAAGTCCTGCGCACTGGCGATGTGCGCTGTACCGGCGAGAGCAAACAGTGCACCAACCAGGCCTGCCGCTCGCAACCGATATCCGCAACGCCTCATGATTTATCGCCCGAACGCCCGGTCACTTGCTGCCAGAGAACTTTTGCCCCCAACGATATACCGGAGATCGGCTTGGCCGCGTCCGGAAGCGGAGTAGCCGCTTCACCCTGTTTCGATGCGTCGGCGGCTGCAGCGGGCTGTTGCTCGAGCTGCTTGCGCAGGTTTGCGGCGAACTGGCCGATAATCTGTGCTGCGGTTGCCTGGATCATACCGACACCGCGGCCGTATTGCGCGACCGCGCCCGACAGCATCAGGTCTGTGTGGATTTGCACGCGCGAGCCGGCGCCCGAGGGCTCGATGCGAAATGTCGCCGTAGCATTAGCCGAGCCGCGGCCTTTGTCGTCGCTACCCTGCGCCTTCACTTTGGCGCTGTGATTGGCTTCATCGACATTTTCAAAAGCGACATTACCGGCAAAGGCCAGCGCCACCGGGCCGAGCCGCACCGCGATCTTGCCGCGAAAATTTTGCGGATCGATGATTTCCGTCAGCGCCGCGCCGGGCATGCAAGGTGCAACGCGACGGATATCCATCAGCACGGTCCACGCTTCCGGCGGCGACAGCGGAACGTCGAACGAATTGTCAAATTCCATCACTCACCTACGCGTTGTGGTAACCAACCATCTCCGACGCACCGATCTTCTGCCAGACCCAGCGGGAGACGGCGAGCAAGCGATCGTCTTCATAGCGCTGCCCGACCAGCTGGATACCGACCGGCAAATTGTTTGGCCCGCGATGGGTCGGCAGCGTGATCGACGGCGTATGCAGCGCCGTCCAGATCGCCTGCATGTTTGCATCGCCGGTGTATTCAAGACCCTTCGGAGCCTCGCCGGGCACGCATGGCACCAGCAGAGCGTCAACCTTGTCAAAAATCGCGCTCAATAACGCACGGCATTCATCGAGACGGCGGAAAGCGGCGATGTATTCCTCCCGCGTCGTTTGTTGGCCACCCTCGACATAGCGCCGCATCTGCGGCGACAACGCATCGCGGCGGTGATCCCAGAGGAAGGCCATGCAGGCAGCGCGTTCGACAAAATTGATCGTGCCGCGGGATAAAGCGTGCATGCCCTTGAAGACATCCGGCAATGTGATCTCGCTAACGATCGCGCCGGCTTTGCCGAGAGCCGCAGCGGCGCCTTCGACAGCAGCTTTGCTTTCCGGCTGCGCGGTATCCCAGATTTCGGTGCGGCACAGGCCGATCCGCGGCGCGCTGTCGAGTTTGCGCGATGCCGGTGGCGTCTGCATTCGTAATACCGCGGTCAGGAATTCGATGTCATCGATCGATCGGGCATGAATACCGATCGTGTCGATGCTCTCGGCTGCCGGCCACACGCCCATTTTGTTGAAGGTATTGTACGTCGGCTTGAAGCCGAAAATCCCGCAATAAGAACTTGGGCGCAGCACCGAGCCGCCGGTTTGAGTGCCAAGTGCCAGCGGAACCATGTGATCAGCAACTGAGGCTGCTGAACCGCTCGACGAGCCACCCGGTGTATGTGCGGCATTGTGCGGATTAGTCGTAACACCGGGCGCCATGCCGGCGAACTCGCAAGTCACCGTCTTGCCGAGGATAACCGCGCCGGCACGGCGCATCAGGGCTACGCAGGACGCGTCTGCCGGCGGCCGATGGCCCCGATAGATCGACGAGCCCATCTCGGTCGGCATATCGAAGGTGTCGATGATGTCCTTGATACCGACCGGCACGCCGTGAAGCGGGCCACGTTTCGGCTCGCGGTCAATCGCATGTGCCTGCGCCAGCGCCAGCTCCGGGTTGAAATTCACCCACGCTTTAACGCTGCCATCACGCTTCTCGATGCGCGCCAGGCAGTCACGCACCACGGCCTCACAGGTCGTCTCGCCCGCCGCGATCTTCTCCGCGATCTCGACAGCACCAAGCTCGTTTAGCGGGCGTTTGACCTTGGCATCCATTGTCAGTTCTTGCCGGCGCGGCCGGCGGAGGTTCCGGCAATTTTGCCGAATACCGTGCCGGACATCAGGCCCGAACCGCCGGGATAGTTGAAGTAGAACAATCCGCCGACGAGTTCGCCCGCGGCATAGAGGCCGCGGATCGGCTGATAGTCGGTGTTGAGCACTTCGCAATCGGTGTTGATCCGCAACCCACCGAACGTGAAGGTCAGGCCGCAAGTGACTGCGTAACCCTCGAACGGCGGCGCATCGATGGTATTCGCCCAGTTGCTCTTGTTGATGGCGAGACCTTTGGTGCCGCGGCCGTCCTTGATATTGGGATTGAACGGCACGTCC
Organism: uncultured Alphaproteobacteria bacterium; assembly: GCA_963807565.1. Classification (GTDB taxonomy): domain Bacteria; phylum Pseudomonadota; class Alphaproteobacteria; order Rhizobiales; family Xanthobacteraceae; genus BOG-931. The sequence continues at coordinate 358,205 of CAWECH010000001.1, read as the reverse complement.
GCGCGGACCGCCGCATTCCATTCCTTGATTGTCTTGAGGAACTCCGCGGCATTGACGCCTTCGAGTTTTTCCGCAAATTCCTCGATCGTATTCGCCGTGACCTTGGTGATCTGGCGGATTCTGTATTCATCGCGCTGCAGATGCTTCACCTTCTGATCGAAGACCTGCCACGCGAATTGGCCAGGTTGCTCAAGCACGACACGACCGTATTTTGCGTAGGTGTAATTGCGGAAGTCAGCGCCTTCGTCGACGAAGCGCTTGCCGGTCGCGTTGATCATCACCGAAAACGGATAGGAGTGTTTCTGGAACTGATCGCCGACGGCAAGATCGCCGAATTCTGGCGCGTTCATTTCCCATTGCACCGCGTGGCCGCCGGACCAGTTGCCGCAAGGGCTAGCTCCCATATCGAGCGCCATGCGGATGCCGTCGCCAGTATTGAAACGGCTACCGCGCACCTTCGCCATATCCCAGCCCGGGCCGAAGTAACGCGTGCGCATTTCCGAATTGGCCTCAAAGCCGCCACAAGCGAGCACCACCGAATTCGCTCGCAACTCCCGAACTTTGCCGTCGTGCCGCGCCCGGACGCCCTCGACGCGGTCGCCGTCGGTAATGAGATCGACAGCGCGCGTCGCATAACGGATCTCAATGCCGCGCTTTTTTGCCGCCTCGGTTTCCATCTGTACGAGCCCGGGACCGCCACCGACGGCCTCAACTGTCAGGCCGCCCCAGAACTTGAACTTGCCGTCGATCTTGAACGCCTGGCGGCCGTAGATCGGAATGAGGCGAACGCCTTTTTGCCGCAGCCAGTTCAATGAATCGAAGCTGCGCGTGACCAGAAGCTCGACAAGATCGGGGTCAGCGCGATTTTGCGTCACGCGCGCCATATCGTCGAAAAACTGGTCGGCGGTGTAAGTGCCGAAATCCGTGGTGTCGACCTCAGCCTGCGTCAGGTCGGGTACCAGCGTCTTGATATCGTCGATACCGTTGTAAACTACGCGGATCGAACCCGCGGTGAACCGGCTGTTACCGCCAGATTCCTCTTCCGGCGCGGCTTCAAGCATCAACACCTTGGCGCCTTGCTCCTGCGCTGCGAGCGCCGCACTGAACGCCGCATTGCCGGCACCAACTACGATTACGTCAGCTACTTTATCGGACATGTTTCCTCTGACTCACTCACTCCGCCGCTTGCGCGACGCCACCATGCGCTTTCGACCAACTGGCCGGGTCTTTCATGAAAGCTTCGACGTCCTTCAGTTTACCAGCGTCGAACTTGCCGCTCTTCTTGGCGACCTCAAGCACGTTCCACCACGTCGCGAGCGAATGCAGCGTGACAGCGAGATCGCCGAAGATTTTTTTGCTCTCGGGGAAAATGTCATAGAAGAAGAACACGAAAACATGATCAACGGTGGCTCCCGCCGTGCGCAGCGCTTTGCAGAAATTCACCTTGCTGCGCCCGTCGCTGGTCATGTCTTCGACGAGAAGAACACGGTCACCTTCTTCGATATGACCTTCGATCTGCGCGTTGCGGCCAAAGCCTTTCGGCTTCTTGCGCACATATTGCATCGGCAACATCAAACGGTCGGCCATCCAGGCCGCAAACGGAATGCCCGCGGTCTCACCGCCGGCCACCGAGTCGAACTGTTCGAAACCTGCCTCACGCTCGATCGTGGCGGCGCCGAAATCGATCAGCGCCCTGCGCACGCGCGGAAAGGAGATCAGCCGGCGGCAGTCGGTGTAGACCGGACTTGCCCAGCCCGAGGTGTAGATGAACGGCTTATCCTCCATGAAGCGGACTGCATCCACTTCCAACAACATCTTCGCCGTCAGTTCGGCCATTTCCTCTTTGCTGGGGAAGCCGCTCATGCGCTCACCACCTTCCATTCGATGGTTTCGCCACCACGATAAACGATGGCGCGCTCGTCCGGCCCGGCAACCTTCACCTCGGCTGGCGCAGTCCATGTAGTCTTTTCGAGCGTGATCGTGCCCTCGTTCGGCGGCATCTGATAATGTTTTGGCCCGTTGAGCGAAGCGAAGGCTTCGAGCTTGTCGAGCGCGCCCTCTTCCTCGAATACACGCGCATAAGTCTCGATCGCGACCGGCGCGTTGAACATGCCCGGCACGCCGTTGGTCGAAACCTTGCGCGAGTAAGGATGCGGCGCCGAGTCGGTGCCGAGGAAATAGCAAGGCTCCCCGGAGGTCGCCGCCTTGCGCAGCGCGGCGCGGTCGCGTGCGGTTTTGATCACTGGCATCACGTACATGTACGGCTTGAGGCCGTGGCCGAACCAGTCGTTGCGCGTCAGCATCATATGGTACGGCGTAATCGTGCCCCCGACCTGCGGGAATGCGCTTTTCACGTAGTCGACGCCTTCCTTCGACGACAGATGCTCGAGGATGAAACGAAGCCCCGGGAACTGTTTGGTCCATTTCGCCAGATGCCGCTCGATGAAAACCTTCTCGCGGTCAAAAATGTCGACTTCCGGATCGGTCTCTTCGCCGTGCATCAGGAACGGCATATTGATCTTTTCCATGCGATCGAGCACGCGCATGACTTTCTTGTAGTCAGTGACGCCGGCCGCCGAATTGGTCGTGGCGTTGGCCGGGTAAAGCTTCACGCCGGTGAACAGACCCTCGCGAAAACCGCGCTCGACGTCGTCCGGATCGGTTCCGTCGGTGAGATAACAGGTCATCAGCGGCTTGAACGTCGAACCCGCTGGCAGCGCCGCCATCACGCGCTCGCGATAGGCGGCGACTTCCTTGGTTGTACAAACCGGCGGGACCAGGTTTGGCATCAGGATGGCCCGGCCGAAATGTTTGGCTGTGTAGGGCAGCACCGCCTTGAGCATTTCGCCGTCGCGAACGTGCAGGTGCCAATCGTCGGGTTTGCGGATGGTGATGCGCGAAGTCATGGGAGAAACCGATACACCTCTCGCCGGATCGGAGCCAATACGCCGGACCGAAGTACCCGCGCGGTGACGCGCGGCAGAGCGTCGGACAGGCCCGGAAAAGACCCGGCACTGTAGCGTCCCGTGTACCAAAATCAAAATTTTTTCCAAATTATGTACAGCGCATTGGTAGGATTAGGCTGGAGCAATCCATTGGCCAAACAGGCACCTGACAAATTTCAAAAGCTCGTCGGCGACGCCATAGTCTACTTTCAGGCGGCCCAACTGGCAGAAGCCGAGGGTGCCTATCGCGCCGCGCTGACGATCGTGCCACACGACCCTGCGGTGACCCACAATCTGGGCGTGGTTATCGCCGCCCAAGGACGTCATCAGGACGCCATCGGCTGCTTCGAGATGGCGATCAGCGCCGATCCTGGCTTCGTCTCGGCTCATTACAACCGCGCCGTTGCCAAGATGGCGCTCGGAGAGACGCGTGAAGCGATCAACGCTTTTGAACGCGCCGCGCGGCTTGAACCGGAACACTACGAGGCACACCGCGCCTTGGGCTTCCTCTGGCTGTCGCAGGGCGAGCGCGGACGGGCGCTCGATCATCTGGCGCGCACTTATGAGCTGCGGCGTGGCGACGACCGAACCACGATCGCACTGAAGTCGCTGACGACGGCGACGCAGCACAAGCTTGAGCACGACGCGGAACAGTTTCTGCATCTCTCACAGCGGACAAGGGATCGGCTGCGCTTCGAATTGCGGGCCCGCAACTACCGCGCCGTTGCCGGACAACTCTCAAATATGCCGACAAAACTCTCCGAGGCGCAGCTCGACATGCTGGGCGACGACTACAACACGCCGGTCCATCTCCGCGCAGCGCCGGAGATCACTGGTGGGGCGGTTAATCGGCGCGAGAACCTAAACGTGCTGACGGCGCAATTCGACGAGCAAGGCGTAACCGTCGTCGATGATTTGCTCACTCCACAGGCGCTGGAGTCGTTGCAGCGGTTCCTGCTTGAGAGCACGGTCTGGCACGACTTCTCCCATATCGACGGCTTCGTCGCGTCCTATCTTGAGGATGGCCTGGCCTGCCCGCTGTTGCTGCAAATCGCCGACGACCTGCGGCACGGGTTTCCTGACATCCTCGGCAAGCATCGCCTCTCCCAAGCCTGGGCTTTCAAAGGCTTAAAAGCGCAGTCTGCGGTCGACGTCCACGCCGACGACGCCGCTATCAGCGTCAACTTCTGGGTCACGCCAACACGAGCCAATCTCGATCCGGAGCATGGCGGTCTGGTTGTCTGCCGCGCACCGCCTCCCGACGACTGGGAGATCAAGGATTACGATGACGATCAGAAGCGTATTGTAACATTTTTGGAACAAAATGCTAACGACAGCCTGATCGTGCCTTACCGGCAGAACCGGGCCGTCGTGTTCCGGTCCCGGCTATTTCATCACTCGGATCGGCCAGAATTTGCTGCTGGCTATGAAAATCATCGGATAAACCTGACGCTACTTTACGGCTAGTCGGACGCCCAAGCGCGACTAAAAGAGGCGGGTTATCAATTGTTCCAAAATTGACACACGGGCGCGCCGTTTCTATACACGATGCCAAGGGCTGCGAGACCCTCGCCGCGGGCGACTGGTGTAGTCCCTTTCGAGACTTGATCGATCCATGCCCCTCGATCCGACTGGCAAATACACGAATTCAGCGCTCCGCATCGGCGATATCGACCCGTACCCGGCGCGTAAGGTCGGTGAATTTATCGGCGAGGTCGTTACCAACAGTCGAGTCAACGACGAGTACAAGCATCTCATTCTCAAAGTGCACACGCACGCCTTGACCGCCTACGCCGGGCAGATGTTCCACCTGCTGTGTCCCTCGCCCGACGGCGCCGAGGTGTGGATGCGCCGGCCGATGAGCGTCTATCGGGTCGACAGGAACAACGAGCAAATCGAATTTCTCTACAAGATCGAAGGCCGCGGCACTCAGGGCATGGCGATGCTGGAGCCGGGCGATGAGTTTAACGTCGCCGGACCACTCGGCCAGGGTTTCAAGCTCGAGCCGTCGTGGCGGAACATCGTCGTACTTGGCCGCGGCGTCGGGCTGGCAACGCTGGCGCCACTGTCGCAGCTTGCTGCCGAGAGCAAAGTTGGCGTCACTGCAATCCTGAGCGCCCGCAATCCTGGTGTCGTGATGTCACAGGAATTGTTTGCCGGTCTTGGCGCGACGACAATGACTGTGCTGGATTCGGACCACAGCAGCGCCGTGGAGAATGTCGAGAACATTCTCGAAGGCCTGATTGCCGAGAAGAAGGCCGACGCGCTATTCACCTGCGGCTCGAACCGTCTGCTCAAGCTGATGCAGCGGCTCGGCAAGAAACACAACATCCCGGGCAAGGTCGCGGTGGAGCAGATCATGGTCTGCGGCTTCGGCGCCTGCTACGTTTGCATGCGCACCTTTGAGGTCGACGGCGTGCGCGTATTGCGACGCGTCTGCCGCGATGGTCCGGTATTCAACATGCAGGAGGCGGTCGGATGGTAGATCTTTCCGTCAAGATCGGCGCGATCACGCTACAGAACCCGATCCAGCCGGCGTCCGGTGCATTTTCCTGGGAATACAACGACGTTATCGATCTTAACCGGCTCGGGGCGCTGGTCGCCAAAACCATTTGCCGCGAGCCGCGGCTCGGCAATCCGACGCCACGCATGGCTGAAACCGAAGCCGGTATCATCCAGTCAATCGGGCTACCAGGCAAAGGCATAGATTATTTCATCGAGCACATCGTTCCCGAGTACGCCCGGTTCACGCCGCCACTGGTGGTCAGCGTCTCGTCGGAAAGCATCGAGGACTTTGCTGCGCTCGCCGAGGAACTGAGCATCCCCGATGTCGACGTGATCGAGGCCAACATCTCTTGCCCGACGCGTAACGCCACCGGCGGCAATTTCGCTATGCACGAAAACTACACCCGGGACTGCATCACTGCGATCCGGGCCAAGACAACAAAGCCTCTGTGGGTGAAGCTTTCGCCCAACGCCGGCGACATTGTCTCGATCGCCAAGGCGGCAGAGGATGCAGGCGCTGATGCACTGGTGATCGCCAACACGTTCCTGTCATTGAAGATCAGGACCGACAACTTCCGCCCGGCGATCGGCAACAAATTCGGCGGTTTGGTGTCACCCGCTTTAAAGCCCATCGTGCTGCGAATGGTCTATCAAGTCGCCAAGCAGGTGAAGATTCCGATTATCGGCATCGGCGGCGTCACCAAAGCTGAGGACGTCGTCGAATACATGCTGGCCGGTGCGAGCGCGGTCGGCATCGGCTATGCCGGGTTTCGCAATCCGACGGCACTGACGACGATAATCGACGACCTTGAGGTCTGGTGCGACGAGCGCGGCATCAAGAAAGTGACGGAGCTGATCGGCGCGGTGCGCGATCAGGATATGGAAACGGATACGCTCGTCGCCGCATCCGCCGGCGTCTGACGGACGCTGCTGGCGAAAGTTTCAATCAGGTCGATATTCGATGGCTGAGTTCAGATTTATCAAGAAACATATTTTGAACGTCTACCTCATCGCTGGTTTGGCATTCGCCATTTGGCCGCTTGATACGCATGCCGAAGACTGGCCTTCGCGTCCGGTGCACATCATCGTTCCGTTCGGAGCTGGTGGAGCAGGTGACACGCTGGCGCGTATTGTCGCTCAGCATTTATCTGAAAGCCTCGGCCAGCCATTCGTCGTGGAAGATCGGCCGGGCGCCGGAGGTATCGTCGGAACACAGCAAATCATCGCGGCGCCGTCTGATGGCTATACGATCGGAATTACCAACCTGTCGACCTTATCGCTCATCCCGGTCATCAACCCCGAAGCCACGTACAATCCGCTCGGTGACTTCAAACACATTGCATTTATCGGCGGTTCGCCGGTCGTTCTCGCTGCCAATCCGGCGACGCACGCTAACTCACTTGAAGCGTTCATCGCTTACGCAAATGCACCCGGGCACGCATTTACGTTTTCATCATCGGGAATGGGATCGGATGGCCATTTGATGGGCGTCGCGATCGCGGCGGCCCTGCATGTCAAACCGGAACACGTACCTTACAAGTCAACGGCAGAAGCGCTGACGGACGTTGTCGCCGGCCAGGTTCCCTTCTCGACTTCTACGCTTTCATCAACGTCGGCATTTCTGCATGCAAATTCTTTGATCGGAATCGCCGTCACTTCGCCGCAGCGCGTTGCGGAATTTCCTGATTTGCCGACCTTTAAAGAGCTTGGTCATCCGGAGCTTCTCGACAATACCTGGTTCGGCTTTTCCGGACCCGCCAACTTGCCGAGCGGAATCGTAAGCAAGTTGAATAGCGCCGTTATCGCTGCGATTGCGTTGCCGGATGTACAGGAGCGTTTTCAGCGCAACGGCTTCCTCGCTGAGCCGATGAGCCCACGGGAATTCACCGACCTCATCGCCGCCGAAAATGCGAAATGGAAGAGCGTAATCGACCGTGCTGGACTGGCGGGCAAGCTGCAATAAAAGCGGCACGGATTAGATTTCATGGATGACCGCGAAGCGGATACTATGCGAGCAGTCCGCGAATGCCGGATGCGAGAGAGACCGTGCATCATCTTCGAATAGTAGCAATTGCCTTTCGGCTCGCGGGCGTTGCACTGGTCCTCGTGTCGACTTTGGCGCTGGCCGATTTCGCCAGCACCGCGCTGGTGATGCACCAGATGCCGCCGCAGGAGACCGGACAGCGGCTCGACATCGGGACCTACGGTATCGTCGCGCTGTTGGTTGACGCGGCAAGCGGCTTTAGTTGGGTCATACATGCGCTCGCCGGCGTTGCCGGCGTAATCCTTGTGGCACTAGCAGTGGCGGTGGTTCTTATTTTGCTGCTCGGGGTGCTGCTTTATTTCACCGGCCGGGGTATCGGCCGTCACGCGCGCTGGGCCCGTATCATCGCGATGCTGATAAGCGCCGGCTTTCTGCTTGGCTTCGGCTGCTTAACCCCAGCCCTATTGACCGCGCAGCGGGACCTGGCACCGCTCGTCGTTCTTCCGATCGTGTTCTGCCTCTACACACTATGGGTTTTGATCTGGCGCTTCGTTTGATCCGGCTGCCCCGGTGCACTCGCGTCAGTCGCGCTCAACCAATATCCAGATGTTGTCCGGCGTTGCGCCTCGAACATGAAAACGAAGGTCGCGCTTCGGCGATGCAAAGTCGCCGGACCAGCCGATATCCAAATTGACCGCACCCTGCTCCGCGGCGCGCGTTATCCGGCCTTTGAAGTCATCGCTGGCCAGGCAGCTCGAGAGTTCGAACATATTGAGGCCGGTCGGAATCTGACCGTAGCCTGAAAGCCTTGCTTCCGTCTTGCTGTAGAACTGGATTTGACCGGTGCGGTCTATGCGAATGACCCCGAACGGCAGATCGTCAAGTTCCGCTTCACTCAGCTTCTCGAGTTGCCCAACAACACCCGGATCGTCGATCTGAATAGTCCCCGAACGCATTCGCGCGTTGCTCCCGTTATGCCGCAACCGAGTTTGCCGCTTCCTCGGCATCCGGCTGCTTCCATTCCTTCAACCGCGGAAAAACTTCCCGCGCAAACAGCGAGAGATTATCGACGGTCTGCGCGTGGGTGAGTTCGCCGCCCTGCGCCATCATCAGCAGGTTACCCATGCCACCACAGTGGCCGCAGAAATCGACGATCTGCTCATAGACCTCATCGGGCGTACCGCAAAACAGCACACCGGCAGCGATCAGATCATCGACAGTAGCGTTCTGCATCGAGATGACCTTACCCGCCTTGGTGAAGGTCCGCGGCGGGGTCTCGCCGCGCAGCATCCGAGCGTTGTCTTCCGGCGGCAGATAGCCAGGCGGATTGCGGAACGGCGGATAGACGATCGGGCTGGTGCGCAGGTAACCGGCGATCAAATGACCGCGCCGGCGTGCTTCCTCCCGGTCATGAGAAACGCCAACCAAACCGAGATAGGCAAACCGGTCGGGGGCCGGCGCTTTGCCAAACTTCGCGACGTAACTTTTGCGATAAGCATCGTAGATCTCGGCGCGTGCCGTAGCCGGTTCCGAGCGTGGCCATGACGTAACCGCGTTCGCCGAGGATACGCGCCTGCGTCGTGCTGCCTGTTGTCGACCAGACTGGCGGATGCGGCTCCTGCCATACCCGTGGCCAGATATTCACTTGGCGATACTGAAAGAACTCGCCTTCCCAATTGAACACTTCGTCGTGCGTGGTCATCGCCTTGATGATGAAGTCGTGGGCTTCCCAGAAGCGATCCATCAACTCGGTCGGATTGCGATTGGACGCGGCAATTTCGTACGGAATGCCTTTGATGAAGCCCATATCGAGACGGCCGCGCGAGATCACGTCGATAGTCGAAAGCTCCTCGGCGGCGCGGAGTGGATCCGGCCGATGACCGATCGGATAGCCGAGCACCAGAATGCGCGCCTTTTTGGTGATGCGGGAAAGCACACCGAGACCGATAACCACGGACGACGACATGCAGGTCGTAGTCTGATGATGCTCGTTGAGCATCACGTCGAGGCCGAGCTCGTCGCAAAGCTGCCACTCGTCGTAGTAACGATGGAATAGATCGGCAGCGACGTGCGGATCACACTTGCGATTCGGGTAAGTGACACGCAACGTCGAGGCACTTTCATCCCACGCCGGGAAGTAGGCTTGCTCACTGAAGTGATACACACGCATGAGTCACCTCCCCTGAGCAAACTTTTCGTCAGTTCGCCGTCAGCGTTGCATCTACCAGATCGCCTGGGCGCGTACTTGCTGCACGATGCGATGGCGCCTTTTCCGCGGCAATAGCTGCCGCTGTTATTTCCGCCGCGTCCGGCTGCTTCCAGGCCTTCAGCCTTGGATAAACCTCCCGTGCAACCAGTGAAAGATTATCGACCGTCTGCTCGTGGGTCAGATAGCCGGCATGTCCCATCATCAGGAGATTGCCCATCCCGCCACAGTATTGGCAGAAGTCGATGATCTGCTCATAGACCTCGTCCGGCGTACCACAGAACAGGATGCCGGCCGCGATCAGGTCGTCGACACTTGCCGATGCCATATTGATGACGCGGCGATCCTTCGTATAGCTGCGCGGCGCAGTCTCTCCCCGCAACATTCGCGCATTGTCCTCGGCGGAAAGGAAACCCGGCGGATTGCGGAACGGCAGATGCACGATACCGCTAGAGCGCAGATACCCGGCAACCAGGTCGCCGCGTTTGCGCGCTTCGTCCTTGTCTTTCGCCACCGCAACCAGCCCCAGATAAGCAAAGCGATCTGGACCTGCAGCCTTTCCCCATTTGGCATGATAGCCGCGGCGATAGGCGTCGTAGAGCGGGCGAGTGTTGTAGCCGGAACCAAGCGTCGCCATCGTGTAGCCGCGCTCGCCAAGAAGTTTCGCCTGCGTGGTGCTGCCGGTTGTGCTCCAGACCGGCGGATGGGGATCCTGCCAGACCCGCGGCCAGATATTCACGTGGCGATAATTGAAATACTCGCCTTCCCAGTTGAACACCTCATCGTGCGTCGTCATCGCCTTGATGATGAAATCGAGCGCCTCCCAGAAGCGGTCCATGACGCCGACCGGATTCTGGTTGGAGGATGGAAACTCGTAAGGCACGCCCTTGATGAAACCCATGTCGAGGCGGCCGCGCGAGATCACATCGATTGTCGAGAGCTCCTCCGCGACACGTAGCGGATCGGGCCGATGGCCGATCGGATAGCCGAGCACAAGAAGCCGCGCCTGCTTGGTGATACGGGCGAGCACCGAGAGACCCACCACCACCGTCGATGACATGCAGGTTGCGGTCTGATGATGCTCGTTGAGCATGATGTCGAGGCCGAGCTCATCGGCGAGCTGCCACTCATCGTAGTAGCGGTGAAACAAATCTGCAGCGATGTGCGGATCGCAGTTGCGGTTGAGGAAATTGACCCGCAACGAGCCCGAATGCTTGTCCCAACCCGGGAAATAAGGCTGCTCGGTGAACTGATAGATTCTCATTGCGCGACTTCCTGCCTCACATCTCACTTGGTTTTCGCGAACGCCAATACCTTCTCGGCGAAAACTTGCGGCTGCTCTTCCTGGGGGAAATGCCCGGCGCGGTCGATCAGTTCGAACCGCGCGCCGGGAATCATTCCGGCGTAGGCGCGGCCATAGGCCTCGCTGAGCATGCGGTCCTGCGTACCCCAAAGAAAAACAGTCGGGATGCGAATGCGATGCAGCCTGCTCTTAAGGCGTGGATTGTGAAAATAAGGATTCCAGGCGAAGCGCGCGGTCGCTTCTTTTGCTCGCGCGGCGGCAAGGACCTGTGCATCGGGTAACACCTTATAGTCGCGCTTGCCGGCTTCCGGGTTGGCGTAAACGATTTGCAGATATTCTGGCTCGGTCAGCGCAAAGATATCGGCGATGTCCCGGGTCTCGCGGTCAGATACTTTGATGCCGACGGCATTAGCCATTACCAGACGCGCCATGCGCGCCGTGGTTTTGACCGCGATCTCAGCAGCCAGCCATCCACCAAGACCGGCACCGACAACCGTGAGATCGCGGAGATCGAGCTGATCGAGCAAGTCGAGATAGAAATACGACAGCTCATCTATCGTGCGCATGCCCTTCGGAATTTCCGAGCGGCCGTATCCCGGATGCGTTGGCGCGATAACGCGGGCGCTTTTCGCCATTTCGTCGATCAACGGAACTGCCGGATCAATGCCATTCTCGGCATGAAGGAAAAGCAACAACCGAGGTCCCGAGCCCCGATCGATAAAATCGATCCGCGTTTCATTGACAACCAGCGACTGCGCCTCACTCGGTGACGCTACTGCCATTCCCCCTCCAAGCCGGGCTCTTTTGATTTGACCGGCTGTTCTAGCACGCGAAAACCAGTTTGCCAGTGAGCGTGACGCGACCGATCGGGCAAGCTTGCGTTGCGTGATCGGCATGAGCGCCGGATTGACACGGCGTGCGGAATGAAGGCGCGATAGGTCCATAGATGACAGGGAGAGGAACGCAATGACCGAAGTCACCACACAGTTGGGGATCGCCTACGCCAATCACGATGGCGTTGAGCTTTTGGGTGACCTCTTCCTGCCGAAAGGCGCAAAGTCCGCACCGGCACTGGTTGCCGTCCACGGCGGCGGATGGGTGCAAGGCGTTCGCACCGCCTTCCAGCACTGGGGGCCTTATCTCGCTTCGCGCGGCGTCGCGATGTTCTCGGTCAGCTATCGGTTTGCCACCAAGGGCAAGATGTTCCCTCAAGCCGTGCAAGACGTGCTCGCCGGCGTGCAGTTCGTCAGAGGTAAAGCAAGCGAATTTGGCGTCGACCCGGCGCGAATTGGATTAATGGGCGCGTCTGCCGGCGGCCACCTCGCCGCGCTCGCGGCGCTCGGCGGCAAGAAATTCATCGGCAGTTATCCGCAAGATCAGTTTGCTTCGATGTCCGCGGAGGTAAAGGCCCTGATCGGCGTCTATGGCGTCTACGATCTGGTGGCGATGTGGAAGACCTATCAGATCCAGGGCGGTCTCGATAACAATATCCAGAAATTCCTTGGCGCTCCGCCGATGGAAAACCGCCAGCTCTATTTCGATGCGTCTCCGATCAGTTACGCGACCCTGAACAACAACAAGATCGGCGTACTGCTCGCCACCGGCACGCGCGACGACCTGGTCGATCCCAAGGAACACACCGAGCCATTCATGATTGCGCTCAAGCAAGCTGGCTTCTTTGCGCGGCCTTGCATCGTGGAAGGGCTCGCCGCATTACTGGATGAACGATCCGATTGACGAACCAGGAAGCTATTCCGGCTTCTTGGCGCCGCGCCTGATGCGCTTCCTCACCGAGAAGCTCTAGGCACAAAACAAACATGCGCTCCCGGTCGACGTTCGTCGAAAAATTCGGTCTGTGGACGGAGGAGGAGCGACGTCTTTCCGACGAAATTAAGCATCGGCTCGAGGCCAACAAGCTTCGCTATGTGAGACTCGCCTGGGGCGATACGCACGGCTACGCTCGAGCGAAGACGCTGACCGTGCCAGCGTTTATTTCGGCACTGAATAATGGCTACAACATCGGTGTCGCCACAACCACGCTCGATTCAGCGGGCGCTCGTGTTTTCGCGTCATTCACGCGCGGTGGGGGTATGGGCCTCGCCGAAATGACCGGGTCGCCAAACCTCACCGTCGTCGCCGATCCCTCGACCTTTCGGATCTTGCCGTGGGCTCCGGGGACGGCGTGGATCTTGTGTGACGAGTACTTCAACGACGGCACTCCCTTTCATTTCGCGCCGAGGCAACTTCTAAAAAAGGCACTGAAGAAATTTGTTGCCAAAAACTGGAGCAGCGTCATCGGCGCAGAGATCGAGTGGTATCTTCTGCGCGTCGCCGAAGACCACCTAAACGAGCACAATATCGGCACGCCGGGAACGCGCGGCGCGCCGATCCGGACGTGGCCTGCCGAGCCCGGTTACCACTATCACTCCGAATCCAACATGGATTTGATGCAGCCGGTGTTCGACGCACTCGGCGACGCGTTTGAGACGCTGGGGCTCGGGCTGCGATCAATCGAGAATGAGTGGGGACCGGGCCAAGTCGAGTGCACTTTTGCACCACGGACTGCGCTCGAGGCTGCGGATAATGTTCTGCTATTTCGTACCGCGACGCGCCAGATATGTCGGCGGCTCGGCTATTTCGCGACTTTCATGGCGCGTCCGGCAATCAGGGGCTACTACGCAAGCGGATGGCATCTCCATCAATCGCTGGTCGATGCATCCAGCGGCATCAATCTTTTTATGCCGCAAAAACCGGATGAAAAGCTCTCACCGCTCGGCTTGTCTTACCTCGCGGGACTCTTGCAATACGCACAACCGGCGACTGTATTTTCCACTCCAACGGTCAACGGGTATCGCAGGTTTAAACCGAACTCGTTAGCGCCAGACCGGGCCACTTGGGCCTACGACAATCGAGGTGCCATGCTTCGTGTGCTTGGCGGGGCAGACGATCCGGCAACCCGGGTGGAAAACCGCATCGGTGAACCAGCGGCCAATCCTTATCTCTACATGCTGTCACAGGTTGTGGCCGGCTATGCCGGCATCCAAGCAAAGCTTGCTCCGCCTCCCGCAAACGACGAGCCGTATGCCGCAGAGCGCCCGATGCTGCCAAAAAATCTGCGGGACGCGCTGGACGCTCTCGAAAAGGAACCGTTGTTCCGCGATGAACTGGGCGACACGTTCGTCAATTACTTCGTCAAACTCAAGCGGTCCGAATTCAACCGGTACAGCCAGTCTTTAGAAGCGGAAAGCTTACCAAGATCGGATGACGACCCGAGCGATTGGGAGCAGAATGAATACTTCGATTTCTTCTGATCCCGACGCGATGAGACATGGAGCCTACCATGACCGCTCTGGAAAAAATTAGTGGGCCGCCAACTCGCGTCAGCGGCACCGCATTGTACGACTGGGATTATCTCGTTCAGGAGGAACGCGCACACCGCCTGATCTATACCGACCCAGCCATCTTCGAAAACGAGATGACGAATATCTTCGGCGGTACATGGACCTATATTGCCCACGAAAGTGAAATCCCTAACGAAAACGACTTCATTACTCGCCGTCTCGGATTACGGCCGCTAATAGTCGTCCGCGACTCGGAAGGCAAAATCCGCGCGCTGTACAATCGCTGTACCCACCGGGGAACGACCATATGTCGGTGGGACAAAGGGAATACGAAGTCGTTCCAATGCCCCTATCATGGCTGGAATTTTCTCAATAACGGCAAGCTCCGCGGCGTTCCTTGGCCAGATGGCTACGCCGACGACATGCGCGACCCGAAATACAATCTCGCACAGGTGCCCCGGCTGGAAAGCTATCGTGGTTTTATATTTGGCACGCTGAATATAGACGCCTCGCACCTCCCCGAGCATCTCGGCCCGATCGCCAAGGTCATCGACGATTGGCTAGACCGCAATCCCGGCGGTAAGGTCATAGTCTGCGAGGCCAACCGGTTCCGCTACAAGGGTAACTGGAAGCTCGCCTACGACAACTCATGCGACGGTTATCACGTCGCATACTCGCATCGTTCTCTACTCGAGACCGAGAATCGCTTCGCCGGCGAGAATGCGAAGGGCATGGCGTATTACCGCAATTCGCCTGACTCCCAACCGATGTATATGCGCTACACCGGCCACGGAAACCACTTCAAGGACAAACGGCCCAATCTTGAGAAGCGTCCGGGCGGTCTATGGGCTATCGAGAGCGCGCATCCCGGAATGGAATACTACGAGGCGGAATTTATCAAACGTTACGGTGACCGCGCCTTTTCGCTTCTTGACCTCGCCGGTTCCGAGCCGGTCAACATCAACGTGTTCCCGAATTTCTCACTGCTAGGCAACCACATTCAGGTGTTTGAACCAATTAGCGTCCAGGAAACGAATGCGATCTGGTACGGCACCATGATCGTCAACGATGGCAGCGTCCCAAATGACGCGGTCGACGACATCAACGCTCTCCGCATGCGCACGCAGGAGGGATTCCCAAACTTCGGTGAAGTCGACGATATCGCTAATTTCGAACAAATTCAGCGAGGCCTGATGGCCATTGAAGACGAGTGGGTCTACATGAACCGCGGTTTTGGCATTCCCGACCGTATCAAGCACCACAATGACGGTACCATAACGGCGCCTGCGACAGACGAAGCGTTCATGCGCGAGCACTTCAAGGAATGGAAGCGGTTAATGAAAGCCAGCCCTAATCTAGCAATTCAGCGGGAGCCGTGAGATGGAGGCACAGCCTTCGCTCGATCCGTCGCGCAGTTCGTATTACGTCAATGACACGCTCTATCGCCAACTGATCGGCAATTTTTCCGGATGGCAGGACGATGCACGCGCGGTTGTCGACGTTGCGGCACGAGACGAGTTCAGACGTCTTCTCGAGCGGGAAGCGCGCTTGCTTGATCAGCATCACTATGAAGACTGGATCGCGATGTATACGGCGGAATGCATCTATTGGGTGCCGTCAACGCCGAAGGCCGGCGACCCGAGACGCGAAGTCTCGGTGATGTTCGACGATCGCCGCCGTCTTGAAGATCGCATCTACCGACTGCGCACGGGATTTGCCTGGTCGCAAGCCCCTGCTTCGCGAACCGTCCGTCTGATCACCAACGTGGAGGGATTCGAGACCGTGCATGCAGGCATTTTCATGCTGCGGTCCAATTTCCTGATTACGGAATTCTGGGACGACGAAACGCGTTTGCTGTCGGGCTGGTGCGGCCATCGTATCGTGCGCGACGGCAGCAGCTGGAAGATTGCGGCGAAGCAGGTCAATCTCATAGAATGCGATCAGTGCATTCGCAATCCGAGTATTATTTTTTAAAAGGGCGCCTCGGCAGCGCCCGTCACTTCTTGTCCAGAAGTAGAACGGCTTCGCGCCGGATCAAAGGCTGAATTTTTTCGGCGATTTTGGCGAGCAGCCAGGGCAGCACAACTTCAAGACGGACGTGGTCATCAAACACGTCGATAGTGCCGCTAACGGATTGCCCCAGCGCCGCAAGCCGGAACTGCAATCGATTGTCGGTCCAGGTTTCTTCCTGGACTACAAAGAACTGCCCGAATCGGGCTTGCGCATCACCAAGACCGATTTTCAGGCGGCTAATCGCCTGGTCTTGTCCAAGGCTGTGCGGAATTGTTACGACTAATGGCGGCGTCATCCCGTCTATATGGGAGGCGTATTCTGCCGTTCAAACTTGGCGATCAATGTCAAAAGACGCAACCACAGTGCGTCAGAGTTCGCGAATAACCGCGAGAAATTAAGAAGCAGTGCGCGTCAACGCCTGTTGCAGAGACTGCGGCAGCGGCTTCGGTGCGGTTTTTTGCAATTGATGCCGGTCGAGGCGTTTGACCTGAACCGCGACACAACCGTTATTGCCGCACAGATTGACTGCCAGCTGGAGCAGGCCGGTATCGGCCGCTTTGGCATCAGTCAGCGGCGCTGCGTGCGCCTTGGCCGCTACGTGGTGCAGGAGAACCGCGCTCGAAATAAAGGCGACGATCGCGATGGCCGTGAGAAGCGTTCTGCGCATCGTATCCTCCTGGGGAAGCCTGCCTCCATCGGTTCCGTAGAAGATTATGGTAAATGGAAGATTAACGGCCTCGCCGCCGATGATTTCCTCCCCCTATTCTGCCCATTAAAGGCGCACTGCCGCAGCCCCCGCTTCGATGTTGCGCAAAAACTGGCCGCTTCCTACAAATGTGGTTGGGACACATTCCACCGGGAGGAGTCCCGCCCGTCAGGCGGGATAATCAGAAGGATGCACGCAATGATCAGGCCATTATTTTTGGGGTCGGCCGTACTCGCCCTTATCGCGGTGCCAGCGATATCGCAGCAGAAAACCGTCAAAATCGGCTTTGTTTCGAGCTTCAGCGGCCCAGTCGCTGCTATCGGCAACGACATGCGCAATTCGTTTGAGCTTGGCCTCGATCATCTCGGCCGCAAGCTCGGTGGTCTTCCGGTCGAAGTCATCTACGAAGATGACGAGGTTAAGCCGGATGTCGGTCTCCAGAAAACCCAGAAGCTGATCCAGTCCGACCACGTTGATTTCCTTGCCGGCTATATC
Organism: uncultured Alphaproteobacteria bacterium; assembly: GCA_963807565.1. Taxonomy (GTDB): domain Bacteria; phylum Pseudomonadota; class Alphaproteobacteria; order Rhizobiales; family Xanthobacteraceae; genus BOG-931. The sequence continues at coordinate 340,707 of CAWECH010000001.1, read as the reverse complement.
TGGTCGAACGTTTTCCTCGCTTCGCTGCCGGCGATAACCGATTCCAAGACCATGACGGTCGTGACCAATGCTGGTGCGTCGCAGCTCGCCGGTAACCAGTGCTCGCCGTACATCTTCTCGACGTCGTTTCAGAACGATCAGGTACCGGCGGCAGTCGGCACCTACATGAACCAAAAGGGCATCAAGTCCGTCTTCATCGTGGCGCCCAACTATACGGCTGGGAAGGACGCAGCGAATGGCTTGAAATCGACCTTCAAGGGTCAGGTCGTCGGTGAGGAATACCCGCGGTGGCCCGATCAGCTCGACTTCTCCGCCGAGATCTCCAAAATCCGCGCAGCAAAACCCGACGCGGTCTACACATTCTATCCGGGCGGCCCGGGCGTACAGTTCATTACGCAATACGCTCAATCAGGCCTGAAAGGACAGATTCCGCTGTTCTCCGGCTTCACCGTCGACGATCTGTCGCTGCCGCGGCTCAAGGATCTCGCGGTCGGCAGCCAGAGCGCGATGATGTGGGTTAGCGATCTGCCGAACGACACCAACAAGAAATTCGTCTCCGACTACCAGGCCAAGTACAAGGTGCTGCCTTCATTCTACGGCGCCGATACTTATGACGCAGTCGGCCTGATCAACAGCGCGGTGACCGCCGTCAAAGGCGACCTCACCAACAAAGAAGGCATGCGCAAGGAGATGGAGAAGGCCGACTTCAAGTCCGTGCGCGATAACTTCAAGTTCAATAATAATCACCTGCCGATCCAGAACTTCTACCAGACAGAAGCGCGCAAAGACGCCGACGGCAGCTACTCGCTTCACACCGTCGGGTTGATCGTTAAGAACGATCAGGACGTGTATCACACGCAATGCCCGATGAAGTGAGGCCTCGGCATTAAACTTGCTACCGGCATCCTGGGGCACGCAACGCGCGCTCTAGGGATGCCGGCCTGCGGGCTCGGGCCGTCGCCCCTCGAGGCTCGCGCCTCAGGGTGACAGACTGATGATTTATTTCATCGAGCAAATTTTCAACGGCGTGCAACTGGGCATGCTGCTGTTCCTGCTCGCCGCGGGCCTGACGCTGATCTTCGGCATCATGGACCTCGTCAATCTGGCGCACGGCTCGCTTTACATGCTCGGCGCATATTTCGCCGCGACATTTGCCGAGGCGACCGACAGCTTTGTGATCGGCGCGATTCTGGCGCTTGCCGCAACATTCGTTGCCGGGGTCGCGCTGGAGATTATCGCGATCCGGCCGCTCTACGGCCGCAACCATCTCGACCATGTGCTTGGCACATTCGGCATCCTGATTTTTTTCAACGACCTGGTGCGGCTGATATGGGGTCCCGCCGGAATGACGATCTCGCTGCCGAGCGAGATGCTCAACGCCGTCGAGGTTATTCCCGGCGTTTTTTATCCGGTCTATCGCCTCGTCATTATCGCGGCGACGCTCGCTGTCGCGGCGCTGCTTTATTTCACGGTGATGCGCACCCGGCTCGGCATGCTGATCCGCGCCGGTGCGTCGAACCGGGAAATGGTCGGCGCGCTCGGCATCAACATCAAGCTTCTGTACACGCTGGTGTTCGGGCTTGGTGCGGCGCTCGCCGGCTTCGCCGGGTTGATGCAAGCACCGATCCTTATGGTCCAGATCGGCATGGGTGAGAACATCGTAATCCTCGCCTTCGTCGTCATCATCATCGGCGGCGTCGGATCGATCCGCGGCGCCTTCGTCGCCTCAGTCCTTGTCGGATTGATCGATACCATCGGCCGCGCCTATCGTGCCCGACATGCTGCGATCGGTGTTGAGCGCGAGCGCCGCCAGCACGCTGGGCCCGGCACTGGCCTCGATGCTGATCTACATGCTGATGGCTGGAATTCTGGTTTTCCGGCCGGAAGGCTTGTTCCCGGCGGCAACGCGATGAGCGGGTGGCTCAATCCCTATCGCTTCGTCACCATCGGCTTTCTGGTGATTCTGGCGCTTGCTGCCGGTCTACGCGACGTTGACCGGCAACGAATTCACGATGACGCTGTTCACGCGCATCATCATCATGGCGATCGCCGCTGTGAGCCTGAACCTGATCATGGGCTATGGCGGGATGGTGAGCTTCGGCCATGCCGCCTATCTCGGCATTGGCGGCTATGCAGTCGGCATCCTGTGGAAAGAAGGCATCGCTTCGGGCTTCGTGCAATGGCCGGCAGCGATCCTCGCTTCCGCACTGTTTGCTCTCGTTGTCGGCGCGCTCAGCCTGCGTACGCGCGGCGTCTATTTCATCATGATCACGCTCGCCTTTGCGCAGATGATCTACTACGCGGCGCTGGGCATGGACCGCTACGGCGGCGACGACGGCTTGACGATCCGCCAGCGCAGCCAGTTTGGCGGGCTGCTCGATCTCAACAACCGCGTGCTGTTCTATTATCTGTGTTTTGCGATCCTGATCGGCAGCATTTATCTGGTGGGACGGCTGGTCAATTCGCGCTTCGGCCTGGTCGTGCAGGGCGCACGCTCGAATGATCGGCGAATGCGGGCGATCGGCTTTCCAACTTTTCGTTACAAGCTCATCTGTTTCGTCGATCGCCGGCGCGCTGTGCGGCCTGGCCGGTGCGCTGCTCGCCAATCACAACAACTTCGTCAGCCCCGCGATCATGTTCTGGACCCGCTCGGGCGACCTTATGGTCTATGTCGTGCTCGGCGGTCTCGCCACGCCGTTCGGGCCGCTGATCGGCACCGCCACTTTCCTCCTGCTGGAAGAAGTGCTGTCGCGCTTCACCGAATATTCCGGCCTGTTCCTCGGCCCCGGGCTGCTGCTGGTCGCACTTTATCTGCGCGGCGGCATCGAAGGATTGCTGGAGGGTCAGCGCCATGGCTGAACCGCTGCTGCAGATCGCCGGCCTGACCCAAGCGCTTCGGCGGCGTCATCGCGTCCGATGCCATCACGCTCGATATTCCGCGCGGCGAATTTCACGCCATCATCGGCCCGAACGGCGCCGGCAAAACCACGCTGATCGGCCTTCTCGCCGGCGAGATTTCGCCGCTAAGCGGAACGATCCACTTTGACGGCAGCGACATCACCGCTCTCCGGTCGATCGCCGCAGCAAGCTCGGCATGGCACGGTCGTTCCAGATCACCTCGCTGTTTCCGGAATTCACCGCGCTGGAAAATGTCGCGCTGGCGGTCCAGGCCCATGCCGGTCACTCGTTCCGGTTCTGGAAAAACGCGCGGAGCGACGCAGACGCTGTGCGAACCGGCCCGCGCCGCGCTGGCGCATGTTGGCTTGTCCGGCCGCGCCGATACTCCGGTTGGCAAACTCAGCCACGGCGAACAGCGCCAGCTCGAAATCGCCATGGCGCTGGCGACCAAGCCGCGCCTGCTGCTGCTCGACGAACCGATGGCCGGCATGGGCCCGGAAGAATCCGCGCGCATGGTCGGCATCCTGCGCGAGCTCAAAGGCAGCATCACCACTCTGCTGATCGAGCACGACATGGAGACCGTGTTCGCGCTCGCCGACCGGATCACGGTTCTGGTCTATGGCCGCGTTATCGCCTCCGGCGATCCGGCGGTCGATCCGTGCCGACGCCGCCGTGCGCGAAGCCTATCTCGGCGAGCAGGAGGCCAAAGCCGATGGCTGAAACTGCTTCGGCTGAAACCGCGCCGGCTTCGCGGCCGCTGCTCGAAGTGTCCGGCGTCGAGACCAGCTACGGACTAAGCCGCGTGCTGTTCGGCATTTCGTTCTGCGATCGCGCCCGGCGAAATGGTGTCGCTGATGGGCCGCAACGGCATGGGCAAGACCACGACCGTGCGCTCGATCATGGGACTGACGCGGGCGACCTGCAGGCTCGATCCGCTTTGACGGCGAAGAAATTCGCGAGCTTCCGGCCTATCGCGTCGCCAAGCTCGGCATCGGCCTGGTGCCGGAAGGCCGCCAGGTGTTTCCCAATCTCACCGCGCGGGAAAACCTGATCGCGACGGCTGCGAACCGCACCGGCGCCACCGAGCCGTGGACGCTCGAGCAGGATTTTCGCGCTATTTCCGCGGCTCGCCAGCCGCGCCAACGCGATGGCCAACCTGCTGTCCGGCGGCGAGCAGCAGATGCTGGTGATCGGCCGCGCGCTGATGACCAATCCGCGGCTGCTTATTCTCGACGAAGCGACCGAAGGCCTCGCGCCGCTGATCCGCGACGAAATCTGGCGCTGCCTGCAACAGCTCCGCGCCGCCGGCCAGTCGATCCTGGTGATCGACAAGAACGTCGATGCGCTTACCCGCATCGCCGACCGCCACACCATCATCGAGCGCGGCCGCGTGGTGTGGACCGGCAACTCGAAAGAGCTGGCGAGCGCCGCCGATATCCAGCACCGCTATCTCGGCATCTGAAACGTCGAGACGCGCAGGTAGAAATCGCGAGATTTCCATTCGCGATGAGGCTATGAAGTTCGGGCGCAATAAGGGCTCTGTAATGTCTGCTGAAATGCGAGGCCGCCGCCGGCCGCCACTGCATTGGAAAATGGCCTCCTCGGTCCGCAAGCGGTGGCATCGCGTTCGCCGTTTGTGGCGGCCGGATCGCGACATCGAAGACTGCACAGTTTTTCGGCGCACATTTCAAAGTCGCCCGGAAAAACCCGATCGGCATCGAAATGTTGCTGCAGCGTTTCGAGTGGCTTCAGCTCGATGCGATGCTCAAGGCCGCACGGCAAATGAAACCCCTGGCGTTCGTCGACATCGGCGCCAACTTCGGCCTGTACACCTGCATCATGGGGCAACAAAGCTGGTGCAGCGGCTGATCGCTTTCGAACCCAACCCGGAAATCCTCGACGCAGCTGCACGACAACATCCAGTTGAACGAATTGCCGCCCGTCGAAATTCACCAAGTTGCTGCCGGAGCCTCGCGGCACAAAGCGGCGCTCGAAATCCATCCTGAAGGCTATGACGCCTTGGCGAGCGTGGTAGCGGCAGATGCGAGCGGCTACAAAATCGACGTTGTGCCGATTGATGAACTACTGTCGCTTCGTCAGTCGTGCATCTTCGTCAAAATCGACGTCGAAGGTTACGAGGTGGAAGTCCTACGCGGCGCATCCGGCCTCTTCGGCCAAAATTACGGCTACGCTCAGATTGAATGTTTCGATGACGGAACGTGAAAAGACCGTGATCGAAGACCTTGGAAAACTTGGCTGGCGCCTCGCCGACCATATCGTCCACGATCTCATTTTCCGCCGGGACAGCATTTAGCGGATGCGCGCCGGGTTACGATCGCGCGTATTCATTAGTGCTGAAGGTTTCTCTTTGGAAAATGACTGGTCGGAGCGATAGGATTTGAACCTACGACCCCCTCGTCCCGAACGAGGTGCTCTACCAGGCTGAGCCACGCTCCGACAGTCGCCGCGGCTTATACAAGCCACCTGTCGTGGCCGCAAGCACCGGCATTTCCTGCCGTTCCGCTTGCGCGCAAGCACCTATTTGGGCACTCCTGTCGTTCGATGACAGCCCCGCTGGTGACACGTGTATCGAGGGCCGACGCCGCGGCCGTCGGCGATGCCGTGCATTGCCTCCAGGCGGGCGGCCTCGTCGCCTTTCCGACCGAGACGGTCTACGGCCTTGGCGCCGACGCGACCAATGCCCACGCCATTGCGCGGCTTTACGACGCCAAAGGCCGGCCGGCCTTTAATCCGCTCATCTCGCATGTGACCGGCACAGCCGCGGCGCAAAAGCTGGCGCAATTCGACGGCGATGCTGCAAAGCTTGCCGAGGCATTCTGGCCCGGCCCACTGACGCTGGTGCTGCCGAAAGCCGATGGCTGCCCGGTCGCGGAACTCGCCACCGCCGGCCTCGATAGCATCGCCGTACGCGTGCCGCACCACGATATCGCGCAGAAAATTCTCGCTGCATTCGGCCGGCCGATCGTCGCGCCCTCGGCCAACCGGTCCGGCCATGTCTCGCCGACCACGGCAGCGCACGTGCTCGCCGACCTGCGCGGCCGCATCGAGCTGATCGTCGACGGCGGCGCGAGCCCGGTTGGCGTTGAATCGACCATCGTCGCCTGCCTTGGCGAGCCAATGCTGTTGCGGCCCGGCGGCCTGCCGCGCGAGGCCATTGAGCAGGTGCTTGGCTGCGCGCTCGCAAACGCACCGGCAGAGACGGCGGATGATGCACCGCTCGCACCCGGCATGCTGGCGTCACATTATGCGCCGCGCACTCCGTTGCGGCTCGACGCCAGGACTGTCGCCGCGGGAGAAGCGTTACTGGCGTTCGGTCCTTCGCTCATCGAAGGCGCAGCGACCGCAAAGGCCACCCTCAACCTTTCAAACAGCGGTGACCTGATCGAAGCCGCCGCCAATCTGTTCTCTTCTCTGCGCGCGCTCGACGGCGCCGGAGCCCAGATGATCGCGGTCATGCCGATCCCTCATAACGGCCTCGGCGATGCGATCAACGACCGGCTCAAGCGCGCAGCAGCGCCGCGCTGACACCGCTTGCGCCGCATTCGGCCCGCTGCCATTTTCGGGTCGAACCTGTTCCAGCGGACGTGCCCCGATGCTCGATAAACCGAAGATGGACCCTGCCCTGCTCGCGCGTTTTGCCGCGATCGTCGGCGACAAATTCGCCATCACCGACCCGGACATGCAGGCGCCGTATCTGATCGAGCAGCGCAATATGTTCCAGGGCCACACGCCCGTGGTGCTGCGCCCAGCGACCGTCGCGGAAGTATCGGCAATCGCCAAGCTTGCCAATGACACCGGCACGCCGATCGTGCCGCAAGGCGGCAACACCGGCCTCGTCGGCGGCCAGATCCCGCTGCACAACGAGGTCGTGCTGTCGCTCAATCGGCTCGACCGCATCCGCGAAATCGATCCGACGTCGAACACCATTACCTGTGAAGCAGGCGTCACCTTGCAGCGCACCCGCGAGGCTGCCGCGGAGGTGGACCGGCTTTATCCGCAGCTCCTGCCGTCCGAAGGCACCTGCACCATCGGCGGCAACCTTTCGACCAATGCCGGCGGCACCGCGGCGATCGCCCACGGCATCGCGCGCTCTCATGTGCTCGGCATCGAAGTCGTGCTCGCCGATGGCCGGGTGATGAACAACCTCAACAAGCTGAAGAAAGACAACACCGGCTACGACCTGAAGAACCTGTTCATCGGCGCGGAAGGCACGCTCGGCATCATCACCGCCGCAGTGCTTCGCCTCGTGCCGCGGCCACGCTCGGTCGAAACCGCGTTCGCCGGGATCAAATCGCCGGAAGCGGCGCTTGAGCTGCTCGGCATCGCCACCGAGCGCACCGCGGGAGGCGTCACCAGCTTCGAGATCATGACCCGCCGCGGCATCGATCTCGTGCTGGAGCATGGCCAGGGCGTCCGCGATCCGCTGTCATCGCAGCACGACTGGTACGCGCTGATCGAGCTGTCCTCGCAGCAGCGCGAAGGCCTGCGCGACGTCGATGGAGGAAATCCTCGGCGAAGGCATGGAAAAGGGCCTGGTATTCGACGCCACCATTGCCGACAGCATCGAGCAGGCGAAGATGTACTGGCGCATCCGCGAGCTGTTTGGCGAAGTGCAGAAATATGCCGGCGGCTCGATCAAGCACGATGTGTCAGTGCCGGTCGCCGCGGTGCCGGCGTTCATCCGCGAAGCCAACGAAGCCGTCATCAAGCTTATTCCCGGCGCGCGGCCGCTGCCGTTCGGCCATCTCGGCGACGGCAACATCCACTACAACGTCACCCAGCCGGTCGGCGCCGACAAAGCCGAGTATCTCAAGCGCTGGGATGACGTGAACGCCGTCGTGTTCGAGGTGGTCAAGAAATACGACGGCTCGATCTCCGCCGAGCATGGCGTCGGCGTGGTCAAGCGCGATCTGCTGCCATCGGTGAAGGACCCGGTCGCGCTCGAGCTGATGCACAGCCTCAAAGCGATGCTCGATCCGAAGGGCATCCTCAATCCCGGCAAAGTGCTTTGATCGCGCCAATTATTGGCCGATTAATGAATGATTAACGATACGGCGGCTCACTACGCTTGGGCATGATTCCCGCGGCGGGCGCTGGTGAAGCAATCAAACCTGAGTTTCAGCCAGTTGGCCAAAGGTGGCGCGGCACAAAAGCCGCAGCCGTCCGCGGCCATGACGCTATTCTCCGAAGGCCTGGCGCACCATCGCGCCGGCCGGCTGGCGGAAGCGGAACAAGTCTATAGTCGCGTCCTGGAAACACGGCCCGATCACTTCGACAGCCGTCATTTGCTCGGCGTCGTCTTTCACCAGCGCGGCAATCATACCGAAGCGCTGCGCCATTTCGATCTGGCGCTGCGGCGCGACCGCAAGAATATCCACGCCCTGAACAACCGCGGCAACGCGCTCAAGGAATTGCACCGGCCCCACGAAGCACTGGAAAGCTATGACCGCGCGCTAGCAGTAAAAGCGGATTACGCCGATGCGCTGTCGAACCGCGGCAACGTCCTCAAGGAACTGAAGCGCCACGATGAGGCGCTGGAGAGCTACAACCGCGCCATCGCGGCGCGGCCGGATTACGCGGAAGCCTATTCCAATCGCGGCAACGTGTTGCGCGAACTCAAGCGGTTTGAGCCAGCCCTCGTCGACATCGATCGCGCTATCGCGCTGCGGCCGGACTATGCTGAAGCCTGGTCCAATCGCGGCAGTGTCCTGCACGCCCTCGGGCGATTTGACGAAGCGCTGGTTTCCTACGACCGCGCCTTGGTGTTGCAGCCTGACTTCGCACTGGCCTGGTCCAACCGCGGCAACGCGCTGCACGAACTCGACCGCTGCGACGAAGCGCTGGCCGACTTCGACCGTGCTGTCGCGCTCAAGCCTGATTTCGCCGAAGCCCACTCCAACCGCGGCAATGCGCTGCGGCAATTGCAGCGCTTCGACGAGGCGCTGGCGAGCCACGACCGCGCCATCGCGCTGCAGCCGAACTTTGTCGAAGCCCACTGCAATCGCGGCAGCGTGTTGCAGGAGATGGGCCGCTTTGCCGAAGCGCTGGCAAGCTATGACAACGCCATCGGCATCAAGCCCGATTTTGCCGATGCGCGGTTCAACGCCGGCGCTGCGCGGCTCCTCGCCGGCGATTTCGCGCGCGGCTGGCAGGATCATGAGTGGCGCTGGGACATTGCGCAGCTACAGAGCACCAAACGCCCGTTTGCGCAGCCGCAATGGCGCGGCTCCGACGACATCGCAGGCAAGACCATTCTCATCCATGCCGAGCAGGGCCTCGGTGACACGCTGCAATTCTGCCGTTACCTGCCATATGTTGCCGAACGTGCCGGGCAGGTCATCTTTGAGGTGCAGAAGCCGCTGCACGGTTTGATGACAAGCCTTGCGGGCGGCGCAACGGTCGTGGCGCGCGGCGATCCCTTGCCTGACTTCGATCTGCATTGCCCATTGCTCAGCCTGCCGCTTGCCTTCGGAACGCTGCTTGAGACGATACCGGCGCGGATGCCGTACCTGTCAGCGCCGCAAGACAAAATCGGCGTATGGCGTGACCGGCTCGGCATGCATGACAGGCCGCGTATTGGCCTGGTCTGGGCCGGCAATCCGCGCAAGGAATTGCCCGGTTCAAACCGCATCGACCGGCAGCGCAGTCTGACTTTCGACCGGCTTGCCCCGCTTCTGGACGTCGCCGGCTGCGACTTTTTCAGCTTGCAAAAAGGCGATGACGCAGTCGCGCAGATCCAGAGCAGCGCTTTACGCGAGCGGGTCATCGACTGGACCGACGAACTCAACGATTTCACCGATACCGCCGCGCTGATCGAGAACCTCGATCTCGTCATCGCGGTCGACACATCGGTCGCGCATCTCGCCGGCGCGCTGGCAAAGCCGTTCTGGCTGCTCAACCGCTATGCGACCTGCTGGCGGTGGCTACTTAATCGCGACGACAGCCCCTGGTATCCGACAGCGCGGCAATTCCGGCAGGACGAGAGCCGGAGCTGGGACAATGCCCTTGCGCGAATGCAGATCGCGCTGCGCGACTATATTGTCAGCTTCGATCGACACAGGGCCACGACCTCTCAGCCAAGCTTGATGTTTGCTTCCTTGACGATCCGGTTCCAGAGCTGCATCTGGCTTTCGACGTAAGCGCCGAATTCCTGCGGCGTATTCTGGTGCGACTCGACGTTGAGTTCGGCGAAACGCGCCGTCACCTGCGGCGAAATCAGCGCTGTGTTGAGGCCGGCATTGAGCTTCCTGACGATCGCATCCGGCGTACCGTGCGGAACAAAGACGCCATTCCAGTCGTAGCCTTCAAATCCTGGCAACGTGTCCGACATTGGCGGAATGTCCGGCAGAGTCGGCAGCCGGCCTTTGCCGGTGTGTGCGATGGCTTTGACTTTTCCCGACTTGACCAGCCCGAACACTGACGAGCCGTTGGAGAAAACGAAATTCACCTGCCCGGCCATGACGTCTTTGACCGCTTCGCCACCGCCGCGATACGGCACGTGATTGATCTTGATGCCGGCGGTGCGCGCGAACAGCTCCAGCAGCAGATGCTGCAGCGTGCCGTTGCCTGACGACGCCATGTCGATGCCGTCCGGCGAACGCTTGGCGTAAGCAATGACGTCAGCAACAGTACTCACCGGCAGTGACGGCGTCACCACCAGGATATTTGCCACCAGCCCGACCAGAAATACCGGATCGAAACTTTTGCTGTAGTCGAACGGCAAATTCTCATAAAGCGCGCCATTCACCGAAAATGCCGTCGCATCGTGCAGGATAGTATAGCCGTCAGGATCCGCCTTGGCGGCGATTGCTTCTGCAATGGTACCGCCAGCGCCGCCGCGGTTCTCGATGGCGAATTGATGTCCGATATCTTCGCCAAGCTTCGCGTAGATGATACGTGCCGTGGTATCGGCGCCGCCCGCCGGCGGATAAGGCACGATCACCCGCACCGGCCGTTCCGGCCACGGCGTTTGCGCCCGAGCCGCACCGGCCCCAGCGGCCGCCGCAGCGACCAACAGGGACCGCCGCGTCAGTTCGATCGCGGGCATCGCTTCCTCCCGTCTTTTACCGGTCAACTTTAGCACCCGCCGGCGACCGGGGAAGAACCAAAAGCCCAAGGAATAGAACCGCGCGCGATACTTCGCTCTTGGCCGAAGTAAACCGGGTGGCCAATGCTTCGGCACGTACCGATGTTAGGCACAGCAAATGGAGATGGGCTTGACCGGCGTTCCTGCACCCTTCAAACAGCCACGCCTGTTTTACGGCTGGTACGTCGTCGCGGCGGGATTTGCTGTGACATTCGTCGGCTTTGGCTGTGTCTATTCCTTCAGCGCCTTTATCGAATCGCTGCAGCGAGATTTCGGCGCAGCGCGCGGCTCGGTATCGCTGGTGTTCTCACTGGCTGGATTTCTTTATTTCGGGCTTGGCGCAGTCAGTGGGCCGCTTGCCGATCGCTGGGGGTCGCGCCGCGTCGTTCTGACCGGAATAATCCTGATCGGCGCCGGGCTGGTATTGGCAAGCTTCGCGCAAAGCCTACCCGCCGTTTATGCCGCCTACGGTCTCGGCGTCGGCCTCGGAGTCGGTTGCTCCTACGTTCCCGCGATGGGCGCGGTGCAACGATGGTTCGTCAAACACCGCGGCTTTGCATCCGGCCTCGCTTCAACCGGCATCGGCGCCGGAACTTTGGTCGGGCCGCCGTTTGCCGCGCTGCTCATCAGTATTTGGGGATGGCGCGACGCTTATCTCGTTCTCGGCGTCGTTGCCGTCATCATCGGCGCTGGCATGGCGCTTTTCATTGAAAACGATCCACGCGATCGTGGGCTTGGTCCCGATGGCGAACTCGCAAAGCCGCAAAGCCCGTCCGTTGCAGCATCCGGCACTTCGATCGCCGACGCTGTCAGATCGAAGCGCTTCATCGGGCTCTATGCCGCGTGCCTTGCCTGCTCGTTCGGCGTGTTCGTTCCGTTCGTCCACCTGACGCCTTACGCCACCGATCACGGCATCGCGCAATCTTCCGCCGTGCTGCTGGTCAGCGTGATCGGCGTCGGTAGTACCGTGGGACGCTTTTTTCTTGGCGGTCTGGCGGACCGGCTTGGCCGAGAGCTCTCGCTGGTCGGCATGTTTGCCGGAATGGCGCTCGGTTTGGTTATCTGGGTGAGTTCGACTCAATTCTGGCCGCTCGCCCTATTCGCCTTCATCTTTGGAACCGCCTATGGCGGCTGGGTCGCGCTGCTTCCCGGCCGTGGTGATGGACTATTTCGGAGGCCGCAATGTCAGCGGGCTGATCGGAATCCTCTACACCAGCGCCGGCATCGGTACATTGATTGGCCCGAGCGCAACCGGTTATGCGTTCGATGCGACGCACAGCTACACGGTTCCGATACTGCTTAGCATCAGCGGCAACGTGATTGCCGCTATCATCATGGCCGCAACGGCGCGGCTGCGCGACTAGAAAAGCGAAGCCTGACCGTCTGGCTCGCGCGCTTTCCTCGGACGCGGCTTCTTTTCTCTGGTGAAAAGATCGGTTGATGGCGGCGGCGCGATCCGCGGCGCCTCGATTGCGGCAGGCTCGATGAGCGCAGCGGAATCGTTGCCGACACGATTGACCGCCGTCGAAACTTCGTAAGCTTCCAGCAGATCGTCCTCTGCCGGCGCAATCAGGGCGGCAGCCACATCGGCTTCGACGTTTGCGCAGTCGAGCCAGAGATCGAACGCTGCCGGCGGAACGAAAACCGGCATACGATCGTGAATTGCGGACAGCGGACGGTTCGCGCGCGTGGTAATGATCGCAGCCGTATCGATCTCCTCGCCGTTCGGTCCGGTCCAGGTTTCGTAGAGACCGGCAAAGGCCAGCGGCGGCACTGCGCCAGCGGCATCACGTTTGGCGCGCACGAAAAACGGCCGCTTCGGCGGGCCAACCTGCCATTCATAAAAGCCATCAGTCGGGATCAGGCAGCGGCGCCGGCGCATGGCGTGACGGAAAGCCGGCTTTTCCAGAACGGATTCACCGCGCGCATTGATCAACAGCGGGAAGGTCTTCGGATCCTTGACCCACGACGGCAGCATTCCCCACCGCATCAACGCGAAAGAGCGCTTGCCATCGTGCAGGCGCACGATCGGTATCGGCTGGGTCGGGGCGACGTTGTAACGCGCCGGAAAATTCGGCAATTCGCCATAGCCGAACATCGCCCGGATCGCCTGCGGCGTAGAAATGATGACATAGCGTCCGCACATGGTCTAATGACCTCGGCCAAGCAGATAATTACCGATCCGAACGCAATCCAGAGCGGACGCAACCTTCCAAGATTAGCGAAAACCAGGCGGGAAGCGATGAATAACGACGAACGATCGCGGACTTATCCAACGCGTCCTTACCTCGCAGTCAGCGCGGCGATCTTCCGCGATGGGCACGTGCTGATCGTGCGCCGGGCGCGCGCTCCAGCGAATGGCCTCTACACACTGCCTGGTGGCGGCGTCGAGCTTGGCGAGACCCTCGAAGAGGCCGTGGTTCGCGAAGTCATGGAGGAGACCAGCCTCGAAGTCGAGCCGGTCGGCCTCGCCGGTTATCGGCAGGCCATCGCGCGCGACGCGCAGGGCGGGGTCGAGCGGCATTTCGTCATTCTGCCGTTTGCCGCCCGCTGGATATCCGGCGAAGTCTCGCTCAATGAAGAGCTGGGCGAGGCGCATTGGCTTGAACCATCCGCAATTGCTGATCTGAAGACGACAGAAGGCCTTGCTCTGATCGTCGGCGCCGCCCAAGAACGCCTTGCTGCAGCCCCATAGTACGTCTCAACGAAGCCGCGTACCGGTGCTTGCCGGGTAATTGGTTCGCCACATATGTTTATGCCAATGTTGAAAGCCCTCTCCGTCCTGTCGATGGCACTGCTCCTGACCGCAAGTTCGGCGAGCGCGCAGTTTTTTGGCTCTCCGCCGACGCCCGGCGCGCAACCGCAATATCGCGATCAGCCCTATCAGCAGCAACAGCGGCCCCAGGCGCCGGCGCAGCCAAAATCCCAGTTGCCACCGCAGCCAAAGGGACAGCAATCAGCCGCGCCGGTGCCGCCCGCCCTGACAGAACCCGCACCCTACGATCAGAATTTGCAACGGCTCGCGGAAATCCTTGGCGCGCTGCATTTCCTGCGCGGCATCTGCGGCACCAACGAGGGCCAGAAATGGCGCGAACAGGCGCAAGCCCTGATCGATACCGAAATGCCGGCGGGCGACCGGCACGATCAGATGATCGCAAGCTTCAACCGCGGCTATCGCAGTTTCCAGCAAAGCTACCGGACCTGCACCCCGGCAGCGGTGGTCGTCATCCGCCGCTATCTGGAAGAAGGCGCCAGCATCGCCCGCGATGTCACCGCCCGATACGCCAATTAGGCCGTAAAATCAGCATCTTTTCGAATTAACCGTGCCTAAAGGTTCGATCTTTGCCGGCAATTCCGCCATGCTAGTTTGGCTGCGGACAGGGACGCCGCTGGGGCGTGAAAAAATAAAATGACGACGGCGACAGCAAATCTGATTGCCCGCGAACCGCTCGCGGACCACGAACAAAAAAAGCTTGCACTTGCTTATCTGCACGACGCGTGGCTTGAGGCAACGCATGAAGGCATCGACGGCGATTGCCTGGCGCAGACCGCATTGTTTCTCGCGATTGCGGAATTGACCACAACCTACGGCGAGGAGGCCGCCGCTCGTTACGCGGAAAATCTCAGCGCCCGCATCCGCAACGGCGAATTTTCGGTTCAGATCGCGCGGCAATAGCCGCGGCAATTCCCGCACCGCAGATTCCGGCACGAATGCCCAACCCTTGAGAGGCGTTCGCGGGTGCCTTACGTTGCCTTCCGGAGGCGGAATTTCCGGATGAAAGCAGCCCTTCTGCCCGATCGTGGCGTGGTGAAGATCGTCGGCGACGGCGCACGGCCTTTTTTGCACGGCCTGGTCACCGCCGATGTCTTGCAGGTCATGCCCGGTACAGCGCGATTTTGTGCGCTGCTGACGCCGCAAGGCAAGATCATTGCGGATTTCATCGTGACCGAGGCGCCGGCGCACGACGGCGGCGGATTTTTCCTCGATGTCCCCCGCGCAGTCGCGGCCGCGCTGATCGCCAAGCTCAATCTCTACAAGCTCCGCGCCAAGGTCTTGATCGAGGATTTATCTGAGATTCTCGGTGTGCTCGCTGTCTGGGACGGCAGCGGCACGGCGAGCCAAGGTCTCGCCTACCCTGATCCCCGCCTGCCAGCGCTTGGCCTTCGCGTGATATTGCCGCCGCATCTTGCCACCGCGACCGCCGCGGAACTTGGCGCAAGCTTGGTCGGCGCCGATCAATACGAGACGCACCGCATCGCGCTCGGCGTGCCGCAAGGCGGCGCAGATTTTACCTATGGCGATGCCTTTCCGCACGAAAGCGATATGGATCAGCTCAGCGGTATCGATTTCACCAAGGGTTGCTACATCGGCCAGGAGGTGGTTTCGCGAATGCAACATCGCGGCACCGCACGCACCCGCGCGGTACCGGTCCGGTACGAGGGCACCGCGCCGGAAGTAGGCACACAAGTCACCGCCGGAAACCGTCAGATAGGCACCATGGGTTCGTCTTCCGAGGGGCGTGCCGTCGCACTATTGCGTCTCGATCGCGCCGCCGAGGCAATCGCGGGCAACGAAGCTCTTATTGCCGGCGAAACAACGATCCATCTCGTCAAACCGGATTGGGCGCATTTTGCCTTCCCGGGAGAAGCCGAGGCTGCCGGATGAAACCGCCAGCTATCGTTCACGCCGACGGTCTCGTTCGCTGTCCTTGGCCGAAAGACGACCCGCTCTACGTCGCCTATCACGACAACGAATGGGGCGTGCCGGAATACGATGATCGCGCGCTCTACGAGAAGCTGATCCTTGACGGCTTCCAGGCCGGCTTGTCGTGGATCACGATCCTGCGCAAGCGCGAAAACTTTCGCCACGCGTTCGATGGCTTCGTGCCGGAAAAGATCGCGCGCTACCGTCCGGCAAAAGTTGAGCGGCTGATGAACGACGCCGGCATCGTGCGCAATCGCGCCAAAATTGAAGGCACGGTGAATTCGGCGCGCGCCTGGCTCGAGATCATGGAAAAAGGCCCAGGCTTTTCGAAACTCCTTTGGGACTTCGTCGACGGCAAACCGAAGATCAATAATTTCAAGACGACGCGTCAGGTCCCGGCGGAAACCGCGACATCGCGCGCGCTCTCCAAGGAACTGGCGCAGCGCGGCTTCAAGTTTTGCGGGCCGACCATCGTCTATGCCTTCATGCAGGCGGTGGGCATGGTCAACGATCACATCGTGACCTGTCATCGCCACAAGGCTGTTCAGAAGATTGCCAAGTAAGCCGACACACAAGCCGCCCGGCAAAGCACCCTCGCGCGGCAGCGACGCTCCACGTGCTTGGCAGCGCATGCTGTCAGGCCGGCGGCTTGATCTGCTCGACCCCTCGCCACTCGATGTCGAAATCGAGGATATCGCGCACGGGCTGGCGCGCGTTGCACGCTGGAACGGTCAGACCAGAGGCTCGCACATATTTTCCGTGGCCCAGCACTGCCTGCTGGTCGAAGCGCTAGCGCGCATCCGCGCGCCCCGGCTCGACCGCAGCGGCCGCCTCGCCGTACTGCTGCACGACGCCCCCGAATATGTCATCGGCGACATGATTTCGCCGTTCAAGGCCGTGATCGGCGGCGACTACAAGGCGATTGAACGGCGCCTGCTCGGCGCTATTCATCTCCGCTTTGGTCTGCCGGCGCAGATCGCGCCGGAACTTGAGGCCGTCATCAAAACTGCCGACCAGGGCGCGGCCTTTCTCGAAGCCACGCGGCTCGCCGGTTTTGAAACCGCCGAAGCGCGGCGCTTTTTTGGCCGCCCGCCGACGGTTTCCGCCACCATGGAGCGCGACTATCTCAAGCCGTGGCCGGCGGACACCGCACAGGCGCGCTATTCTGAGCGGATCAAGAAGCTGATCGCCGAATAGCCGTCACGCTTGTGCCACGGGGCATTCTTATGTGATCAGACACCCATGATTTCACGTCTGCTCGCTCGCCCGTCTGCATCAAACCGTCGAGGATACCGGCGCGCGCCACGTCGTGTCGTTGATCGGCGACGAAGCCAGTCTGGTGCGCCCTACACAGGTCGCGCCACAAGATCACCTGTGGCTGCGGTTGCACGACATTTCCGCGCCGCTCGACGGTTACATCATGCCCGGCGAGGATCAGATCGCCGACCTGCTGCGCTTCGTAAAACGCTGGGACCGCCGCACACCGCTCGTCGTGCATTGCTACATGGGCATCAGCCGTTCGACGGCGAGCGCCTATGCCAGCGTTTGCGCGCTTAATCCGGATCGGAGCGAAACCGATATCGCTCAAGCGCTGCGGCAGGCGTCGCCAACGGCAACGCCGAATATCCGGATCGTGTCGCTCGCCGACAAACTGCTTAGCCGCAACGGCCGGATGATCGCGGCCATCGAAACTATCGGCCGCGGCATCATGGCCGATGAAGCCATGCCGTTCCGGCTCGAGTTGAAGTGATTATTCCTCGATCGCCGGGCGTAGTGCGGTGGAGATTGGCGCGCTCACAACAGGCGTCGTCGGAACGGGTGTCACCGCAGCAGGCGCTGCGGCGGGCGCTCGGCTAAAAGACCTCGGCTGCGTGGGCGTCGCCAGCATCGGCGGCACGGCTTCGTTGCTGGTCAGCCGCGTGCGCGGATTGTGCTGGGTGAAATCGCAGTATGCGAACGACAGGCCGTAAACCGAGCCGCGGAAACTGCGATTGTCGGTCTTCTGGACCCGGAAGCAAGGTTCGATCGGCAGACCGGACAGGTGCGCACACATTGAGGTGCTGCTGACCCGGATTGTTCCGGCGGGCAACGCGGCGAAGCGCACCGGCCCTTGGTTCATCGGGCGAATGGTTCCGACGACCGATCCGTCGCCGAAAATCCGGCCCATGCCGACAGTGCCGTCAAAACAGGTGTAGGAGAACAGCTTCCCAACGACGAACGCGCGCGCCTGCTCCGGATCGAGATCCTCGGCATACGCGGCTCCAGCGCCCAGGATGAGCGCACACGCTACTGCAACACGCCACAACATCGACAACTCCAACTTCGAAGTCAGCACGACGTTAACAAAAGTTCTTAACTGTCCCCTTACCATACCAGCCCCGATGATGCCGTGGTGGTGTGACCGCACCGTGTGGTTATTTACCCAATCTTTACCACAATTCGGCCGCGGACCTGGCCTTCGACGATGCGTTTTCCCGCATCAATCACATCGCCAAGCCCAATTTCCGTGGTCATCGCCGCAATTTTGTCGCGCGGCAGATCGGTCTCCAGGCGGCGCCACGCCTCCTGCCGCAGCGGCAATGGACACATCACGGAATCAATGCCGAGCAGCGAAACGCTGCGAAGAATAAACGGGGCAACCGATGTTGGCAGGTCCATGCCGCCGGCGAGGCCGCAGGCGGCGACCGCACCACCGTAACGCGTCATCGACAGTACGTTGGCGAGCGTCGTTGAGCCGACCGCGTCGATGCCACCAGCCCAGCGTTCTTTCGCCAGCGGCCGCGGGGGGCCGCTCAGTTCCTTGCGATCAATGATCTCGTTAGCGCCAAGGCTCTTGAGATAGTCCGCTTCCGACGGCCGCCCGGTCGACGCGATCACCGCGTAGCCAAGCCTGGCGAGGATCGCGACCGCAACCGAACCAACGCCACCTGCCGCGCCGGTTACGATGATTGGACCGCGCTGTGGCGTGCAGGCCGGCACGTTCCAGCGCCATCACCGAGAGCATTGCGGTGTAACCCGCGGTCCCGATCGCCATCGCGTCGTGCGCGCTGATGCCCGCCGGCAACCGCACCAGCCAGTCGCCTTTGACCCGCGCCTTTTGCGCGTAAGCACCAAGATGGGTTTCGCCGAGACCCCAGCCGTTGAGGATGACCTTGTCGCCAGCTTTCCACGCCGGATGCGATGAAATTTCGACCGTACCGGCAAAATCCACGCCCGCGATCATCGGGAACCGCCGCACGACCGGCGCCTTGCCGGTCACCGCGAGACCGTCCTTGTAATTGACGGTCGAATATTCGACGGCGACGGTGACGTCGCCGTCCATCAAATCCTTGTCGTCGAAGTCGGTCAGTTTGACGGCTCTGACCACTCTCCGCCTTATCGATAACGATCGCTTTGAACGTTGCCATTTTTAGCGTTGCCCCGCCGTTTTCTCTCGGCGCCAGTTTAATGGCCGGCGACGGACGTTCAAGGAACGACGCGATTAAGCCGAAACCGCGGCCAAGCGTGCCACGGGCTTCTCGACGATCGGCATATTGATCAGCGCCGACAGCACGCCGAACAGGATCGCGAGATACCACACGGCGTTGTACGAGCCGGTACGCTCGAACACGATACCGCCGAGCAACACCCCGAGGAAGCCGCCGACCTGATGACTGAAGAAGGCAAATCCCGAAAGGGTCGCCAGCCAGCGCGTGCCGAACATCAGCGCGATGATGCCGTTGGTCGGCGGCACCGTGGAGAGCCACATCAGCCCCATTGTCGCACCGAAGATCAGGCAGGTCACCGGCGTCACCGGGAATGAGATAAAAGCGAGAATGGCCGCGGCGCGGCTGAAGTAGATGATCGAAAGCAGATAGCGCTTCGGCATGCGGTCGCCGAGCCAACCTGCCGTCACCGAGCCGACAATATTGAACAACCCGATCGTCGCGATGGTCCAGCCGCCGACTTGAGCAGAGAGACCACGATCCACCAGATAAGACGGCATGTGCACGGTGATGAACTGAAGCTGGAAGCCGCAGGTGAAATAGCCGAGCACCAGCAACAGATAAGACCGGTGCGCAAAAGCTTCGCGGAGCGCCTGCCCAAGTGATTGTGACGATGCACCTTGGCCCGTCATCTTCGGCGTCGACAGCGTTAGCGACAGCGGCAACACGGCCAGCAGTGTGACGGCGAAAATCATCAACGTTTGCTGCCAGCCGAACACGTCCATCAGCGCCACGGCGATTGGCGAATAGAGAAACTGGCCGAATGAACCGGCGGCCGTGCCGAAACCAAATGAAATGGAACGCCACTCCGTCGGCAGGATCTTGCCGAAGGCAGCCATGATCACAGGGAACGAGCAGCCGGCGAGACCGAAACCGATCAGCACGCCTGCGGATGCATCGAGCAATGGCGCACTGGTCGCGTGCGACATCAGCAGAAGGCCACAGGCGTACAGCAAAGCGCCACCGCAGATGACCCGGACAGTTCCAAAGCGGTCGGCAATTATACCGCCGAGTGGCTGGCCGATGCCCCACAACAGGTTTTGCAGCGCGATGGCAAGAGCAAACACATCGCGGCCCCAGTGATTGGCGCTCGACATCGGCGTCAGAAAAAATCCGAGCGTCGAGCGGGGGCCAAACGCAATCATGGCGATCAGGCAACCGAACCCGATGACGATGGTCGGGGTGCGCCAGCCGGCCAGACTCGTTCGCGAAGAAGCGATTTGATCAGTTGTTGTCGTCATCGTCGCCCCGGCAGTAAGTTCAAATCGAGAAAGTCGCGCAATATAGGGTGCTGGGCATGAACACCCAAACGAAATCGCCTATTCCCGCGCCAGTGCATGGCAGGGCAGACACCTGACGCATGGGTTTGCCATACTGTGTTGTGCTGGCTAAGGATTTACCCGAGGTCGTATCATGTCGCAGCCCCCATCGTTGCTCCGCCCCGACGCCTTCATCTCGCCGCTCGAAATCGAGGCGGCGATCACACGCACGCTCGCGGAAGATCTTGGACGCGCCGGCGACGTCACCTCGACCGCCACGGTTCCTGAGGACGCGCCCGGCCGCGCCGTTGTCGCGGCGCGCAGGCCCGGTGTGATTTCCGGCCTGCCGCTGGTTGACGCCGCATTCCGCAGGCTGTCACCGCAGATCACGATCGAGCCCCATGGCCGCGACGGCATGACCGTCAAGGCCGGAACCAAACTGATGACCATTTCCGGCAATGCGCGCGCGATCCTGTCCGCCGAGCGCACCGCGCTGAATTTCCTCGGCCATCTTTCCGGCATCGCCACGGCAACCGCCGAGTTCGTCAAACGCATCGCCCACACCAAGGCGCGTGTCATCTGCACGCGCAAAACCACACCGGGACTTCGCGCGCTGGAAAAATATGCCGTGCGCTGTGGCGGCGGTTTCAATCACCGCTTCGGGCTCGATGATGCGGTGTTGATCAAGGACAATCACATTGCGGTGGCTGGCGGCATTCGCGCCGTGCTGACACGGGCCACTGCCGCCATCGGCCATCTGGTCAAGATCGAGATCGAAGTCGACTTGCTGGAACAGCTTCAGGAAGTCTTGGATGTCGGCCTCGCCGACGTCGTGCTGATCGACAACTTCGATCTGGACTCTATGCGCAAGGCCGTTGCGATGGTCGACGGGCGTCTGGTGATCGAAGCCTCGGGCGGCATCAACCTCGACAGCGCTGCCGCCATCGCCGAGACCGGCGTCGACTATCTGTCCTCCGGCGCGCTCACGCACTCGGTGACCAATCTCGACGTCGGCCTCGACATCGAAATGTAGCGACTATTTCTGCGGAGCCGCCCGCAGATATTCCGTCGATGATTTGTTGGTCTTCGGCTGCGGGTTATGTTTGCGCTTGGCTGCCGCCGCGTTCTGCGCGAGAGCGGCAGCCAGTCCCGCCGCGAGCACCGCTCCGACGAAGGCTCTGATGGCGAATTTCATGACGTCTCCCCCCAGCCGCGTCTGAACCGCGCGGCTCCCGAGACAGAGCATGTCCGATCAGAGCTTGGCTGTCGAGGAGACCATCGCCGAGGCTTGAGACTCGGCTTTCGGTTGCGGCAGCGGCTTTTCCGTAAGGGCCTCGGGGTCCGGCCGCAGCATTTCGGCCTTCTCCGCAGTCGGTCCCCAATCGTCCTCGCCGTTGCCCCACTTACGGGGCCGGTAGAACGTGTGCACGCCAAACTGGTAGAGCCGCGTCATCTCGTGCACCCAGCTCGGATGCACCCAATAGGCGTGATAGTGCGTGGCGTGGCCGACTTCGGCGAGCCAGACCTTGCCATCGAGCGCGGCCTTGGCGATGCGCTTGGCCTGCTCCCACATGTCCGGCTCTTCGATCTTGCTCAGGTCCTTGCCTTCGCAAGCGAAGGTGAACTGGCAGGCGAGATGCCGGTTGGCGTTCTGGTAGACCACGCCGCAGACGTTGTTCGGATAGAAGCCGGAGAACACGCGGTTCATCACCACCTGCGCGACCGCCTGCTGGCCCTTCTCCGGCTCGCCGCGCGCTTCGAAATAGACCGCGTCGGCAAGGCATTTTTCGGCTTGCAGACGCGGCTTGCCGCCGAGGCCAAGCCGCTGCGCCGGTGTTCGTAACAACTCTGCGTCACTTTGCTTCGCGATGGTTTCGCCGCCGACGTCGGCCGCGCCGTCGCCGGCTTCGAACGCGGCGAGCTTGATGCCGGAATCGACCGGCGACACCAGGATCGGCTCCGCGCCTTCGGCCCAGCGCTGCAATCCGCTCGGCGCACCCATCACGCCGTTGCCAAAGAAAGTCTGCGAACTGGCCGCTGCCGCGTCACCTTCAAGAAACGACACCGCATCCGGCGACGCGTTTGAAAGCGAAGAATCCTGTCCGCCCGGCGGATACATTTCGCTGGCCGCTGGAATTTCCGGCGGCTTGTCGAGGATCGCGGCGTCATCCTCAGCCGGGGGCGCCACGCTCTTCGACGTAGCCGCTTTGTTGCCTTTCGCGATGCCGAATTTCAGTACGGGAGTTGCGGGCGGCACTTGCGCGGGCTGCGCCACGGGTGGCACCGCGGCAGCGCGCAGGCGCGCCAGAAGTTCAGGCTCCACGACCAGCAGCGGTTTCGGCGCGGGCAACACGCGCGCCGGCGGCTGCGACACCGGAACGACCGGAGCTCTCGGCACCGAAGTTTCTTCAAGCGGCTGCAAATGCGGCAGCGGATCCTGCGGACGTCCGGCGATCGGCTCCCGATCGCCTTTGAGCGCGCGATTGACCTTAGGATATTCGAGCCTGGCTGGCGGCACATTCAGCGGCGCGTCCAGCTGAAACGTATTGCCGTCGTACTGGCTCGGATTGAAATTGACGGTCTGATAGCCGAGCGGCTCCGGCATCGAAGTACCGATCGGCCGCGCATAGGTGAAAGCGGCGTGATCAACTATGCCGAAGGACGAAATGAGCAGATGCTCGGCGACGCCCTGCTCGATGCCCGCCGGATGTGCGAGCAGCGCCGCGAGATCCTGATAGCCGATCGATGTGGGCATCAGTGCGAGACAGAACGCACCGAACCAGAAGGACGACACCGACGAACCGATCGCCCGTACGCGCGACGCAACCATTACCCCTGACCCCGACGCCTGACGCAACGCTTACGGTTGTTATGCAAACGCTACTGAAGTGCCGCGAATGCGACGGGTTCTTTTATTGTCGGGTTAACGTTGCGAAGATGTTAACTGCGCGTCACACGCGGTGAACACGCACAGCGTCCGCGCGATCATGGTTGCCAAAAGAAAGCGAAAGTTTCCCGCGTAGCCACGGAACGAACGCAAAATTTGCAATCGATTAACTACGATCGAAGAGCGCCGCGGTCAGCCGTCGGAACTCTTGAGTTTGCCGAGCGCTGCCTGTGCCGCGGCAAGCCGTGCGATCGGCACGCGGAATGGCGAACACGACACATAGTCGAGCCCGACCTCGTCGCAGAACGCGACCGAAGCGGGATCGCCGCCGTGCTCGCCGCAAATGCCGAGCTTGATGTTTTTGCGCACCTTGCGGCCGCGCTCGGTGGCGATACGGATCAATTCGCCGACGCCTTCGCGGTCGATCGAAACGAACGGATCGGCCGGCAGGATGCCGCGCGCCGTATAGATGCCGAGGAAGCTCGCGGCATCGTCGCGGCTGATACCGAACGCAGTTTGCGTCAGGTCGTTGGTGCCGAACGAGAAGAACTCCGCGGTCTCGGCAATCTCGCCGGCCATCAGCGCCGCGCGCGGCAGTTCGATCATGGTGCCGACCTGATAGTTCAGCTTGGCGCCGGTCTCCGATGCGACGGTCTTGGCCATCGCGTCGATCCGTTCCTTGACCAGATCGAGCTCGGCTTTGCTGGCGATCAGCGGCACCATGACTTCCGGCGTCACCGCGACGCCGGTTTCTTTCTGCACTTCGGCGGCAGCTTCGAAAATCGCGCGCGCCTGCATCTCGGCAATTTCCGGGTACGCGATGGCGAGCCGGCAACCGCGGAAGCCGAGCATCGGATTGAACTCGTGCAATTCCCTTGCCCGGTCCGCAAGCTTCTTCGGATCGGCGCCCATCGCCTGCGCCACCTCGGCGATTTCCTCCTCGGTGTGCGGCAGGAATTCGTGCAGCGGCGGATCGAGCAGCCGGATCGTCACTGGGCGCGCACCCATGATCCGGAACAGTTCCGCGAAATCGCCGCGCTGCATCGGCAACAGCTTGGCGAGCGCTACACGGCGCGTTTTTTCGTCATCGGCGAGGATCATTTCGCGCACGGCGCGGATACGATCCTCATCAAAGAACATATGCTCGGTGCGGCAGAGCCCGATACCTTCGGCGCCGAACTTTATCGCGGTGCGCGCATCAGCCGGCGTATCGGCATTGGCGCGTACTTTCAGTTTGCGCACGCCATCGGCCCACTTCATCACCGTGCCGAATTCTCCGGCCATCGCCGGCTCGAGCATCGGCACCCGCCCGGCCAGCACCTGGCCGGTCGAACCGTCGATGGTGAGGATATCGCCCTTCTTCAGCGTGCTGCCGCCGGCGGTCATGGTCTGCGCGCGGTAATCGACGCGCAGCGAACCGGCGCCGGAGACGCAGGGCTTGCCCATGCCGCGGGCAACGACGGCCGCGTGCGAGGTCATGCCGCCGCGCGTGGTGAGGATGCCTTCGGCGGCGTGCATGCCGTGAATGTCTTCCGGCGAGGTCTCGACCCGCACCAGGATCACCTTGTGACCCTGGCCTTTGAGTTCCTCGGCGTCTTCCGAGGAGAACACGATCTCGCCGCAGGCCGCGCCCGGCGACGCCGGCAAGCCGGTCGCCAGAATTTTGCGCTCGGCATTGGGATCGATGGTCGGGTGCAGCAACTGATCGAGCGCGCCGGGCTCGATGCGCGTGATCGCTTCTTCCTTGCTGATCAGCTTTTCTTCCGCGAGCTCTACCGCGATACGCAAGGCAGCCTGCGCGGTGCGCTTGCCGTTGCGCGTTTGCAGCATCCACAGCTTGCCCTGCTCGACGGTGAATTCGAGGTCCTGCATGTCGCGGTAGTGCTTTTCCAGCGTGCTCTGGATCTTCTTGAGCTGCGCGAACGCATCCGGCATCGCCGATTCCATCGACGGACTGTGCGAGCCTGCTTCCTTGCGCGCTTCCTCGGTGATTTCCTGCGGCGTGCGAATGCCGGCGACGACGTCTTCACCCTGCGCGTTGATCAGGAACTCGCCGTAGAGTTTCCGTTCGCCGGTCGACGGATTGCGGGTGAAGGCAACGCCGGTCGCCGAGGTGTCGCCCATGTTGCCGAACACCATGGCCTGCACGTTCACCGCGGTGCCCCAGCTTTCCGGAATGCTGTGCAGGCGGCGATAGGTGATGGCGCGCTGGTTCATCCACGAGCTGAACACCGCGCCGATAGCGCCCCACAATTGATCGTGCGGGTCTTGCGGAAACGGCTTGCCGCTCTCCTCCTCGACCCGCTCCTTGTAGCGGGCGATGACTTCCGACCAGTCGCTGGCGGAAAGATCGGTGTCGAGCGAGTAGCCGTTGCGATCCTTGTGGTCGTCGAGGATTTCCTCGAAGTTGTGATGGCCGATGCCGAGCACCACGTCGGAATACATGGTGATGAAGCGGCGGTAGCTGTCCATAGCGAACCGCGCGTCGCCGGATTTGTCGGCGAGCGCATTCACCGTCTCGTCGTTGAGGCCGAGATTGAGCACGGTATCCATCATGCCGGGCATCGACGCGCGCCCGCCGGAACGCACCGAGACCAGCAGCGGATTTTCCAGAATCGCCGAATTTCTTTTTGGTGATGCGGCCGACCTCGGCCAGCGCGGCATCGACCTGCGCCTTCAATTCCTTCGGATAGGTTTTCTTGTTGTCGTAAAAATAAGTGCAGACTTCGGTGGTGATGGTGAAGCCGGGCGGCACCGGCAGGCCGAGCTGCGCCATTTCGGCAAGACCCGCACCTTTGCCGCCGAGCAGATTGCGCATCGACGCGCGGCCCGCGGCCTTGCCGCCGCCGAAGGCATAGACCCATTTCCCTTTGGCCGCTTTCGGAGCTGCCTTTGCAGGCGCTGAAGCCCGCTTGGCTTTCGCCTTAAGGGGGGCCTTGCGGGCCGCGGATTTCTTGACTGACGGACGGGATTTCTTTGCGCGAGATTTAGCCATTGCTGATCGTTGCGTTGGGCCCGGCTATGAACACCTGAAATGCTTGCGGAGCGTGTCGGATTCAAGCGGCCTAATGAATGAAATGATGGACGGCATTGAGCCCGACCAAGCCGACGAAAATAAGGTAGAGCGCGACGATGTAGTTCAACAGCCGCGGCATGATCAGGATCAGAATGCCGGCAACGAGCGCGACAATGGGAGAAAGCTCAGTGGCTGTGATGACCATTGTTTGACCTCGGTTTTTCAATGTTTTTGGGAAAGCGCAACTCACGGCCGCAGGACCTAACGCGCAAGCCGCCATTCGGTTCTATGCGACAACGGATGCCCGCGAAAGCCCGGCAAAGCCAATACGCACAGCAACGGAATGCTCCCATTTCCTCGTCACCACCGGGCTTGACCCGGTGGTCCATGCCGAATCTCGGAATACAAAACTGTCGACAATCATTCGCGGCGCCTCTGCATGGATTGCCGGGTCAAGCCCGGCAATGACGGCGTGGGGGAACGTTCTCGCGATGCATGGGCATCCGCGCGTTGTGACCCGTGGCAATGATCGGCCCAAAGACGGGGCCACGCTTTTTTGCTTCCCTCAATAACGAGGGAAGCGGAGCACCGAACGGTGCAGGGGGTAGAGAACTGCACCCGTTACCAGGTACAGCCCCGGCCTTCATGACAAAGGCCGGTCACCTTTCGGTGCTCCACAGCGGATTGCTGAGACTTACGTCTCAACCCGGCCCGGGCCAGCGCTTCCTGGAATCACCGGATGCAAACGGGAGGTCTGCACTCCCTCTCCGGCGCCAGTGCAGCCAGCACCTGGCAGTCCGAACACATGCCGGACGGGCATGATGCCCAGGCCGCCCGCGAACAGAAGTGACGAACCTCCATCCGCAGAACCCGCACCCGCTCCATCAAAAGCCGTCGCTGCAGATGACGTCCCTCACGACGAGCGAGCTGTAGCCCTTTGTTCATAGAACTCGGGGTCCGTCAAGGAATTAATTCCGAAATCAAATTTGAGCCGATGAATCAAATGCTTTTCGGCTATTCGCACCGCCGCATGATTGCGGCTCAGTCGGCATTTTGAAAAAGATTCGCACGACCCCATTCGGCCGTCATGCCCGGCCTTGTGCCGGGCATCCACGCCTTCCTTGGCTCAAAGTCGTGGATGGCCGGGACAAGCCCGGCCATGACGCTGGAAGGCTGTCGCACCGATACTTCGCCGGAGAAAGCGAACTCAGCCTTCGATCTTCGAGAAATCAGCAACGGCGCGCGTTGCGGCGCGGATTTCGTTGAGCAGCTTCAACCGGTTTTCACGCACCGCCTTGTCGTCGGCGTTGACCGTCACCTTTTCGAAGAACGCGTCGACGCTCGGCCGCAAGCTCGCCATGGCGCGCATCGCCGCTCCGAAATCTTCCTTGGCAATGGCGGCTGATGCTTCGGCTTTAGCCGCGTCGATCGCAGACGCCAGCGCCTTTTCTTCCGGCTGCTGATAAAGTTTCGCGTCGGGCGCGCCGGTGTATTCGCGACTGTCCTTCTTCTCCTCGATGCGAATGATGTTCGCTGCACGCTTGAAACCGGCGAGCAGGTTCTTGCCATCATCGGTCTCGAGGAATTTACCGAGAGCCTCGACGCGGCGGACGATCAGTAGCAGATCGTCTTGGCCTTCAAGGGCGAACACAGCGTCAACGAGATCGTGCCGTGCACCCTGATCGCGGAGTTGGACTTTTAGGCGTTCGGCGAAGAAGGCGAGCAGGCTTTGTGTCTGCTCAACCAAACGTGGGAAATATCCCGGATTTTCGGCAGCAATTTTTCTCATCCATTCGGAGAAGAAAGTTTCATCCCCAGAAAGCTGTGATCCTTTCGCCCAACCGCTAACGAGTTGGGCGATAGTTTTACCGGATATCGTACTCGTTCCAGAATACAGCCCCTGATACACGTCTCTAACCAGCTGACCCATTAGGTATAGAACTAAGCCCGCAATATTTAGGCGAACGCTGTTATCCAAAATAATTCGAATGACGCCCAGCGCGGCTCGCCGAAGCGCATAGGGGTCTTTGCTGCCCGTTGGCTTTTCATCGACTGCCCAAAATCCGACTAAGCGTGTCGATCTTGTCCGCCAGCGCGACGGCAACGGACACCGGATCGGCCGGCACCAGATCGTCAGGACCTTTCGGCCTATAATGATCCTCGCAAGCGTGAGCGACGGCTTCATCCTCGCCTTGCGCCTCGGCGTAGTATTTCCCCATCAGGCCTTGCAGTTCGGGAAATTCGCCGACCACTTCGGTGAGCAAATCGGCCTTGCACAGCCGCGCAGCGCGTCTCGGCCTTCTGCGACATCGGCGCCGACCAGCGGCGCCATCT
Source organism: uncultured Alphaproteobacteria bacterium (assembly GCA_963807565.1). Classification (GTDB taxonomy): domain Bacteria; phylum Pseudomonadota; class Alphaproteobacteria; order Rhizobiales; family Xanthobacteraceae; genus BOG-931. The sequence goes on along the minus strand of CAWECH010000001.1, from coordinate 312,016 downwards.
CGCCAGCGAGCTTTTCGATGCGCGCGATGCGCTCCGCCTGCGTGCCGAGCTTCTCGTGAAACACGATGTGCTCGAACTTCGGCAGCCGGTCTTCAAGCCGCGTCTTCAGATCGGTCTCGTAGAAGAATTTTGCATCCGACAGCCGGGCGCGGATGACGCGCTCGTTGCCGGCGACGATTGCCTTGCCGCCGTCGTCGGCCTCGATGTTGGAGACCAGCAGGAACTTGTTGGTCAGCTTCGCGGTTTGCGCGTCGCGCAGCACGAAGCATTTCTGGTTGTTGCGGATGGTGGCGCGGATCACTTCTTCCGGGATGCTCAGGAAGCTCACATCGAACGCGCCCATCAGCACCACCGGCCATTCGACGAGGCCCGTGACCTCGTTGAGCAGGCCTTCGTCCTCGACCAGTTCCAGCCCTTGCGCAAACGCAAGCTGCTTGGCTTCGGTAAGGATGATGTCGCGGCGGCGCTGCGCGTCCAGGACCACCTTGGCCTTGTCGAGCTTCTGCTGATAGTCGTCGAGCCGGCGCACGGCAAAACTTTGCGGCGCCATGAAGCGGTGGCCGCGCGTCTCGTTCCCCGCCTTGATGCCGTCGACCGAGAACGGCACGATGTCCGGGTCTTCGGTTTCCGGGCCGAAGGTGGCGACGATGGAATGCAGCGGCCGCACCCAGTTCAGCGCGCCGGGTTCTTTGGATTCCTCACCCCAGCGCATCGACTTCGGCCACGGAAAGCTCTTGATCACGGCGGGAATGATTTCGCCGATCACGTCGATCGCGGCGCGGCCCGGCTTCTCGATCACCGCGACGTAGAAGTCGCCTTTCTTGTCGGCTTGAACCTTGGCCTCGGAAATCGACTTCAGTCCGGCGGCGCGCAGAAAGCCGGCGATGGCCTGCTCGGGCGCGCCGACCTTCGGACCTTTGCGCTCGTCCTTGATATCCGGCTGCCGCGCCGGCACGCCGTGCACCGCAAGCGCCAGCCGCCGCGGCGTCACGAACGCCTTGGCGCCTTCATAGACCAGCCCGGCTTCGACCAGCCGGTCGGTCACGGCCTTGCGCAAATCCTCCGCCGCCTTCGCCTGCATGCGCGCGGGAATTTCTTCGGAGAACAGTTCGAGCAGAAGATCGGGCATTTATGTGAGGGCCTTATGGCTCCCGTCGCACATCGGCTGATGCTGCGAACGCTTGCAGGTGCAGAACCAGACTTCCTCGTTCGAGGTCGCTTTCCATTCCTGCGGCCGGAATTCGGTGCCCTTGTGCGAGCCGTCGCAGAACGGCTGCGCCTTGGAGCGCCCGCAGGCGCACCACCAATAGCTTTCGCCGGCCACGACGTTGATCGGCAGCGGACGCCGTCCGCCGATTTCAGGTTCGCTCATTTTCGCTCTCCCCTCCGCTAGTGATTGTGCCGCCGCCTTCGGTCGCCAGCCACGCCTCGCCGCACGCCTTGGCGAGCTCGCGCACCCGCAGGATGTAACTCTGCCGCTCGGTCACCGAGATGACGCCGCGCGCATCGAGCAGATTGAAAACATGGCTCGCCTTGATGCACTGATCGTAGGCCGGCAGCGCCATCAGATGCCGGCCGCGATTGCCGCCGTTGCTACCGGCGCGCCAGCCGTCATCGAGATATTTCTTGCACGCCGCTTCCGCCATCTTGAACTGCTCGAACAGCATCGTGGTGTCGGCATACTCGAAATTGTGCCGCGAATATTCCTGCTCGGCCTGCAGGAAAATATCGCCGTAGCTGACGCGCTCTGCGCCGTCGCGGCCGTTGAAATTGAGATCGTAGACGTTCTCGACGCCCTGCACGTACATCGCCAGGCGCTCGAGGCCGTAAGTGAGTTCGCCCGCGACCGGCGCGCATTCGAAGCCCGCGACCTGCTGGAAGTAGGTGAACTGCGACACCTCCATGCCGTCGCACCAGCACTCCCAGCCGAGCCCCCAGGCGCCGAGCGTCGGGCTCTCCCAGTCGTCCTCGACAAAGCGGATGTCGTGAATCTTCGGATCGATGCCGATGGCGTAGAGCGACTTGAGATACAGATCCTGCAAATCGTCCGGCGACGGTTTGAGGATCACCTGCATCTGATAATAGTGCTGCAGCCGGTTCGGGTTCTCGCCATAGCGGCCGTCCTTCGGCCGGCGCGACGGCTGCACATAGGCGGCATTCCACGAGCTTCGGGCCGAGCGCGCGCAACGTGGTCGCCGGATGAAACGTGCCGGCGCCGACCTCCATGTCATAGGGCTGCAAAATGACGCAGCCCCAGTCCGCCCAATAGCGCTGCAACGTCAGGATCAGCCCCTGAAACGAGCGTTCCGGGCGCATATAGGGCGGCAATTCGGTGGTCGGACTGTCGGGGCTCATCGGCCTGTTGTTGGTTGAAGGCTTGGCGCAGGTCAAGACGGGGGTTGCGGCGACAGGAATTGCGATTCGCGCCGCGCATTATGCTAAGTAGCAGAAAACAACGATCCGAAAACGGGCGACAGGGAATGGAAATGCTTCGCTACGCAGCCGCAGTCATTGGCGCAGTCCTCACACTTGCGGCAGGACACGCCGCGCAGGCTCAGGATTATCCGAACCGGCCGGTTCGCATCGTGGTCGCCTTCCCGCCCGGCGGCCCGACCGATTTCGTCGGCCGGCTGGTGGCGGAGAAGATGACGACGCTGCTCGGCCAGCGCGTCTACATCGACAACAAGCCCGGCGCCAACGGCACCATGGGCGGCGGCGACATCGCGAAATCCGATCCCGATGGCTATTCGCTGTTCCTCACCACCGCCGGCGCGGTGGTGGTGTCGCCGCACATCATGGCGAGCATGCCCTACGACACGCTGAAGGATTTTGTCGCCGGTCGCGCTGGTGACCAAGGTCACCGAGGTCATGGTGGTGAAGCCGGGTCTCGGCGTGAAATCGGTCAAGGATCTCGTCGAAATGGCGAAGGCGAAACCGGGCACGATCCCGTTCGCCTCGACCGGCATCGGCTCGCCGCCGCATCTGGCGCAGGAGATGCTCGACGCGTCTGCCGGCGTGACACTTCCTGCACGTACCCTATCGTGGCGCCGCGCCGGCGCTGACCGACCTGCTCGGCGGCCAGGTCCAGGTGGTCGTGCTCGACGTACCGGTGGTGATCTCGCAAATCCGCGCCGGCGCGCTGCTGCCGATCGGCGTTGCTTCCGACAAGCGCGATCCGACTCTGCCCGACGTTCCGACATTCACCGAGCAGGGCTATCCGAACACCGACGCGTCGAGCTGGTACGGCTTGCTGGCGCCGGCAAAAACGCCGCCCGCCCTCGTCGCCAAGATCAACAAGGCGGTCAACGACGCGCTGGCCGATCCGGGCGTGCACGAGAAACTCGTGAACGTCGGCGCGATGCCGGCCGGCGGCACGCCGGACTCGTTCGGCACGTTTCTCAAGGCCGAATACGAGAAGTGGGGAAAGATCGTGAAGGACCGCGGGATCAAGGATCCGGGGCAGTGATCGTTCTGACGGATCAGTTCGGCCGGTACTCGCCGGTCCGCGGATCGCGCTTCAATGTCGGCAGTGATTTGCGGTCGACCGGATCGACCTTGCGCCCGCGCGCGCATGCCGTCGAGCTCGGTGTTGACGCGGTGAACTTCGCGCACGCACCAGCGTAGCAGTGCCGCCGCGCCCACCATTCCAAGCGTGACAACCAGTGCCGGATGCATCGCAAACCTCCTGGCTCTCCGTCTCCGCCTTTACAGGCCGAACCGCGCCCATATGGCGCGGGCCTCAAGCGCCGAAATCAGGTCCTCGGCAAACCCACCACCCGATATCCCCTGCAGCAAGGCACCGCCTGCAACTCCCGGAGTGCGGCGGCCGAACCAGCCACGTTCGGCGCTGATCAGCGGAGTAACGAGCTTGTCGCCGAATCGTTGCCGCAGCACGCCACGCATATCGCCGATTCCGTCCACAAGCCCAAGTTCAAGACCACGCGTACCGGTCCAATATTCCCCAGAAAACAAGTCGTTTTCGGGGCCATTGAGCTTGCTGCCACGGCGCGATTTTACCAGCGCGATGAAGCCGTCGTGGATTTCCCGCTGCAGTTTCTTCAGCCGCGCCACGTCATCGGGGTTTTCCGGCAGGAACGGATCGAGCGACCCTTTGTGGTCGCCCGACGTATAGAGCCGCCGCTCGACGCCGATCTTCGCGATCAGCTTGTCGAGGCCGAATGAGCCGCCGACCACGCCGATCGAGCCGACGATGGAATGCGGATCGACGATGATCTCATCGCCGGCGCAGGCAATCATGTAGCCGCCGGAAGCGGCGACATCTTCGACAAAGACGATGACGCGGCGATTCTTCTCGTCCGCCAGTTCGCGGATGCGCTTGAAGATGAGGTGCGATTGCACCGGCGAGCCGCCCGGCGAGTTGATGACGATCGCGACAGCCGCAGCTCTCGGGACGGCAAACGCCTTGTCGAGCACCTTGGCGGAGCCGGAAAGGGTAAGGCCCGGCCGCAGCGGGCTGGACATGCCGATAACACCCTGGAGGCGGACCACCGGCACCACGGGTTCGCTGCGCCGGAAACGCCGCGGCACCAGCCGCCGCAATGGCGACAGTATCCGCCCAATCGCGCTCTGCCTGCTGTCTCTCGAAGAAATCTCACTCATCGGAAACACATAAGAACTGCCGACAAATCGGGCAAGTAACCGGAATTTAATGATTGGAACGCTTCTTGCTTAGTTCAGAACCGCCGGATCGATTTAAAGGCCATGGACTAAAAATGAAAATCTATATGCTCATGATGTTGATCGGCGTCATTGTTGGCCTTTCGTATCTTCCCATCCGCGTTCGGGCCAAACAGGCCTCCCCTGTCGCGCCCGATTCTGTGCCAGCTTGATGCCTATCGGCTAAGCAGCGCCGGCGTTTCAGTTTTCAGTCATTGAGAGTGCCACATTTTCGCGCAGGATCTGTTCCGCCTGCGGTGTTGGCTTGTTGTCGCCATCGGCGAGCAACAAGCCCGGCAACACCGTCAGCGGCGCCCTGCTCGCCTTGATGCCGCGCGCCAGCACGCGGATCGCCGCCGCGCCGGGCTTGGGATAGACCGGCATAATCGAGACGCCGCCGAAGTCGCGCGCCAGCGCGGCCTTCACGTCAGCAAGCGCATCGGCGCGCCAGATCAGCGTCACCACGCCATCGGCAGCGAGCAGCCGCGCCGCAGTGGCAAGCCACCGGCTCAACGTCTCATCGGTGCCGATATGCGCGGCCCGCCGCGCCGGATCGGGCGAGGCATTGTGCTGGCCCACATTGAATGGCGGATTCATCAGCACATGCGACGCGCAGCCCGGAGCAAGACCGGCGGCGGCAAAAACATCGGCAGCAGCTTCAGCATCGAGGCAGAGCGCGCGCACCCGATCAGCCATGCCGTTACGCTCAGCATTCGCCTTCGGCCAGCGAGGCAAGCGCGCGATCGATTTCGACGAGGGTGACGGACAGCCCGCCGACACGATGCGCCAGCGCCAGACCTGCGGCGCCGACACCAGCGCCAAGTTCGACCGCATGCTCGCCGGCGTGAGCGGAAACCGCGGCCGCCAGCAGGATGGCATCGTGGCCAAAGCGATGCCCACGCCGCGGCTGGCGCAGGATCAGGCGGCCACCGAGGATCGCGTCTTCGCTCACATCGGCCGGCATAGGTTCGACAGCCATATCAGCGCGTGTCAGGGCGAAGTTCTTTGGCCAGTCCTGCTTCCTCAAGCAGCTGACGCGCGGCATCGATCTCGTCTTCGTCAACCAGGATGCGGCGCGGGAAAATCCCGATCGAGCCTTCCATCACGCTCATGTTCTGATCGACGACCATGTGCGCGATATCGGCGCCTTTGAGCAGCGCCTCGATCGCGGAAATCACGACGAGATTATTGGTGCGAACCAGTTCGCGCACTGCCCTGCTCCACCGCTGCCATGACTTGACTTTGCCCCATTCCACGGCCACTTCGGCTGCAGGAATAAACCGCTGTCATAAACGTTCTACTTGGACGTTATACCTGCTATTCCAACGTTTACTTGCGGTTACGCGTTAAGCCGCCGTACTTGTCGCTTCACCTTACCGTTTCTATGCTCGGGCGTCCTTAGTGGAGAAAGCCTCAGTGGCCGTTGTCCTGCCGTTTGGAAGTCCGGGCGAAGCCTCTATCGACCGCCTGGTGAGTCTCGTCGCGGCGGACATGGAACGCGTCAACGCTACGATCCTGTCGCGGACCGGCTCCGAAGTGACGATGATCCCGGAGGTCGCCAATCACCTGATCAATTCCGGCGGCAAGCGGCTGCGCCCGATCCTCACACTGGCGCTGGCGCAACTGACCGGCTACGCGGGCGACGGCCACATCAAGCTCGCCGCCGCCGTCGAGTTCATGCACACCGCGACACTGCTGCACGACGACGTCGTCGATGAGAGCGAACTGCGCCGCGGCCGGCTCGCCGCGCGCATGCTGTGGGGCAACGAGGCGAGCGTGCTGGTCGGCGACTTCCTGCTCGGCCAGGCGTTCAAGATGATGGTCGAGGTCGGCAGCCTCAAGGCGCTGGATATTCTTTCTTCCGCCGCGGCCGTGATCGCCGAGGGCGAAGTCATGCAGCTCGCCGCCGCGAAGAACACCGCGACCACCGAAGACGAATATATCGCGGTGATCCGCGCCAAGACCGCCGAGCTGTTTGCCGCCGCCTGCGAAGTCGGGCCGGTGCTGTCGGCGCGGCCGCGCGATGAAGAGGCCGCGTGCCGCTCGTTCGGCATGAATCTCGGCATCACCTTCCAGCTGGTCGATGACGTGCTCGACTATGGCGGCGCCGCCGCCAAGCTCGGCAAGAACGTCGGCGACGATTTCCGCGAAGGCAAGATCACGCTGCCGGTGGTGCTGGCGTTCCGCCGCGGCTCCGATGCAGAGCGCGAGTTCTGGCGGCGCACGCTCGAGCGCGGCGAAGCCAGCGACGCCGACCTCGAACACGCCATCGGGCTGATGGTCAAACACCGCGCTCTGGAAGACTCGATCGGCCGCGCCCACCACTACGGCGCGATTGCCCGCGACGCGCTGGCGCTATTTCCCGACTCGAAAATGAAATCGGCGCTGGCCGAGACTGTCGAGTTCTGTATCGCGCGCACGCATTAATTCTTTTTCTAGCGCGCAGCACCAAACGCTGTCGCCTGCACCCACCATTGCGGATATCTCCGGTGCAGCATTCCGGCGGCGATCATGGCCTCGCCCGCGTTACGAAACAGCGCGAAGCACGTCGCACCTGACCCAGACATCCGCGCCAGTGCACAGCTGGGAAGATTACGCAGCGCCGCGAGCACTTCGGCGATCACCGGCGCAACCGCGATCGCCGGCGCCTCGAGATCGTTGGCCTGCAGCGCAAGGAACTCCAGCAGCAGGTCACGGGTCTTCAGCTGTGCCAGGACGGCCTGATCGAGCGGGACCGGCGTGGCTTGAGGCTTCCAGTTGGCAAACACGTCCTTGGTCGGCACCGGCACCCCCGGATTGACGAGGATCGCCGGCATCGGTGGCAACGTGATCGGCTCTGAAAGTAAATCGCCGATGCCCCGCATCACGCGCGGCCGCGGATCGAGGCAGACCGGAACATCGGAACCGGTCGTGCGCGCCGCTTCCTGAAAGCGCGGCGCGCCGATGGCGAGACTATTGGCGCGCGCGATCAGCCGCAGCGCCGCGGCGGCATCCGCCGAGCCGCCGCCGAGCCCGGCAGCGACCGGCAACTGCTTGTCGAGATCGAATGTGCCCAGCCTGATGCCAGGACTGCGCGCTTCGAGTGCGCGCGCCGCTTTCAGCACGAGATTGTCGGCGTTGTCGCCCGCCTGCTCCGCGCCCGGCCCTCGCACGGTGAGCGCCAGCTCACCGCCCGGTGCAAACCGTAACGTGTCGCCGCAGCCGGCGAACACAACCAGGCTTTCGAGTTCGTGATAGCCGTCAGCGCGGCGGCCAAACACCCGCAGCGTCAGGTTGACCTTAGCCGGGGCGGCCTCGACAAGCGGTTCGGGCACGCAAGCCCCTTACCCGCCGTTGCCGGTTTTCTTCGACTGATCGGCGTCGCCGTCCGAACCCGGCTTGGCGGCGTCGGCCGCCGACGGATTGTTTTCCGGCAGGCCGTTTTTGATCTTGGCTTCGATCTTCGGCAGATCATCGGCATCGGGGCCAAGGTCTTTGGCCTGCGACCACTGGAAGTGCGCTTCCAGCGTGCGCCCGATCCGCCAATAGGCGTCGCCAAGATGGTCGTTGATGGTCGGATCGTCCGGCTTCAGTTCGACGGCGCGCTCGAGATTCTTGACCGCTTCGTCGTAATTGCCGGTGCGGAAATAGGCCCAGCCCAGCGAGTTGACGATGTAGCCGTCATCGGGCCGCTGCTCGACCGAGCGGCGGATCATGTCCATGCCCTCGTCGAGGTGCACACCCTGATCGACCCAGGAATAACCGAGATAGTTGAGCACCAGCGGCTGATCGGGGAACAGCTCCAGCGCCTTCTTCATGTCGCCTTCGGCCTTCGGCCACTGGTGCGAGCGCTCGTAGCAAATGCCGCGGAAGTAGAACATCACCCAGTTTGATTTGTCCGGGTTCGCCACCGTGTCGATCGCCTTGCCGTAAGTGTCGGCACACCCGGCGAAGTCCTTGCGGGCGCGCTGGATATTGCCGAGAGCGAGGATCGCTTCGGTATCTTTCGGGCGCTTGGCGATCAGATCGTCAAGCTGCTTCTTGGCTTCGTCGGTACGATCGAGCGAATCGAGATCGCCGGCCATCTGAATTTGCGCATTGCGCGCCAGCGGCGAGGTCGGCGACACGCGTTCGTAGATCTTGATCGCGAGTTCCGGCTTCTTGAGCGTCTCGTAGAGATCGGCAAGCGCCAGCAGCGCCATCTGATGGTTCGGCTGCAGATAGATCGCGAGCTGCAGATAAATCAGCGCCAGGTCTTCACCGCCGCGGCGTCCGATCGAGGCGCCAAGCCCGTAGAGCGCTTCGGCGGCGCCGGCCTGCGGGGAGTCGACCAGCGGCGGCAGCTTGTCGCCGTTGTTTATCGCCTTCATCTCTTCGACGATCAGCGGATGATCCGGCAATACCTTGTTGAACGCCTGATAGATAGCGAGTGCGTCGTCCTTGCTGCCGTTGCGCGACAGGAAACGGCCGTAAGCCTCGACAGTCCGCACCGCCGTCGGATCGACTTTGTAAGCGCGGTCAAAGCGCTTGGCCGCTTCCTTCTTGTTGTTGGCAAGGTCGGAAATCATCCCGGCGTGCAGGTCCTTGAAAATGCCGTACCAGTCCGGACCCGACAGCTTGTCGAGCGTATCGAGCGCGCCGCGCGAGTCGCCGCCGCCGTACTGCGCCCACGCCGCCAGCATCGTCGCGGTCAGGTCGGTGACCGGACCGCGCACCGACTGCACGAAATTCTGCTTCGCCGTCGAATAGTCTTTTTGCTTGAGCGCGCGCACGCCGACCACCAGACGCGAAATGCGGTCGGTCTTGTCGGCCTGCAGGACGCGGTCGGCGAGCTTGGCCGCTTCGTCGATATCGCCGTCGCTGAGAACCGACAGGAAAGTGCGGCTGAGCAGATCGGCGTTCTTCGGATCGGCCTTCAGGACATTGAGGTAATACGCTGCCGCGGTGCCGGATCGCGCTCGGCTCCGGCGTGACGGGCGGCAAGGTAACTGCCAGCGGTGGTGAAATGGCTGAGCTCCTGCGGCGACGGCGATTGCGCGGCGAGCGCCGACGGCAGGCTCAGTGTAACGGCAACGCCGACAATGGCGGCTTGTTGCCAGGATACGTGCCCAGACAGCAGCGAGTTTTTCACGATAACTCCATCAGGAAATTCAGGAATCGGGCGCCCGGCACCGTTCGGTCGACAATGAACTTTTTGTCCCGCCCCCGCAAGGACGGTGGATTTCCTAGGCCGCAAGGGAGGCAAAATCGCGGCGGTTTTCGATATGGTCCAGCGCGCGAATGCCGCGGCGGCGCATTTCCAATCACATATTCGGATAGTTCGGCCCGCCGCCGCCTTCAGGCGGGACCCAGTTGATGTTTTGGTTCGGGTCCTTGATGTCGCAGGTTTTGCAGTGGACGCAATTTTGCGCGTTGATGACGTAACGCGGGCTGCCTCCTTCCTCGACCCATTCGTAGACGCCGGCCGGACAATAACGTGCCGACGGCCCGGCATAGACATCGTGCTCGGACGTTTTCTGCAATGCCTGATCGCGCACGACGAGATGGGCGGGCTGATCCTCTTCGTGATTGGTGTTCGACAGATACACCGACGACAGCCGGTCGAAGGTCAACTTGCCGTCAGGCTTGGCATAGGCGATGCGCTGGCACTGCGCCGCCGGCTTGAGTGTCGCGAAGTCGGCCTTGCCGTGCTTGAGCGTACCGAACAGCGAAAAGCCGAGCGTGTTGGTCCACATATCGAGCGCGCCGAGCGAAATTCCGGCAATCGTGCCGAGCTTCGACCACAGCGGCTTGGCATTGCGGACTTTCCACAGATCGCGCCCGATCGGCGACGACCGCCACGCCGCCTCGTAATCGGCAAGCTCGTCGTCGGCACGGCCTTGCGCCAGCGCCGCCGCGACATGTTCGGCGGCGAACTTTCCGGACAGCATCGCGTTGTGGCTGCCCTTGATGCGCGGCACGTTGACGAAACCCGCCGCACAGCCGATCAGCGCGCCGCCCGGGAACGTCAGCTTCGGCACCGATTGATAGCCGCCCTCGGTAATGGCGCGCGCGCCGTAGCTGATCCGCTTGCCGCCCGTCGAACGTGTCGCGCACCAGCGGATGCGTCTTGAAGCGCTGGAATTCCTCGAACGGCGACAGATACGGATTTTGATAATTGAGATGGACGACAAAGCCGACCGAGACCAGATTGTCGTCGAAGTGATAGAGAAACGATCCGCCGCCGGTTGAGTTGTCGAGCGGCCAGCCCATCGTGTGCTGAACCAGTCCTTTGCGGAATTTATCCGGGGCAACCTGCCAGAGCTCTTTGAGGCCGATGCCGAATTTCTGCGGCTGGCGATCCTTCGCCAGGGCAAAGCGTTCGATCAACATTTTGGTCAGGCTGCCGCGCGCGCCTTCGGCGAACAGCGTGTACTTGCCACGCAGCTCCATGCCGCGGGTGAAGCCTGATTTCTGCTCGCCGTCCTTGCCGATACCCATGTCACCGGTGGCGATGCCAGCGACTGCATCGCCTTCGAACAAGACTTCGGCAGCAGCGAAACCCGGATAAATCTCAACACCCAGCGCCTCCGCCTTCTTCGCCAGATAGCGGCAGACATCGCCGAGCGAGACGATGAAGTTGCCGTGATTGCTCATCAGCGGCGGCATCAGGAAATTCGGCAGCCGCAGCGCACCGGAAGACCCGAGCACATAGAAGCGATCGGAGGTGACAGGTGTCTTGATCGGCGTGTCTTCGTTGCGCCATTCCGGGATCAGACTGTCTAGCCCGATCGGATCGATCACCGCGCCGGAAAGAATGTGCGCCCCGACCTCGGAGCCCTTCTCGACAACAACGACGGAGATATCAGGCGAAAGCTGCTTCAGACGGATCGCGGCAGAAAGCCCCGCGGGGCCGGCGCCGACGATAACGACATCGAATTCCATTGCTTCCCGGGCCGGAAGCTCCGCCGCCGACATAGCGCTCTCCGTTTCCCGGGTGACAGGCGACGATTCTTCACGAATCTCGGATGCTGACAACTGCTCCTTCTCGATCTCGGATGCTTTTTCGGCTCCCGGCGCGTTTTCGAGCTCCGGTTCTTTTTCGATCGCCGGTTGTTCCGCGATCTCAGGCTCGTTCTCGAGCGCAGGCTCATTTTCAGGTTTTGCTTCTTGCTTCGCGGCGCGTTCAGCCAAACGGCGGTCTTTGCTCTCCTGCAAAGTCTGGCGCAGCACCGCGGCGGCCTCGCCTGGAGCCGTCAATTCTTCCGCACGTTTGCGCGCATAGGACCTGACCACAAAATCGACCTTGGGCGCGCCCTCAAGCGCCACCACAGACGGACTGTCACCGAAGTCCGCAAAGCGGTCGTAAAGCTGCTGCCCCGTTGGACCACCTTCGTCCGACGCGCACTGCTGATATTCCCAAAGCAGCGAGTCATCGATAATCGCCTGACAGGCCTTGATCGCGTCCGCCGCGGTCGCGTAGATGCCGCGCTCGGAGCGATCGTCCTTGACGCCGGCATGAAAGTTATCGTCGCTCATCACCCTGTAACGGGACATCTTGCTTTTATCCGTAACTGTTCAATTGCACGGCAGAGAGCGCCGACAGCAGTGTTTCATGCCCGCATTCGCTCGGATAGACTTGACGCCACGATGACACCGCCAAAGACAAAGCCCATGAACTTCGTCAACTCGGGAAGCACGCGACCTGCTCGCCTTTTACATGGAGGCGGGAGCCGATGCACTTATCGGCGAGGAGCCGGTGGATCGCATGGCGGATGAGGCGCCGTCACCGCCGCCTGTCGCTGCTCGTCCCGCACCGCCGCCTATACCAATCCGCAACGAATCCTCGCGCGAACTGTTCCAGGCGAAAGCACCGGCCTCCCCAGATGCCGCGGCGATGGCCGCGCGCGAAGCTGCGAAAACCGCAGCAACGCTCGACGACTTGCGGGCGCTGCTGGACAATTTCGAAGGCTGTTCGTTGCGCAATACCGCGACCCAGCTGGTGTTTGCCGACGGCAATCCGCAAGGCCGGGTGATGTTCGTCGGCGAAGCTCCCGGCTACGAGGAGGATATTTCCGGCAAACCCTTTGTCGGCCGCTCCGGCAAGTTGCTCGACCTGATGATGGAGGCGATCGGGCTCGATCGCACCACAGCCTATATCGCCAACGTGGTGCCGTGGCGCCCGCCGGGCAACCGCACGCCGACGCCGCAGGAAACCGCGATCTGCCTGCCGTTCATCCGCCGCCAGATCGAACTCGCCAATCCCGATATTCTGGTGAGCCTCGGTGGCCCGTCGGCGCAGACCCTGCTCAGCATCAAGGAAGGCATCACGCGTACGCGCGGGCGCTGGTTCCCCTATGACACCGGCACGCGCGAAATCCGCGCGCTGGCAACGTTCCATCCGGCGTTTCTGCTGCGCAGCCCTTTGCAGAAGCGGCTGGCCTGGCGGGATTTTCTCGCGATCAAAAAGGCGCTCGCAGCGTAAGTTTCAGCCAAGCGCCACCAGAATCGCGCCGCCGGCGACAAGCGCGATGCCGAGCCAATTCAGCGCCGAAAGTTTCTCGCCGAGAAACGCAACACCGAATATCGCGACGAGAACCACGCTCAGCTTGTCGATTGGCGCGACCTGTGCCGCGTTGCCGAGTTTCAGCGCACGGAAATAGCAAAGCCACGATGCGCCGGTGCCAAGTCCGGAGAGCAGCAGAAACAGATAAGTGCGTCCGGAGATGTCGGCCGGATTTTGAAATTGCCCGGTGCTGCAGACGATCAATGCCAGCACGCAAATGACGACGAGCGTCCTGATCAAAGTGGCCAGATCGGAATTGATGTTCTCGACGCCGATCTTGGCAAAAACTGCAGTGAGCGCTGCGAACAAAGCGGAAAGCACCGCCCACATTTGCCACGAGGACGTGACGCCAGCGTTCATGAGGCAATCTCCTATCGCGCCGTTGCGATCATGCCGACCGTATCCGCGACGACTGACTGTCCGCTACTGCTCAATTCCGCGAGCTTGTCATAGAAGACGTCGACATCATGCTGTGCGGTTTGACGGAAACGGTCGTTGTCACAAGCGCGATGCCGAGCCAATTCAGCGCCGAGAGTTTCTCGCCGAGAAACGCAACACCGAATATCGCGACAAGAACCACGCTCAGCTTGTCGATTGGCGCGACCTGCGCCGCATTGCCGAGTTTCAGTGCACGGAAATAGCAAAGCCACGACGCGCCGGTACCAAGTCCGGAGAGCAGCAGAAACAGATAAGTGCGCCCGGAAATGTCGGCCGGATTCTGAAATTGTCCGGTGCTGCAGACGATTAATGCCAGCACGCAAATGACGACGAGCGTCCTGACCAAAGTGGCCAGATCGGAATTGATGTTCTCGACGCCGATCTTGGCAAAAACCGCAGTGAGCGCTGCAAACACAGCGGAAAGCACCGCCCACATTTGCCACGAGGACATGACGCCAGCGTTCATGAGGCAATCTCCTTATCGTGCCGTTGCGATCATGCCGACCGTATCCGCGACGACAGACTGTCCGCTACTGCTCAATTCCGCGAGTTTGTCATAGAAGACGTCGACATCATCCTGTGCGGTTTGACGGAAACGGTCGTTGTCAGTTGCCGATGCGTTGGCGCTCGCCGCGCCATTCTCACCGACCCGCCGCGAAATATCCTGCGCGAAACGGCACACCGGCTGGCGCGCCTCGCCATAGGCAGCCAAAATTGTCGCGAGGTCGTTGTCGCTATCCAGTAACCGAGCCAGGATCACTGCGTCCTGAACTCCCATCGCACCGCCCTGCCCCATGAATGGCGTCGATGCATGCGCTGAGTCGCCGATCAGAACGATGCGTCCCGCATGCCACGGCAACGGCATGACGATCTCTTCCACGGCGGTGTAGAGAACCTCGGATCGTGGTCCAAGCTCCTGGATAAAACGCGAGGCCGGACCTTCGAACTCCCGGAATTTTGCGGCCATCGTCTCCGGCCACGTTTGCGGGTCGTACCACTTGCCGTCAGGCTCGACGATCGTGCCGAACGTGTAGAGCTTGTCCGCACTGATCGGCATGATCCCGTATCGTTTGCCGGGACCTCATCATCATGATCTTGTCGCGCAGGCCGGCCGGCCGGTCATGGACGCTCCTCCACACGCCTAAACCGGAATACCTGGGCGCAACATCAAAACCGGCAAGTTTCCGGATTTGCGAGCGAAGACCGTCCGCGCCAATCACCAGATCGAAATTCTCAACCTGACCGTTTGACAGCTCGACCGAAACGCGGTCGCCAAATTGCTCAAGGCTTCGGACAGTGGTGCCGAGGTCGGCGCTCAGCCCAAAGCGCTGCAGTCGATGCGCCAGGACCCGGTGCAGCTCGGCGCGTTTGATCCCAAGGATCGCAGGCACCCGGCCATCATCCGCCGCTGGATAGAATGTATCGACAAGATGCTCGCCGCGGAAATCGAGATAAATATTGCGCCCGTTCTCGATGACGTAGCCGGCGTTCAAGACGTCATCGAGCACGCCGACGTCGCGCAGATGCGCGAGACCGTTGCTGTAGACGAATATGCCGGAGCTTTGAAAACGCCATTCGTCCTGCTTCTCGATGAGCCTGACAACAAAGCCGCGCGCCGCCAGCGCGATAGCAACGCAGCAGCCGGCAATGCCGGCGCCAACGACGAGGATCTTCTCGACTTTACGCATCGGACTCCAGTTACTCAGCCGATGGCGAACTTGATTGCGAAGATTGCCGCCAAGCACCAGCACCGCGGGCTTCGCCTCCGCAAACTTTCCGGCGATGATCTTCGCCAGCGCATAGGTGATGAAGCCAAGGCCGATGCCGGTCGCGATCGAATAGGTCAGCGGCATTGTGACCGCGGCAACCACCGCGGGCGCCGACTCGGTGATGTCGTCCCATTCGATCTCGGCAAGCCCGCGCGCCATCACGCAGGCGACGTAGAGCAGCGCCGCGGCGGATGCGTAAGCGGGGATCATGCCGGCGAGCGGTGCGAAGAACAGCGTCGACCAGAAAGAATATCGCAACGAACAGCGCCGTCAGCCCGGTCCGGCCGCCGGCGGAAACACCGGCGGCGCTTTCGATATAGCTTGTCGTCGTCGAGGTGCCGATCAGCGAACCGAACATCGCCGCAAAGCTGTCGGCCAGCAGCGCCTGTTTCATGCGCGGCAGGTTGCCGTCCTTATCGGTCAGGCCGGCGCGATGGGTGACGCCGATCAGCGTGCCGGCGTTGTCGAACACATCGACGAACAGAAAACTGAAAATGACGATCAGGAACGACACGTCGGTGATCCGCGAGAAGTCGAGTTGAAATAGCGTCGGCTTGAGCGACGGCGGCGCCGACACAATGCCGGAATAACTGGTGAGCCCCAGTGGCAAGCCGATTACGGTGACAATGAGAATGCCGATCAGCGTCCCGCCGGCGATCTTGCGATAATTCAACGCGGTGATCAGGACCAGACCAAGCAGGCACAGGATCGCTACTGGATTGCGCAGGTCGCCAAGCGTGACCAGCGTTGCCGGACTGCCGACGACGATCTTCGATTCCTCGAGCGCGATGATGCCGAGGAACAGCCCGATAGCCGCAGAAATCGCAAACTTCAAATTCCTCGGGATCGAATTGATGATGTATTCGCGGATGCGGAAGATCGAAATCAGGAAGAAGATCACGCCCGAGCAGAACACCGCGGCGAGTGCCTGCTGCCAGGTGTATTTCATCGCCAGCACGACGGTGAACGCGAAGAACGCATTCAGCCCCATGCCCGGCGCCAATGCGATCGGGTAATTGGCATAGAGCGCCATCACGATCGTCGATGCCGCAGCCGCGAGACAGGTCGCGACGAACACCGCGCCCTTGTCCATGCCGGCATTGCCGAGGATCTGCGGATTGACGAACACGATGTAGACCATCGTCAGAAACGTGGTCAGGCCGGCGACAAACTCGGTGCGCACAGTGGTGCCCGCTTCGCGGAGGCCGAAATAGCGTTCGAGCAAAGGCTGCGGATTTTGCGCGCCTGTCGTCGTGGCTTCACTCATGGCTACCCTTCCCCTCACTCAGGGCAGGATAGATCATTTCACGGTGCGACGTGACGGAGCCACACACATCCCGCTGTGCATAAGGAAGCCGGCTTAAACGGCAGGCTGTTTGGATTCACTTGGCTGAGGCGATGCTGCCCGGCCTGATCATGCCCCAGCCGATACGCAGCGTCGGCAAGCGGCCGTGCACCGGGCGATCAAACACGCGCGGCACTTCCGGCACCAGATCGGGAAAACGCTCCTTGATGTCCGCAGGCGGCGCCGGATTGGTGTCCGCGGCTACCCAGAGCACCACCGCGCCTTTTTGCCGGATGTCGTCCGGCGTCACCCAGGGTGAGTGCGCTGGATCGCCGTCGAAGTAGACGCTCGGACGGCTTGGCGCAGCAAGCGCGACCAAAGCTGCGGTGCGCGGGTCGCCGGTGACGACCGCGAGCGGCCGACCGGTGCGGCGCTCAAAGCTTTCGGCGAAGAAGCGCCCCATCGCACTGGCGGGTTGCTCGACCCGCAGATCGGTGCCGACCGTCCACGGCAGCAGCACCAGCACCAGAGGAACAAACAATGCCGGCACGATCAGAAGACCGGTCCAGGCAAAACCCACAACCCGCTGATGGAAAATTTCAATGCTGTCGCCAGCCGCCATGATGATGGCCAGCCCGGACAACACCACCAGCGGCGCGGCGCCGCCGACTGGGATCGGGAAATTCATCAAAACCGCGATGATGGTTGCGAGCAACGCCGGTGTCAGCGCGATGACCTTTACAAAACTCGCGGCGAAGGCAGCGGCCGGCGCGCGCGCGATCACCGGAGCCGGATTGGAAAAATTTCGCGGCCAGCCGCTCGCCAGCACGACGAGGATGGCGGCGCCGGCATGCGCCAGCACCAGCGTGCCCAGTAGCTTGAGCCAGGCCAAGGTATTTTCCCGCCCGGCTGCGGCGTCGTGCAAACGCGCGGCCGATGACGCCAGACTGTGACCGGTTCCCATCAGCCACAACAGATGCAGGAACAGAAACACCGTCAGCACGATGCCGACAATCCAGGGCTCAATAGTATTCATCGTGGCGCGGCCGCGGTCGCTCGCCGCGATAAAAACGACCAGCGTGCCCAGCAGGATCAGCGCGGCATCGCTGGTCATCAGCAATAGCGCCGCGGCTACGCCAAGGATGTACCAGGACCGGCGCTGCCCCAGCACCGCGGCTTGCCAATAGTGCAGCAGCACCATCGCCCAAAGCGCCATCGCCAGAATTGGCGGCCCGAAATCCGGCGTCGGCACCGCGAACAGTGAAATGCCGACCATCAGCAGCACGGCGAGAGCGGCCTGCGACGGCCCGGCGATTGCACGACCCAGCGCGTAGACGCACCAATAGGTCACGACGACGCAGATTTGCGACAGCGCATAGACGCCGAACAGACCGCCGGCGCGAAACGCGATCTCGCCAAGCCAGTAAGCCAATGGCGGGCCGACGTCGCCGCGAAACTGGAATTCGTGGCCGATAGCGAGCAGTTGTGGCAGATCGCCGGGCGGCGCCGAATAGAAAAGCATCGGCACCGCAAGCCAGATCAGGGCTTGCGCCAGGGTCGCGCCCCAGAACAGCAGCAGCGGGCGCGAGCGCAGTATCTCTATGTAGAGAGGTACAAAGAACATGCGGCCCCGCGCCAAAATCGGCTTAAGGCCAGTGCGTATAGGGCTGGCTCGTCAGAGTGGCAATACGTCTTCGGCAGGCTGCGCAGTCTTGGCGGCAAGGTCGCCAAACGCGATTGCGACCGGCGAAAACGAGCGGCGGTGATGCGCCGTCGGGCCAAGCTTGCCGAGCGCAGAGAAATGTTCCGGCACACTGTAGCCCATATGCCGCTCGAAGCCGTAACCGGGATGCGCCGCGCCGAGACACATCATCAGCCGGTCGCGCGTCACCTTGGCGACAATCGAAGCGGCAGCAATGGATGCGACAAGACCGTCGCCGCCAATCACGGCCTGGCAGTCGCAGCCGGCATCGATGCGATCGCGGCCATCGACAAAGACCAGCCGCGGCACTTCCGGCAGTGCTCTGACGGCGCGCGCCAGCGCCCACAGCGAGGCGCGCAGAATATTGTCGCGATCGATCCGCCACGGCGGCGCCATCGCCACGGCGACATGCGCCCGCGCGCAGATGCGTTCATAGAGAATTTCTCGGCGCTCCGCCGTGAGGCGCTTCGAGTCGTCGAGCCCGCGCGGGATATCGTCGGGATTGAGAATGACCGCCGCGGCCACCACCGGACCGGCGAGCGGTCCCCTGCCCGCCTCGTCGCAGCCGGCAATCGGCCACACGCCGCGCTTGAGCGCGGCGCGCTCGCGGCGAAACGTCGGGCGGGCGATTTCCTCCGCCAACGGCAGGCGAGGTTTTGATGTGGAACTCGTTTTGGCGGCAGTGCGACTCATGCCGCCATGGTGCGCAACCGGATCAGTCCGTCAACGGATTACGCCGGCAGGATCAGCGCACCCCGTTCATTCAGTGGAAACATCGGAGCATGGACTACTTCCCACGGATGATCGTCGGGATCGGCGAAATATCCCGAATAACCACCCCAGAATGTCTTATGCGGAAGAGTGAGCACACGCCCGCCAGCCGCCAAGGCGCGGGCGAATGCGCTGTCGACTTCCTGAGTTGACGCACAGTTCCATCCCAGCGTGATGCCACGAAACCCGGCAGGCCGTGGTAAGTCTGGAAGGTCGGCATCCTCCGCAAGCTTGTTCCACGGATAAAGCGCGAGCACGACAGCGCCGACGGAGAAAAACGCGACCTCTTCCCCGCTGCTGGCTCGCGTGTTCCGCCGAAGCCCGAGCGCTTCGTAGAACGTGATGCTGCGCGCGAGATCGCCAACGCCAAGCGTTAGCGCCGTCATCCGAACAACAGCGTTCATCACTTTTCCCCCCACAACGAGGCTCGCCGGGCCCACGCACACACCGCTGTCAGAACAGATCGAGTTGCTTCGCCATGCCGGCTTCGGCGGACGGAAATGCTCGATGGTAGTTTTGCGCCGTTCCATGTTGAAACCGAGCCTTTCGCAGGCAACCTCGAAGCGGCGGCCGATCATCCAGGCGACCGGCCCGGTGCCGGTCTGGCGCTTGCCCCACGTCGAGTCGTAATCCTTGCCGCCGCGCGTATCGCGCACCAGCTTGAAAACGTGATCGTGCCGGTCGGGGAAATTCTCCTTCAGCCACTCGCTGAACAGATCGCGGATTTCGAGCGGCAACCGCAGCAGCACGTAGCCGGCATGCCGCACGCCGGCCGCAGCGGCCGCTTCAAGGATGCGCTCGATCTCGGCGTCGTTGATCGCCGGAATGATCGGCGCGACCATCACCGACGATGGCACCCCGGCTTTCACCAGTTGCCGCAAAGTCTCCAGCCGCCGCGGCGGCGTCGCCGCGCGCGGCTCCATGATGCGCGCCAGCTTCTGGTCGAGCGTCGTGACCGAGAGCGCAACCTTGACCAGATCGCGTTTCGCCATCCGCGCCAGAATATCGAGATCGCGCAGCACCAGCGCCGACTTGGTAACGATGCCGACCGGATGACCGGCGCTTTCCAGCACTTCGAGAATGCGGCGCATGATTTTGTACTGCCGCTCGATCGGCTGATACGGATCGGTATTGGTGCCGATGGCGATGACTTTCGGCTCGTAGCCCGGCGCCGACAGTTCGCGCTCCAGCAGTTCCGGCGCATTCGGCTTCATGAACAGCCGGGATTCGAAATCGAGCCCCGGCGACAACCCGAGATACGCGTGGGTTGGCCGCGCGAAACAATAGACGCAGCCGTGCTCGCAGCCGCGATACGGATTGATCGAGCGATCGAAGGAAATATCCGGCGAATCGTTGCGGGTGATGATCTTGCGGGTCGAGTCCGCCGTCACCGTTGTCTTGAACGGCGGCAAATCCTCAAGGCCCTGCCAGCCGTCATCGAACGGAACTCGCGCCAAAGCCTCATAGCGCCCTGACAGGTTGGATACGGTGCCGCGTCCCCGCCGCCGCTCCCGGTCGACGAGGCTTCCAGACACGCCCGCCGGCGAAGAGGGCAGCGGTGCCGGCGGGCGCTTTAATGCAGACGATCCACTCATGGGGATAAACCTAGTATCGCCGAGTGAACAAAACAAGAACAAATCGCCGTGATCCCCTGCCTCATAAACATCCTTGGAACTCGCGAAGCTGGGCCGTAAGAAACTCCCGCTTTATCAACGCCGCAGCCGCCAAAACGATGCGCCACCAAAGTCGAGCGTCAAAACTGAACGTCAAATGCTGAGCGTCATTATCGCTACCAAAGATTCCGAGCGGGCCCTGGTTCCGACCCTGGCGGCGCTGGTGCCCGGCGCCATGGCCGGAGTCGTCAGCGAGGTCATCATTGCCGATGGCGGGTCGCGCGATGACACCAGCGTCGTCGCCGAACATGCCGGCTGCAATTTCGTGGAGGCGGACGGTTCGCTCGCGGCTCAGCTCAAAGCGGGGGCCGCCAAAGCCAGGGCGCGATGGCTGTTGTTCCTGCAGCCGGGCATAGTGCTCGAGGCGACCTGGACCACTGACGCGCAGCGCTTTGCTGAACGTCGCGCCAATGCGGACTGTGCGGCGGTGTTCCGGCGCGGCGCTCCGGAACGGTCCGGATTGCGCGATGCGCTCTCGTTCCTCGCAACCGCGCTCGGCGCCCGGCCCCGCCCCGAACAGGGACTGCTGATCGCAAAGCCGTTCTATACAGCGCTCGGCGGCCACTCGCTGTCGGCTGACAACCCGGAAGCCGACCTGATCCGCCGCATCGGCCGCCGGCACATCGTGCGATTGCCGACGGTCGCACACACCGCCTCCTGACCTCCAGAATTTACTGCTTCCATGGCGTTACCACAGGCGCAGCAAGATATTTGACTTAGTCAACTATCTAACCGAAACTCTCGCCATGCCTGCACCCGCACAGCACGAGCGCCGCGTCGCCGCGGTGAGAAGCTTCAATCGCTTCTACACGCGCCAGATCGGCGTGCTGCGGAAGAATTTTCTCGATAGCCCCTACACGCTCGGCGAAGCGCGGGTGCTTTACGAGATCGGGCGGCGGCGCCTGCCGACAGCCAGCGATGTCGGCCGCGCGCTCGATCTCGATGCCGGGTATCTGAGCCGTGTGCTGCGCAGCTTCGAAAAGGCCGGATTGATCGCGCGCACCGCTTCCGCAGACGACGCCCGGCGCAGCCACCTCGCCCTGACGTTGCGCGGCAAGAAAGTCATGGCCTCGCTGAACGCCCGCTCGCAGCGCGATGTGTCGAAGATGCTCGGCAGGCTCGAAGCGGACGATCAGTCGCGGCTGATGGCGGCGATGCACACGATCGAAACGTTGCTCGGCACCGATCCCGCGGAAGAGACAGCAGCCCGGTTACATCTTGCGCGATCCGCTGCCCGGCGATTTCGGCTGGATCGTCAAGCGCCATGCCGAACTCTACGCGCAGGAATATCAGTGGAAAGAACCGTTCGAAGGCGTGTGCGCGCAGATCGTCGCCGACTTTGTCAACAAATACGATGCGAAACATGAGCGCTGCTGGATTGCCGAGATGAACGGCGAGAATGTCGGCTGTGTTTTTGTCGCCAAAGATTCGGCCGAGGTTGCGCGCATCCGCTTGCTGCTGGTCGATCCGAAAGCGCGCGGGCTTGGGCTTGGCGCGCGGCTCACCGCCGAATGCATCACATTCGCGCGCAGAGCCGGCTACAGGAAGATGACGCTATGGACGCATAGCGTGCTCACCGCGGCGCGGCACATCTACAAGAAAGCCGGCTTTACGCTGATGCGCAGCGAGAACCACCAGGATTGGGGCCCGCCGGTGGTCAGCGAGCACTGGGATCTGGAGCTTGTAAGCCGTCATTGCGAGCGCAGCGAAGCAATCCAGCGCAGGATGCAAACCGCCCTGGATTGCTTCGTCGCTTCGCTCCTCGCAATGAGGCGGTGAAAGCCCTAAACCGTCGAGCCCTTGCGCTTTTTCCCGGCGCAGATGCTCGTCAAGCCGCGGCATGATCTCGACGAAGTTGCACGGCCCGAAACGGTAATCGAGCTGATGCACCAGGATTTCGTCCCAGGCGTCTTTGCAGGCGCCCGGCGACCCCGGCAGACAAAAAATGTAGGTGGAGTTCGCAACGCCGGCGGTAGCGCGCGACTGGATCGCGGATGTGCCGATCTTCGGGAAGCTCACGACCAGAAACAGCGCCGAGAACGCTTCCATCTTTTTTTCGAACAACGGCTCGACGGCTTCCGGAGTGACGTCGCGGCCGGTGAAGCCGGTACCGCCGGTGGTGATGACAACATCGATCAGCGGATCATCAACCCAGGCTTTGACGCGGCTGCGGATTGCCTCGATGTCGTCGGTGACGATGCTGCGCTCGGCGACATAATGGCCGGCGGCGACGATGCGCTGCACCAAGAGCGCCCCCGATTTGTCATCCTTGAGCGAACGCGTATCGGAGACCGTCAACACCGCGATCTTGAGCGGTACAAACTGCTTGGATTCGTCGAGGCCGGGCATTTCGGTACGCCTTGTACTTCAGGCACCCACAATAACCCGGCCTGCCCTCTGATTGAAGCGCCCGCCTAGAGCGTGTCCGCCGACAACGTATCGCAACCGGAGACGCCGCCGCCGTTGAAGCCCTTCTGGAACCAGCGCTTGCGCTGGTCCGAAGTGCCGTGGGTAAAGCTGTCCGGCACCACATAGCCCTGGGCCTGTTTCTGCAACCGGTCGTCGCCGATCGCCGACGCAGTCTGCAGCGCCTGATCGACGTCGCCCGGATCAAGGAAGTTGTGCTTGGCCTGGGCGCGGTTCGCCCACACACCGGCAAAGCAGTCGGCCTGCAACTCGACCCGCACCTGCAACGCATTGGCTGCGCCTTGCTCGATGACGCCTGCTGTTGCTGGGTCACCCGCGGAAGGATGCCGAGTTCATCCTGGACGTGATGGCCGACTTCGTGCGCGATAACGTAGGCCTCCGAGAATTGGCAAGCCTTACTGTTGCTGCAGGCGCCGAATTTGGTCTGCATGTCATTGAAGAATGATGTGTCCAGATAGATGCGCTGGTCACGTGGGCAATAGAACGGGCCCATCGCCGACTGCGCCATGCCGCAGCCGCCCGGCTCCGAGCCCGAATAGAGACGCAGCTTCGGCGGATGATAGGTGCGGTTATTGGCGGAGAACATCTCACCCCACGTATCCTCGGTGCTGCCGAGCACCAGCGCGACGAAGCGGCCGGTGGCATCCTGTGGCGTGCCCGACTGCGCCGGCGGCGCCTGCGTCGTTTGCTGCGTGCTGCCGCCACCGGAAAGAATTTGCGCGCCGTTGAGCAGCACGCTCGGATCGATACCGAAATACCAGCTGATCAGGCCGATGATGACGATGGTGCCGATGCCGAGCCCTCCGGCGCCGCCCGGCATGCCGCCGCCGCGTGATGCACTGGCTTCACGATCGTCTTCGACGTTGTCGCTGGGACGGAAATCATCGGTGCGCATGGGCCGTTCTCCAAATCCGCTTCACAAGTGTGCGCGCTCTCGATGTCCTTGTCATGTCGGCGACTGAAACGGTCATCGCGAGCGAACGATTAACTGAATGTTTCCCGGCATTTATTGCCTAGTTGCAGCCAGAAGCAAGTAACTCGTTTTTTACCTTGGCGCGTCATTATCCAAAACGTCGGTTGTAGGTCCCGCGTCGCCGGCTGCGTCGCCTGAGTCAGAGTAATGGGTCATGGTTGTGTCGCGTCGCGGGGCGTCCGTCAGGGCGCCCCGCGAGAGTTTTGAATCCGCACCGTCTGCCCGCATCGTGGTTGGCGATTGCGTTGCGGAAATGGCAAAGCTTCCGGCTGCGTCCGTCGATCTCGTTTTCGCCGATCCGCCGTATAATCTTCAGCTTCAGGGCGATCTCAAGCGTCCCGACGATTCCCGCGTCGATGCGGTCGATGACGACTGGGACAAGTTCTCCAGCTTCGCCGCCTACGACGATTTCACGCGTGCCTGGCTGGCCTCCTGCCGCCGCGTGATGAAGCCGAACGCCACGCTCTGGGTGATCGGCTCCTATCACAATATTTTTCGCGTCGGCACGGTGCTGCAGGATCTCGGCTTCTGGATCCTCAACGACATCGTCTGGCGCAAATCCAATCCGATGCCGAATTTCCGCGGCCGCCGCTTTACCAACGCCCATGAGACCATGATCTGGGCGGCGCGGCAGGCGGACCACAAGGGCTACACGTTCAATTACGAGGCCCTGAAGGCCGGCAACGACGACGTTCAGATGCGTTCAGACTGGTTCATTCCGCTGTGCACCGGCGAGGAGCGCCTGAAAGGCCGCGACGGCAAGAAGCTGCATCCGACACAGAAGCCGGAAGCGCTGCTGGCGCGAGTCATCTTGTCTGCTTCACGACCCGACGATCTGGTGCTCGACCCGTTTTCCGGCAGCGGCACGACCGGCGCCGTCGCCCGCCAGCTGCGCCGGCGCTTTATCGGCTTCGAGCGCGAAAAAGAATACGCCGTGGCCGCCGAAAAGCGCATTGCCGCCATCGAGCCGATGCCCGAGCCGTCGCTCAGCACGTTCATGACCGCGCGCGAAGCGCCGCGGGTGCCGTTCGCCACGCTGCTCGAGCGTGGCCTGCTGACGCCCGGCGCCAAACTGGTCGACGCCAAGCGCCGCCATCGCGCGCTGGTGCGCGCCGATGGTGCGCTTTCGTTGGGCGAAGCCGTCGGCTCGATCCACCGGATCGGCGCCCTCGCCCAGGGCCTTGATGCCTGCAACGGCTGGACTTTCTGGCACGTCGAGACGCCGAAAGGCCTCACCGTGATCGACACGCTGCGCGCCAAAATCCGCGCCGAAATGGGCGCGGCGTAGCGCCGTCGAGAGCAAGCCTCATGCGCGACTTTGCCGATTTGCAGAAAACCGCAGAGGCGCTGCAACCGATCACCCTGCCCGGCGACCGCAGCTTTGCCGCGCTCTATGCCGGCGGCTTCTCGGCGTTGATCCTGCTGGGATTGCTCACGCTGCCATTCAATCCGTTCCTTACGGTTGGCGCCGTCGCGGCGATCCTCGCGATGGCTGCGATGGCCGTCGTAACGGTTGTCCCGGGCGCGACCTATCTGGCGCTCGACTCCCGCGGCTTCACCCGGTGCCTGCTGTTTCGCAAAACCAGTTTCAGGTGGAACGAGGTCGCGGAGATCCGCACCGAATGTTTTGGCTCCGCAACCTTTCCGATCGCCTGGAACCGGCAGGTTTGCATACAATTAAATCGCGAAGTCACAGAAGGCATCGAGTTTTTCCCATATCAGTTCGACTGCACCGCCGAACAGGTGATCCGCCTACTCAAGCCATATTTTGAGAATGCGCGACACAAATCGGCACAGCCGGGCAGCCTAGTTCTCGCTGCTTAGCCGCAAATACGTCCAGGCAGACGCAAAGAGCCTGCCGAATCTCCCGTCAACCGAAGACTTCCATAATCAAAGTACGCTTGACGAAAGCGCAAACTCTGATTGAGTACATGAGGCTTCTAGCCGCAAAATTGGCAGTGAGGTCGGGAGACATTCTTGAGCCGCTCGCTTATATTTCCTCGGCTGTTCAGCTTGAGACGATCGGACTTTGCGGACATCAGCGAATCCGTCCTACACTTTGGGCATTACGCCAGCCAGCAGTTCAAGCGCTCGTTTGGCGAACGCCTCCATATTCGCCTGCCGGTCGGCGCTGCCGGTGCGCAGCGTGATCGCACGCTCAATCGGACCAACGACTCCGATGCAGGTGTGCCCCGCAGGATCGCCATAGCGATTGCCGGCCGGTCCGGTCGCACCGGTTTCACCGAGGCCCCAGATCGCGCCGTGACGGTCACGAACGCGGCGCGCAATGAACAGCGCATAGGCTTCGGTTGCCGCGCGCATGCCCTCCATCTCGGCATCGCCGAACCCGAGCAGCGCGGCGCGCGCCGACTTTGTGTAGACAACCGCGCCACCGAGAAAATAGGCCGATGCACCCGGTACGGCGAGCAGAGCCGCCGCGATCAATCCGCCGGTCGAGGATTCTGCGATGGCGATTGTCTCCCGCCGCGCGATCAGCCGCGGCGCGATCGTCTCGGCCAGGGACACCAGCGCCTTCATATGTCACCTCGCCCGATCTGGCAGAGCACGGCGAAGACTCCGACGTCGGCTTCCGGAAATTCCCTGGCCAATTGATCGCCGACGGCTTTCGCCTTGTCCTGATAAAGCGTGTCGATCATCAGCGCACTGCGGATTTTCTTGTCGCCGCCGCGCAACTGCTCCTCCTTCGAGACCGGCATGCCGGCCGGATCGAGCGCGATCCAAACTTCGGCGCTGGCGATCGACGTGTCGGCTGCGAGTTTCTCCGCCACGGCAGACAAACGCGCTTCGTCCGGTGCCTGATTGAAGCGCGCGGTGACAGCAAAAGCGCCGCGGAACTTGCCGCTCCGCACGGTGCGCCGGCACACCGTCCGGTTCATGTGGATGAAGACCTTCGACATGATCTCTTGCGTCATCGGGGTCGGATGATCGAGCCGTTCCAGATAGGGCTTCGACGTCAGCACATCGGGCGTCTCGACCAGATAGAAATTGAAATAGCCGGACGAGCCCGACAGCGCCTTGTGCCGCCGGCCGAAAATGAAGCCCGGCACGCTGAGCCGCTCGATCAGATGCTCGCTCTGAAACCACGCCTCGAATTCCGCTTCTCGTCCGGGAAGGCAGTCGTTGAAGATGGCGAGTACGCCCAGCTCTTTCGTCATTTCGCGGCGACCACCATGATCTCAACGACGTAATCCGGCGACGCGAGCTTGGCTTCGACCGTGGCGCGCGCCGGCGTGTTGCCGGGCGACACCCAAGTGTCCCACACCGCATTCATCTCGGCGAACTTCGCCATGTCGGTGATCCAGATATTCGCCGACAGAAGCTTGCTCTTATCGGTGCCGGCCTGAGCAAGATGGCCGTCGATCTGCGACAGGATGCTTTTGGTCTGCTCGCCCATGCTCTTGCCCTTCGGCGCATCGGCGACGATGCCGGCGAGATAAACCGTATTGCCGTGAACCACCGCCTTGCTCATGCGCGGCCCGGCGTCGTGGCGTTGAATTGTCATGATCGTTTCTCTCCTGATTTCATCTTGCTGTCGGATGGAAGGGCGTGCGCGATGACCTTGCGCATGAGGCTCGGCAAAGCTTCACCGGAAAGATCGTCGAAGGCAACCCAGCGCGTCCCGGCTGGCGCTGCCGCCTTGGCTGGAAGCTCGGCCATATAAACCGTGAGTTCGAGCGGAAAGTGCGTGAACACGTGACGCACCACGCCGGCGGTGCGGCGCCACGCATTTTTCTTGGCCGCTGGAAATCGCGGCGCGGCCGTGAGCGCGTCGGCTTCGGCGAAATCCTTGCTCCATTCCGTGGTCGGCACTTCGGTCATGCCGCCGAGCAGCCCTTTGGCCGGGCGCGTTCGGACCAGCACCTTGCCGTCGGCCCGGCGCACGACAAAGGCGGCGCCGCGCCGCAACGTGCCTTCCCGCTTCGGCATTCGTCGCGGAAGGGTTTCAGCGTCGCCGCGGGCGTGTGCCACACACACGTCGCTCCAGGGACACAGCGCACACGCCGGATTCTTTGGCGAACAGATCGTCGCGCCGAGATCCATCATCGCTTGGGCGAAATCGCCGGCGCGGCGCGGCGTGAGCGCAACAGCGCGCTCATGGATTTCCGGTTTCGCCGCGGGAAGCGGCGTCTCGATCGCGTAGAGCCGCGCAATGACGCGCTCGATATTGCCGTCAACCGGCGTCGCATGCTGATCGAACGCAATCGCGGCAATGGCAGCGGCCGTGTAGGCCCCGATGCCGGGCAGCGTGCGAAGCTCCTCTTCACTTGCCGGAAACTCGCCGCCGTGTCGCTCGACCACGGCGC
Source organism: uncultured Alphaproteobacteria bacterium (assembly GCA_963807565.1). Lineage (GTDB taxonomy): Bacteria > Pseudomonadota > Alphaproteobacteria > Rhizobiales > Xanthobacteraceae > BOG-931. The sequence goes on along the minus strand of CAWECH010000001.1, from coordinate 283,452 downwards.
GGGCGCAGGCGTGAAGGTTGCGGGCGCGGGCGTAGTAGCCGAGCCCGGCCCAAGCCCTGAGCACATCGTCGAGCGGCGCTGATGCCAGCGCGCGAACATCGTTCCAGCGTTCGAGAAAGCGGGCGTAGTAAGGCGCGACCGCTTTTACTGTCGTTTGCTGCAGCATGATCTCGGACAGCCAGACCCGATACGGATCGGCATGCTGCCCGGGCAGCGCGCGCCACGGAAGCCGGCGGCGGTGACGGTCGTACCATGCCAGCAGGACGGTGGGTTGCGGTGACAACGCAGAGGCGCACCTTTCACTCCGCTGTCGTTTGCTGCGCTGGGCTGCTACGGTCATGAAATCGAGGGATGACAGAGCGTTTCATGATGAACAAGCCCTCCCGATCCTTTGCCCGGCCGTTACGCGACGTGCTCGGCAAGACTATTGGCGACACTTTCAGGAAGCAGGGCTTTGCCTCTGCCGAACTGGTGACGCGCTGGGCCGAGATCGTCGGCGCGGACATCGCTGCGCGCAGCGAGCCGATCAAAATTCAGTGGCCGCGTCCGGCCGACGGCGAAGAGCGTGAGCCCGGCACGCTGGTGCTACGGGTCGACGGTCCGTCGGCAATCGAGATTCAGCATCTCGTTGGCGTGATCTGCGAACGGGTCAACCGCTTTCTCGGCTGGCGCGCCATTGGCCGGATCGGCCTGCGGCAGGCGCCGATCGTGCGTAAAGAAAAGAAACGCTCGCGAAATGTCGACCCCGCAGAGGCCGCGCGCGTCGCGGAAACGCTGACGGATATCGGCGACGACGATCTGCGGCAGGCGCTTGCGCGCCTTGGAGCGTCGGTCAAACGGCGCTAGCCATCCCGCAGTTTATGGAGCACCGGCATCATCCGGCGGTGGCCATAAACATGTTCGTGAGGAGGGGCAGACACCGGCGCTACGGCCTGCTAATGCCACATTTATAGCTGCACAGATCGACCTGCAAAATCAGGAGTTACGGCCTTGACCCTTACCCGCCGCGAACTGCTCACGGCCACCGCTTTTACCGCCGTCGCTGCCACAATTTCGGGCATGACGCTGCCGTCTTTCATCACGCCCGCACTCGCAGATGACGTCTCTCCGGCCGACCTGGCAGAGCCCAGCGCTGCCGGCGACGTGGTCCTCGGTTCAGACAAGGCGCCGGTGACGATTTACGAATACGCCTCGATGACCTGCCCGCACTGCGCACACTTTTCGGCGGAAACTTTTCCGGAGCTGAAGAAGCGCTACATCGACACCGGCAAGGTCAAATTCATTTTCCGCGAATTCCCGCTCGACGCGCTCGCGGCCGCGGGTTTCATGCTGGCGCGCTGTGCCGGCAACGACAAATTCATGCCGATCATCGAGACGCTGTTCGCCAAACAGGGCGACTGGGTGGTCAAGGAGCCGATCGAGCCGCTGAAGTCGATCGCCAAGCAATTCGGCTTCACCGAGGAGTCGTTCAACCAGTGCCTGGCGAATCAAAAGGTGCTGGACAACATTCAGGCGGTGCGCGACCGCGCCGTGCAGAAGTTCGCGGTCAATTCCACCCCGACCTTTTTCGTCAACGGCAAGCGGATCCAGGGCGACGTCTCGATCGACGATATGGCCAAGGAAATCGACCCCTATCTCAAGGAAGGATAAGGGTTTTTCGACGCCACCCGAATCCGACTTTCACCGGCATCGGGGCCCTAATGTCAAGGACCCCTGTTGGCAAAAACGGGAAAACCCGGGGTTTCTGTTGCGCTCGGAATCGTGACGATTTATTCTCCGGGCCGAGGCGGCAGGATTCGACACGCTAACCGGGCGTGACTCCTCAAAAAATCCCCTTCGCAGCCGCTGCTGGGGCATGGAAATAAGAACCGTATGAAACTCACGCGGTTGCGCCTGATCGGATTCAAGTCGTTCGTCGAACCGACAGACTTCGACATCGAACCGGGGTTGACCGGCGTGGTCGGCCCGAACGGCTGCGGCAAGTCCAATCTGGTCGAGGCCGTGCGCTGGGTCATGGGCGAGGCCTCCTACAAGGCCATGCGCGCGTCCGAAATGGATGACGTGATCTTTTCCGGCAACACCGACCGCCCGTCGCGCAACCATGCCGAGGTCGGCCTTGTTATCGACAACAGCGATCGCACGGCCCCCGCCATCTTCAACGATACCGAAACGCTGGAAGTCTCCCGGCGCATCATGCGCGAACAGGGCTCGACGTTTCGCGTCAATGGCCGCGAAGTACGCGCCCGCGATGTCACTACTCTCTTTGCCGACGCCTCGACTGGCTCGCGTTCACCGGCGCTCGTCCATCAGGGCCGCATTGGCGAAATCATCCAGGCGCGTCCGGACCAGCGCCGCCGCGTGCTTGAAGAAGCCGCCGGTATTTCCGGATTGCATGCGCGGCGCCACGAAGCGGAGCTGCGGTTGCGCGCAGCTGAGCAAAATCTCGCCCGTGTCGAGGACGTCATCGGCCAGCTTGCGGCGCAAGTCGCTTCGCTGAAAACGCAGGCGCGGCAGGCGGTGCGTTACCGCAACATCTCCGGACAAGTGCGCCGCACCGAAGCTCTGCTGCTGCACCTGCGCTGGGTCGGGGTTCAGAGCGAAGTCAGCGACGCCGAGCGGATTCGCGATCAGGCCGTTCGCCTCGTCGCCGAGCGCACCGGTGAACAGACCGTCGCCACGACGCGCCAGACTGAAGTCGCCGCCGGCCTGCCGACGCTACGTGAAGCCGAGGCGCGGGCCGCCGCGGCCCTGCAACGCCTTATCGTGGCGCGCGAAACACTCGAGCAGGAAGAAGCCCGCGCCAGAGCGCGCGTTGAAGAACTCGATCGCCGCCTCGAACAGTTCGCCGCCGACCTCGAACGTGAGCGCAAACTTGCTGCCGATGCAGAAGCGGCACTGGAGCGCCTCGATGCCGAGGAGAAGGCGCTCACGGCCGAAGCGCACGCCAGCGCCGAGCGTCTGATTGGCGTGAACTCGCGCGTCGCCGCCGCCGACACGGCACTCGCAGCATCCGAAAAAACCTTTCGCCGAATTGACCGGCGCGCTGGCCGATCTCAGCGCCCGCCGCAACCAGCTTCAGGCGGCACGGCAGGAACACGAGCAACGCGCCACGCGGCTGCAATCCGAGCTCACCAATATCGAAGCCGGCCTCGCCGCAACCGATAGCGGCCAGCCTGACATTGAATCATTGGGCCGGACGCTTGCAGAAGCGCAGACCGCGCTCGACCGAAGCCGAAACCGCCGCGCATGCTGCCGAAGCGGCACACGCGGAGGCCCGCAAGAACCTCGACGCCGCGCGTGAACCTCTCGTCGCAGCCGAGCGCGGCGCCAACCGGCTGGAAACCGAAGCCCGGACCATCAGCAAGCTTCTCGCGGTCGAGAGCAAGACGCTGTGGCCGCCGGTGATGGACTCTGCTTGAAGTCACGCTTGGCTACGAGAAGGCGCTCGGCGCCGCGCTGGGCGACGATCTCGATGCATCGGTCGGCGACAGCGCACCGGTCCGCTGGGCCGGAGCGGCGATCGATTCCTCGGATCCGGCGTTACCGGAGGGCGTCGAAGCGCTGGCGCAATTCGTCAAAGCACCACCCGAACTGGCGCGACGCCTCGCGCAGATCGGCATGATCGACAAGTCGGAAGGTCCAGCAACTCGTCGCGAAACTCAAGCCGGGTCAGCGGCTGGTCTCGCGCGACGGCGATTTCTGGCGCTGGGACGGTTTTGCCGTCGCTGCGCATGCGCCGAGCGGGGCCGCACACCGGCTGGCGCAGCGCGGCCGGCTCGACGCCATCGGAGCCGAGCTTGAAGCAGCGCGCCACGACGTCGAGGCAAAGCGGCGTACGGTATCAACGGCAGAAACCGCGCTGACGTTAGCGGCAACGGCGGAAACCCGGACGCGCGAACGCTGGCGCGAGATGCAGCGTGTCACCGATACCGCACGCGAAGACCACGCCGCGGCAGAGCGCGAGATCAGCCGCAACGCGGCGCGCATTTCGGCGTTGAAAGAAGCGCAGCAGCGGATCAGCGCCGGTCACACCGAAGCGCACGCGGCTCACCGTGAAGCCGAGAAAGCTCTCACGGAATTGCCCGTTACCGCGGATATCGAAACCAAACTTGCCGAGATCAACGACATCATTGCTGCACGATCGCGGCACGCTCGCCGAAGTCCGCGTCGAGGCACAGGGCATCACGCGCGAGACCGAACTCGCCAGCCGCCGCCTGCAAGCCATTGCCGAGGAGCGGCAAGGCTGGAACGAGCGCAAGGACAGCGCCTCGGGCCAGATCGTCACCATCGAGCAACGCACTGAGGCGGCGACCGTCGAGCGGGCCGAACTCATCAACGCGCCGCAGAAGTTCGCCGGACAGCGCCAGGCGCTGATCGGCGAGATCGATAACGCGACCGCCGGACGCCGCACCGCCGCCGACCAGCTCGTGCAGGCCGAGAACGAACTTGCCGAAGCCGACAAGATTGCACGCGCCGCGCTTGAGGCGGTCGGCGAGGCTCGCGCCGAGGCTGCGCGCAGCGAGGAGCGCTGCGAATCCAGCCGGCGGCGGCATGCCGATATCGAGCACGAGATCCGCGATCGCTTGCAGATCGAGCCGGCGGCTACCGCCGAGCTTGCCGAGCTGAAGCCGGACGCCGAATTGCCGGAGCTCAGCGAGATCGAAGCGCGGCTCGAACGCATCCAGAAGGAGCGTGAGCGTCTCGGCGCCGTCAACCTGCTCGCCGAGCAGGAGCTCAACGAGGTCGAGCAACAGCACGTCAAGCTGTGCGGAGAGCGCGACGATCTCGTCGAAGCGATCCGGCGGCTGCGCCAGGGTATCGTCAGCCTCAACAGCGAAGCTCGCGAGCGCTTGCTGTCGTCGTTCGTTACCGTCAACGAGAACTTCAAGAAGCTGTTCACCGAGCTGTTCGGCGGTGGCACTGCCGAATTGCAACTCATCGAGAGCGAGGACCCGCTCGAAGCCGGCCTCGAAATTATGGCGAAACCGCCCGGCAAGAAACCCAGCACCCTGTCGCTGCTGTCCGGCGGCGAGCAGGCGCTGACGGCGCTGGCGCTGATCTTCGCTGTATTCCTCACCAACCCGGCGCCGATCTGCGTGCTCGACGAAGTGGACGCGCCGCTCGACGACTATAACGTCGAGCGCTTCTGCGACCTGCTCGACCAAATGGCGAAGTCGACCGAGACCCGGTTCCTGATTATCACGCACAATCCGATCACGATGGCGCGGATGAACCGGCTCTACGGTGTCACCATGGCGGAACGCGGCGTGTCGCAACTGGTCTCGGTCGACCTGCAAGGCGCAGTGAAGCTGCGCGAAGCGAGCTGAGATACTTCTCAGCCCCATTGCTCAGCCCCTCGCATGAACGGGTGTCAGCGCCACTGCGCGACGCCCCGGTAACCACAGACCCGCGGTCGCTGCCATGAGCGACATGGCCGCCGCGACGCCAATTGCCGGAACAAAGCCGGCGCCAAATGCTTGCGGCGAGCCAAAGCCTCCGGTCGCGGCGAAAACCGCAACCTGGGCCGTTACCCCGAACACGCCGCCGAGAAAACGCGCCATGTTGAAAATGCCGGAGGCTTTGCCGATCTCGCTCGGCGCGACGGCGCCCATGACAGCGTTCTGTACAGCCGGCATCGCCATCGAGACGCCGGCGCCGGCGAGGATAAGTGGCGTGACGAGATTGATGTACGCGAGCCCAGGCGTCGCGGTTAGCGCGATCCAGGCCAGACCCGCGGCTTGCAGCCCAAGCCCGGCCATGACCAAGAGCCGCTCGCCGAGACGATTAACGAGGTTGCCGCCGATCGGCGCGAAAACGAAAAGGGTGGCGGTCCAAGGCACCAGTCGCAAGCCGGCGCCGAACGGACCGTAGCCCTGCGCTACTTGCAGGAACTGCGGCAGTAAGAACAAAGTGCCGTACATCGACGCATAGAACAGGAAACTTGCAACGATCGCCGAAGAAAACACACGCGAGCAGAAAAACCGCATCGGCACCATTGGCTCGCGCGCGCGCAGTTCCCAGCGGACGAAGGCGAGCGCGAGAACAGTGCCCGCCACGAGTGCCGACACGACCTCGACACTCAACCACCCCACGCTGTGGGCGCGCATCAATCCCCAGACCACGCCCATCGCAGCCGCCGTGACAAGCACGAGGCCGGTGATATCGAGGCCGCTCCCACTGCCGGTGCTCTCGCGGAGATGATGGCGGATGAGCGGAATGACGATCACGCCGACCGGCAAATTGATCCAGAATATCCACTGCCAAGCGAAACCTTCGGCGATAGCACCGCCGGCAACGGGGCCTGCAATGGTAGCGAGCCCGGTGACGGCGCTGAATATTCCCAGCGCCCTGGCACGTTCCTCGCGCGGGAACGCAGCACTCAAAAGCGCCATCGCGAGCGGCATGACTAGCGCTGCGCCGGCACCCTGAACTGCACGGGCGGCGATCAGCGCGCCAATGTTGCTCGCCAGCGCGCACGCCGCCGACGCCACGACGAACAAGGTGAGACCAGCGGCGAACATGCGCCGGCGTCCGAAGCGATCGCCAAGCGCCGCACCGGTCAGCAGCAGCACGGCGAAGCTCAGGTTGTAGGCATTGACCGTCCACTCCAGCGCCTCGATCGAGGCGCGAAGATCAATCCGGATCGTACTCAGCGCGGTCGTGACCACCAGCGCGTCGAGCGCAACCATGAACGACGCTACTGATGTCAGCGCAAGCACCCAGCCTTTGTTCGCTGTTTCGCTCGTTTCCTGCATAAGCCGCTCCTTCATGACTGCGGCGCAGGCGGCCCTCGCGGCCCGCACCCACAACGCTGAGACGAACAGGGGTGCCCAAAGGATTCGCGAAAAAAAGTGAGTCCGGCCGAATCCTTTGCGATGTCCCGAACGTCTAGAGGATGCGGCGACCGTTAAAGGAGCATGCGGATGAAACGGACTTTGGTACGCTACAAAATCAAGCCGGAGCAGGTTCAGGAAAACGCGCGGCTAATCGAGCGGGTGTTCGAGGAACTCAAGGCCAAATCGCCGGACGGCGCGCGCTACGTGGTATTGCAGCTTCCCGACGGCACGTTTGTTCATTTCGCCACGGTCGAGAGCGCGGATGGCTCCCATCCGATTACCTCACTGGACACTTTCAGGGCCTTCCAAAGCGGCATCAAAGAGCGTTGCATGGAGCTCCCGCAGTCCGGCGATGTGACCATCGTCGGTAATTATCGGATGATCGGCGAGTGAACTCCGGCCCAGTTGAAGCGCGCGCGGCGTTTGATCGGCTGCTCGGCGAATTGCGCCCGAAGCTGCATCGCTACTGCGCACGCATGACCGGTTCGGTCATCGATGGCGAGGACGTGGTGCAAGAGGCGCTGGTCAAGGCGATCGAGGCACTGCCAGACACCGGACCGATCGCACATCCGGAGGGCTGGCTGTTTCGCATCGCCCACAATGCGGCTTTGGACTTTCTGCGGCGACGCGCCCGGCAGGATGGCGTCCGCTCCGAGGAGGATCCGGACATGCTTGTTGACCCCACAGACGTCGCCAGCGACCGCCAGGTTGCCACTACCAGCCTCCATACGTTCATGCGGCTGCCGGTCAAGCAGCGCAGCTGCGTCATCCTCATGGACGTGATCGGCCATTCGCTGGAGGAGACCGGCGAAGTGATCGACGGCAGCATTCCGACAGTGAAGGCCGCGCTCAATCGAGGGCGCTCACGGCTCCGCGAGCTGGCGCAAGAGCCCGACGACCGTCCCCTGCCCGTTTTGAGCCGAGCCTCAGCGCTCATTGCTCGCCGCCTACGTCGATCGTTTCAACGCTCGCGATTTCGACGCGATCCGCAACATGCTCGCCGACGAAGTGCGGCTCGAACTGGTCAACAAAACTCGGATGAATGGCAAGAACGAGGTCAGCAGATATTTCAGCAATTACGCGCTGGTGCACGACTGGCTGCTGGTTCCGGGTTTCGTCGACCGGCGCCCGGCGATTCTGGTACGCGATCCCGGCGATGCCTCGGGAGCGCCGACTTACTTCGTGCTGCTGGATTGGGCCGGCGGCCAGCTCATCCGCATCGTCGATTTTCGTAATGCACGTTATGCGACCGAAGGCGCCGAGATATTGATGCTCGGCTGATCACGCCCGCGAGTTCCCCCCGACGTCACGCCGCACCGATACTCAGTCATCACGCACAATCCGGCCATTACGGCGCGGAACGTCCGCGGCGGGCCGATTGCGGACTCTATGCACCGCCAAATACTCTACCCAGGCCGCGTCTCGTTTGTAGAGGCGGCCCGTTTTACTCAGTGAACTCCGGTGACGAGTGATGAATGATCAGCCGACGGATGTTCGAGCGCCCAAGGTTCACGCAGCGCGAGACCTCACGATGGCAGGAGGTGGGGCGACGTCTCCTTCCGTCACTCGGGACCGCAATCCGGCTATTCATTCTGGTTCTTATTGGCGTATTGGTCGTTTTTGTTGCTCGCGATTGGGACTGGTGGCGGGGATCGGCGGCGCGCCAGGTCACCGACGATGCTTATCTCCAGGCCGACCTGACTCCGCTTGCGGCGAAGAGTCCAGGTTACGTACGCAGCGTCATGGTTCGAGATTTTCAGAGAGTGAAGGCTGGCGATCTCTTGGTCGAGATTGTCGATGACGATTACCGCGCCGCCCTCGATCAGGCCGAAGCCAGTGTCGATGCCGCTTCGGCGGCGATCCAAAACATCGAGCAGCAGAAATTACTGCAACAGGCATTGGTCAAACAGGCTGAAGCCACCGTTCAGGCAACTGAGGCCGATGTCACTCGTTATCGTTTGGAACAGAACCGGCAACAGAGCTTGCTCGCCACAAAGAGTGGCACCGACCAGCTGGTGGAACAGGCCGTCGACAACGAGAAGCGGTCCGAAGCCACGCTCGCGCTCAACCAGGCGCAGGTGGAGCAACAGCGCCAGCAACTCAAAGTGCTGGATAGTCAGGAGAACCAGGCGACCGCTTCCCTCAAAGGTCAGCAGGCCGCCAGAGACCTCGCCAAAATTGCCCTCGGCTACACGCGCATTGTTGCCCCCGTCGATGGGATGGTCGGGCAGAGACAGGTCCGTCAGGGCCAGTATGTCAGCACCGGCACGCAGATGATCGCACTCATTCCGCTGCCAAATGTCTGGGTGATCGCCAACTATAAGGAAACCCAGATGACGCGGATACGCGTGGGACAACCGGCGCGCGTCACTGTCGATGCCTTTCCGGGCGCGGTGTTGCATGGCCACGTCGACAGTTGGTCGCCTGGATCCGGCGCAGAGTTTTCACTGTTGCCGCCCGACAACGCGACCGGCAACTTCACCAAGGTCGTGCAGCGTATCCCGGTCAAAATCCTTCTTGATGCTGATCCGGCAGGTAGCGGACCTGTTGCGTCCCGGAATGTCGGTTATTGCCGCCATCGATACGAGTGGACTGATCGTGGGCAAAGAATAGCGCTCGCGAAACCCGGGTTATTGCATGTCCTCAATCGACAACGCATCGCCGATAGGCAGCGGCAGCATCCCCGGCGCTCTGTCTCCTCCGAGCGGCAGAGTTGCGCGGCCGGCGCCGGCGATCTCGACCAGACCATTGGTGGGCGTGGTGGCCGTGCTCATCGGTTCGATCATATCGACGCTTGCGGGCCGGCTCACCTCGTTCGGGCTCGCTGATGTGAGGGGCGCCGTTCACGCCGGCTTCGACGAAGGAGCGTGGATAGCCACTGCCTTTACCGTAGGTCAAATGCTGATTGGACCGGCTTCGCCCTGGCTCGGCAGCGTATTCGGCCCGCGACGCGTGCTGATGATCTCTGCAACTGTTTTCATGATCTCAAACCTGCTCCTGCCGTTCTCGCAGGATCTCAGCATGGTATTGATCTTTCAGGTCATAAGCGGCGTAGCCTGCGGGACTTTCATTCCCATCACGATCGGCTTCGTCTACGGCAACTTGCCGCCACGGTGGGTCATCTACGGCTTGTCGGCCTACGCCATGAATCTCGAGCTCTCGCTCAACATCTCGGCGTCGATCGAAGGCTGGTTCGACGACAACTGGTCATGGCAATGGGTCTTCTGGGATACGGCGCTCCTCGCGCCGCTTATGTTGGTCTGCATTTATTTTGGCATACCGCGCCAGCCGATTAACCGGACACTGCTCGGGGCTGCGGACCGGTGGGGAATTGTTTACGCCAGTTTAGGCTTCAGCTTGCTCTACGCAGCCCTGGACCAGGGCAATCGTCTCGACTGGCTCAATTCCGGCTTGATCAATGCGCTGCTGCTTGGCGGAATCCTGTTGCTTGTTGTCTTCGTGATCCGTGAACTTACCCAGGAACGACCATGGATCGACCTCCATTTTATGCTCCGCGGCAACTTTCCACTGATCGTATTTTTTATCACTTTCTTTCGTTTCATTATTCTCTCCACCTCTTACATCATTCCGCAATTTCTAACGACCGTTGAGAACTATCGCGCGATCGAGGTTGGCGGGGTTCTTATTCTGATTGCCTTTCCGCAATTCCTTCTGGCGCCTATCGTCGCAACGGTTCTTCGCTTCATCGATGCCCGGTTCGGGATCGCGTTAGGCTTCGCGCTTATCGGTTGCGCTTGCTTCATGGCCGGACAGCTCACTGGCGAGTGGGCAGGTAACGATTTCCTCCCGTCACAGATCGTTCAGGCGATCGGACAGACTTTGGCGCTGACGTCGCTTCTCTGGTTCGCCTTGCAGCATCTTGAAATGAGCCAGATATTCACGTTTGGCGCACTGCTACAGACTGCCCGTTTGTTCGGGGGAGAACTCGGCTCCGCGTTCATTCAAACCTTCGTACGGGTGCGTGAGCAAATCTATTCAAACCTGATCGGGCTTCACGTCACAGTTGGATCCGGACTTACCGACCAACGGCTGCAGGACTACGCGCGGCTGATTGGCGATCGTTCAGCCGGAAATGCGGTAGCCAATGCGCGTGCGACCGCTTTGCTCGCTCGTGCAGTGCAAGACCAGGCCAATGTGCTGGCCTTTATCGATGGTTTCATGTGCGTCGGATTTGCCGTGATCGGCGCATTGCTGTTGATGCTACTGCTGCGCGATCCTCCCGCACAGAAAGCGCCCTCCTAACCCATAGCGGAGACATCAAACCGCACGTTCGCCAGCCGACAGCCATCGCTAATCGTTGCCCAGCCGGAACAGCTTCCGCGCGTTAGTCCGCCCGATCTTCATCCGATCGTTTTCGCTGATCGGGCAGGTATCGAACCAGTTTGCTGCGTGATCGACGTTTTCGAATGGCCAGTCGGTCGAAAACAGGATGCGGTCGGCGCCGACTTCCATCATCGCATTGACCAGCGCCGGCGTGTGGAAGTTGCCGGAAGTCGTCACGTAGAAATTGTTGCGGAAATAATCCCGGATCGGTTTTTTGGCGGGATAGGTGTGGCGGTTCGGAATCCAGGCATTGGCGTTTTCGATGCGCCACATCGCAAAAGGCAGGTTCTCGCCCATGTGGCCGAGAACAATTTGCAATCCAGGATAGGCGTCGAACAGCCCCGAACCCATCAGCCGCAGCGCATGCACCGCGGTCTCATGCGCAAACGCCCAGATCGGCCCCATGATCCAGGCATGGCCTTCGTAAATCCGTGCATCGCGCGGCAGCGGATTGCGCGGGTGCAGATAGAACGGCACGCCGAGCCTTTCGACAGTCGCCCAGAACGGCCGGTACTGCGGCAGGTCGTAATAGACCGGCGTGTCGGGATCGTTGATCTGCGAGAACCCGTTCACCAGCGCGCCGCGAAAGCCCAGTTCCTTGACGCAGCGCTCGAGTTCGCGGGCCGCGCCGTCCGGGTCTTGCAGGGCAAGCGCCGCGAGGCCCTGAAAACGATCGGGCCGCTTGGCCACCTGTTCCGCGAGATAATCGTTTGCCCTGCGCGCGATAGCCGCGGCTTGTGCCGGATCGGGAATGGCCTGCACCGCCGGCGCGTTCAGGGACAGCAGCATCATCTCGATGCCGTGCTTGTCCATCTCGGCGATACGCCGTTCCTGAATGTCCATGGCGCGGCTTTTGACTTCCTCCCACACCCGGTCAGGAAAATAGCCGCGTGAATCGTTGAGCGTTTCCGGAATCGCGAAATGCTCTTCGAGCGCAATCTTGCCCTGCACTGTTCTTTCTCCAGCATCGCGCGGGACTCAGCGCCGCGCATTAATCTTAATACCTGGTTTGGCGGCGAATTTCGCCGGCCAATCGCCGCTTCCCCTTCCTGGCATGGTTCTCGCGACAATGCGACGTGGACCACAGTGGCTGTCCCGTTTCGGGGCAGCGTCGGCAGACGTGCGGCGGCAATCGCGACATAGCTGATGAACACCCATCCGAACTACACGCTGGCATCCCAGCCCCAGACGGGCCGGTTCCTGCGCGCGCGTGTGGTGATGATGCGCGGCACGTTTGCTGCCTCGATTTTTCTGACCGATATTGCCTTCATTATTGCGATGTCGTGCCTGACCGGCATCGCCTACCATCTCATTGCCTACGGCGAACCAGGGAATATCGCGCTGTTTCTCCAGGTCGGCGTGGTTGCTGCCAGCATCTTCGCCGTTTCAAATCTGTTCCGCAGTGAATACCGGCTGCCGAACTTCTGCACCTTCAAACCGCATGCCTGGCGGACAACCCAGCTCTGGAACGTCACGCTGATCTGCCTGTTGATGGCCGGCTTCCTGGCGCAAACCTCGGTCGTCTATTCACGCGCATGGGTCGTACTTTTTTACGTCACCACGCTGTTCGGGCTCCTGGTCCTGCGCTACTCCGTTGTGCGCATCACCGACGCTGGCGAGGTCCGCAGGCCTTATTTCCGCGCAACGGATTTTCCTGATCGGCACCGGCGCGCAGGTCAATGCCTTCATCAACCGCTATACGCCGTGGGCGCACGGCATCGATATCGTCGGCTGCCGCTTCATCACACCCGTTGCGGCCACCGTATCCGCGCAGGAGCGCATGGCAGCACTCGATCAAGACTTTGCCGAGGCGGTTGCCAGCGTGCGCAGCCTGTCTCCCGACGCCGTGTTCCTGTTGATGCCGTGGTCCGCGACCGAAACCATCCAGCGCTGTGCCGATACCTTCCTGACGCTACCGGTCGAAATTCACATCGGGCCGGAGCCGATCCTCTACAAATTCGAGGATGTGAACCTCTCCAAGCTCGGCCCGATGACCAGCCTGCAATTGACGCGCCGGCCGCTGACGCGCCTGGAAATCGCACGCAAGCACGTCTTCGATCTGATACTTGCGGCGGTCGCGCTGATCGCTTTGACGCCGCTTCTCATCGCGGTTGCCGTGCTGATCCGGCTGGACAGCCCCGGTCCGATTTTCTTCGTGCAGCGCCGCTACGGCTTCAACCAGGAACCGTTCCGCATCATCAAATTCCGCACCATGAGCTCCCTCGACGATGGTCCGGTGATCGCCCAGGCAAAACGCGACGATCCGCGGCTGACCCGGCTCGGCCGTTTGCTGCGGCGGTGGAATATCGACGAAATTCCGCAGCTCTTTAATGTACTCACCGGCGACATGTCGCTGGTCGGCCCGCGGCCGCACGCGCTGTCGCACGATCACGAATACGAGCAGCGCATTTCACTCTATGCCCGCCGGCATAACGTCAAACCCGGCATCACGGGCTGGGCGCAGATCCACGGCTTTCGTGGCGAAATCGACAGCGACGAAAAAATGCGCAAGCGCGTCGAGCACGACCTGTTCTACATCGACAACTGGTCGCTGTGGCTCGACCTGAAGATTCTGTTTCGCACGGTGTTTTCCGCGGCGGGCTACCGCAACGCTCGCTAGTTCAACAGCGCATGAAAAGGCTGGCGAATTTTGATCAGCCGGCGAATGTCGCGATCGCGACGACGGCGCCCGCTGTCAGGATCGCAGTCGACAACCAGAGCACGCCGATGATCAGCCAGACCGGCTGCGGCTTTCGCGCCAGCGGCGCCGTTGCCTTGCTCCAGGATTCGAGAGCGGGCTCGCCTTGGCGCAGCGCCGCGGTCGCGGCTTCGATCTCCGCGAACTCGCGCGCCAGCTGTTCCTGGGTGCTATCACTGAGCGCACCAAGATTGTCCGGCACCAGTGCCGGCGTTGGCTGCGAGTTTTCGAGATCCTGCTTCAGCATGGCGTAGCCTGCGTTTCGCAGCGAAATTTACCTCGCCGCGAACCGGCCCGCGATCAGCATTTAAAGCTAAGCTTAACAGTGCTTTTCATCATTCCTATATGAACGCCCAAGCCAAACTGGCCGACTAAGCCTTAAGGGGTGACGTCGCGCCCGGTCGGGCGCCTGGCTATGCTATTGATTGCACCCGCAAACTGCCCGCTGTTAAGAATTTCCGGAGGATGCCGTATGTCTGCTTCAACCCTGATCGTCCTCGCCGTCATCGTCGTTCTCGTGCTGTGGGCGATCACCGTCTACAACGGCCTCATTTCGATGCGACAACGTGTCAATCAGGCCTTCGCCGACATCGACGTCCAACTCAAGCAGCGCCACGATCTTGTGCCCAATCTGGTCGAGACCGTGAAAGGCTATGCTGCGCATGAGCGCGGCACGCTCGACGACGTCGTCAAGGCGCGCAACGCCGCCGTGAGCGCGCAGGGGCCGGCCCAACAGGCGGCCGCTGAAAACATGCTCAGTGGCGCGTTGCGCCAGCTCTTTGCGCTCTCGGAGTCGTATCCGGACCTCAAGGCCAGCGCCAACTTTCAGCAATTGCAGAATGAGCTTGGCGACCTTGAAAACAAGATCGCAGCGTCACGGCGTTTCTTCAACAATGCGGTCCAGGAATATAACACCGGAATCCAGCGGTTCCCCGCGGCTCTGTTTGCCGGCACGTTTGGCTTCTCGCAGAAGGACTATTTCGACCTCGGCGCCGACCGCCAGACCGACTCCGCCACACCGCAGGTCAAATTCTAACGGCACTCGCCGCGGTATTCCCGCAATGGCCGCGTACGGTCTCTACAGCCATATCCAGTCGAACCGCCGCCGTTCGATTGTGCTCCTCGTCGGGCTGTTCTTCCTTGTCTATGTGCTGGTTTATGCCGGCGCACTAACTGCTGAAGCGCTCTCGGTCAACGCCGACGTCAATACATTGATGCAGCTGGCGCTGACCGACACCAGTCAAGGCGTTGCCGTTTGCGACCGTTGGCACCGTGCTCTGGATCGCTATTGCCTACTATTTCCACCAGAGCATGATCGACGCACTGACCGGCGGCCGTGAAGTGACCCGAAAAGAGCAGCCGCGGCTCTACAACATCCTTGAGAATCTCTGCATCTCGCGCGGCATCCCGACGCCGAAACTCAAGATCATCGAGAGCGATCAGCTCAATGCCTTCGCCACCGGCATGAACGCGAAGCAATATTCGATCACCGTAACCAGCGGGCTGCTCAAGGCGCTCAACGACGCGGAAGTCGAATCCGTTCTTGGCCACGAGCTGACGCATATCCGCAACGGCGACGTGCGTATGATGGTGATCGCCGTCATCATCGCCGGCGTGATTTCGTTTTTTGCCGAGCTGGTGTTCCGGCTGTTTTACTACAACGGCTTCAGCTTCCGCAGCCGCGGCGATGACCGCCGCGGCGGTGGTGCAGGCGTCGCGATCCTGATCGCCATCGGGTTGCTCGCCGTCGCCTATTTTCTATCGTTTGTTATTCGGCTGGCGCTGTCGCGGTCGCGCGAATTCCTGGCCGACGCCGGCTCCGTGGAGCTGACCAAGAATCCCGATGCGATGATTTCCGCGCTGCGCAAGATCGAAGGCCGCGGCGAGTTGCCGGGCGCAACGTCTGCCGTGATGGAAATGTGCATCGACAATCCGCGCGAGGGTTTTGGCGAATTGTTCGATACTCATCCGACCGTCGATCGCCGCGTCGCGGCGCTGGTGAAATTCGCCGGCGGTCACGATCCCGGCCCGCTGGCGCTACCCCCGCAAGGCGACGGCCAAGACGACAATCAGTCGAATCTGCCGCCACCCGACGCCAAATCCCCCGAGCCATCGCCCGGACCGTGGGGTTCCACCGAAACCAAAGACGCCACACCCGCAGGGCCGTGGGGACCCTCAACCGAGGCCGAAACGGCCAGTCCTGATGCGCCGTCAGCCGGCTTCATCCGGCCCGTGGGGTTCGCGGTCTGGCTAACGGCCGGGGCTCCGCGCGGTTAACCTTAACGACGTGAAAATCATTTGCGTACAAGGCTTTGCGAGAATTGGCCGCTCCCGGACACTTCCAAAACCGCCGACCCTGTGTAAGAGTCAGTTAACGGGAAAAACTGCGGCTTTCTATTCCGACTCGCCGTAGTTTATCCGCGGATTGGCTGAACCGTCGGCAAGTGTTCAGCGGGGAACAGACAATGGCCAACAAGCCTACTGTAGTCGTGGTTGGCGCGGACAAGGGCGGCGTCGGCAAGACGACTGTCTCTCGAACGCTGCTGGATTACTTCAATGCGCACCACGTGGCGACGCGCGCATTCGACACGGAGTTTCCCAAAGGCACGTTGAAGCGCTTTCATCCCGATATTGCCGATATCGTGGACGTCACTGCGATCCCCGATCAGATGCGGATTTTCGACACACTGTCGACAACCGATGCCAGCGTGACTGTCATTGACGTTCGCGCCGGTCTGCTGTCACCGACGTTGCGCGCACTGCGCGACATCGGCTTCCTCGAAGCCGTGAAGAAGGGCCAGCTCAACTTCGTCGTGTTCCATATTCTCGGCTCGTCGATCGCTTCGCTGAACGAGATCGAGGACACGTCCGCCTTCACGACAGACGCCAAATATTTCCTGGTGAAGAACTATTTCAACAACACTACGTTCTTCGAATGGGACCAGGCGACGCACGCTTCCTACTTCAAGAAATTCAAGGACGCCGTCGAGATCACCATCCCCAAGCTCAACGAAATGGCCTATGAGCAGGTCGAGCTGGCGTCGGTTCCGTTCCTGACCTTCGTTGCCAACAAGCTGCAGAATGGCGATGCCGCGAACTACTCGTTCGTGCTGCGCGGCTATGTCCGGCATTGGCTCGGCAATGTGTGGGGCGAATACGACCGCGTGAAGCTCAACGACATCATCTCGGCCGGCGGCGCGCGCGTTCAGGCTGCGCGATCTGCACAATAGCCCCCTTCCCTCTCCCCGAAGCCGGGGAGAACGGATAACGTCCGTCCGAACAACCGAACGGAATCGGTCGGTGGCAGGATGGCCCAGCGGACGCCGCTCTATATCGCCGCATCACCAAGCCCGCAGGTTGGCAAGACGCTGATCGCGCGGCTGGCGATTGAATTCCTGATTGAAAGCAACCGCGAACCGATCGGTTACGACCTCGATACCCGGGAGCCGGAATTCGCCCGCCGCTTCCCCAACTTAGTGGCACGGGTCGATATCTCCGATACCCGCGGCCAGATGGCGCTGTTCGACCGGCTGGTAGCACGGGCGGCCCGCCCGACGGTCATCGATCTCGGCTACGGAGCGTTCGAGCAGTTCTTCTCTGTGATGGCCGAAATTGGCTTCGTGCGCGAAGCACAGCGCCACGGGATCGATCCGGTGATCCTGTATGTGGCCAACTCCGCACCGGCGACGTTGCGCGCTTACGGTGACCTGCAACACGATCTGCGTTCCATCACATTCGTGCCGGTGCACAACGAAGCCGTGTTTGTGATGTTCGACACTGCCGACTACCCGCCGTCCCGCCCCGAACTCGGCTTTATACGGGTCCCCCGCCTTTCCCCCATTGTGCATGGGGTCGTTGGCCGTCCGAGCTTCTCGTTCGGCGCTTACCTGAACAACGACCGGCCGGGAGGCCCGACCGAAGTCCATAGCTGGATCGGCGACGTCTTCGGGCAATTCCGCCAACTGGAGTTGCGGATGCTGATGGGCAAGCTCAGCGACTCGCTCGGTTCACCGGCGCACCCGCGGCCGGGCGCCGCCCGGTCGGTACGCTAATCCGTTTAGTGCCCGTCGAATGCCACCAGTGTACGCACCGGCACGCCGAGCTTCCTGAGGCGTTCCGCGCCACCGAGTTCGGGCAGGTCGACAATGAAGCAGGCTGCCACCACGTTGGCGCCCATCTGCTTCAACAGCTTGCAGGCGGCTTCGGCAGTGCCGCCGGTCGCGATCAGATCGTCAACCAGGATCACGCGCTCATCCTTGAGCACTGCATCTTCGTGCATCTCAATTTCGGCGGTGCCGTATTCGAGTGTGTATCCGACGCTCACGCTCTTAAAAGGCAGCTTGCCCTTCTTGCGGATCGGGATAAAGCCCGCGGAGACCTGATGCGCGACCGCCCCACCAAGAATGAAGCCGCGCGCTTCAATTCCGGCGACCTTGTCGACCTTGCTGCCGGCCCAGGGCTGTACCAGTTCGTCGACGGTCCGGCGGAACGCCCGCGGCTCGCCGAGCAACGTCGTGATATCGCGATACATGATGCCCGGCTTCGGATAGTCGGGAATTGTCCGGATCGCAGCCTTGAGATCGTTCTCGAACGCGACAGTCATGGTTCGAGCCTCGTTCAGTCGGCAGCCTGCCGCGCAGATCAGTGCGCGACGTCGTGCCAGACTTTCTTCTTGGTGAAGTACAGCAAGCCTGCGAATACGATGAGGAAGATCATCACCTGAAAACCGATCCGCTTGCGCTGATCGAGCGTCGGTTCAGCAGCCCACATCAGGAAGGCGGCAACATCCTTGCCGTATTGGTCGACCGTCGTCGGCGTCCCGTCGGTGTATTCGACCTGGCCGTCGCTGAGCGGCTTCGGCATGCCGATGGCGCCGCCCGGGAAGTATTTATTGTACTGGCCACCCGGCGGCAGCGCGACGCCGGCCGGCGGATTCTCGTAGCCGGTGAGAATGGCGTGGATGTAGTCGGGGCCATCCTCCTGGTACATCCGGAACGCATCGATGACGAAGGCAGGAAAGCCCCAGTCGTAGCCGCGTGCCTTGGCAAGCACCGACATATCCGGCGGCAGCTTGCCGCCGAGTGCGGCGCGAGCTGCCTGGTCATTCGGGAATGGCGGCGGGAAAGTATCGGCTAGCGTGCCCGGCCGCTGAAACATCTGGCCCTGATCGTTCGGACCATCGGTCACCTGGAAACCTGCCGCGACGGTGGTCGCTTGCGCTTCGGTGAAGCCCGGTCCGTCCGGATCGGCCAGATTGCGGAACGACAGCATTTTGATGCTGTGGCAGGTCGAACAGACTTCCTTGTAGATCTTGAAGCCGCGCTGCAGCTGGGCCTGATCGTAGATACCGAACGGCCCGGAGAACGACCATTTCTGCCGCGGCGGCGCATCCTGAGCGGATGCAGTCTGCACCGCGACAACGGACAGCGAAGCCGCGAGCGCAAGCGCGCCAATCACACGGAAAGGAGTCATGACTTGGCTCCTCCCAGCACCGATTCTGAAATTGAATTCGGCAGCGGCTTGGTTTTCTCGAACAGGCCGAGCAGTGGAAGGATAATGATGAAGAACGCAAAGTAGTAAGTCGCCAGTATTCGCGCTGCCACGACGTAACCGCCGGTCGGTTCCTGCGAGCCGAGATAGCCAAGCCCGATCACCGCCAGGAAGAAGATGAACAGGAACTGCCGAAACAGCGGCCGGTAGTTCGCCGAACGCACACGCGACGTATCCAGCCACGGCATGAAAGCCAGGATCATGACCGAGCCGCCAAGCGCGGCGACCCCCAGAAGCTTGCTCGGGATGGCGCGCAGGATCGCGTAGAACGGCAGGAAGTACCATTCCGGCACGATGTGCGTCGGCGTCTGACCCGGATTGGCCGGGATGTAATTGTCCGAGTGGCCCAGATAATTCGGGATGAAGAATATAAACCAGGCAAAGACGATGCAGAACACGGCGAGAAAGAAGCCGTCCTTCACCGTGGCATAAGGCGTGAACGCCACCGTGTCTTTTTCGTCCTTCGCATCGACTCCGGTCGGATTGTTCTGGCCGACCATATGCAGCGCCCAGATGTGCAGCACGACGACGCCGGCAAGCACGAACGGCAGCAGGTAGTGCAGCGAATAGAACCGATTGAGCGTCGGGTTACCGACGGCAAACCCGCCCCATAGCCAGGTGACAACGTCGGAGCCGACGCCGGGAATGGCCGAGAACAGATTGGTGATAACGGTTGCCGCCCAGAAGCTCATCTGGCCCCACGGCAGCACGTAGCCCATGAAGCCGGTCGCCATCATCAGCAGGAACAGGATGACGCCGAGGATCCAGAGCACCTCACGCGGCTCCTTGTACGAGCCGTAATACATCCCCCGCGCGATATGGATGTAAGCTGCGCCAAAGAAGAAGGACGCGCCGTTGGCGTGGACGTAACGCAGCAGCCAGCCATAATTGACGTCGCGCATAATGCCTTCAACGGACTTGAAGGCGAGGTCGACGTGCGGTGTGTAATGCATCGCCAGCACGATGCCGGTGATCATCTGCACGCCCAGCATGAAGGTGAGAATGCCGCCGAACGTCCACCAATAGTTCAGATTGCGTGGCGTCGGATAAGCAATGAATGACGAGTAGATGAGACCAGCGATCGGCAGCCGCCGTTCCATCCACTGCATGAATGGGCCCTGCGGCTGGTAGGTCGAATGTCCGCTCATTTTCGAACCTTATGCGTCAGTCTTTTTTACCGGTTCCCCCATCCACGCTGAACCGCCCCGGAATCCCCCGTGCGGTGGCGAATGGACCGACCGTACCCAGCCTGAGGAAGGCCCGATACGACACAACCGGCGGGGTTTTATTGGCACCCTTGCCGGGAGAGTGCAAGGGTGCGCTTTGCGGCGCACACAGGTCCTGTCCCGCCGCTAATAGGCCTGTCAAACACCCCCATGCGGATCGCCCTTTACCAGCCCGACATCCCGCAAAACGCCGGAACTATCCTGCGGTTATGTGCGTGTTTCGGCATCGAAGCGCACATTATTGGCCCGGCAGGCTTTCCAACCTCGGATCGCGCTTTCCGCCGTGCCGGGATGGACTACCTCGATGCCGTGACAATCGTACGGCACGCGTCTTGGGACGAATTCGAATCGTGGCGGGCGGCCGGCAAGCACCGCCTCGTGCTGTTCACGACCGGTGGCGCGCAGCCCTATCTCGATTACCGATTCGCGGCCGAGGATGTCCTCCTGTTCGGCCGTGAATCGGCCGGCGTCCCACAGGAGGTGCATCAGGCGGCGGATGCCCGCCTCGTCATTCCGATGCGTTCGGGTATGCGCTCGCTCAATGTTGCGGTCGCGGCTGCCATGGCCGCCGGCGAAGCGCTCCGCCAACTGGGGAATGCCGGCTAGGCCTCAACCACGCCTGGCTTGCCGTTCTCGACGGCGAAAGCCTTGAGGGTCGAGATCGCCGGCATTCGGATCGTGCGCATCGGAAACGGCGCGCATGTTCACCTGCATCTTGTTCCGGTCGAGGTCGACGCTGACGTAGCCGCGCTTGCGGCTTTCGAAGAAGTGCACGTGCGGATTTTCGTTCAATGTCTGGGCGATCACGTCGTAAGGCGCAGCGTAGGATGAGATCGACGTGCCGACGAATTCCGTCGCCACGATCGGCGACGACGGGATCGTCGAAATTAACCCGCAGATCGTTGGCGAAGAACGAATGGATGTCCCCTCCGACCACCACTGGGTTGGACACGCGTGTGTCGGCAATGCGCTGAAGCAGCCGCGTGCGATTGGCCGGATAGCCGTCCCAATCGTCGGTCCAGAAACCCTCTATCGCCTTTTGCTTCTGCCGGTACTGCGCCATCAGGACGTCCTGGCCGATCAGGTTCCATTGCGCCTTGCTGTTGGCGAGCCCGGCGTAGAGCCACGCCTCCTGGGCGAAGCCCATCATGCTGCGGCCGGCGGCGAGCCGCTCCGGACAGCTATCATTGTTCTCGACATGACCGCCGCCCTTGCTCGGCGGACCGTAGCAGGCCTCGCGGGAGCGATATTGCCGGCCGTCGATCATCGAGATGTCGATCAGATCGCCGAAGGTGAAGCGGTCATAGACCCGCATGACCGGGCCTTCCGGATGCGACAGGATCGGACGCACCGGCATGTGCTCATAGAACGCCTGATACGCCGCCGCGCGCTGCAACAGAAAGCGCGCCGGTTCGACGAACCATTGCGACCACTGATCGGCATAGTCGTTCTCGACTTCATGGTCGTCCCACGTGACCAGTGACGGCACCTGCGCATGCAAATTCTGCAGATCCGGGATCGAGCCGGTACTGCGCATAACGATTGCGATAGGTCGGCAGCGTCGACGCCACCACACCATCGCTGTGCCGGCGCACGATCGGCTGCCTCTCCTCGATGGTGTCGTAGATGTAATCGCCGAGAAACAGCACGACGTCGGGATGTTCCTCGGTGAGATGACGATAGGCCGAGAAATAGCCGTGCTCGTAATTGGAGCACGACACGAAGCCGAAACGCATCTTGTCGAGGGAAGCGCCCGGCGCCGGCAGCGTGATCGCGCGGCCGACCGGACTCGTCGCGTCACCACTCTTGAATCGGTACCAATAAGGCCGCCCGGACTGCAGACCGCTGACATCAAGATGCACCGAATGAGCGAACTTCGCTTCGGCCGTTGCCTCGCCGCGGCGCACCACATTGGCCATGGCGTCATCGGTTGCGATCTCATACCCGACCGCAACATCGCCGCCGCTCATGCCGCCCGGATTCTCCGGATCGGTCGACATCGGTTCGGGCGCAAGCCGCGTCCACAGCACAAAGCCATCCGGACGCGGCGCGCCAGACGCGACACCGAGGCTGAATGGATTGCCCTTGCTCCAGCTCTGCGCCGTAAGCCCGGCGCAACACGGCCGGCGCGGTGATGAGCGCCAGACCAGCGCCCGCGCCCGTCAATAACCGGCGGCGGGACAAGCGGATTGGTAAAATGGCGTTAGGCATGCGATTTCAATGGAGCAATAATCGTGCAGTTTTGTGACATTGTGCACCAGTCGATGAGCGCCAGCGGAAGCAATGAATAATAGCCAGATCGAGCAGCACAAAAACCAGGCGCGGGAATGGTTCGAGGCGCTGCGGGACCGCATCGTTGCCGCTTTCGAAGCGCTTGAAGACGCCCTGCCCGCTGCCGCGCCGTTTGGCGATCGGCCTGCCGGCCGTTTTGTGCGGACACCGTGGAATCGCACCGATCATACCGGCGCGCCCGGCGGCGGCGGCACCATGTCGATGATGAAAGGCCGCGTTTTCGAGAAAGTCGGCGTTCATGTTTCGACGGTATTCGGCGAATTCGCCTCGGAATTTCGCAAGGACATTCCGGGCGCCGCCGATAATCCGCGTTTCTTCGCCACCGGCGTTTCGCTGATCGCGCATTTGCATAATCCGCATGTGCCGGCAGTCCATATGAATACGCGCCACGTCGTGACGACAAAATCGTGGTTCGGCGGCGGCGCCGACCTGACGCCGGTGCTCGATCGCCGCCGCACGCAGACCGATCCCGACACCGCCGCGTTTCACGCGGCAATGAAACAGGCTTGCGACGCGCACGCCGGCATCGCGCCCTATGAGAAATTCAAGAAATGGTGCGACGAATATTTTTATCTGAAGCACCGCGGCGAGATGCGCGGTGTCGGCGGCATCTTCTACGATTACCTTGAGAACGATTGGGACGCGGCGTTCGCCTTCACCAAGGATGTCGGCCTCGCTTTTCTTGGCGTTTATCCGGAACTGGTGCGCAATAATTTCACCAAGCCATGGACAGACGCCGAACGCGAAGAGCAACTGGTGCGC
This sequence comes from uncultured Alphaproteobacteria bacterium, assembly GCA_963807565.1. Taxonomy (GTDB): domain Bacteria; phylum Pseudomonadota; class Alphaproteobacteria; order Rhizobiales; family Xanthobacteraceae; genus BOG-931. The sequence goes on along the minus strand of CAWECH010000001.1, from coordinate 259,744 downwards.
CGCGGCCGCTACGTCGAATTCAATCTGCTCTACGACCGCGGCACGATCTTTGGGCTACGCACCGGCGGCAATGTCGACTCGATCCTGTCCTCGCTGCCGCCCGTGGTGAAGTGGCCCTGATCATTGCCAGAGCGCGCCGTAGATCATCACGGAACCACCAATAATCACGATGCCATCGAGGATCGCGGTGTGAACATGCACCGGCATCCGCTGCACGATGTATTTGGCGATGAAAGTGCACGGGAAGCCGACCAGGCCCATCAAGAGCCCGATCACGATAACCGTTGGCGTCATCACGCCGGCGGCAGCAAACACGCCGATCTTCGCCACGCCGGTGACCATTGAAATCGCGGAGTCGGTCGCGATGACCGCGCTGCCCTCCTGTCCCGCGGCCAGCAGCAGCGATATCAGCACCACGCCCGCGCCGTTGGTGCCGCCAACCAATAGGCCCCAGGCCGAAGCGCCGGCGATGAAAGCCTTCTCGCCGAGTTGATAGCCGATGCTTCGCAGAATACGGCGCAGCGGCACCGTCGCGATCAAGGTGGTACCGATCAGGATCGCCGCGCCGCGGCCCGACAGCAGCGTGTAGAGATAGGCGCCGATCACGCATGTCGGCAGCGCCGCCGTGAACGCGATGATCGCCAGCCTGATATTGAGGACTTCGCGGAAAGCGGACAGCCGCGCGCCGTTGGTGAACATCGCCGATATGGCGATGATCGGAACCACCGGCGCCGCGCCCACGATCGGCACCAGCACGAGCGGCATCAGCGGCCCGGTGCCATAACCGGCGATACCGCCGAGCACCGCCGAGATCGCGGTGACGATGACCACGAGCACGATCTGGAGAACGGAAATGTGCGACAGCAGCGCAGACACGGCGAACCTGCAGCGGTTGTGAAAGATGTGCCCCACGCAAACGCGTTCTGTTCGCGCCAGGACTGCTTATAGTCAAGCACGGCGCGGGCCTATGGTCTGAAACCCCATTACCGGTTAGGACTCGCGCCGTCCGATTTCGCGCATTGCCGAAAGGAACTACAGAAGGAAACGCCATGGATCTCGGGATTGCCGGCCGCAAGGCCATCGTTTGCGCGTCGAGCAAGGGCCTGGGCCGCGGTTGCGCGCACCGTCTGGCAGAGGCCGGCTGCGAAGTCGTCATCAATGGCCGCAACAAGGAACAGCTCGAGGCCACCGCCGCAGAACTGCGCAAAGCGACCGGAGCCAAGATCATTGCCGTGGCCGCGGACGTCGCCTCGCCTGAAGGCCAGAAGGCGCTGTTTGCCGCTTGCCCTGAGCCTGACATCCTGGTGAACAACAACGCCGGTCCGCCGTTTCGCGATTTCCGCGACCTCGACCGCGAGAAGATGATCGACGGTGTCATCGCCAACATGATCGTCGGGGTCGAACTGATCCAGAAGGCGATCGATCCGATGGTCGCGAAGAAATTCGGCCGCATCGTCAACATCACCTCCGGCTCCGTGAAGATGCCGCTGTTCGGGCTCGATCTGTCGTCGGGCGCACGCGCCGGACTGACGGCGTTTCTCGCCGGCGTGGCACGTTCGGTTGCCGCTTCCAACGTCACCATCAATTTCATGCTGCCGGGGATTTTCGATACCGACCGCTTCCGCTCGAACGTGGTGTCGACCTCGAAGAAGCGCGGCGTCAGTTATGACGAAGCACTGGCGCAGAACGTCGACTCGGTCCCGGCCAAGCGCCTGGGCACCGCCGACGAATTTGGCGCCACCTGCGCCTTCCTCTGCTCGGCACAAGCCGGTTACATTACCGGACAGAATTTCCTGATAGACGGCGGGCGTTTCCCCGGCGCATTTTAAACACCTCAAGGAGAGACATTCATGAAGCTCGTTCGTTACGGTGCGCCCGGCCGCGAGAAGCCGGGCATGATCGACGCCAACGGCAAACTTCGCGACCTGTCAAAGGTCGTCGACGATATCGCCGGTGACACGCTCTCTCCGGCAGGCCTCGCCAAGTTGAAAAAGCTGAAGCCGGAGAAGCTGCCGCTAGTGAAAGGCAAGCCGCGTCTCGGCGCTTGCGTCAACGGCGTCGGCAATTTCATCGCCATTGGCCTGAACTATTCCGATCACGCTGCCGAAGCCGGGATGCAGATCCCGAAAGAGCCGATCATCTTCAACAAGGCGAAGTCCTGCATCTGCGGCCCGAATGACAACACCATCATCCCGCGTGACTCCTCGAAGCTCGATTGGGAGATTGAACTCGGCATCGTCATCGGCCAGCGCGCCCGCTATCTGAGCAAGGATCGCGCCTTGAGCGTCGTCGCCGGCTACTGCCTCGCCAATGACGTGTCCGAGCGCGTGTTCCAGATCGAGCGCGCCGGACAATGGACCAAGGGCAAGGGCTGCGAAAGCTTCGGCCCGCTCGGCCCGTGGCTCGTCACCAAGGACGAGATGAAGGATCCGCAGAACCTGAACATGTGGCTCGACGTCAACGGCGAGAAGCGCCAGCGCGGCAATACCTCGACGATGATTTTCGACTGCGCGCACATCGTCTGGACTTGCTCGCAATATTTCATCCTCGAGCCGGGCGACGTCATCATCACCGGCACGCCGCCAGGTGTCGGCCTCGGCATGAAGCCCGAGCCGAAATTCCTCAAAGCTGGCGACGTGGTCACGCTCGGCATCGACGGCCTCGGCGAACAGCGGCAGAAAGTCGTAAAGGGCCGATAACGCTTTCGTCTGTCATCGCAGCACGGACACATCTCCGGAGAATGAGTTTCATGTTCGATTTCGACCGCGTCATCGAACGCCGCGGAACCCATTCTTCCAAGTGGGACAACATCGCGAAGTTATCCGGCATCACCTCGCCGGATGCGATCGCGATGTGGGTGGCGGACATGGATTTCGCCGCCCCGCCGGGCGTCGCAGCCGCACTTGCTGATGAGGCGCAACACGCGGTGCACGGCTATTACGCCGACACCGGAAGCTGGGCGGAAGCGCTCACCGGCTGGCTATCGCAGCGTCATGGCCTGAAAGTCGACCCGAGATGGGTCAGCCCGACGCCCGGAATCGTTTCCGGGCTTGGCCTGATCCTTCAGGCGATGAGCGAACCCGGCGACGAAGTCGTGGTGTTTCCGCCGGCCTACCACGCCTTCCGGAAGATCATTGTCGCCAACGAACGGCGCATTCTCGACGCGCAGCTTGTCGAAACCAACGGGCGCTACGTGATGGATTTCGACGCGTTGCGCCGGAAGCTGACGCCGCGAACCAAGGTCGTATTCCTCTGCAATCCGCACAATCCCGGCGGCACCGCATGGTCGGCCGCCGAGCTTCGCGAACTCGCCGCAATCTGCGCCGAACGCGACCTGATCCTGGTGTCCGATGAGATCCACTGCGACCTCATCTTTCACGGCGCAAAGCACACGCCGACGCTCACCGCCGCACCTGAGATCGCCGATCGCCTGATCACCTGCGTCGCCGCGACCAAGACATTCAATCTCGCCGGCGCGCATGTCGGCGCGTGCATTACCTCGAATGCCGCATTGAAGCGCCGCCTTGACGCACGGATCGCGGCGAGCGGCCTCGGCTCCTACAACCGGTTCGGCATGATCGCGACCGAGGCGGCCTGGCGGACCGGCGAGCCATGGCTCGACGCACTGCTGCCTTATCTCGCCAAAAATCGCGACCTGCTCGACTCCCGGATCGAAGCCGCAGCGCCCGGCGCCCGCGCGATGCATCTCGACGGCACCTATCTGGCGTGGGTCGATTTCGCCAAGACCGGCCTGACGCCGGAAGATGTTGCCGAACGCGTTGCGCAGCGTGCGCGCATCTTTGTCAGCCCCGGCGAGCAGTTCGGGCCGGGCGGCGCAACCTGGTTGCGCATCAATTTCGCCACGCCGCGGCCGATCCTCGAGGACGCGCTCGGGCGGCTGGATGACGCGTTTGCTGACCTGCGCACCGGCAAATAACGCCGGATCTGGAAATTCCTCCGAGTTCAAAGAAATCGCCCGCAGAAATTTCCGCGGGCGATCGAATTTTCTTTCAAGAGCGTCTCAGAAGCGGTAGGCAACTCCGGCTTTCAATTCGTTGAGATTCGACGACGCACTTCTTGCCGGGGTGGTGATCGTGCCAGCCGGAGCTGGACCCGCGCCAGTCGCCACGTCAGTGGAGTTGAAGTTCGCCGTTCTGAATTTCACGTAATCATATTCAAGCTTTGCCGACCAATGAGACGCGAAACCATACTCGATGCCACCACCGACTGTTCCGCCATTCCGTGTTGAAGATGCGGTTCCATTTGTAAGCACAGCTCCAGCAGCACTGGTTAGCGTCGAAGTTCCGCTAAACCGGGCCCAAGCCCAGCCGCCTTTCACAAAGAAAAGCCAGTTATTGTTGGCAATGCCGAGGCGGCCGGTGATCGCACTGTCCCATGAGACCTTGAGATTTTTCGCCGAAATATTGCCTGTCCCCAGGCCCGGCCCTGGCGCAACGTCGTTGCCGCTTCCGGTAAGGTCAGCCGCGTCGTAGTAGCCGTCAATTCCTAAGACGATGTTGTTGATTTGATAGTTGTAGCCGGCATAACCGCCGCCCAGAACGCCGCTTGCATGGATCGGAGCACCAACGAACCCAGCTGGAAAACCGCCGCCGCCGGGAATGTTGGTTGTGGTTTCTGACGCCCAACCGCCGCCGACTTCGCCGCCGAGGTAAAAGCCGGTCCAGCTATAAACCGCCGCCGCGACGGGAGGCGGCGCTTTCAGCGCCATGTCGGCGGCATAGCCGGTCGCAACCGGCATGGCTGCAAATGCAACAAGCGCTCCTAATACTTTCCGCATTATCGTCCCCGTCCAATTTGCTATTTGGCAGCCCAAAACCGCTCACAACCTATCAGTGTGTTTCGCTTTGGGACTAGTGCATTTATGCGACACTGGACAACTTTTGCGTGCTCCACTGCCATAAAAGCCAGTAACGTCATGTACTTTAGCAGCCCTCGGCGTTTCTTCACAGGCAATGCACGCAACCGCGGGTGAATGCCATGCAACCATGGCGGCCAGCACGTAACCGGCGCTGCGGCCAGCCGTGACCTTAACGCAGGCGGCCCGGACGTCCGGTTTGGCGCGGCGCGGCGAAAAGGGCGTTGATAGCTTGCGCGCTGCGTCCGATGACTGCGACCCCGTCACCGCTTTCAACTCGAGTCTTCTTATCAGGACTGGTAATCGAATCCCCGCCGCGGCGGTCGATTTGGACGACAAAGAACGCGCTGTTGGTGCGCGACTCGATTTCCTCGATGGTCAGATTTGTCAGCGCGCCGTCTTCCGGCGCGACGACCACTTCGATCACAAGGCCGAGATTGCGCAACTGTTTTTCCAGTTCGCGCATCCGCTCGGACTCGCGGATGAAGCGCGACGTTTCCGGAAACAGCAGGATTTCCGCGATCCGCTCCGCGCCAATATGGGTTGGCAGCACCACCTTGTTGGCGCCGGCATGGACGAGCTTGCGCTCGGTGGATACGGCATCCCCGCGTGCGATGATCTCGATTCCTGAATTGAGGCTGCGGGCGCTGAGCGTGATGAACACATTCGCCGCATCGTTTGGCACCACCGTGACCAGGGCACGGGCACGGACAATGCCTGCGTCCAGCAGAAGGGCTTCGCTGGTGGCGTCGCCTTGCAGGCAAGCGTGACCGTCATCCCGCGCTTGCGCAACGCGCCGCTCGTCCTGTTCGATCACCACATAAGGCGCACGGCCGTCCTTGAGCGCCTTGGCAAGTTCCAGACCGATCCGCCCGTAACCGCAGACGATGATGTGTTTTTCAAGCTTGTCGATCTCAGATTGCACGCGCCGTCCACCCAAAAGTTGCTGCAGCGGGTTCAAAGTCATGAACTGAACCAGCGCGCCGGAGAGGAAGATCATGCCGGTGCAGCCGACGGCCATCGTCCCTATCGTCACCCAGTGGAGGAACTGCGTGTCCACGGGCCGCACTTCGCCATAGCCGACGGTGAACACCGTCAGCGTTACCATGTAGAACGCGTCCTGAAAGCTCCATCCGGCCCTCATGTACCCGACCGTCGCGGCGACCCAGACAATCGCCATGAAGACGGTACCGCGGACCAGATTCCGCGATGGATGAAGCAAGGGATTGTCCATCACCAGATCCGGGCCCGCTTGCGCACCTGCGCTGAAGTCGCGAAGGCACGCCATCGCAACGAAGCTCACGTCCGCACTAAGGACGGCTACCGTTGCGCAAATAAAGTTGGGCTATCCCGGATGACCCGAGAAAATGGTAGGCGGTTTTTGATCGGGCCGGAAGCCCTCACCTTTGCTCGCTTCGAGCGGCCCACACGAGACCGGGCTTACACAAGACACGCTGCCTACTTCGTCCCGGTCGAAACTGACACAAGACGGTAATTCGCGACATTCTATGCGGTGTTTGACCCCGCCGGCCTTTGCTCGATCTCGCGCATGTCGCCGTGGTGTACGCTGGCGGTTTGCCCATTGTCCCAAGCGATCGTGACTGCATCCCAACTGGTTTCCGTGATGGTACCAGTATCAGCGACGCCACCTCGCCAATAAACACGAGTGCCCTTTTTGAGACCCTTTGACTCCGTAACCGTCATCATTGTCTCTCCCGATAGTATTCGCGCTATCCGGCTGCATTGACAGGCGGCCCTGCGGCTGCGCTCAAACGCCCGCCCACGCCATTACTTTATTGTCGTTCCTCGCCAATTCATCATTCCATGCAACGTGTCCCAATCCATAAGATAGGCGCTGCGTTTCATGTAGAAGAAGATCAAAGTCGGCTGAACTCCACGAATGGGCTTTTGCAGCGGCACGCATTTTCCTGATCGGCCATTTCCAGGTGCGATTTTGTTGTTGCCATGTATCGGCGAATGGCTTTTCCGCAGTACACCCAAGTGAGGGCAGGCCTGCGACATAGCAAGCAAAGTCGAGGCGCGACATCAGATTACGCAGCTCCGGCCCAGGACGTTTCTTGCCAAGGGTATGAGCCACGTCTGCGTTGGTAAACTTCGGATGCCCCTCACTTATTTGGCTCAGTTCGCGCAACCACTCTATCACGCGTTCTGTGTCAGCCTGCACTGTTGATGCCCGCGGAGACTTTTCGCGGCTCGCACGATCTTCCTCAACCGGCTCCTGACTGATCTTTGCCACAACTTCCCGAAGCGCTGCGATTTCCGTAGGCGCTTCCGCTTCGTGATCTCCGATTTTTGCAAGGAAGCCGCCAGGGGTCTGGATCACGCGACCCGCCCATTTTCTCCCATTCATGATCTTCTTGAAGGTTGGGTACCCATCGTCCCTTAATTTGTACATTTTTTCCTTTAGCCGCCTGAGTCGGTTGAAGTCCTGAATTTATGTACTAACGGAAACATTGCTTATTGTATCGGTCATGTCCGTTGTTGCCCCGATAAGGGACATCAAACCGCACCGGGGGACTGCAATGCCAATTCGATTTTCCAGAGTTGCATTTCTAGGTGGCTTTACGCGCTTCCAGCACCGCCTGCGTCGAAATCCCCGACCAGGCCGCGACCTTGTCGCGGAAGGCGCCGTAAGAATCGTTGACCTTCCGCGCCGCGGCGCTTTTGCCGGCGAGATCGTTCATCACGTCGTTCGCCGTGTCGCGCGCGGCACTGATGAGATCGGCCGGGAATGGCCGGAGTTGCACGTTGTCGCGGGTCTTGAGGATCGCCAGCGCCTCGACGTTCAGCCGCTCCATTTCGGCAAGCGCGTACGACGCTTCCGCCGCGCAGGCGTGCGCAACGATAGCTTTCAGTTCGTCATCGAGCGAGGCCCACGCCTTGAGCGAGACGATGCATTCGCCGGTGCCGTTCGGCTTGTTGAAGCCGGGATAGTAGTAGAACGGCGCGAAGCGATAGAGGCCGAGCGCGATATCGGACCCTGGCCCGACGAATTCGGCGCCATCGATCACGCCGGATTGCAGCGCGACCAATATTTCTCCAGGTGACGTGGTCTGCGGAATGCCGCCGAGCCGGCGATAGACTTCGCCGCCGAGTCCGAGCGAGCGGACTTTCAATCCCTTCACATCGTCGCGGCTTTTGATCTCGCGGCGAAACCAGCCGCCCATGCAGACGCCGGTATTGCCGGCCATGAACGGTTTGACGCCGAACGGCGCGTAGATTTCATCCCACAGCGCCTGCCCGCCGCCGGCATCGATCCACGCGACGTGCTCGTTTGGCAACAGCCCGAACGGCACGGTGGTGAAGAACGCCGCCGCCGGCTCCTTGCCTTGCCAGTAAAACGCCGCGGTGTGCCCCATCTCGGCAACGCCCGTGCCGACCGCGTCCAGCACCTCGAACGCCGGCACGATTTCACCCGCCGCCGACACCGTGATCTCGATCCTGCCGCCGGACAATGTGCCGATCCGCTCGGCGACGCGCTCCGCCGACATACCGGGTCCCGGCAAACGCTTCGGCCACGACGTCACCATGCGCCAGCGCAGCTTGCCGCTTTGCGCCAGCGCCGGTGCGGCGACCGCACTTGCAAGCCCTAGTGCGGCCCCAGACGCGAGCCCGCGGCGCGTGATCTTTTCCATCTGCTCAATACCCCTGACGCCAAAATTCCTAACGTGATCCCGAGCGCCGCCTGACCGGATACACCGCCGGCGGAATAGTTTGCGCCCAGACATTCTGGATGCTCACGATCTCGGCCTCGAATATTTCGAGGAAAAGTTGCGCTTGCGCCGAAAGCATCCTGCGCGCTGGCGAAACTACCACGAATTCGGCCATCAGCGGCGGATCGTAAATCGGCGACATCACCCGCCCCATGTCGCGGCCGATATCGGCGTAGCAGATCAGCCCGGACAGGATCGTCACCCAGTCGGTGGTCCGCACAAATTGCATGGTGCTGATCATCGCATCCATTTCGATGATGGCCGCGATCTCGATACCGTGAGTTTCGAAATAGACCTCCATGTTGCGGCGGCGCACGTTGGAGCGGCTCGGAAGCAGCATCTTCAGCGGCCCGCAATCCTTCAGGCGGACCGGCTCGAAGGCTTTCAGCCCGCGCGACACGCTCGACACCAGCATTTCGCGATCGCGCGCGATCAGCCGCGTCTTCAGCCCGACACGGCCTTCCGCTGCCGGCACGATGGCGAAATCCAGATCGCCGTCCTGCACCTGTTCGGTCAGCCAGCCGCTGTAGCCCTCAACGATATGCATGCGCACGTCCGGGTAGCGGCCGACAAATTTCTCCAGCGCCGGCGCCAGCACCGCTCGCGTCACCGTCGGGATAAGACCGACCCGGAGATCGCCAGTGACCCGCGACGCGAAAGCGCGCACGTCCGCGTTCGCCCTGGCAATCTGCCCGACCGCTTCGAGGCAGCTTTTGTAATAGCGCTGACCCGCGGGCGTCGGCGTCACGCCAGTCGCCGAGCGTTCGAACAGCTTCACGCCAAGCGCACGCTCGGCCGCCGCGACATGCTGGGAAATGCCGGACTGCGTGGAATTTTCGCGCGCCGCGGCACGGGTGAACGAGCCTTCCTCGCAAACGGCGATGACCGCCCTGATCTGACGGAGTGCAATCTCGGTCATTAAAAATCCTGATGACTATCGCCACAATATATTAATTCGGCTGGGTGGGCCACGCTTGTTACTGATGCTTGGGGACTACTGATTCATTGCCGCCGATCCGCTTGGGGACATCATGAAACTCGGCTTCTTCACGATGCCGATTCACCCGCAGAACAAGGACTGGCGGCAATCGCTGCGCGAGGACCGCGAAGCGTTTCTGCTTGCCGACAAGCTCGGCTATGTCGAGGGCTATGTCGGCGAGCATGCCACCGATCGCGCCGAGAACATCACATCCTGCGCGGTGTTCATCGCCAGCCTGATCGACGCCACCAAAACCATCAAGCTCGGCACCGGCACCATCAACATGCCGAACGCGCATCCCGTCGCGACCGCATCGCAGATTGCGATGCTCGATCACATGCTCGACGGCCGCTTTATTTTCGGCATCAGCCCGGGCGGGCTGATGTCCGACGCCGAAGCGTTCGGCAATCTCGACGCTGACCGCAACGCCATGTTCCTGGAAGCGATCAATGCGGTGCTGAAGATCTGGCAAAGCGAGCCGCCCTACAATATCGAAGGCAAATACTGGAACATCAAAATCGAAAAGCAGGCGATGCTGGAGATCGGCCAGGGCTTCATGCCGAAGCCGCTGCAAAAGCCGCATCCGCCCATCGTCGTCACCGCGGTTGCGCCATTCTCCAAAGGCGTGACGGAAGCCGCGGCCCGCGGCTGGGATCCGATCTCGGCGAACTTTCTGTTGCCGCAATGGGCGAAAAGCCACTGGCCGAAATACGCCGAAGGCTGCGAACGCGCCGGCCGCAAAGCCGACCCGGCCAACTGGCGAGTCGCCAAAAGCATCTTTGTCGCCGGCGACGACAAGACCGCGAAAGCCTATGCCACCGATCCCGACAGCCCGTATCGCTATTACTACAGCCAGCTCTTCGCCAAGCTGAAACGTGGCAAGCGCCTCGAACTATTCAAGACACACCGCGATCAGCCCGACAGCGAAGTGACGCTCGACGGCATTTGCGACCAGCTCATTATCCATGGCTCGCCGGACAAGGTCGCCGATGAGCTCCTGAAATTTCGCGACCAGGTCGGCGATTTCGGTACGCTGCTTTACGCCGGCAAGGACTGGCGCGATCCAGAGCTTTGCAAACGTTCGATGACGCTGCTGGCCGAAAAAGTGATGCCGAAGGTCAATGCAGCAGTGAAGTCGAAGTGAACCCGCCGGCGAATCCCCCAGTGCTCCGTCCGCGCGTCTTCGTCACCCAGCCGATTGCCGAGCGTGCCCTGGCGCGCCTGCGCGCCATTGCCGACGTCGAGGTCAATCCGGACTCAAGCCGCGTGCTCGACAAAGCCGCGCTGATCGAAGCGGTGCAGCGCTGCGACATCCTAATTTCGCTGCTGCACGATACCGTCGATGCCGAAGTGCTCGCCGCCAATCCTGACCTCAAGGCGGTGTCGTCGATGAACATCACTGCCGACCGGATCGACGTTCCGGAAGCGACGCGGCGCGGTATTCCGGTCACCAATATTCCGGGGATCGTCACGGACGCTACCGCCGATATCGGCTTCGGCCTGCTGCTCGCCGTGGCGCGCAATATCGTGCTCGGGGACAGACTATTTCGCAGTGGCGTCAATCCGGGCTCGCAGTCCAATCATCTCGCCGGCGCATCCGTGCATGGCCGAACGCTGGGCCTGGTCGGCTTCGGCCGGATCGGACAGGCCATGGCGCGGCGCGCGCTCGGCTTCGACATGAAGATCCTCTATGCCGACCCGAAGCGCCTGCCATTGCAACTGGAGCGCAATTTCGAGGCCCGCTATTGCAGTCTCGACGAGTTGTTGCGCGACGCCGACTTCGTTTCGCTGCATCCGCAGATGACGCCCGAGACGCATCATCTGATGAGCGAGCGGCAATTTGCGCTGATGAAGCCCACGGCGTTCGTCATCAACACGTCGCGCGGACCGATCATCGATGAAGCGGCACTGGTTCGCGCGCTCAAAGACAAAAAAATCGCCGGCGCCGGGCTCGACGTCTATGAGCACGAGCCGGAAGTGTCGCCGGAACTGGTGGCGATGCCGAACGTCGTGCTGACGCCGCACCTCGGCAGCGCCGTGCTGACGCTGCGCGAAGGCATGGCTAACATTGTCGTCGACAACACCATCGCGCTGATCGAAGGCCGCCGTCCGACAAGCTGCCTGAACCCGGAAGTGCTGAAGAACTTGTTCTAGCGCCATTAGTCCAAAGCTATTTGCCGGTCAGGCGCTCGGCGGTCAAAATTCATTACAAGTCAGCCGCTTACAGTCAAAGGGGCATCGTGTGACAGCAGTCACTTCGCCAGCAGTGGGATAGTGCTTTGTTCCCAATGCGGCCGTTCGGAATAACGGGTTCAATATGACCTCCCCGCTTTGAACCTAATCGCCGGAATTACCACCTACGGGGCGAAGAGGCTGAAAAGACGAATTTGTGCAACCGCTGACGAGGCAAGTCATGGCCGGCCATACTGTTCGATTGCTCGCGACGTGTTCCGCTCTCGCCTTCGCGCTTTCAAGTAGCGCGGGCGCGTTGGAAATCAATACGCCACACGTCAACGTTCCAGCGCCGCACATCAACGTTCCGAAGCCGCACATCAATGTCCCAACTGTGAAGCTGCAGCTATCCGGCCACGCAAACACTGTCACGAGCGTGAAGACGCCATCCATTGGTTCATCGAATGCCCAAGCACCGATCGGCATCAAGGTGATCACCAATACCGCTGGTGGCTCAACGACGTCGACTCAAGCTCAGAAGCAAAACGCTGCTGCCGCCGCGCCCGCTCAACAGCAGCAGCAAAACGATGTTGCCGCCGCGCTAGCTCAACAGCAGCATCAAGAGGCCGCCGGCGTCGCCATCGGCATCGCTGGCGCAACGAGTGGCACTGGAGCGCCCGGCGGGGAAAACACTTTGCCCGCCATAACCTGGGATCCCCATCGAAGCAGCCCTCTTAATGCCGACCAGCCCGTCGCATCGGTAAATCTCAATGATCTTGTTCCATCCTATGGTACCGCCGCCTACTACAACTACCTGACCGGGGGAGGAGAAAATGCGGCCTACGCAGCGGATATGTCCAGCCTGCAAGGAAGTGCGCGTTCGGATTTCAACGCGTACATGAACTACTTGCTGTATTTGTTGGGATTGACTCAGGACGCAGCAATTACGGGGATGAGTTGGACAGCCCAGGAGACAGCGCTTATCGAGGCCGCGATGACTGCATGCGTGAACTCCCCTTCGACATGCGCGGCCACCATAGCGAACCTGGATGCCGAGCTTGCCAGTCTGGGTGTCCCTGCACAGTTCAACACCGCCTTTGGGTCGTTCCAGGTATTGTCCACACCGTCGCAGATCCTGTCGTCCTCCCTATTTAACGAAACCATAGCTGCCCCCGATAACACGCTGTCTTTTGCGGTGGTCGAGTGGCAGCAGTCGGACGCTAACTTCCCGTGACACGGCGTGTCATTGGCTGATGCTGCCTTCATACTGATCGGTCGACGCGAGACCGCGCCGACCGTCTTCTTCTGACCGTCACTCAGCACGGCGGTCCGGAGTTCACCGATAAGGACGTCGGTGGCATGAAGCCCACCACTGGCTCCGAGCCGCGATTAACTACCACTGCTTGCGGAGATTGAGTCCTGCGGCTTCACTGTTGGTTGACCGGCCGTAAGTGAACTGACCCGAGACGGTCAAACTGTAGTTGTTCGGCAGATTAAAACACAGGTCTGGATCAAGCTCCCCGCGAACCAGTCCAGCATCCGAAGGCAACACTGACGGCGTTAGCGGTGCAAGCGGCAAAGGTGACGCCGGAAGCGCCATCGCAACACTCGTTCCTTGGGAAATTGCATCGCCGTAGATCAGCGCCTTCAGGCTTGAATTGACGGTGATGCCATGTCCTAGATCCGTAGTGGTTCCGACCCGAGCTCCGGCCTGGAGTCGAACCGTATAAGCATCTACCAGGTTAAGCGCGCTACCGCCGCTGCCGAAGCCGGCGTGGCTAAGCGAAAAGCCGACCGTGGGCTCTATGAAATTGGTGCCCTGCCATGTGTATTTATATTGCACGTTTCCACTGACGCCGGAATTCAAGATGCTTACCGACGAATCGGGAGCCGCACCGGCGAAATTTTGGTTCATTTGCAAAAAGTCGAACTTCACTGTGAGGTCGGTAGAAAAGCCGCCTCTGACATATTCGGAGTACACTCCGATGCCGGGCCCGGTTAAATTCATCGTCGATGGCTGGCCTTCATAACTGACATGCGATCCAGTCCAGCTGGAGACGAGGCCGAGCACCAAGGCATCGTCGGCCACCAATAAACCTCGCTGGGTCCGATCGACCCCCGCTTGCGCGGTATAGGTGTTTCTGAGGTGCGAAGCATCCGTTTGTGACAACGCGCCATCGTATTCCGTCGAGCCCAGGCCTTGCACCCAAGTGCCATAAGTCGGACTGGATGGTGTCGCGGTTGATGAGGCGGAATCGAAAAGGTTGGATGCGAGCGGGTTGTTTTTCTGCAATTTACCGGAATATCCGGATGCGTTCGGATCGCGATCAGATTCTGAGTATCCGGTAATTTGCGAGGCCCCATTGCCTCCGCTTGTTTTGTTTTGCAGTTGGTCACGTCGTTGTTGGGCGATCTGATTGACCCCCCAAAACGACTGCTGCTGAATGGCGGCAGTGATGTGACCCAAATTGCGCAGCGGACAGATCGCCGGGATTGTTGGGTGAGGCGTAATTGTCAGGTTGACGCACGTTGAGCTTGCGCCCGGAAGAGGCGTATAGCCTGCCGGACAGCTACAGCCCCCCGCAAGCTGAGCTTGAGCCGGGGTGAACGCTATGCAGCCCATTGCAAGAGCGCTCAGGACTATAATCAAACTTTTTAGTGACTTCACGATCGCCCCACCGCAAACGATCACGTGTATCTAATCCGGTTACACTACCGCTATTCGAACGTTTCAGCTGTTACATAATTACTACAGTGCAGGACTTCTTGGATGCTCGCCTATTTCACGCCGCTGCCCGCCGTAGCGACGGATTTTTCGCCAACTTATGTCGCTCCGGACGGCGCGAGCCCAAGCCCTTGAGCCCAAGCCCTCTCATCGGCCAGCGACGAGCGACGTCCGCTGCTGGCCCGACCATCCAGCGACTTCAGTTAGAAGTCCACTTTCGGAAATAACGACAGCGACGGAGCGGCGTCCGTCGCTTTTTGATGACCGCGCGCTAATTCGCGAGCGGTATCGGATCGTTGGCCGGCGGATCGATCTGGAATGTGCCGGCGGTAATGCAGGTCATCGAAAAACTTCCTGTCGTCGCCACCAGCGCCACCAGACTTTCAAGACCCATGGTCTTTTCGGCGGCCGCGTAGGTGGCGTCGCTCAAGCTCCTGTTGGCCAGGATCTCGCTCGATACGACGTAACAGGTCTTCTCGCGCGCATCCGGCAAGTTCGGCGCCTTGCGCGCATTAATCGCCTCGATCACGGGCTGCTCAAGACCGACCTTCAGCGACGTCGCGACCTGCGCATGCCACGGATAACGCGCGTTCCAGAACCGGGCCACGGTGATGTTGACGATCTGCTGCTCGCGCTTCGACAGCGGACCGGAGCCCATGGTCGCACGCATGTTTTGCGCGGCCTCGAACAGCTTCGGCAGCCGGATATAGGCGTAGTACGGCCCGCCGGTCGGCCCTCCCGCCTGCTTGGCGGCGTCGTAAACGCGGCCTTGGTCGGCGTTCATGTCCTTGCGATCGAGAAGCGGTATGCGTGCCATGGTTTTTCTCTCCCTCACTTTTGCGGTGTTTGGATGTGGTTCCGCCTGAAGAACTCAGGCGTTGTAGTTGACGCAGACTGAGCGGATCGAGTGGTTGGCGTTGAAGCCGGTCTGCGGAATGCTGACCATCAAGCCGCCCCAGTAAAAGTTCGTGTAAGACAGTTTCCACCAGCCGCGATAGAGCTGCGAGTTCTGCGGTTCGCCCATGATCTCGGCCATCGCGGTTTCCGGCAGCCCCGGCCGCAGGCCCTTTGCCGTCGCGTAATCCGGACTGACGGCGCAGATCTGAGTGACAGAGGAAATGTCGGTTCTGACGGTGACCGCAAGGTCATCCTGCCAGTGGTAGACCGTGACCACCGGGCCGGCGTTCTTCTGTGTCGGTTCGCCGAGAATTCGCACCAGCGTCGGCAGCGGTCATGCCGAGCGAAACCGGACCGATGCGGCGCCACGGAACGATCAGGTGGTCGTTCTCCGCCCGTGCGTTCACCGGCAGCAACAGCAGCCGCGGCGGCAAGCAGCAACATCACATAACTGGCCGGTTTCAAAACCGTCGATCGAATCATTCTGACGCGCTCACCGCTTTGCCGGTTCAAGGGTATCCTACCATCGGCGACAATTGTAGGGCGCTAACTGCTTTCCCGTTCCCATACAACGATAACGCGCACCGTCCTGTCGCGGATATTGGGGTGCGGCATCGGCGGGCTTTCGATGTAGAGCCGGTTGCCTTCGAAGCGGATGTTGCGCACCTGCTCGCCGCCGACCCAGCCTTCGTTCCACGCCGCTTCGACTTTGGTGATGACCTGACCGTTTTCGACGCGATAACGGCCGGTATAGGCGATCATGCTGGTCAGCGCCTGCGCACGCTCCGCGTCGGTGTTCGGAACCGTGCGGCCCTCGCCTGTCATCAGCGCCAGCCAGCGGCCGTGCGGCGTCGCGATCTGGATTCCTTTCGGATGCTCGCCGTAGATCGGCGTGCGCTCCTTGCTCGCCACATCCTCGTAGTTGACCGACACCAGTTTCCAGGTGCCGACGATCTGCCGCCGCAGTTCCGCGTCATCCATTGCCATCACTCCGCGGTCCAGCCGCCGTCGAGCTTGAGCGCCGAGCCGGTCATCAGCGACGACGCATCGGACGCCAGAAACACAATGGCGCCGGTCAGGTCTTCGAGCTGACCGAGGCGGCCGAGTTTGATCTTCGACAGCACTTCGTCGCGAAACGCCTTGTTCTCGAAGAACGGTTTGGTCATCGGCGTTTCCAGGAATGTCGGGCCGAGGCTGTTGACCCGGATGTTATGCGGCGCGAGTTCGATCGCCATCGCCTTGGTGAAACCCTCCATCGCATGCTTCGAGGCGCAATAGACCGTCCGGCGCGCGGCGCCGACATGGCCCATCTGCGATGACATATTGATGATCGAGCCGGAGAGTTTTGCCTCGATCAGCCGCTGTCGCCACCGCCTGCGCCATGAAATACGCGGCGCGGACGTTGAGCGAAAAGATGGCGTCGAAATCCTCGACCTTGACTTCGGTCAGCGGCGCCGGCCGGTTCATGCCGGCGTTGTTGACCAAAATCTGAAACGGCTCGGCAGCAGCAACAGCTTTGCGCACCGCTTCAATGTCGGTGACGTCGAGCACCAGCGCATCGGCCTTGTCGCCGCGCTGCGCGGATCGCGTCGCGCGCCTTCTTCGATTTCGGTCTTGGTGCGCGCCGCAAGCGTGACATGCGCGCCGGCCGCGGCCAGCGCCGACGCTGCGGCAAGGCCGATGCCGCGCCCGCCGCCGGTAACGAGCGCACGCTTGCCGTCCAGGCGGAACGATGGAGTTCTAGCGAATCTGTCATTGGTCTAATTCAAAGAACTACGGGTCGCGTTAGTTTTACGGCCCATGGTTCCCTAAGCGTTGCACTCAAGGCGCTTGTGTAGGATCCCAGCTTGTGGCCCACGGTCGAGCCGGTGAGCATCGCCGTTACTTGTGAAGCGCCCGGTACCTCTCCTGATAGCTGTGCGGCTCTGTGCGGCGATCAAGATCTTCGCACCGTTGTCTCGAAGCGCAATCTGCGAGTTTGAGTGCACACCAAAGCGTAGTGCCTTCCTTTTGATGGATCACCTCGACTGATAACCTTCACATGCGAGTGGAATGCTGTGCGTTTTCACCGTCAGCGTCTTCCCATCCTGTCCATCGCCACACCTCGGTGGGCGAACTATCTATGATCCCTTGCGCGACCGAGCATCTTCGAAAATATTATAGGCAGCTTCCCACCTTGACGCACGTACATGTTCGCGAACTGCAGGCCCTAGACTGCTCCCTATACCCCACCAGAATGCACCCCCTCCGGCTTGGCGATTCTTCGCTCCTTGCGCTTCACAATCCGAGCCAGCTCTTCGCCGAACTCGACACCCATTTTCGTCCAGACAAAGGTCATATGTCGATAGCGCCCTGACACTGGCATTCACTCCGCCGCCTCCGCGTAGGGCACGTTGCGGCCGCCGTAGCGGCGGACGCGGACATTGGCCTGCTCGGCGTGCGCGACAAAGCCTTCGAGCATGCACAGCCGCGAGCAGACTTCGCCGATCTGGGCGCTGGCCTGATCGGTAGTGACCCTCTGATAGGTGCAGGTCTTGAGGAACTTGCCGACCCACAGGCCGCCGGTATAGCGCGCCGCCTTCTTGGTCGGCAGCGTGTGATTGGTGCCGATCACCTTGTCGCCGTAGGCGACATTGGTGCGCGGGCCGAGAAACAGCGAACCGTAGTTCTTCATGTTCTTGAGGAAATAATCCGGATCGCGCGTCATCACCTGCACGTGCTCGGACGCGATACGGTCGGCCTCGCGCACCATTTCGGCCTCGTCGTCGCAGACGATGACCTCGCCAAGATCGGCCCAGGCTTTGCCCGCGGTCTCCGCCGTCGGCAGGATGGCGAGCAGCCGCTCGATCTCCCGCATCGTATCGCGCGCCAGCTTTTCCGAATTGGTGATCAGGATCGCCGGCGAGGTCGGCCCGTGCTCGGCCTGGCCGAGCAGATCGGTGGCGCACATTTCGCCGTCGACGCTGTCGTCGGCGATGACCAGCGTTTCGGTCGGACCGGCGAGCAGATCGATGCCGACGCGGCCGAACAACTGCCGCTTGGCCTCGGCGACATAGGCGTTGCCGGGCCCGACGATCATATCGACCGGCGCGATGGTTTCGGTGCCGAGCGCCATCGCGGCGACCGCCTGCACGCCGCCGAGCACGAAAATCTCGTCGGCGCCGCCGAAATGCATGGCCGCGACGATCGCCGGATGCGGCCCGCCCTTGAACGGCGGCGCGCAGGCGATGATGTGCTTCACGCCGGCGACACGCGCGGTGACGATCGACATATGCGCCGACGCCACCATCGGATAACGCCCGCCCGGCACGTAGCAGCCGATCGAATTGACCGGAATATGGGTGTGGCCGAGCACGACGCCGGGCAGCGTCTCGACTTCGAGATCGCGCATCGTCTCTTTCTGCTTCTGCGCAAAGTTGCGCACCTGCGCCTGCGCGAATTTGATGTCGTCGAGATCGCGCTTGCGCACTTGCCCGATGGCGCGCTCGATCTCCTGCGGCGTCAGCTTGAACGACGGCGGCGACCAGTTGTCGAATTTCTGCGACAGCTCGCGGACCGCGGCATCCTTGCGCGCCTCGATTTCGGCGAGAATGCTCTCGACGGTCTCGCGCACCTTGGCGTCGGCCGCCTTGATCGCGCTCGCGTCCATTCCGCGCTTGAGATAGCGGGCCATTATTCTCCTCCGTCATTGCCGGGCGTGACCCGGGCAATGCCAGTGCAGCATTTGAGCTTGTTGAAGCGCCCTATCGGACCCCCGGGTCAAGCCCGGGGGTGACTCGTGAGTGAGGACCCCGCGATCACTTGATCGCCTGCGGATTGATCGGCGAGCCGGTGCCGCCGGTGATGATCAGCGGCGGACCGCAGAAGAAGAACTCGTAGACTCCATCTTCTTCGCAATCCTCGGCAAGCTCCTTGAGATAGAAGATTTCGCCCATGCAAAGCCCCATCGCCGGGATCACGACCCAGTGCCACGGCTGATTGGCTTCGGTGGTTTCGTTCGGCCGCACTTCGACGCCCCAGGTATCGGTGCAGATCGCGGCGATTTCCTTTTCCTGGCACCAGTAGCAGTTCTCGAACTTCACGCCGGGCGCATCGCCGCCGGCGTAACCGCCCCACTGCTTCTCGTCGAGGCAGCGTTCCATCTGCCCGGTGCGGATCATGACGAAGTCGCCGCGGCCGATGGACACGTTCTGGTCCTTGGCGCACTTGTCGAGTTCGTCGTTGGAAATGCTTTCGCCGTCGGCCATCCATTTCACGCCGCGAAAGCGCGCGATGTCGAGCAGCACGCCGCGGCCGACCATTTTGTTTTTCGAATGTTCGATGCCGAGCACATTGAGGCCGCGGGCGTCGATCTGCCTGGCGTCGTGGCCGTTATAGGCCTTGTCCTCGTAGAACACGTGGCCGAGCGCGTCCCAGTGCGTCGCGCCCTGCACGCACAGCATCAGCGTGTCGTCGGCGTAACGGATCTTGTTCCAGTCCTGCCGCCCGGCGATGGCGTCGGTGCCGGTCGCCAGCATCTGGTGGATCGGATTGAAGCGGCCGCCGAACAGTCCGTTCTGCGGGCCGGTGGCATCGAGCGGTATGCCGAGAGCGAACACTTTGCCGGTGCGGATCAGGCTCGCGGCGTTGACGATATCCTGCGGCTTGACCTGATTGAGCGTGCCGACGTGGTCGTCCTTGCCCCAGCGGCCCCAGTTCTTGAGTTTTTCCGTCGCTTCGGCGATCGCCTTCTTGCCGACCTTGATATCCATGAGCGCGTAATCCCTGCCCTGTTGCCCAGCCCTGTTGTCTATTGGCAGTCAGAGCGCTGCCTGAGGGTGAGGCAGTTTGGCCTGTAAGCTTAAGGGGTTGCAAGGTAGCGGCGGCAGTTACGCTGACAGAAGTCATACTGCGAGGAGCCGAGATGTCTTGCACTTCCTGCGCGCCCGCAGCAATCACGCGATCTCGGCCGGCGATTTTCGCTTGATAAAGCGCCTGGTCCGCCATTTCGATCAGCACCGTCGCTTCCGGCACTGCGGGCGACGACAACGTCCCAGCACGAGAAAGCTGGGCGGCCAATTCTGGAAGTCCGTTTATGGTTGCCGCTCCGACGCTGACGGTGATGCAGGATGCTGCTTCGGACTTCTCGTGAAGAATGTTCTGTTCGCGGACCGCAGCGCAAACCATCTCGCCAAGCTTGTGCGCATCCGCAAGCGCGACGTGAGGCAGCAGGATCGCAAACTCTTCGCCGCCGTAACGTGCCGCCAGTTCGCCGGCGCGCCGCGCCTTTCCGGCCAGCACCCCGCCGACGGCGCGTAAACACTGATCGCCGGCGACGTGTCCATAGGTGTCGTTGAAGCGCTTGAAGAAATCGACATCGATCAGCAGCAGCGACAAAGGCATCCCATACCGCATCATGCGCCGCCATTCTTGCCCGATCGCATCGTCGAACGCGCGGCGGTTGGCCAATCCGGTCAACTGATCAGTCGCGCTCAGACGATAGAACTCCGCGGCTCTGTCGCGATCGATCTCGCGCAGCATGTGGAGCTGATAATAGAGCTTGCCGTTCTGATGCAGCATCGCCATCAGCACGAAGCTCGCCGCCATCAGCCCATAAATCCGCCCGGCATACCAACCAAGATCGTAGCGCCCGGCGTTCAGCATTGCGCTTAGCGCAATGTCGAACAGCCACGCACTCATCACCACCAGGAGCCACGTATCGAGCGCCGAATACGGCCGATGACGTGACAGCACCAAAACCGCAAGCAGGTTTAGCAGCCATACCACCGCGATCACGGCAATCATCGCCGGTGTGTAGTGATTTTGCAGCAACAGCGGAGGCAGCAGGCGATGCCCCCACGTCGTCAAAAGCGTGAATGCGACCGTCGCGGCGACCACCGCAGCAGCCATGATCGCGGGACTCGCCTTCTGATCGCGCTTCAGGCCGGGACCGGCGTAGGCAACAACAAAGAGCGGAAAGCCGGCGTGCCAGAAAATGTAGAGCCATGCGGTGGTTTGCGAACCGGCGTAGAGCAGTCCGTCCGGTGCAAATATGCCCGGAAATGAAAGCGTATGGACGGCCGCCATCAGCGCCGTAAAGAGATAACCGCCGGCAAGCAGGCAGAGCGCCTTCGAATGCAGGATGCGTGACTGTCCGAGCAGGAAAACCGCTGTGATCAGATCGTTGAGGACAAGCGCCGATTGGTAGATCGGGATGAATGCCGGCATCGGCCCGAGCGGCAGCTTTGCAAACGGCGCAAGCAGAAGAAACAGGCAGGTCGATGCGACGATGACCGCGCAGGCAACCCTACGCTCGCCGATCTCCGGCGGGCTGGGTCGACAAAAATACCGGATCTTCGACCGGTACAGTATCCGTCATTCGGATCCGCTCCGGAGCAGCGTCGAGCCATATTCCCCGCCGCGAGCCTCGCAAAACTGCATGATGGCAACTGCGGCCGTTGCGCTGCCGGTTGCGCCGGCTGCCGTGACTTCCCTCTGCATCGTTGACGACTGCTGGTGCAGATCGAGCAGCAATTGATGCAAATTTGATCCGTTATTGTCCCGCAACTACAGTGCCAGAAGACGGAGAGCCGGGAGTTCGCAATGAAGCTTTTGAGTTTTGCCGCAGGCGGCAAAGACTATTTTGGCGCAGTCAGCGGCGACGGAATCGTCACCCTCAACGACAAAATCGGTCAGCCGAACCTGCGCGCCGCGCTTGCGGCAGGCGCCATGGATGCGATGCATAAGGCGGCGAAGGACTCCAAGCCCGACCGCAAACTAGCCGATGTCAGATTTCTGCCGGTCATCCCAAACCCGAACAAAATTCTTTGCGCCGGAGTCAATTATCGCTCCCATGCCGCTGAAGTCGGACGCGAACTGCCCAAGCAGCCGAGCATGTTCGTGCGCTTCACCGATACGCTAATCGGCCACGAGGGCGAAATGATCCGGCCGACCGTGTCCGACAATTTCGATTTCGAAGGCGAGCTGACGCTTGTAATCGGCAAAGGCGGCCGACACATCAAGGCCGAGCAAGCGCTCGATCATGTTGCCGGCTACACCTGCTTCGTCGACGGCAGCGTGCGCGATTATCAGAAATTCTCCGTGACCTCCGGCAAGAACTTTCCCGGCACCGGCCCGCTCGGACCGTGGCTCGTCACGACTGACGAAATTCCCGACCCGGGCAAGCTCACACTGACCACGCGGCTCAACGGCGCACAGGTGCAGCACTCGCCGACCAGTCAGCTGATTTATTCGATCCCGCAGATCATCGCGTTCTGCTCGGACTTCACCGACCCTGACGCCGGGCGACGTGATCGCCACCGGCACGCCGGAAGGCGTCGGCCACAGCCGCAAGCCGCCGCTATGGATGAAAGCCGGGCGATACGCTCGAAGTCGAAATCACCGGCATCGGCACTCTCCGCACGCGGATCGTCGACGAACGCGCGTGATTATCGCTTCACGCGTCCGCCGACGAGGATCGCGCCTGCCGCACCGATCAGCAGCACCGCTGAGATCAGCAGCGCGGCGCGCGTTCCGAACAGGAACGCATCGCCCTGCCCGCCGATCAGCGAGCCGAACAGCGCCACGCCAAGCACGCTGCCGGTTTGCCGCGTGGAATTGAGCACGCCTGCCGCTATGCCGGAGCGCGACTTCTCCACGCTGCCGAGCAACGTCGCGGTCATCGGCGGCACCAGCAATCCTAGTCCGCCGCCCATGGCGACGAGCGGAGCACAGATCATCCAGTAGCTTGTACCCTCTCTGATGCCGAGCAAAGCGAGGCAGCCCGCGGCGGCGACGAGTGCGCCAATGGCCACTGTTACCGGCGCGCCGATGCGCTCCGCCAGACGCGGCGCCAGAAGATTCACCGGCAGCACCGCGCCCATCATCGGCACGAAAGCAAGCCCGGTCGCGAATGGCGTCCAGTGGTTGACCTGCTGGAAGTACAGGCTGAACAAGAAGATCAGGCCGTAGAACGCGATATTGACCAGAAGGCCGACCAGCGACATCAGCGCGAACATGCGATGCGAAAACAATGACAGCGGCAGCATCGGATGTGCAGCACGCCGCTCTTGCAGCAGGAACAGCGCGCCGGTGACGATAAAGGCAACGAAGCCGCCAAGCACGAAGGGATTGGCCCAGCCGACACGCCCGCCCTCGATGATCGCAGCAGCGAGCATGCCAAGCGCGGCAATCGCCGCAACCTGACCCGGAAGATCGAGGTCGTGCGAGGTGCGTGTCGTATCGGTCGCATAGCGCCACGCCAGCCAGAGACCGCCGAGGCCGATCGGCAAATTGACCAGGAAGATGCTGCGCCAGCCGACCAGTGCGATCAGCGCGCCGCCAAGGAATGGCCCCGCGGTGAGCGCGAGACTTGCGCCCGCCGCCCAGATGCCGACGGCGCGGCCGCGTTCGGTCTGTTCAGGATAAGCATGATTGAGCAAGCGCCAGCGAGTTCGGCACCAGGATCGCAGCCGCAACGCCCTGCACCGCGCGCGCCGCGATCAGAATGCCTGAGGTCGGCGCCAGCGCGCAGGCGAGCGACGCCAGCGTGAACAGGCCGAAACCCGGCCATGAAGATCCGCTTGGCGCCAAGGCGATCGCCCAAGGCGCCGGCGGTCAGGATCAGCGCCGCAAACGCGATCGTGTAGGTGCTGACCACCCATTGCAGTTCGGACACGCCGCCGCCAAGCGACGAACCGATGCTGTTGAGCGCGGTGTTGACGATGGTGACATCGAGTTGCACGACGCCAAAGCCAAGACTCATCGCGGCAAGCGTCAGTGATTTGGCGAAGCTGGATTGATCGCTGCTTTCAATCGCGCTGCTCGCGGGTCTGGCGTCGACAAAATTCTGGTGTGTTGGCGAAAAGTTCCGCATGGCCGCAACAAGCCTCCGTCGTTTCTGAAAGCTTGATATGGGTAGGAACGGGCGCACACCTACCCGTTTCCTGCACCGCAAAGCTACGGTGCAGGCCGAAGTTCCGATGGAACCAAATCGCGATAAGACGGCGGCGCGAGTAATCAGGCTGACAGCGGCAGCCCGAACAGTTTTTCGGCGTTGCGGAAACAGATTTTCTCACGCTCGACATTCGACAGCGTGAATCGAATTGAGGACCTTGATGGTGTCGCGGATGTAGCCCGGCCCCTTTTCCTTGTCGAACGGGCAATCGGATGCGAACACCACATGATCGGCGCCGAAGAATTCGAGACCGCACACCGTCGCAGCGCGCGCGCCTTCGACGGCGGTGTCGCCGTAGAAATCCTTGAAGTAGTCGTACGGACGTTTCTTCAGAGATTTGCGAAGCGACTCGTAATCTTCGTCCGTGGTCCGCGCGCCCATCTGATCGAATGAATGCGCGACGCGCCCTTCAAGATAAGGAATGACGCCGCCGAGATGATGCGCGATCACTTTGAGATCGGGAAAGCGATCCATGATCTTGGAGAACACCAGACGCGACAGCGTAACGCCGGTCTCGTAAGGCCAGCCGAGCACGCTGTTGATTTCGTACTTCGAGACTTTCTCGGTCGGATAGTCCGGCATCTCACGCGTGCGCGACGGATGCAGCAGGATCGGCTTTTTGGCTGCCGCGATCACCTCGAAGATCGGCAGAAAGCGCGGCTCGTCGAGCGGCACGCCATTGGCATTGGTCGCAAGCTGTACGGCGTTGGCGCCGTTCTTCAGCGCGCGTTCGGCTTCCTTGGCGGCAGCCTCCGGCGCATTCATCGGCAACAGCGCCGACCAGCCGACAAAATGCTTCGGATGTTTCGCCACAACTTCGGCAAGACCGTCATTGGCGATCACCGCCATTTCCGGCGATTTTTCCGGCCCCCACAGCCGCTCCATCGGCGGCAAACCGTGGGAAAGCAGTTGCGAATAGTTTTCGAATCACTTCGACGACCTTCAGCCTGATGTCGATGTCGGACAGCGCCGGAATGCCGCGCACGCGCTTGCCGAGATCCTTCGACCCTGCCGGTGTCTCCAGCAGCGCATCGTAATAGCGCTTCGGGAAGAAGTGATTGAAGGCATCGATGTAGCGCATGCTCATTGTCATTCCTCGTTCTTGTGTTCTATCGCCGTATTCATCTCGACGTCGTTGCGGCGCTGGTTGCCGGTTTCGCGCCCCAGCGAGAAGTAGTCGCTCGCCGCCGCCATGCGGGCCTGCCGCGCCAGTTCCGCCGGCCAGTGACCGAGATCGTAGCCGTGCCACGGGTTTTCCGGCCGCAGCGGCGGCAGGCCGAGCCGTTCCCAGATCGCCTTCGCCTCTTCCATGAACTCGCGCGTCGGCAGCGCCACCGGCGCAAACTCGCCCTTGAGCGTGGCGTTGATCAGCACGGACGCGCTCTCGCCGTCGTCGCTCGGCCCGCGCGGACCGTGTCCCGGATGCTTGTGCGGCACCACCAGAAGATCGTGCTGCGGCTGACAGCGGTATGACATCGCCCAGAACAGCGCATCGGCGTTATGCGGATCGATGTCTTCATCGACCGCGACGATCCATTTGCCGACAAAGCGATGCAGCGTCGAAGCGCCGTCGAGCGCACGCCAGATTTCCGTCTCCGGCGTTCCGCGCGCGAACTGGATGCCGACCACGGCGTAGAGGCTGGTCAACGGCTCGTGCATGGCGACGCCCTTGACCGATTTGATCGCGAGCGCGGTGCGCAGGTGATCCAGCAGCAGCGGCTCCATGGCGACGCGGCGGATGACGCTCGACTCGCTCGGCGTCACCTGGCTGATGAACGAGGTCAGGATCGCATTCTTTCGCCGCGTGATCGCGGTGACGTTCATGAACGCGTTGTATTCCTGCAAGATTGACATAGCCGTGGGACTCGCCGAACGGCGCTTCCGGCTCGAGATATTCGGTGTCGATAAAGCCCTCGATCACGACCTCGGCTTCTGCCGGCACCAGCAAATCGACGGTCTTGGCGCGCACGACGTTGATCGGCGTGCCGGCGAGCGCGCCAGCCACCCAGATCTCGTCGAGTGTCTCCGGCATTTTCTGCACCGAGGCGTAGGAGATCAGTGGCGGGCATCCGACCACCACCGCGCAGGGCATCGGCTCCTTCCGCGCCTTGTACTTGAGCCAGTGGCTGTAAATGCCGGCGCGCAATTCGACCGACGGATTCATGCCGAGCCGGCGCGGCGCCTTGAGCTGGCCGCGGTAGTTGCCGACGTTCTGCAGGCCGGTGTCCGGATCTTTGGTGATGTAGTGCCCGGCGGAAAGATACGGCGCGTTGTCGAAACCCGGCGTCGAGATCGGCACCGGCAAGCCATCGAGCCCGTTGCCGGGTTTGTCGAGCGCATCGCCGACGATGCAAATCTCCTGGCACACCGCGTCGGTCACAACATGCGGCGCCACGGGCGCAGCGAGCGCCTTCACCCAGGCCGCGCCGATTTCATTGAGCGGTCGGCCGAAGCCGATCCGGTAGACGTCCGGATTGGCGGCAAGCCCGGCGACCAGCACGGCAATGTCGTAGTGCGCACCCTTGCCGTCGGTGGCTTTGGTGAACAGGAACGCCTTGCGCTCGCTTTCGGCGATGCCGCCGCGATACTGCCAGCGCACCAGCGGGTGCATCTGGGTGTCTTTGTTGATCGGCTCGTCGACCACGACGAGACGGCCGGCGCGATATAGCGCCAGCACGTGATCGTGCAGGTCGGGATAGCCGCGATCGGGCTTCGATCCTTCCTGATAACGCGCGAGCGCGGCAGGCAGTTGGTCGGCGCGCTCGGTCATCGCGATATCAGCGCGGCTGCATCAGCCAGGAGGAAATCGCAAACGCATCGGCGTCGCGGTCGAAATAGCCGATGACCTGCAGCCCGAGCGGCATGCCATCGAGCTCGAACACCGGCAGCGACAGCGTCGGCACGCCCGAGCAGCGACGACGGCACGCCGAATTCCGGATTGCCGGTCGAGCCAAGACCTTCCGGCGCGGTGCTCGGAGCAGGCAACGTAATGCAAGCGTCGCCGACCGCGGCAAGCTCGGCATAAACGCCGCGGATGCGGGCGCGCTCTTTCAGATCGGCGCGATGCTGTTCGAGCGTTACGTCTTCGTACTTGTCGACGCGCTCGCGGGTGATCGGGCCCATCTTGTTGATGTCGCGGTCGCGCATGGAGCGGAAGAACCAGCGCCCTTCCCAGCCGTTGATGCGATGCGACAGCTCGGTCACCTTCGGCAGTTCGGCCTCGAGCGCTGCGACCTTCTTGTCATTGTGCCGGGTGCGGATTTCGACGCCGGCGGATTTCAGCCGCGCCACGCAATCTTCAAGCCGCTGCTTGGCGCCAGAACTGGCGTCGTTCCATCCCGCTGTTTCCAGCATGATGAGTGCGCGCGGCTTCTTCGCCGCAGGCGCCTTGTCCGGCCCCTGCAAGCCCGGCGTACCGGCGTCACCGCCGACGCGCGCGACGATTTCGTAGGCGACCTGCCAGGTGTCTTCGAGCGACGCAGCGAGAATGCCGGTGGCAGCTCTGGCTCTGATAATCGTGACTGCCCTCGCGATTGAGCGCGTTGACGGTCGGCTTGAAGCCGAACACGCCGCAATAGCTCGCCGGACGAACCGTCGAGCTGATCACCTGCGTGCCAAGCCCGGCGCTGATGGCGCCGTAGGCGGTGGCCGCCGCCGAGCCGCTCGACGAGCCGCCGGGCGTGTGGGCGAGATTCCACGGATTGCGCGTGCCGCGCGGCTGCGACGCGGCAAACTCCGTCGTCACCGTCTTGCCGATGATGACGGCGCCGGCGTCGCGCAGCGCGCGCACGCTGGCCGCATCTTTTTCCGAAC
Organism: uncultured Alphaproteobacteria bacterium; assembly: GCA_963807565.1. Classification (GTDB taxonomy): domain Bacteria; phylum Pseudomonadota; class Alphaproteobacteria; order Rhizobiales; family Xanthobacteraceae; genus BOG-931. Next base: position 231,613 of record CAWECH010000001.1, on the reverse strand, counting down.
GCCAGCCGGCGAACAGCGGCGAGCCCATCTCGGTCGGCATGTCGACGGTTTCGATAATGTCCTTGATGCCGACCGGCATGCCGTCGATCGGCGATGCGGGCTTCCCGGCACGCCAGCGCGCCGTGGAGCGATCCGCGGCAGCGCGCGCTTCCGGCAAGTTGGTGCAGACGAAGGCGCCGACGCGCGGCTCCCAGCTATCGAGCAGTGCCAGCGACTGTTCGAGGAATTCCCGCGGCGTTTGGGTGCCGGAGGCAAAGTTTTTGGCGGCCGACGAGAAACGGCCGCTTTGCGGGTTTTTGTTCCGGCGCGAGCATGAACGTTACTTCTTGCTCTCGTCGTAATAGTGAATTTCGTAAAGCATGCAGCCGCGGTCCGACTTGAACGGGCCGTGATAGGCGCCCGGCGGGCGGCAGGCATAAGTCGGCGCGTCGAACGGTTCGCCGCCGTTGCCCTTGTCGTCGTTGCCGACAATCAGATCGCCGTTAAGGAGATAAACCTCCTCCCAGTGATCGTGCACGAACGGTGCGGTGGTGTAGACGCCGGGCTCAAAGCGCAGCAGCCGGGTGCGGCTGCCCATCTTTTTGGTCTCGTCGAGATCGCTCGCCAGGATTTTTTGCTTGATGCCTGACGGATAACCGGGCGGCGTCGCCCAGCCGTTGTCCATATCAACCCTTTGGAATTCGAGATGCGGCTTGTTCATCGGCATGGTTTTGTTCTCCGTATTTATCCAAGCACCGGCAACGTGCTGATGCTGTAACGATGGCTGATCTTGCGGCCCCGCACCGGGTCCTCAAGCTCAAATTCGAAAACATCCGACGGCCGCACGCCGCCTTTTGCGGCGAGCGTGCCGCAGAACATCAAGGTGTTTTCGCCGAGCTCCGGCTTGCCGGCAAACTGCCCGATTCAGATCGAGCGGGTCGAGCATCGCCGTGACCGGGCCTTCCTGATACAGCGTGCGCTTGCCGTGCTCGTTGATATAGCCGCGCAGGATCAGCTTGTCCCAATGCGGCGCGACCTCGACCATCGGCCAGAATTCCGGCGCGATCGGCTTGTCGCACATCTGTTTTGAGACCGAGACGCCGTAGGCCTCGACTTCACGGTCGGTGTGATCGGAACCCGCGCCGATCCACAACCGTCCGCCGCTCTGCAGCAGCACAAATTCCGCCTCGCCGCTCGACGCCTCGCCAAGAGCCTCCATGCTCTCGGCGATGGTCAGCCGCGCCGCCGACGCACGATAGAAGATCGGCGTCGTCGCCGGCGGCTTTACCCCGAGCGCGGCCAGCTCCTTGATGTGATGTTCGACCGCCGCCTTGTCCCGCCCGGTCCAGCCTGCGACCACGAGGTGGTCGATGGTCACGTTACGGCGGGTAACCTCGGAATCGTCATGAAACAGAAGCGGAAGCACGCGTGCTGACACAGTATTCGCCTAGCCGTTGCAATGATTTCGGGTGCATTGTACAGGAGGACAAAAGCTACGCAATCAAGCGACAGAGAAGTGCGCGAGGGGTTGCGGCAAACGCATGCCGCAGCGGGGCCGAGCCTCCTCATCGCCTCAACAGAGGATGCGCACCCATGCATGAAGTTGACGGAGCGACCCACTGGCACGAGCCGGCCGGGTTCAAGCGCGCCGGGTTCGGCAAGTTCAACCGCCCGAAGACCCCTTATGACCTGTTCATGGAGTCGGAAGACATTCCGATCTTCCGCGATATCGGCGTCAGCAAGGTGCAGAACCTGCCGCTGCAACCGTGGAAGCGCATGGGTGGCCGCGGCAGCTACATCCAGCTGCATGGCACCGAAGGCAAATGGGGCTCCTACGTGGTCGAGGTGCCGGGCGCCGGCGCTCTCAACCCCGAGAAACACATCTACGAAGAAATTTATCTTGTCGTCGAAGGCCGCGGTTCGACCGAGGTCTGGCTCGAAGGCGACAGCAAGCGCCACGTGTTCGAATGGCAGAAGGGCTCGCTGTTCTCGATACCGGTGAACGCGATGCACCGCATCGTCAACGCAAGTTCGTCGCCGGCGTTGCTGCTCGGCGGCACCACCGCGCCGAACCTGATGAATCTGATCAACAGCACCGACGCGGTGTTCAATAATCCGTTTCAGTTCCGCGACCGGTTCTCCGGCGCCGACGACTTCTACAAATACAAGGACGATATCGAGCCCGATCCGGTGCGCGGCCTCGCCATGCGGCGCACGAACTTCATTCCCGACATCGTCAACTGCGACTTGCCGCTCGACAACCGCCGCTCACCCGGCTGGCGGCGTGTCGAACCGTTCATGACCGGCAACACGTTCTATCTGTGGATCGGTCAGCACGAGAACGGTCACTACTCAAAGGCGCACGCGCACACCTCGGCGGCGGTGCTGATCTGCATCAAGGGCAAAGGCTACACTTACACGTGGCCGGAGGAGCTTGGGCTGACGCCGTGGAAGGACGGCAAGATGGATCAGGTCAAACGCGTCGACTATGAGCCGGTCGGCATGGTGTCCGCGGCGCCCGGCGGCGCGCGCTGGTATCACCAGCACTTCGGCGCCTCTCAGGAGTTGTTCCGGCTCACCGCCTGGTTCGGCCCGCACAATCCGGGACGCGAGCCCGGGCCGCCCGGCGAGAAGCACACCGACTATACCGCGATGGATATTCCGGAAGGCGGCACCGCGATCCCCTACTACATGGAGGATCCGTTCCTGCGTCAGGAATACGGCGAGCGCATGAAACAGGAAGGCGCGCCGAACCGGATGCGGCCGGAATATTACGAGCGCGATTATCGCGGCCTGCTGCCGAAAGAGTAATGGCGCCGCCGCATGACTGATGAAGCGAGCGAGGCGCAGGGCGGACGCGTTTTCTTTTCCAAGTACCGGACGCACATTCGGCGAAGAAGACGAATTGTGCGTCCTCTCCGTCGGCGTCGATATTGGCTCGTCGACCTCGCACCTCGTCTTTTCGCGGATCATGCTGGAGCGGCTCGACAGCCGCTACGTCGTCACTCAGCGTGAAAGCTTCTATCAGTCCGACATTCTGCTGACGCCCTATGCGGCGCAGGAAGAAATCGACGCCGAAGCGCTCGGCGCTTTCATCGCCCAGCAGTACAAGGACGCCAAGATCGATCCTGACGAGATCGACACCGGCGCGCTGATCCTGACCGGCGTCGCGGTGCGCCGGCGCAATGCGCGGCGGATCGGCGAATTGTTCGCCGCGCAAGCCGGCAAGATGGTTGCGGTCAGCGCTGGCGACAGCCTCGAAACCGTGATGGCGGCTTATGGGTCCGGCGCGGCGGCACGCTCGATCCGTGCCAATGGACCGGTGATGAATATCGACGTCGGCGGCGGCACGTCGAAAATCGCTGTTTGCGCTGACGGCAAGGTCGCGGACGTCACCGCAGTCGATGTCGGCGCCCGGCTGGTCGTGCTCGACGAACAGCGCCGCATCGTGCGGCTCGAAGAAGCCGGCCGGCGTTTCGGCGCCGAACTCGGCTTGAAGCTCGAGATCGGTGAAATCCTCACCGAGGATGCCGCGCGCGCCCTCACTGCAAAAATGGCCGACGCGCTGTTCGAAGCGGTGAAAGGCGAAGCACCGAGCGCCGGCGGCGCCGCATTATTGCGGCTCGATCCGCTCAGCTTTCGCGGCAAGGTCGTCAACGTCAGCTTTTCCGGCGGCGTGTCGGAATACATTTACGGCGGCGAGGCCAAGGCGTTCGGCGATCTCGGCCCGCAGCTCGCGGCGGAATTGCGCACGCGCCTACACGACTGGGGCCCGGAACTGGCACGGCCCGACGCCCGCATTCGTGCGACCGTAATCGGCGCATCGCAATACACGATGCAGGTGTCCGGCAGCACGATCTTCGTATCGCCGCTGGAAACGTTGCCGCTGCGCAACATCCCGGTGATCGCACCCGCGCTCGATCTTGGAGAAGAAAAGATCGATTCAGACGCTGTCGCCAGTTCGATCAAAAGCGCGCTGAAGCGGCTCGATCTCGGTGACGGCGAGAATCCGGTCGCGATCTTCATCCCGTGGCGCGGTTCGGCGACGTTCCATCGGCTCGACGATTTCTGCAAAGGTGTCGCGTCGGGGCTTGAAGCCGTTCTAGCTAAGGGCCATCCGATTGTGCTAGCCGGCGACGGCGACGTCGGCGGCCTGATCGGCATCCACTATTGCGAAGAAATGAAAGTTACCAATCCGATCGTGTCAATCGATGGCTTGGAGCTCAAAGAGTTCGACTACATCGACATCGGGGCAATGCTCGACACATCCGGCGCCGTGCCGGTCGTCATCAAGTCGCTGATCTTCCCGACCTCATCCGGCGTCGGCAAAGACTGGAAAGCCCAAAAAGCAGTGTCGCCGTTGACTGCCGCGTCCTGAGGCGGATTGCGTCTAAATCGGGCAGAGGGCATTTCGCCCTTGGCCGCGAGTTCCCGACAAATCGCCAAGCCTTTGAAATAGCTTCTAGAAAAGCCCAGTTTGGCTGGCACGTATCTTGAACCCTGAGCATGAACCCTGAGCATGCCGGCCGGACAACCGGCCGCGCAAAAGGTCAACGCAAGGTCGGGTCATGTCGGGCGACTTCGAACCGGAACAGAAGCGCTATCTCGAAGGCTTCATGATCGGGATGCAGATCGCGAAGTCGACGCGAGCTGCGGGCGGCGCTGCGCCCGCCAATGGCGCAAGCGGACCGCCCGAACCGATCGGACCGGAAGCTGCTGCGTGGCGCGCGCAGGAGAAAATCCTCAAGTCCGGCGGCAAGCTGTCGGACCCGGAAAAATTCAAGCGTGAACTCAATCCGCTTGACGCTTACGAGAAGTTGAAGGGTCAAGCCGCCAGGAACGAAGCGCCAAAGGCCGACGACAATTTTCGCTGGCGGTTCTTCGGAATATTTTATCTCGCGCCGACACACGCCAACTACATGTGCCGGCTCCGGATTGCGAACGGCATCCTGACCCATTGGCAGCTTGCCGGACTCGCCACCCTTTCGGAGCAATATGCCAGCGGCTACAGCCACGTCACCACGCGCGCAAATCTGCAAATGCGCGACATCGAACCGAAAAATGCCGTCGCCATGATCGAGGGCATCCAGGACCTGGGTTTGTGCTCGCGCGGCTCCGGGGCCGACAACATCCGCAACGTTACCGGCACGCCGACCGCGGGCATCGATCCGCAGGAACTGCTCGATACCCGCCCCTATGCGCGCGAGTGGCACTTTCACATTCTCAACGATCGCTCGATGTACGGCCTGCCGCGCAAATTCAATGTCGGTTTCGACGGCGGCGGCGTCATCCCGGTCCTCGAAGACACCAACGATATCGGCTTTCAGGCTGTCGAGGTGAAGGACGGGTTTGGCGCCGAGCCGGGTGTCTGGTTCCGGCTCATGCTCGGCGGCATCACCGGCCATAAGGATTTCGCCCGCGATACCGGCGTCGTCGTCAAACCTGAGGAAGCGACGACGGTCGCCGACGCCGTCGTCCGCGTCTTCATCGACAGCGGCGATCGCACCAACCGCGCCAAGGCACGCCTGAAATACGTTCTCGACGACTGGGGCTTCGACAAATTTGTCGCGGCAATGGAAGACAAACTCGGACGCAAGCTGACCCGCGTCCCGGCCGAAGCCATCGCGCCGCGCCCGCCGTTCGATCGTTCCGCGCATGTCGGCGCGCGTCCGCAAAAGCAAAAGGGCTATTGCTGGATCGGCGTTGCATTGCCCGTCGGAAAGATGACTGCGGATCAGATGCGCGGCGTCGCCAAAATCGCGGCGGAGTTCGGCGACGGCGACATCAGGTTGACAGTCTGGCAGAATTTTTTGATCAGCAACGTGCCGGAAGACAAGGTTGCGGCAGCTGAAGCGGCGATTGAATCCCTCGGACTTTCGGCGAAGGCAAACTCGATCCGCGCCGGCCTGATTGCCTGCACCGGCAATGCCGGCTGCCGGCTGGCGATGTCGAACACCAAACAGCACGCCAGCGATATTGCCGCATGGTGCGAAACCCGCGTCCAGGTCGACAGCCCGGTCAACATCCACCTCACCGGCTGCCCGAATTCCTGCGCCCAACATTACATCGGCGACATCGGGCTCCTCGGCGTGAAGATCCAGATCAACGAGGACGGCGATCAGGTCGAGGGCTATCACGTCCATGTCGGCGGCGGCTTCGGTCCTGATGCGATGTGCGCCCGCGAGATTTTCCGCGACGTCAAAGCCGAGGAAGCGCCAAAAACGGTCGAGCGCATACTCAAAGCCTATCTGGCCAATCGCGCTGCGGCTGATGAGACATTTCTCACCTTCAGCCGCCGGCACGAGATCGACGCGCTGAAGACGATGTGCGCGGCGCAGGGCGTCGAGTAGCCGCAAGCCTCCACTCACTCTATTCCTGCTATAAACGGCGATCACCCGGGAGTGATGGTCATGACGTTGCCGCGCCGTCAGTTTCTTCGCTTCGCAGGTTTCGCCACAGCAGCGGGCATTTCGCAAAGGGCCGCGGCGGGGACTTACCCTTCCCGGCCGGTTCGCTGGATCGTGCCATTCAACGCCGGCGGCAGCACCGACATCGCAACCCGCATCATGTGCGATTGGCTGTCGCAGCGGCTCGGCCAGCAATTTGTTGTCGAAAACAAACCGGGCGGCGGCACCAATGTCGGTACGCTCGCGGCCGCCCATGCGACGCCTGACGGCTATACCCTGTTCCTTGGCGTCGCGACGCACGCCATCAATCCTTCACTCTACAAGTCCCTGCCCTTCGATTTTCAGCGTGACTTCACGCTGGCTGCCGGCCTCGTCGAATTGCCTATGGTGATGGACGGCGCTCTTTCCATGCCGGCGAAAAACGCAACCGAATTTATCGCATACGCTAAAGCCAATCCGGGCAAGGTCAATGTCGCCTCGTTCGGCACGCGTACGATCAGTCATCTCGCAATCGAATTATTGAAAATCTCGGCAGGCATCGACGTCGTGCACGTGCCGTATACTGGCGGCGCGCCGATGCTGACCGACCTGTTCAGCGGCCGCGTGCAGGCCGGAATGGACGCGCTGCCGAATTCGCTGCCACACATCAAGAACGGCACTATTCGCGGCCTCGCAATATTATCCGGCAAGCGGACCCCGGCGCTCCCGGACCTGCCGACCATGTCGGAGACAATTCCTGGTTACGATGTGACGCCCTGGACGGCGCTCGCGGCGCCGACGGGCACGCCGGACGACATCATCAAGCTGCTCAATCGCGAAGTGAATGCCGGCCTCGCCGATCCCGGCGTGAAAGCCAAATTTGCCGAGATCGGCGCGACGCCACTGATCTACTCGCCCGGCGAAATCAGCGCCGTCGTTGCGCAGAATGTCGAGAAGTGGGCAAAAGTGGTCAAAGCTGCCGGTATCGAGCCAGAGTAAGACCGACGTCACTCAACGTGAGCGCCCGACGCCTTGATCACTGCGGCCCATTTCGGGATCTCAGAGTGAATGTAACCGGCAAACTGCTCCGGTGAGTCGGTCGCAATATCGACTCCAAGTTCGTCGAGCGAATGCCGGACGCCGGGATCATTCAGCGTCTCGACCAGAGCCGCGTGCAGAACGTCGATGATCGGCTTGGGCGTTCCCGCCGGCGCAACGATGCCGTGCCACGTTGTTGCCTCGAAGCCTTTGATACCGGCTTCGTCGATTGTCGGCACATCGGGCAGGCTCGGCGTGCGCTGCAACGTCGTCACCGCAAGCGGACGCAACTGCCCGCCTTTGATCAGGCCCATCGCGCCCGACGTGGTGGCGAACATCATCTGATCGTGGCCTGCGATCACGTCCTGCAATGCCGGCGCCGAACCTTTATACGGCACATGCACGATATCGACATGCGCATCGGCCTTGAACAGTTCGCCGGCGAGGTGCGCCGCGAGCCCATAGCCGGATGAAGCGAAGTTGAGTTTGCCGGGATTGGCCTTGGCCAGCGCGATCAACTCGGCGAGCGAATGGGCAGGCACGTCGTTGTTCACCACCAGCACATTGGCCTGGGTGCCGACCAGCGTGATCGGCGCAAAATCCTTCTCGGTATCGAAGCCAACCTCCTTGTAGAGGCTGGCATTGGTCGCGAGGATCGCGTTGTTACCGAGCAGCAGCGTGTAACCGTCGGCGGGCGCGTGAGCGACCACCTCGCCTGCAACATTGCCACCGGCGCCCGGGCGGTTATCGACGATGACAGGCTGGCCGAGAATGGCCACGAGCTTGTTGCCGACGATGCGAGCCAGGATGTCGCTTGCCCCGCCCGGCGGAAAGCCAACCACGATGGTGACAGGCCTCGCTGGATAATCCGCAGCGGCGGCGCCGACCGCAGTATAGACGAGCGCCACCACGCCAAGGCCAGCGGCCAGCAATTTCCTGAGCATTTCCATTCCTCCCGGGAGCGACAAGAAAGCCTTGCAGCCCCGGCTTGGCAAGCAGGCGAAGCGCAGAGCTGATGTCAGGCTGGGATGGAATGACAGCGGCGCGCCGGTCGCGCTACAACAGCACGAACACTAAAAACAGGACCCCATGCGCACAGGCAGTGAATATCTCCGATCGTTGAGTGACGGCAGACAAGTCTTCTTCGAAGGCGAACTGGTCAAGGACGTCACGACACATCCTGCGTTCCGGCAGGCCGCACGTTCGGTCGCCAACCTGTTCGACATTGCCGCCGATCCGGCCCAGCGCGAGCGGATGACGTTCCAGTCCCCCAAGACCGGCCAGCCGGTATGGCGTGCATGGCAAATTCCACACAACCATGCCGACCTGCGCGCCAGACGCCTGTTTTCGGAGACCTGGGCAGAGGCAACGTTCGGCCTGATGGGCCGTTCGCCCGATCACGTGGCGGGATTCTTTGCCGGCTACGCTGCAACACCGCAGCTATTCGCCGCGCAAGGGCAGAAGTACGCCGACAACCTCGTCGCGTTCTACGAGTACATGCGCGACAACCATATCTACGCCAGCTATGCGATCGTGCCGCCGCAGATCGACCGCTCCAAGCCGGCCCACAAGCAAAGCGACCCCACGCTTTATGCTGGCGTGGTCAAGGAGCGCGACGATGGCATCGTTATCTCAGGCGCGCAGCAGCTTGCCACCGGAGGCCCGATCTCGGACTACATCCATCTGAGCTGCATTCATCCGTTGCAGCCGGGCGACGAGAATTACGCCAATTGTGTCGCGATCCCGGTCGCGGCCGAAGGCGTCAAGCTCTACCCGCGCCGTTCATTCGCACGCGCCGGATCGGCATTCGATTTCCCACTGTCGAGCCGCTTTGACGAATCCGACGCCTACGTTGTTTTCGACAACGTGTTCGTGCCCTGGGAACGCGTATTCATTTATCGCAACATCGAACTGTCCCGCGACCAGTGGTTCAAGTCGCCGTCGCATAGCTACGGCAACCATCAGGCGCAGGTGCGCTATGTCACCAAGCTTCGCTTCATGACCGGCCTGGCGCAAAAGATGAACGAAATGACCGGCAACGCCGGCGCGCCTCCGGTGCAGGTCATGATGGGCGAATTGGCCTCACTGGCGACGATCTACGAGTCGATGCTGCTGGCCCATGAAGTCGCGGCGCCGGTCAAGGACGGGGTGCTGTGGCCGTCGGTGCTCACGCTCTATTCGGCGATGGCGCTGCAATCAGAGCTCAACGGCCGGATGCTCGAAATCATCCGCGAATTGGCGGGCTCGGCATTCATCACCTTGCCGTCCTCGGAAGCCGACTTCGACAACCCGGCAATCGCCGCAGACATCGAACGTTACATGCGCTCTGGTACTATGGACGCGAAGTCGCGCATGGCGCTGATGCGGATGATCTGGGATTTTATCGGCTCGGAGTTCGGCAGCCGTCACCAGCAGTACGAGAAATTCTACGGCGGCGCGTCGTTCCTGGTGAAGACCAACGTCTACCGCAACTACGATTTCAAGCGTGCGACCGGACTAGTCGACCGCGCGCTGAAGCTGCCGCCGCTGGAGTAATACCGGCGGTGCGAGCGCGCGAGTTATCGCTTGGTCTTCTTCGGCTTCTTCTTGGCGAAGATGGCGTTCCAGTTTTCCTTGTAGGCCGCAGTAACCGGTTTTTGGCCTTCTCCACGGCTGTAGTTGGCCGGCGCTGCGACGGCCTTTTCGCTGCTCTCAGTTTTGGATCCGCTATCGCCTGAAGAGCTTTTGTCCTTTGTCGCTTCTGCTTTCGGAGCAGCTGCTGCCTCCGCTTTTGGCGCGGGCTCAGCTTTGGTCTTCTTTGTTTCAGTCACCATCGTCGCTTCCTGATTATCGTTTGCGGCCGCTGACCTTGCGGCCGAGATAGTCGAAATTGATGACGAACTGTTCGGGCGCTGACAACTGGCGTTTGTTCGCAAGAACTTCGTCACGCGAGAATTCCGGCGCCGGGTCGCCGGCGGCTTCGACGATCATCTGAATCATCGCGGCATTCTCCAGCATGATTGCTGAAATGACCGTCTCCTCGACGCTCTTTCCGACGACGGCGGTGCCGTGGCTTTTCAGAAATGCAGCACGGTGAGGACCGAGCGCCTTGGCTACGCCGGCGCCCAACTCGTGGCTGCGGATCAGCGCGATGGTGTCGGTGTAAACACCAATATCTTCATAAAACAGCGCGCCCGGCTGGCTGTAAGCCTTCACCGGATGACCGCTGGCCGACAGCGCCACGGAGTATGTCGGGTGCGCATGGATGACGCTGTTGATGTCGGGCCGCGCCTTGAGGATTTCCGAGTGGATGTAGACTTCGCTGTGGCGGCGCGCCTTGCCGGCCACGACATTGCCTTCGAGATCGATGGTCAGGATGTTTTGCATCGTGATCTCGTCGAGCCCGATGCTGTGCGGTTTCATCAGGAACAATCCGGGATTGCCCGGCAGCCGCACCGAGATATGGCCGCGGGTAAAATCAGCCTGCCCCGCATGCACCAGAATCTTGCCGGCGACGATCAGTTTCTGCTTGAGCGCCCTGCTCTCCTTCGTCTCCCGCACCGCCGCCTTGGCCATAAACTTTCCTCCGCATATTGCGCTTCTGAAATTGCCGCGCTGACTTACGCGGAATCCAGTAGGCCTGCAAATGCGTAGACGGCTGACAGCGCGGGCGTGCTAAGCGTCCGCGCCGGCGAGCTGCGGCGCGGCCGCTTTGACGACCGGCTTCACCGGTTCGAGCGCCGCGGCGACAGCCTCCTCGACGCGCTCGAGCCAGATGAACTCCATCTCCTTGCGCGCGATTTCCGGAATGTCGTCGTAGTCGCGCCGGTTGCGCGCCGGCAGCATGACCCGCCGGATGCCCGCGCTGTGCGCGGCCACCACCTTCTCCTTGATGCCGCCCACCGGCAGCACGAGCCCGCGCAGGCTGATTTCGCCGGTCATCGCGGTATCGCTGCGGATGGTACGGTCAGTCATCAGCGACACCAGCGCCATGAACATGGCGACGCCGGCGCTCGGTCCGTCCTTCGGCGTTGCGCCGGCCGGCACGTGAACGTGGATGTCGCTCTTCTCGAAGCGGCTGGCGTCGATGCCAAGCGCCGCGGCGCGGTTCTTGACGATCGACAGCGCAGCCTGTGCGCTCTCCTTCATCACATCGCCGAGCTGGCCGGTCAGAATCAGTCGGCCGGAACCTGGTATCCGCGTCGCCTCGATGAACAGGATGTCGCCGCCAACCGGCGTCCAGGCGAGCCCGGTAGCGACACCAGGCACGCTGGTCCGCATCGCCACTTCGTTTTCGAACTTCGGCGCGCCGAGGATGGCAATGAGATCGTCCTTTGTGACTCTGATCGGACCGCTTTGCCCCTCCGCTATTTTCACGGCGGCGTTCCGCAGCACCTGCCCAATCTGCCGTTCGAGACCACGAACGCCGGCCTCGCGGGTGTAATGGTCAATGATCTCGGCCAGCACATCATCGCCGATCTCGACCTGGCCTTCCTTCAGGCCATTCGCCTCGAACTGGCGCTTCAACAGGTAGCGGTGTGCGATCTGAAGTTTCTCCTCAGATGTGTATCCGGCAAGGCTGATGATCTCCATGCGGTCGCGCAGCGGACCGGGAACGGTGTCGAGCATGTTAGCGGTGGCGATGAACACCACGCGGCTCAAATCGAACGGCACCGCGAGATAATTGTCGCGGAACGTGTTGTTCTGCTCCGGATCGAGTACCTCGAGCATCGCCGCGCTCGGATCGCCGTGAATGCCGGCGCCGAGCTTGTCGATCTCATCGAGCATCATCACGCAGTTGCGCGTACCGGCCTTGCGGATCGCCTGGATGATGTTACCGGGCAGCGCACCGATATAGGTGCGCCGGTGACCGCGGATTTCCGCTTCGTCGTGAACACCTCCGAGTGAGACGCGCACGAACTTGCGGCCCATGGCGCGGGCGATCGATTGTCCAAGCGATGTCTTGCCGACCCCGGGCGGCCCGACAAAGCACAGGATCGGCGCCTTGCCTTGCGGCGCCAGCTTGCGCACGGCGAGATATTCGATGATCCGCCGTTTGATCTTGTCGAGATCGTAGTGATCCTCGTCGAGGATCTTGCGCGCTTCGACGATATCGATCGGCTTTTCCTCGGGCAGTTTCCACGGCAGCTCGATCAGCCAGTCTAGATAGGTTCGCACCATCCCGTACTCGCCGGCAGCTTCGGGCATCTTCTGCAAGCGCCGCAGCTCCTTGCGCGCCTGATCCTCGATCTCCTTCGGCATCTCGGCCTTGGTGATCGCAGCATCAAGCTCGGCCATTTCAGCGGCCTTGCCTTCCTCGCCCTCGCCAAGCTGACGCTGGATTGCCGCCATCTGCTCGCGCAGCAACGCTTCGCGCTGGCGCTCATCAAGCGCGGTCTTGGTCTGCTGACCGATCTCGCGCGACAGCCGCAGTATTTCGATGCGATGGGACAACAGGCGCAAAACCTTGTCCATGCGCGCCGTGATATCGACGGTCTCGAGGATTTCCTGTTTCTCTTCCGGCTTCACATCCATGACAGCGATGGCCAGGTCCGTCAGCCGCGGTGGCTCGTCGATCGACTGGATCGCGGCCAGCAACTCAGCCGGAACCTGCGGCAGCAACTGCACCGCTTCGATCGCTTGCGCCTTGAGATTGACGAAACGCGCTTCGATTTCCGGCCCGCGAACGCCCGGCTCGGTAATCCGCTGCACGCGCGCGACCAAGAAAGGCCAGCCACTCAGATATTCGACGATCTGAAAACGCTGCTCGCCCTGACAGACCAGATGGTTGGCGCCATCGGGCGTCGTGAGGTAGCGCACGATGTTGGCGACCGTGCCCATCCGGTGCATGTCGATCGCGGCAGGGTCCTCAACCTCGCTGTCGCGCTGCAGGAGAATTCCGACCTGACGCTGCTCGCGCACCGCCTGCTGCGCGGCGCCGATCGACTTCGGCCGGCCGAGCGTGATAGGCGCAACCTGCCCCGGAAACAGTACCGTGTTGCGCACCGGAACGATGATCAACGCGTCCGCCGGCAGCGCCGGCAAAGCCGCGCCAGCTTGCGTACTCGATTTTGCTTGGATTTCTTCAGCCACGACTCGTACCCGCTTTCTGCAGCGTAACAACCAGGCAGCCCGAAACCGCCGAACGACGAACGCCGCTATAGCGGCCCGCCGGCAACCGGAGCCGCCGGTAAAACCGGCCCTGCGGCAGCTCAAGCCGATGGATCGCCGCGGTCCTCAATTCCTCGGGCAACACACGATTTCCGGCGATGACCAGATCGCTTTCCTCGATTACGGCCTGGGCATTTTCGAGGTCGACGCCCGGCAATGCGACCAGCACAAGCACCTCGTTTTCAGTTTCCAGAATATCGACCGGAGGCTCCCAGGCCGGTTGCCGCGCCTGCAGGCCCGCCGGTCTGAACACTTCCCTGTGCATGCGGTCGGCGCGCGCCAGCATTTCGCACGCTTCCGACCACATCCAATCGCGCACCACGTCGCGGGCCATGAAAATTGCCTCCAGCTCAGTTTTGCAATGTGTGGAGTGGGACGGCAAAATTCAACGTCCGCAGCGGGGGTTGCGGCCGGGACGATCGCCGGGGCTCGTATTGACGACGGTTTTACCGCGCGCCGCGGACGCCCTCAGCAAGCGAGCGTACGACATCGCTGACCGCCTTCACGGTCGTGCCGGTTGGCTTGCCATTGCCGTCGAGACTGGCGCGGATGGCATCGACCAGAGCCGAGCCGACCACGACGCCGTCGGCACCTTTCGCGATTGCACCGGCCTGTTCGCCGGTGCGGACACCAAAGCCGACGCAGACGGGAAGCTTGGTGTGCCGCTTGATACGGGACACTGCGCTGGAAACCCGGGTGGGATCTGGCGCCGCAGAGCCGGTAATGCCGGTGATCGAGACGTAGTAGACAAAGCCCGACGTATTCGCGAGCACCGCCGGCAGCCGCTTGTCGTCGGTGGTCGGGGTCGCGAGACGAATGAAATTGAGCCCGGCTTTCAGCGCCGGCAAGCACAGCTCGCCATCTTCCTCCGGCGGAAGATCAACGACAATAAGGCCATCGACGCCGGCGGCCTTGGCATCGGCAAGAAACTTCTCGACGCCGTAGATGTAGATCGGATTGTAGTAGCCCATCAGCACCAGCGGCGTGGCATCGTCGCCGGTGCGGAACTCGCGTACCGCGGCCAGCGTCTTCTTCAGGGTCTGGCCGGATTTGAGCGCGCGCTGGCCGGCAGCCTGGATCGCCGGTCCGTCCGCCATCGGATCGGTGAACGGCATGCCAAGCTCGACGATGTCTGCGCCGGCTTTCGGCAGCGCTTTGAGAATCGCCAGCGCGGCATCGTAATCCGGATCGCCGGCCATGGTGAAAGTGACCAGCGCCGCGCGGCCTTCTTTCTTCAGCGCAGCGAAGCGCCGGTCCATCCGCTCGGTCATTGCGGCTTGCTTCCCAGATGCCGCGCTACGGAATCGAGATCCTTGTCGCCACGGCCGGACAGATTGACCACCATCAGGTGATCCTTCGGCTTCTTCGGCGCGAGTTGCAGCACCTTGGCGATGGCATGCGCCGGCTCGAGTGCCGGGATGATGCCCTCAAGTTTGGAAAGAAGCTGGAAGGCGTTGAGCGCTTCATCATCGGTCGCCGATAGGAACGTCACCCGGCCGACGTCGTGCAACCACGAATGCTCCGGTCCGATGCCTGGATAATCGAGGCCGGCAGAAATCGAATGCGCTTCGTCGATCTGGCCATCGGCGTTCATCAAAAGATAGGTGCGATTGCCGTGCAGCACGCCGGGCCTGCCGCCGGCGATCGACGCCGCATGCTGGCCGCTGTCGAGGCCATGCCCTGCCGCTTCGACTCCATAGATTTCGATACCCGCGTCATCGAGGAACGGATGAAATAGTCCCATGGCGTTGGAGCCGCCGCCGATGCAGGCAACGAGTGAATCCGGCAACCGGCCTTCGGCCTCCTGCAGCTGCTCGCGCGTCTCACGCCCGATGATCGACTGAAAGTCGCGCACCATCATCGGATAGGGATGCGGACCGGCGATGGTGCCGATGCAGTAGAACGTGCTGTCGACGTTGGTGACCCAGTCGCGCAGCGCTTCGTTCATGGCGTCCTTGAGCGTCTTGGCGCCGGACTGCACTGGCACGACCTTCGCGCCGAGCATGTTCATGCGGAACACGTTCGCCCGCTGCCGCTCGACGTCGACCGCGCCCATGTAGACGATGCATTCGAGGCCGAAGCGGGCGCACAGCGTCGCCGTCGCCACACCGTGCATCCCAGCGCCGGTCTCGGCGATGATGCGCTTCTTGCCCATGCGCCGCGCCAGCAGGATCTGACCCAGCACGTTATTCACTTTGTGTGCGCCGGTGTGATTGAGCTCTTCACGCTTGAGATAGATTTTGGCGCCGCCAAGGTGGTCGGTGAGCCGTTCGGCAAAATAGAGCGGCGATGGCCGGCCGACGTAATGCGTCAGGTAGCCGTCCATTTCTTTCTTGAAGGCAGGATCGTCCTTGGCCTGCGCGTAAGCTTTCTCAAGCTCAAGGATGAGCGGCATCAGCGTCTCGGCGACGAAGCGTCCGCCGTAGATGCCGAAATGGCCGTGCTCGTCGGGCCCGGAACGGAAAGAATTTGGCCGCTGCACGGTCATGCCGGACTCTTCACTTTCTCCAGGCCGGCCAACGCTGCCGCTTCACGGGCCGCGCGAATGAAGCCGCGAATTTTGTCAGGGTCCTTCTGTCCCGGTGACCGCTCGACTCCGGACGAAACGTCGACACCCGGCGCGCGCGTGATCCGCAGCGCTTCGGCGACATTGCTGGCATCAAGCCCACCCGACAGCATGAACGGAATATCGAGATCGAGGTTTTCCAGAAGCCGCCAGTCGAAGCTCTTGCCCAATCCGCCCGGACGCGTTGCGTCGCGCGGAGCGCGCGCATCGAACAGCAACCGGTCGGCGACCGCTTCATAGCCTTGACCGCATCGAGATCAGATTTCGTCTCGACGGGAATTGCCTTCATCACCGGCAGGCCGAACCGTGAGCGCAATGCTGAAAGCCGCGCTCGGCGTTTCCTCGCCGTGAATCTGCAGCAGGTCCGGCTTGCAGGCTCTCGACGATGGCCTCGAATAGCGCGTCGTCGGCATCGACTGTCAGCGCGACTTTCAGCGCACGGCCGCGAACGCGATGCCCGAGAATGCGGGCGACTCCGGCGAGACGTTCCGCGGCGACGGCGGGAAGAACACGAAACCGACCATGTCGGCGCCGGCGTCGAGCGCGACATCGAGGGCCTCCGGAGTGGAAAGGCCACAGATTTTAACGATCAACGACATGGACTTACGTGGTCTTAGCTTTCGTTTGCTGGCGCCGTTCTACAACCCCGGACGGGCTTTGTCTCGCGCCCGGCCTGACGGGTTTCAGCGCATTGGAGGCTTTAATTGCAGCCGTTCGGCAGGCGGCCTCTGACTTGGTACGATCGACGGCTCGGGCCTGTTCCGAAGCGAAGCGATCTCGCCGCGAAGCGCGATAACCTCACGCTCGTAGCGGCGCGCCATCCGCCGCCACTTGCCGTGTCGCAGCCACCCGGCAATGCCTCCTACCAGAACGCCAAGGATAAGGAGGATGATAATCAGTGCGAACTGCGGCAAGGCGACGGTTGCCGCCGGATGTTCGGCGCTAAGCGGGTCGAACGAGACGGTGACGATCTGCCGGTTCGCGACTGCAAACGCAATGAGGATCATTGCCAGCGGCACAAGAATGACGACCGCAACGATCTTGCGGAACGTACCGGCAGCCGATCGGGGAGACTGGGTCAACCTGGCGACGTGCGGTTAAGCCGCTCACGCATTTCTTTGCCGGTCTTGAAGAACGGCACACACTTCTGATCGACCGAAACGTGCTCGCCGGTGCGCGGGTTGCGGCCGGTCCGCGCCGGACGTTTCTTGACCGAGAACGCGCCGAAGCCACGCAATTCAACTCGATCACCCCGCGCCATCGCCGCGATGACTTCGTTGAGTATGGCGTTGACGATATTCTCGACGTCGCGCTGATAAAGATGCGGATTTTGCGTCGATATATTCTGTACCAGTTCCGACTTGATCATGATCCGCCTGCGAGACGCTGCCTCGGTCAATTCGCAGTGGCAGGGTGCCAAAGCGCCAAAAGACCGTCAAGATTGAACCCATCTATAGCCGCAATCGTGTTCCAGTCGCCCAACTGGCGCGCCAGACCGCCGAAACCGAGTGCATTAAGGCCTGCAATTGCCGCTGCGTGCAGGAATGGCAGATCGCTCAGCCGGCTGCGCAACTGGTAATCGCGAACGGGTAGCTTGGTATCGACGCTCTTTTCCTTGCCGAGCCAGGCAACAGCCGCCCTTTCATCGCCGAGCTCATCGATCAGCTTGTTGTCCATGCCCTGATGTCCGGTGAACACGCGGCCATCGTCGACCGCGGCAAGCTGATCGTCGGTGAGATGGCGGCGGTCCTGCACCAGCCCTTTGAACCAGCCATAGGAGTCCTGGATGATCGCGTTGATAGCCGCTCGGGCCTCGGGGCTGGTCGGCCCAAAGCCGTCCGGCGCCGCTTTCAACGGTGTCGATTTGATCGACTCCATCTTCACGCCAACCTTGTCGAGTAGCTCCGAGAAGTTGGGAAACTGAAATAACACGCCGATCGAGCCGACCAGCGAGGTCTGCTGGGCCACAATGTGGTCGCCAGCGAGCGCCGTGATATAGCCGCCGGAAGCCGCGAGACTATCGACCACGATGACGAGCGGCTTCTTTTCCCGGACCTGCGACAGTGAATTGAAGAGCTGTTCGGAGCCCGCCGTGGTGCCGCCGGGACTGTCGACGTGGACGATGACGGCTCGTGCGAGGGTCGATTTGGCCAGCCGGTCGAGCGCGGCGACCCGGTCCTGATCGTCGCGGATCAGCCCCTGGATTGTAACGCGCGCGATATACGGGCGAACGCCGGTCAGTCCCAGACGGTTGCTCGTAACGACAGCAGCGCCGGTGACCGCGAGAATGACCAGAGCGAAAGCGACGATCCGCCAGAAGGTAAGCTTGCGCCGCATCCGGCGGCGGTCGACGATCAGGTCGGCATCAAGGGACATCTGTCCGCATCCTTGTTCGCTGTTCCCGCCCCGACGCTAACGTCCGGGGCCGTGTAATCCTCCTCTTCGGAGGATTACACGACATCCGGAATACAAAAGCCCGCTTACTCCTTGGTGTCTTCCTCGCCCTTGCGCTTGAGCGCCGTGCCAAGGATGTCGCCGAGCGTCGCGCCGGAGTCGGAGGAACCGTACTGTGCGATGGCCTCCTTCTCTTCGGCAACTTCGAGTGCCTTGATCGACACAGTGACCTTGTGGGCGCGGCGATCGTACTGGATGACGCGGGCGTCAACCTTCTGACCGGCCTGGAAGCGGTCGGGCCGCTGCTCGGAACGGTCACGCGCCAGTTCGTTGCGCTTGATGAAGGTCGAAAGGTCGGTGCCGACGATTTTCACATCGAGGCCGCCTTCCTTCACGTCCATAACTTCGCAGGTGACGACGGCGCCCTTCTTGAGCTCGCTGCCCGCCGCACCAGCTTCAGCCGCTTCAGCCGGCGAAGAAGAAGCCTCGCCGCCGGTAAGCTGCTTGATGCCGAGCGAAATACGCTCCTTCTCGACATCGACGTCCAGCACCTGCGCGTTGACCTTGTCGCCCTTCTTGTACTCTTCGATGACCTGCTCGCCCGGCCGTTTCCAGTCGAGGTCGGACAGATGCACCATGCCGTCGACGTCGCCGTCGAGCCCGAGGAACAGGCCGAACTCGGTCTTGTTCTTGACCTCGCCTTCGACCTCGGAGCCCGGAGGATACTTCTCCAGGAACACTTCCCACGGATTGCGCATGGTCTGCTTGAGACCGAGCGAAATGCGGCGCTTGACCGGATCGACTTCGAGCACCTGCACCTCGACCTCCTGCGACGTCGAGACGATCTTGCCGGGGTGCACGTTCTTTTTGGTCCACGACATTTCGGAGACGTGGATCAGGCCTTCGATGCCGGGCTCGAGTTCCACGAACGCGCCGTAGTCGGTGATGTTGGTGACGCGGCCCGTGAACCGTGCGCCGACCGGATACTTCGCCTCGATGCCCTGCCACGGATCGTCGAGCAGTTGCTTCATGCCGAGCGAGATGCGGTGGGTCTCGTGGTTGATCTTGATGATCTTGACCTTCACCTGCTGGCCGATGTTGAGCACCTCGGATGGGTGATTGACGCGCCGCCAGGCGATGTCGGTGACATGCAGCAGGCCGTCGATGCCGCCGAGATCGACGAACGCACCGTAATCGGTGATGTTCTTGACGACGCCGTCGATGACCTGACCCTCTTCGAGGTTCTGCACCAGTTCCTGGCGCTGCTCGGCGCGGGTCTCTTCGAGCACGGTGCGGCGTGACACAACGATGTTGCCGCGGCGGCGATCCATTTTCAGGATCTGGAACGGCTGCGGCTGGTTCATCAGCGGCGACACGTCGCGAATCGGACGAATATCGACTTGCGAGCGCGGCAGGAAGGCAACGGCGCCGTCGAGATCGACGGTGAAGCCGCCTTTGACCTGGTTGAAGATCTGACCCTGAACCTTCTCGTTATTCTGGAAGGCCTTCTCGAGCTTGCCCCAGCTTTCCTCACGGCGCGCCTTGTCGCGCGACAGCACCGCTTCACCGAGCGCATTCTCGACGCGCTCCAGGTAAACTTCGACGGTGTCGCCGATCTTGATCTCTGCGCCGCGGCCCGGACCCGCGAACTCCTTCAGCGCAACGCGGCCTTCGGTCTTCAGTCCGACGTCAATGACCGCGAGTTCCTTCTCGATCCCGACAACCGTTCCCTTGACGACCGAACCTTCCTGCAGATGACCGTCGCTAAAGGACTGCTCGATCATTGCAGCGAAATCTTCCCGCGTCGGCGCGGCGACAGCAGCTTGAGCCATAAACACTCCCAACCCCGTGATTGAAATGGTCCAGAAAGCGCGGCAGCCGCCGGGGTCTGCCGGCGGTTGGGGTTTAGGCCAAGCGTTCAGGACAAAGCTTTATCCGGGGCTCGCAAGCGAGGCAGTGAACGGGCTGAACCTCCAATGACGAAAACGCAATTAACTGCGCTTTCGGCCCGTCCTGGCGGCCTCGATGATATTCACCGCGGCCCGGAATGCGGCGTCTATACCCAAATGAGTGGTATCGAGCAAGTGCGCGTCGGGCGCGGCTTTCAGGGGAGCAGCGGTGCGCCGGGAGTCGCGTTCATCCCTTCTTAAGAGGTCGGCCAGGATTTCCTGCTCGTCGGCCTCTTCGCCGCGGCCGCGCATCTCAAGCGCGCGCCGTTTCGCCCGCACTTCCGGGGTTGCGACGACGAAAAGCTTCACATCGGCGCCCGGAGCAATGACGGTGCCGATATCGCGGCCGTCCAGAACCGTGCCGGGAGGCTTCATCGCAAACTCGCGCTGATAGCTCATCAACGCCTGGCGCACCTCCGGGATGGCGGCAACCACCGAAGCGGCCTCGGTAACGGCCGGCGATTTCAGTGCACTATCATCGAATTTCGCCGGATCGAGCCGCACTGCTACGTCAATTGCCTTACCGGCATTGTCGGGGGCAAAGCCCGCATCCAGAACACCTTTGGCCACGGCCCTGTAGAGCAAGCCGGTATCCAGGTGATGCAGCCCGTAAACCTGCGCGATGTGCCGGGCGATGGTGCCCTTGCCCGACGCAGCCGGGCCGTCGATGGCAATGATCATGACAAATCCGCGCCCAGCGACCGCATCAGTTCGACGAAGCCCGGAAAGCTTGTCGCGATGAACGTGCCATCGTCGATCTGCACCGGCTTCTCGCTGGCGACGCCGAGCACCATCGCCGACATGGCGATCCGATGATCCATGTGGGTCGTCACCACGCCTCCACCGGCCGGACGGCCTTTGCCGTGAACGATCAGATCGTCACCGTCGATCTTCGACCTCGACGCCATTGTTCCGAAGCAACGCGGCAGTTGCGGCAAGACGGTCGGACTCCTTGACCCGAAGCTCCTTCAATCCCCGCATGATCGTCGTGCCTTCGGCGAACGCGGCTGCCACGGCCAGCACCGGATATTCGTCAATCATCGACGGTGCGCGTTCGGCCGGCACTTCGACACCGCGTAACGTGCCGGCGCGCACGCGAAGGTCGGCGACGTCTTCACCACCCTCGATGCGCGTATCGAGCAAGTCGATCGAAGCCCCCATCTCTTTAAGCGTCGTGAACAGACCGGTGCGCAACGGGTTCATCATCACGCCTTCGACGATCACCTCAGAGCCAGGCGCTATCAGCGCGGCGACCAGGGGGAAAGCGGCCGACGAAGGATCGGCAGGAACGACAACCGGTTTCGGCACAAGCTCAGGCTGGCCGGTGAGCGTAATGCGCCGGCCATGATGTCCTTCGTGCTCGACCCGAATCTGCGCGCCGAAATGGGTCAGCATCTTTTCGGTGTGATCGCGGGTCGCTTCCGCCTCGATCACCACGGTTTCACCGGGCGCTGAAAGGCCGGCCAGCAATGTCGCCGATTTCAATTGCGCCGAAGGGACCGGCGAACGGAACACGATGGGGAGCGGGTCGCGCGCGCCGACGAGCGTCAGCGGCAAACGGCCATCGTTCGAGACAGTCGCTCGGGCACCCATGCGTTCCAGCGGATCGAGCACTCGCTTCATCGGCCGGCTGCGCAACGAGGCGTCGCCGTCGAATGTCGCGGTGATCGGGCAGCCGGCCACCGCACCAAGCATGAGCCGGCAGCCGGTTCCGGAATTGCCGAAATCGAGCTTCCCGGCCGGCTCCCTGAAACCGCCGACGCCAACCCCATGCACCCGCCATTCGCCCCCGCCCCTGCGCTCAACATCGGCGCCGAGATCACGCAGCGTTTGCGCGCTGTTGATGACGTCCTCGCCTTCCAGCAGACCCGTAATGTGGGTCTCGCCGACCGCGAGCGCGCCAAAAATAAGGGCGCGAATGGATGTGGACTTATCGCCCGGCACCCGCGCCCGGCCGGTCAGAGGGCCGGTGCGGCGCGCGGTGAGCGGAACATGGGCAGCGGTCATGGTGAATACCCCGGCCGGTGCTCTAGCACGGCAGGCTGAGGCGCGTCATTCGGCGGATTTCGCGGCAGAATCGGCGGAAAGCGTTTGCAATCCGCTATTGACAGGCGACCCGTGACTAGCCAAGTGAAGCACCCAAATCGTGCAAGGATCCGGACTGTGGCCAAACCTGAACTCGGCACCAAAAGGCTCTGCGCCAATTGCAGCGCCAAGTTTTACGATCTCAACAAAGACCCGATCCACTGTCCGAAGTGCGACGCAGTCTATGTGATCGCGCCGGTCGTAACGCGTGGACGGCCTGATGCGGCGGCTGCAGCGGCTGCAGCAGCTGCAGCAGCGGCGGCGCGTGCAGCTCCAGCGGCGGCGGAGGAGGCACCCGAGCCGCAAGATGCCGAGTTGGTGTCGCTCGAAGACGCCGACGCCGAAACCACCGGCGCCAAGAAGCCCGCTGCAACCGGGGAAGCCGGGGCTGAGGAAGAAGAAGTTGAGATGGACGATGAGGGCATGGACGATGCCGCGTTCATCGAAGAGCAGGAAGAAGAAGACGCCGATGTCACCGATATCATCGGCGGTGACATCGAAAACGAAGAAGAAAGCTGATAAAGGAGTCAGCAATCATCTCGTAGTAATCGGACAGACCCAGATCTTCTGATTACCGGTTGCTGGCTTTCGCGACGGATGGGGCCATAGCTCAGCTGGGAGAGCGCCTGCATGGCATGCAGGAGGTCGGCGGTTCGATCCCGCCTGGCTCCACCAACCTCTTCTCCCCAGGCTGCAAATCTCGGCACCAAAGCCCAATTTTGCGACAACATTTCGCTGATGTCTGAACAGACACCGGCATGCTTCTTTCGAAGCAGAGCTGCAGTCGCCGGGATTTTTTCGAGCGGCTTGGCGCACCGCCCGTGTTATGTTTTCAATGGGGCTCCAAAGGGAGATTGGGGTATGCGTCGGTTATGCGCCGGACTGGCTACGGGTTTTTCCATTGCGTTCGCTGCCACAGTTTCGGCTCAGCAGGGTCAGAGCGTTAGCCCTGAAGATCAGCTCGCGCCGTCACAGATGACGCAGCCGATGCCGGGGCGCGCAGCCAATCCGCCCGGCAGCCAAGCCTCGACGAGCGCAGCGCCTCACACGCCTAAGCCCGCCGCCGCGGACACCGCCGGCGCTTCAGGCAAACCCGCTGCCGGCGCTTCCTTGAAAGCCGTTGCCTGCAGCGGCGCGTTCTCCAAGGACTCGAGCAATCTCAAGCTCGCGATCATGTTCGATCAGAAAAACGTCTCGTATAGCGATATCTCCGTTAACGGCTCTTCTGTCGGCGCCTCTACTGTCTTTCCAAAGGATCCCAAGCGCCGCGTTGAGGTCTGGTGGCAAAATCCGGCCAATCGCAGCGGAATTTATTTGATCCTCATCAACGGCCAATCGACTTGGGCCGCGCCGGGCGGCATGAAGCTTGGGCAAACACTCGCCGATCTGGAAAAGCTCAACAAAAAACCGTTCAAGCTGAAGGGCTTTGACAAAGACCATAATGCCACGGTGAGTGACTGGGACGGCGGCGCGCTCGCCACACTCGCGGGCGGCTGCAAATCCGGCGTTACTTTGCAGCCCGACTCGAGTGCCAGCCCGGATGCAATAAGCGCGCTGCCCGCCGACAAGGAATTCAGTTCGAACGACCCGGAGATGCGAGGCGTGAAGCCGAAGGTCACCGAAATCCTGATCGGCTACTGAAGTCGTTCTTCAGCGCTTCGGCTTGGGCGTAGCCTGCGGCGCGGGCGTGTTGTCGGCGTCCTGCGAGTGCAGCGCCCGCACGTCACGCGCCATTTCCAGACACGTCAGCAATTCGGTGTAGCTTGAATCGCCGCCCATGCGGGATTCATTGGTGCAGGCGATCTTGTCGGAAGAATTGAAGTTCCCCCATTGTTTGGCGAGCTCGTCGCGGATGAGTTGCTCGCTGTCGAGGCAATCCTTCTTTTCCTGCGCGATTTGCGGATCGTGGAACGTGACACCGCCTTGCTGGGCAATGCCCTGGCAGACCTGCTCCACATTGAGATTGGGGACACTGTCGGCGGCTGGAATTGCAAGGTGCGCTCCAAGCGCCAAAACTGCGGGTAGAATCATAAGCCTGCTCCGTCAAACCGCCGGTTCCCACTATAACAGTACAACGGCGACAGTCCTACAGCGGGTTCCATCGAAAACGGCGCGCAAATTGCAGGTTGACCCCAGACGATTCGCCCCGTTATGGCTGCGATCAGGGTAAGGGCATCCTCAATGATACTTGCCGCGATATTTGCACCTCTTCTGGGAACCGCCAGCCTGGTTGTCACCGTAGCGACCGGTCCAGTCGATCCATCAAGCCATGAAGCCAGTTTTTCCACACAGGAAAGAATGGCGGCGACAGAGCCTGCGATCCGCTCGGCGACCGACTGCATCGCACATGCCGTACTGAATGACCCTCGTTACCGCGCAGAGCCCGGATCACTGGGCGACTTGATTGTAGCGTCGGTGCCAACTTGCCTGACGCCGGTTCGCGCCATGATCGACACTTATGACCGCTACTACGGCGAAGGCACCGGCGAGGCATTTTTCATGGGGCCCTATCTCGACGTCCTGCCGAAAGCGGTCATCGAAAGCGCAGCCAAAGAATCGAAATGAAATGCCGGAGCCGGTTCCGTTGACGCAAAGCTGACGCGTTCACGCCACCCGGGAACCATATCCGCGCGGCAGCGACGGCCGAAGCAATGCAGACAGCGGCAGCGTCAACAAAACCATGACCGCAACCAGCATCAGCGCTTTCCAGACACCGAATTTATCGCCGATGAGCCCGTACAACGTCGGCGCAATCGCTCCGGAACCGATCGTGCCCGTGTAAAAAATGCTCAGCGCCCGTGTGCGCCATTCAGCGCTCACTAACGCGGGCACCGAGCCGTAAAGCACGGACGAAGTTCCGTTGAGCGCAATGCCGATGATCGGCAGCAACAGCAGCGCACCGCCAAGCGGCAACGAAATGAGCGTCAAAATTCCGACCGCGGTGAGACCTTCCGTCAGCCACACCGTTCCAATCGCTCCAATTCGCGCGCCGATAAATGTGCAGGCAAGTTTGCCCACCGCGCCGCCGGCAAAAATCAAGGTAAGAGCGAAGCCCACGGTCTGAACGCTTGCGCCTTTGTCTTTCAGCACGAAAGGCAGGAACAACAAGAAACCCATGCGCGTCGCGCTGTCGATAACGCCGACGGCGACCAAAAGCGGAAATGCCAGCGGCTGCGGCTGCCTGTCGTTGACCGCTTCCGTTTCCGGGCGACGGTCAGCGTTACTTTCGTGCTCGTAGCGCGGCGTGACGACAAAGATGATCGCAGCGAGGATAAAGCCAAGACAGCCCAGAATCGCGAGCGCCGGACGCCAGGCCATCGCCAGCAACATCAGCGACAGCGTTGCCGGAAGCGTCATCTTCCCGAGATCGCCGGCGAAATTGTAAGTACCGAGCGCCGTCAGCGACCGCGGCCCGGAGAAAGCGCGCGCGATCAGCGCCGATGCCACTGGATGCTGGGTGCTGGCGCCAAGGCCGCCAACAAACAGCGCTACCAGCAGCATCGTAAATCCGGAACTGGCGCCGGCCAGCACGTAGCCGAAACCCGCAAGCGCGGTGCCACCCGCCAGCACCACCGCAGCCCCGAGCCTTTCAGAAACCAGGCCGGCCGGAATTTGCAGGCACGCCATGGCGCCAACAAAGACGCTGCGCAATATGCCGAGCGCCGCATAGTCGAGGCCGAATTCCACCTGCCATAGCGGCAGCATGATGTAGATCAGATCGGTGTAACCGTCGTGCAGCGCATGCGTCACCGACGTGATCGACGCCGCGCGGCGCTGGTCGGGGGAAAGCTGCCTCGACAGCGCCGCAAAGTTTTCCCAGCTAAGTTTGCTCATCTCGAACCTGCAACAGCCGTAGGTAGGCGCAAGCGCCGAGAGGCGTCAATTGGGCGTCAATTACACGAGAGCACGCGATTGACCGATTTCAGCAGCGGAGTGCAGTCTCCGCCCGAAAGCGGGAATCACGGCTCTGTCTCTTTGAGAGGAGAAACCATGTTCGGCCTCAGCGACCTGTTCCAATGGGAGCGGTTCGTGACGCCTACCGTGATCAAGGTATTTTACTGGCTCGCGGTTATTGTTTGCGTGTTGATGGGGATAGCCGGCGCGGTATCCTCATTGCGCGACATGGCGTTCAATCCGTTTGTCGGTCTGGTCTTTCTGGTCACCAGCCTGCTTTGCGCCTTCATGGGCGTGATCGTGGCGCGCATCATCGCCGAGACCGTGCTCATCGTGTTTCGCATCAACGAGCATCTCGGCGCAATCCGCGCGCAGGGCGCGCCGAACCGGAACCAGGAAGCAAATCTTCGCGGGCAGTAGTCAGTTAGTTGGCGAAACGGAAGTGCATGATGTCACCGTCCTGCACGACGTAATCCTTGCCTTCAAGCCGCATTTTTCCGGCATCGCGCGCCCCAACCTCACCGCCGCAAGCGACATAATCGTCATAGGCGATGGTTTCCGCGCGGATAAAGCCCTGCTCGAAATCGGTATGGATGACGCCGGCAGCCTGGGGCGCCCTGGTGCCCCGGGTAATCGTCCAGGCGCGCGACTCTTTCGGTCCGGCGGTGAAATACGTCACGAGATTGAGCAGCGCGTAACCGGCGGCGATCAGACGATCGAGTCCGGCTTCGTGTAGACCGACAGCGGCGAGGTAGTCGTTGCGCTCGTCGCGGGCGAGTACAGCAATCTCGGACTCGATTTTGGCGGAGATGACAACGGAAGCCGCACCTTCCTCCTTCGCCCGCGCCTCCACCTTCTGCGAAAAGGCATTGCCGCTCGCGGCCGATCCTTCCTCGACATTGCAGACGTAGAGTACCGGCAACGACGTCAGCAAACCCGAGCGTGCGGAAGGTCTTCTCCTCTTCCGGCTTGCGTTCGGTGAACCGCGCCGGTTTGCCGTCACGGAGCAGCGCGAGTGCGCGATTGATCAGGTCGAGAGATTCCTTGGCTTCCTTGTCGCCGCCTTTGGCTTTTTTGCTCAAGCCGTCGACGCGCTTCTCGAGGCTCTCAAGATCGGCGAGCATCAACTCGGTCTCGATGGTCTCGATGTCGGCAACTGGATCGATGCGATTTTCGACGTGCGTGACGTCAGTATCCTCGAAGCAACGCACCACGTGGGCGATGGCATCGACTTCGCGGATGTTGCCGAGGAACTGATTGCCGAGCCCTTCGCCTTTCGAGGCGCCCCGCACCAGACCGGCGATGTCGACGAAAGTCAGCCGCGTCGGCACGATCTGCACCGATTTGGCGAGCTTGGCCAAAATATCGAGCCGCTTATCAGGCACCGCAACTTCACCGACGTTCGGCTCGATGGTGCAGAACGGATAGTTGGCCGCTTGCGCCGCCGCGGTTTCCGTCAGTGCGTTGAACAGGGTCGACTTGCCGACGTTCGGCAGGCCGACGATGCCGCATTTGAATCCCATGGAAGATATTCACCTGTTGGACGGCGTTTCACTTTTCATCGCGATCGCCGGCGGATCCTTCATTCGATTCATCGCCAAAGCCTTTCGCGACCATGGCGAGATGAACCTTGTTCTGAAAACTTGCATCCTCGCCGCGGGCGAGGATGTCGGCATTGTCGGCGATGATATCGATCAGTGCCTCGACCCAGCCACGCTCACTCTTGGCGAAATCGCTCAGGACATAGTGCTGAACCATATCCTTGTTGCCGGGATGCCCGACGCCAATGCGCACGCGACGATAATCGTTGCCGATGTGCTCCGATATCGAGCGCAAGCCGTTGTGACCGGCAATACCGCCACCGGTCTTCACCCTGACTTTTGCCGGGACGCAGATCGATCTCGTCGTGGAAAACGATCACGCCGGTGAGTGGAAGCTTGTAGAAATGCACAGCCTCAGCAACGGCGCGGCCGGACTCGTTCATGAACGTCTCCGGCAGCAACAGCAAGGCGCGCTCGCCACCGATCGGCCCCTCGCAGGCTACACCCTGAAAACGCCTGCGCCACGGCCCGATGCCGTGGCGCTTGGCGATTGCTTGCAACACCATGAAGCCGATGTTGTGCCGGTTGCCGGCATAACGCGCTCCCGGATTTCCAAGTCCAACCAGGAGCAGCATCGGCGTTGTCCCGCGGGAGCGTGAACGGGACGTTCACGCTCCGCTAAGCGGCAACCTCACTTCTTGTCGCCACCCGCAGCCAGCTGCGGGTGCGGCGGCAGCGCCGGGTGCGGCACCCGGCGCACCAGCGGCACCTTCGGCCGGCGTACCGGCGGTGGCAGCCGCGGCAGCAGCAGCCGCTGCGGCAGCAGCCGCGTCGGCGGCAGCCTTGAGTTCTTCGGCGTAACCCGACGGCGGCACCACCGTGACCAGCGTGACGTCGCGGCGTTCCACGACCTTCACACCTTCGGGTAGCTGGATGTCGCTCAGATGCCTGGAGTAGTTGATGTCGAGGTCACTCACATCGACATCAACGCCGGTAGGAATGGCATCGGCGCGGCAACGAACCGCGATGGTGTGGGCAACGATGCTGACCGTGCCACCCCGCTTAACGCCCGGCGACTGGTCCGCATTTTTCACGCGGATCGGAATATTCACCCGGATCGTGGCGCCTTCGCCAAGCCGCATGAAATCGACATGCAGCGGCAGGTCATGCACGGTGTCGAGCTGGAAGTCGCGCGGAATGACGCGATGCTTCACGCCATCGATCTCGACGTCATGGACTGTGGTCAGGAAGTGCCCGGCATAGATGCGCTGATGCAGCTCCTTGTATTCCAGCGAGATCGGCATTGGGGGCTTGCCATCGCCATAAATGATTCCAGGAACACGGCCGGATCGGCGTTCGGATCGGGCGGCCCCCTTGCCTGCCTTCGAACGCGCCGCCGCCTTGATTACATTGACGGTCGCCATAGTGGTCTATCCTTGTCTAATGCTTTGTCTTAGTGACGGAATTCCACGGCAGCCTCCAAGGGTGCTGGGGCCGTGGAAGCGGCTTCTATAGCGGCGCAAATAGCGAAAAACAAGGAAACAATGCCCCGCCGCTGCGGCGGAGCCGTCCGCGGTTAACCGTTTGCCGGCGGAGCGGTCTTGCCCAGCGCGGCTTCGAGCGCGGCAACACGGGCCTTGAGGGTCTCGTTCTCTTCGCGCGCCAGACGGGCCATTTCCTTGACCGCCTCAAAGTCGTCGCGCTTGACCACATCGAGATCGCGCAAGATGCGCTCGGCCTGAGTCCGAAACAGCACTTCGACCTCACGGCGTACGCCTTGAGCGGCGCCGGCGGCGTCGTTCATCAAACGGGCCACTTCATCGAAGAAACGGTTGGTGGTCTGAACCATGACAGTCTCCGTCGGAGTCCGGCTTGCTATGCGGTCAGACAATGGCGATGGTGCGGCCTCCTCGCAAGAGGTGCGTCGCGTGCTTAAAAACGCCACCACTCACGCGTACGGAAGCGTCCTGATGTTCGTCCTGCCGGTTCTGCCATTTCCCGCGATCAATCCGGTGCTGATCCACCTCGGCCCGCTGGCCATCCGGTGGTATGCGCTCGCTTACATCGTCGGCATTATCGCCGGCTGGTTCTATGCGCGCACCATCATCGCGTCGGAGAAGTTTTGGGGCGGACCGGCGCCACTGAAGGTCATCGACTTCGATGACTTTGTTGTCTGGATCACGCTCGGCATCATTCTCGGCGGCCGCACCGGCTACGTGCTGTTCTACAACTTCCCGCATTTCGCCGAGCATCCGCTGCAGATACTGCAATTGTGGAATGGCGGCATGTCGTTTCACGGCGGGGTGCTCGGCTGCTGCGTCGCGATCGTACTGTTCGCCTTGCGGCGGCACATCCCGATCCTGGCGCTCGGCGATGTGACTGCCGCGGTCGCACCGATCGGTTTGTTTCTTGGCCGCCTCGCCAATTTCATCAATGGCGAATTGTGGGGACGCCCGACCGACGTCCCGTGGGCCATGGTATTTCCGAACGGCGGCCCGGTGCCGCGCCATCCGAGCCAGCTTTATGAAGCGACGCTTGAGGGCATCGTGCTCTTCATCGTCCTTGGGCTGATGGTGCGCGCCGGATGGCTCAAGCGTCCCGGCATCATCACCGGCACTTTTGCGATCGGGTACGGTGTAGCGCGCATCATCTGCGAGACTTTCCGTGAGCCCGACGTTCAGCTCGGTTTCCTTTGGGGCGGCATGACCATGGGGATGCTGTTGTGCATTCCGCTGATATTGGGTGGGATCGCGATCGTCGCCTTTGCACTCCGTCGCAAACCGTCAATCAACAATGCCTGACCCGCACTCGCCGCTCGAACAGGAAATCCGCAGGCTCATCGCTGCCGCCGGACCGATGCCGGTGGCCGACTACATGCGGCTTTGCCTGACGCATCCGCAGCACGGTTACTACACCACGCGCGATCCGTTCGGCAGCAGCGGCGATTTTGTTACCGCACCCGAGATCAGCCAGATGTTCGGCGAGTTGATCGGATTGTGGCTGGCTTCCGCCTGGCGGCAGATGGGCGCGCCGGAAAACGTGCGGCTCATCGAACTGGGTCCGGGCCGCGGCACCATGATGAAGGACGTGCTTCGCGCAGTGCGCGTCGTAAAACCGTTCCGCTCCGCGATCGTGCTGCACATGGTCGAAATCAGTCCTGCACTCAAGGAAGCGCAGCAGGAAATGCTTGCCGATACAGACGTTCCCGCGTTTTGGCATGAAACTCTCGACGACGTCGCCAGCGGGCCGTGCATGATCATCGCCAACGAATTCATCGACGCGCTGCCGATCCATCAGGCGGTGAAGCAGCCCGACGGCTGGCATGAACGCGTTATCGAAATCGGCGCCGACGGCAATCTTGGCTTCGGCATCGCGCGCGAAACGCTGCCGCATTTCGAAACCGGGCTTCCGCGCGCGTTGCGCCAATCGCCGGACGGCGCGATTTTCGAATGGCGCGACGACCGTTTTGCGCTTGAGCTTGGCCGCCGCGTGCGCTCCGAGGGGGCGGCACTGATTTTGGATTACGGCCACATCCACTACAGCACCGGCGATACGTTGCAGGCCGTCGCCGGACACGCTTACGCCAATCCGCTACACAATCCAGGCGAAGCCGATCTCACGGCGCATGTAGATTTCGAAGCGCTGGCGCAAAGCGCGGAAAGCATCGGCGGGCGCATTCACGGTCCGATAACGCAGCGGGATTTTCTGCTGCATTTGGGCATCGACAAGCGTGCCGAAACGCTGAAATCTGGGTTACCGCGCGACAAGGCTCTTGAGATCGACATGGCGCAGTCACGTCTGACCGAGACCGGCGCGAAAGGAATGGGCCAACTATTCAAGGTGCTCGCAGATCACCGATCCAAAAGTCGGACCGCTTGCCGGATTTGAAATCGCATGATGATCGAAGCCTCTTCGCTTGCACTCGACGGTATCCGGCACGGTTTCTTCACCCGTGAAGGCGGGGTGTCAGGCGGCCTATATGCAAGCCTCAACGGCGGCGTCGGTTCGAAGGATGACGCCGGACACGTCGCAGAAAATCGTGCTCGCATGGCTCGCGCACTCGGCGTCTTGCCTGAGCGCTTTCTGAGCGCCTTTCAGATCCACTCGCCTCAGGTCGTCGTCGTTGAAACACCGTGGACCGCGGAAACACGTCCACGCGCCGATGCAATCGTTACGCGCATGCGCGCTCTCGCAATCGGCGTCAGCACCGCGGATTGCGGACCGGTACTTCTGGCCGATCCGAAAGCGCGCGTTATCGGCGCCGCTCACGCCGGCTGGCGCGGCGCACTCACCGGCGTCATTGAGGCGGCGATTGGAGCGATGGAGCAACTCGGTGCAAAGCGTAGCGAAATCCGCGCCGTGCTCGGGCCCATGATCCGCCAGAACAACTATGAGGTTGGTCAGGATCTGATGGCCCGGTTTGGCGCGGAGGACCCGGCCAGCAACCGGTTCTTTGCTCCCGCCGCGCGCGACGGCCACGCTATGTTTGATCTGGCCGGTTATATCGGCTCGCGGCTGAGCCGGGCCGGAATCCATTCCGTCGAAGACCTGGGCCACTGCACCTACGCCGATCCGGCAAGGTTTTTTAGTTTCCGCCGCACCACCCATCACGGGGAAGCGGACTACGGCCGGCATGTCAACGCCATCGCTCTCGCCGACTGATGCCCGCCAGCGCCGAGCCCCAAAGCACCTGTAACCCGCTGTTAGGCCAATCATAAAAGCTGCGGGGACAAGGGCCCGATTCATATTGCCAGCCCGGCAAGCGGCTTGTATCAGGTCGGCAAAAGTCTCTGCCGGCGCGCAGGAGAGCGGGAATGACGGGCAATAACGGGACGATCAAGCTCGTCTCGGGCAATTCCAATCCTGCGCTTGCCGAGGCTATCGGAAGCCATCTCAACACATCGCTGGCCAAGGCCATCGTGCGGCGTTTCGCCGACAACGAAATCTTCGTCGAGATTCAGGAGAACGTGCGCGGCGCCGATGTTTTCCTGATCCAATCGACTTCGTTTCCGGCCAACGACCATCTGATGGAGCTTTTGATCATCATCGACGCGCTGCGGCGCGCGTCGGCGCGGCGGATCACGGCGGTCATCCCCTATTTTGGTTATGCGCGGCAAGACCGCAAAGTCGGGCCGCGCACGCCGATATCGGCCAAGCTTGTCGCCAATCTCATCACACGCGCCGGCGCAGATCGGGTGATGACGCTCGACCTTCACGCCGGACAGATCCAGGGCTTCTTCGACATCCCGACCGACAATCTGTTCGCCGCACCGGTCATGATGCGGGATATCAGGCAGCGCTTCGATCTGAGCAAAGTCATCGTGGTGTCGCCCGACGTCGGCGGCGTGGTGCGCGCGCGCGGGCTCGCCAAGCGCATCAACACGCCGCTCGCGATCGTCGACAAGCGGCGCGAACGGCCGGGCGAATCCGAAGTGGCCAACGTCATCGGCGAAGTGGATGGCGGCGTCTGCATCCTGGTCGATGACATCGTCGATTCCGGCGGCACGCTGATCAATGCCGGCGATGCCTTGCTCGAGCGCGGCGCCTCCGAGGTTTACGCCTACATCACCCACGGCGTGCTCTCCGGTGGCGCTGCGGCGCGTGTCGCCAAATCGAACCTCAAAGAGCTGGTGATCACCGACTCCATTTTGCCGACGAAAGCCGTCTCCGATGCAGGCAATGTCAGGGTGCTGTCGATCGCACCGCTGATCGGCGAAGCGATCAGCCGCACTGCCGCGGAGGAGTCGGTGTCGAGCTTGTTCGACTGATTTTTGCAGTTGGGCCGGAGTTTCGAGCCCATTTATCGACATTTTCGCGCCGCCGCCGCGCCAACAACCCGCCTTAGTCGCCGAGTCAACTTGTCGCAGTCGGTCCTGTGGACTGTCATACACACGGCATTGTGTGTCGGGGGCAAATCACTTCATGAGTGCCGTTATCGGCGGTCTCAAAAGCCTTTAGCGGAATTTGGCGAGAAGATTCGTGCCGTTTATAGTCGGTGGGCGTACTGATTCGCGCTCCTCCGTCAATTTACCGGCGTGAGTTCTCCCTGCGTCAAATCGCAGCCGAGCGTTAGCAATGTCAGTGGCGTGTGCATTTCCACTCAAGGACAGAACGGAGCTGGAGACGGCATGTCCCTCATCGAGCTGACACACCACCATACACCCAACCCGCTCGAGGTCGTCGAGCGCATGGCCTCGGGAAA
The DNA here is from genome assembly GCA_963807565.1 of uncultured Alphaproteobacteria bacterium. Lineage (GTDB taxonomy): Bacteria > Pseudomonadota > Alphaproteobacteria > Rhizobiales > Xanthobacteraceae > BOG-931. Next base: position 197,429 of record CAWECH010000001.1, on the reverse strand, counting down.
CGATTGGCCATTCGAGCGAGCAGGCGAGGATGAAATCGCGCTGGTCGTCACCGGGAAATGGACCAACTACCAGGTATCCTTCACCTGGATGGGCGATATCGAAGCGCTGCACCTTGCGTGCGCCTTCGACATTCGGATTCCGGAAACACGGATTGCCGAAGTGCAGCAGTTGATCGCAATGATCAACGAGCAATTATGGATCGGGCATTTCGACGTCTGGACACAGAACGGCATGGTGATGTTCCGCCACGCGCTGGTGCTTTCCGGCGGCGTCGCTCCATCCGGCGGTCAATGCGAGGCTGTGTTCAGCAGCGCGCTCGACGCCTGCGAACGCTATTTTCCGGCGTTTCAATTCGTAGTGTGGGCAGGCAAACCGGCGCGCGAGGCGATGGAAGCCTCGATGTTTGAGACTTCGGGCGAGGCGTGACGGAAGCGACGCGCGATCTCCGCGACTTCACCGGGCGCCTTGTCATCGTCGGCGCCGGAAAAATGGGCGGTGCATTGCTCGAAGGCTGGCTGCGGCTCGGCCTTGATCCGAAGACCGTCGCCGTATTCGAACCGCAACCGGCTCCGCAAATTTCCGCACTCAGCAGCCGCGGATTGCAGATCAATCCGGGCATCAATTCGCTGACGAATGTTGACGCCATCGTTGTCGCGGTGAAGCCGCAAACCGCCACCGCGGCGCTGCCGCCTTTGGCATCCATGGTCGGGGCTGCGACTGTCGTGGTGTCGATCATGGCCGGACGAACAATCCAGTCAATCGGCAGCGCGCTCAACCGGCCGTGCGCGCTGGTTCGCGCCATGCCAAACACGCCAGCCGCGATCGGTCGCGGCATCACGGTCGCGGTAGCCCGCGGGGCCAATGATAGTCAACGCGACCTGGCGCACCGCCTGCTCTCCGCAGCCGGGGCAGTCGAGTGGATCGAGGACGAAGCGCTGATGGACGCAGTCACGGCCGTTTCGGGGTCAGGGCCGGCTTATGTCTTCCTGCTTGCCGAAGCATTGGCGCAGGCTGGTGTCGCCGCGGGATTACCTCCTGCTCTTGCCGCAAAGCTGGCGCGGGAGACGGTCGCTGGCTCCGGTGAGTTGTTACACCGGGAAACAGCCGAGGCTTCGGTATTGCGGCAGAACGTGACGTCACCGGGTGGCACGACCGCAGCCGCCCTCGAAGTCCTGATGGGCAAAGACGGACTTACCGCTCTGATGACAACCGCAGTCGCCGCCGCGACACGCCGTTCACGGGAACTCGCCGGGTAGCCACCTCCCTGGACTTGGAACCACTCTGCGACCGCCTTACATTCGATGCATGCCTTGTGCGGGAATATTCCCGCGCGACGCGCGTTCAAGGCGTAACAGGAGTTGTGTCATGGCCCGCAAGCCCTCACGCAGATCGCCCGTGAAACCAACACGGGCCGCTCAGAAGGTAACGCCGTCCGCGGCAGCGACCGGGCGCGAGAAGATCATTGCAGGATTTTTGGCGCTACTCGCCGAAAAGCCGATCGAACAGATCGGTCTTGCCGAGATCGCGGCTGAGGCCGAAGTATCGCTCGCCGAGTTGCGCGGCGAATTTTCCTCTCCGCTTGCGATCTACTCTGCTCACGTCAAAGCCATGGATCGCGCGGTGCTGGCCGCGGACTTGAGCGATATGGCCGAAGAGCCACCACGCGAGCGGCTCTTCGATGTGCTGATGCGCCGGCTGGAAGTGATGGCGCCGCATCGCGAAGCGGTCCGTTCGTTGTTGCGTTCGGCCATGCGCAGCCCTCCGCTCGCGCTCGCGCTCAACAGGCTCGCCGTGCGCTCACAGCAGTGGATGCTGACCGCCGCCGGGATTGAGGCCTCGGGGCCGCGGGGCGCGGTGCGAGCCCAAGGCCTTGCATTGCTGTTTGGCTCGGTTGTGCGCGAGTGGACCCAGGACGACGATCCCGGACTTTCCCGCACCATGGCCGCGCTCGACAGAGCACTGGCACGCGGCCAACGCTTGATCGGGCTTCTCAACGATCTAAGCCACATTCCGGCCCGGCTCGCTCGGCTGCGGCCTCGACGGTCGCGCCGAAACGCCAGGCGCGACGACATCGGCGATGACGAAACCGCAACGGCCTAGTCACGCCTGAACTGGTTATCCACACGCCTTCGCTGGTGGCCCACAAGGCTGCAAGTCTCGCCGGGGATTGAGGAATTGGAACTCGAACCGAATTAGCGAAAAGCTAGGCAAGTTCGCAAAGATTAGAACGCCTATAAACTGTTGATTTCATTTGCAAAGTTAGAATACGCAGGTTACTAGTTTCATATCGGACCAATCGTCGCCGGGCTTGTCTGCCATGATCGTCTGCTCGTGTAATGTGTTCTCTGACCAGGACGTGCGCGGTGCACTTTCGGCGGGCGAAGCCTCTCCGCGGACAACTTGCCAAGTTTATCATTGCCTTGGCTGCAGCGCCCAATGTGGCCGCTGTGCGCGCACGATCCGGCGCATCATGAATGAGGCGCTCGCGGCCGCTGACACGGCTGCGCCCAAAGGCGACGCCGCGTCCTCCTAAATCGCTTCCCAAAGCCAAAGCCTGTCCACAAGGCGGCTATCGCCTTCTAGATTAGAATTGTTATAATCAAAAAGAACGTTCAACTTGGCGCGGCGTTATCCGTGCGTTTGGAGCATTGTCATGAAGGGTGATCCCGGCGTCCTCGATTATCTCAATAAAGGACTGCGGCACGAGCTGACGGCGATCAATCAATATTGGCTGCACTATCGCTTGCTCGGCAACTGGGGCTACCAGGCGCTCGCCAAGCAGTGGCGCAAGGAATCGATTGAGGAGATGCAGCACGCCGACAAGCTGATTGACCGCATCATTTTCCTCGACGGCTTCCCGAACATGCAGGTGCTGGATCCGCTGCACATCGGCCAGAACGTGAAGGAGGTCCTCGACTGCGATCTCGCCGCCGAAAATTCGGCGCGTGCTCTGTACCAGGAAGCCGCCACGCATTGTCAGTCGGTCAAAGACTACGTGACCCGCGACCTGTTCGAGCAATTGATGCATGACGAGGAAGAGCACATCGATTTTCTCGAAACCCAGCTTGACCTTGTCGCCAAGCTCGGTGTCCAGCTTTACGCGCAGCATCACATCGGCGAGCTCGACGAAAAAGAAGACTGAGGCTGCACGCGCCGTCGGACAGCGCGCCGACTGTTAATAAAAACTTACCTGAGTTCCATCTCGCGAGGTGACCCGCGCTCCGCGTCTTCGAGCCAGCGAGATGTGCTGGCTCGCCCGCGCATTTCGCATCAGGTTAACAATCGCGGTTAAGAGTTAAGGTTAAGACCCGTTTAAATAATTGCTGCCACTCTCCGTCCCGGTTCAACGAGGGCGGACTACGCATGGCGTGGCTCGTCCCAGGAAAAGGACGAAGCCATGGTCAGCGTAAGGCTTTTGATCGCTACTGCTGCTGCGAGCGTGTTAGCGAATGCCGCTTTCGCAGCAGATATGTCTATGCCTCCCCTCTCACCGCCCCCGGCGTATCAGCCGCAGATGGCCTATGCGCCACAGCCTGTGCCTCAGACGGTGAGCGGCTGGTATCTGCGCGGCGATGTCGGTGTTGGCGTGCAGTCATTCCAGAATTTCGATCACACGCAGCAAAATTCTGCCTTCGTGTGGCCCGCGAGCTGGACGATCGTTCAGAAGGACGTCCAGGACACCACAATCTTCGGCGGCGGCATCGGATACGAACTCAACAACTGGTTCCGCTTCGATGTGACCGGTGAATACCGCACCAAGGCTGAATTCAAGGCAACCGGCAGCTACACCAACTTCTGCGCCGGCGGCGGCATCTGCTTCGACACCACACCCGGCAATTTCTCGTCTGTGGTCGTCATGGCCAATGCCTATGTCGATCTCGGCACCTGGTGGTGCATCACTCCGTATATCGGCGCCGGTCTTGGCGGCGCTTACAACCGCATCAGTGGCGTTCAGGACAACGGCCTCAATTCGGATGGCTCGCAAGGATTTGGTTACACCGCGAGCGATTCGACAAAGTGGGATTTTGCCTGGAATGCCCAAGCCGGCCTGACCTACAACGTCTCCAATAACTTCAAGGTGGATATGGGCGTGCGGTACCTGCACCTCGGCTCGCCGATGACGTCGGTGGTGTTCTGCCAAGACACGCCGTCCTGCCCCAACGCCTCGTATAACCTGACCAACATGAACTCCTGGGACTTCCGCCTCGGCGTTCGCTGGATGCTGCAGCCTGATGTAGCGCCAATGATGGCGGCGCCGGCTCCGCTGATGAGCCGCGGCTGATACCAGCCACCTAAAGAACCAGACAAAACGGCGCGGGCAACCGCGCCGTTTTTATTTTGCGGCCTGTTCACAGCACGCCTCTGTGCCCGACTGCCCCCTGCGAGCTAACGCTCCATTAAGGTTAATACCCGATGATGACGTGCGTTTGGCCGCTTCGGGCGCGCCAAAGGGACGGAGTCGGTCGATGCGTTCGGTGATTTGTGCTCTCGCGCTGCTGGCATTGCCGACCAGCGCTCTGGCGGACGACTTCAACGTTCTGCGCGGCACTGTGCCGACCTATCGCTGGGCCGGGGTCTACGGCGGCGGCCAGTTCGGTTATTCAAACAGCGTCATCAAATTCGGAACTGCAGCAAGTTCGCAAGTCGCCTTCCTGTTGCGCAACACGACAATCGAGCAGGACGAGCAGATATCGAACTGGAACGTGCTTGGGACGCACACCGCGAGCACCGTCGGCGTCGGCGGCTTTCTCGGATACAACATGGAATGGGAAGGTCTCATTCTCGGCGTGGAAGCGAACTACAATCACGTCTCGCTGTCGCAGACTGCGGGAAGCTCACTTGGCCGCACCTTCAACGACAGCAACGGTCTGCCATCCGGCCATAATTATTTTTATGATGTGAACGTCGGCGGATCGGCATCGATACACATTACCGATATTGCAACGTTCCGGGCTCGTGCCGGTATCGAGGAAGGCATTTTCCTCCCCTACGCTTTCGCTGGCTTGGCGGTTGCGCGCGCTAGCACCTCGACCTCGGCGACCCTTTCGCTCACGGCTGTCGACCAGCCGGCTTCTGAAACTCCGCCCCTGGCGCCACTTCCCAACTTGTCGCTGGGCCCGACTTCTACGACCAATACCCAGAACAATGCCATCGCCTATGGTGTGGCCACGGGTCTGGGCGTCGATATCGGATTGTTGCCGAACGTATTCCTGCGCGGTGAACTGGAATACGTCTACCTCGCGCCCGTGAACGGCATCCAGGTATCGGTTTCATCGGCGCGAGTGGGCGCCGGAGTTAAATTCTAAAAAAATTCTGCAGATATCGCAGCCGCTTCGCAGTTTTGCGCACGCGCCGCTTGACGGCGCGCGTTTGATTCCTTAACTCCGGCGGCGGGACACCCCTCCCCAACGAGGGGCGACTATCTGGAAGGATAGATCATGATGATCGCTACGCCCGCAGTGCGGCCGCGCGTGCCGCATTTTTCATCCGGCCCCTGTGCCAAGCGCCCTGGCTGGACCTCCCAAGCTCTCTCTGACGCATTTCTTGGACGCTCGCATCGCTCGAAGCCGGGCAAAGCGAAGCTCAAACGCGCCATCGACCTCACCCGCGAAGTATTGCAGGTGCCAGCTGACTATCGCATCGGCATTGTTCCGGCATCGGATACCGGCGCCGTGGAAATGGCGCTGTGGTCGCTGTTAGGACCGCGTCCCGTCACCATGCTGGCTTGGGAATCCTTCGGCGAAGGCTGGGTCAGCGATATCGCCAAGGAACTCAAGCTCAAGGACGCCACGTTGATGCGGGCGCCCTATGGCGAGTTACCCGATCTCAGCAAAGTCGATCCGGCGAGCGATATCGTCTTCACCTGGAACGGCACCACGTCGGGCGTGCGCGTGCCGAACGCCGATTGGATCAAGACCGACCGCGCCGGGCTGACGATTTGTGACGCGACCTCTGCAGCATTCGCCCAGCCGCTCGATTGGCCGAAGCTCGATGTCGTGACGTTCTCCTGGCAAAAGGCGCTGGGTGGCGAAGCCGCACATGGCATGCTGATTCTGTCGCCGCGCGCGGTTGCCCGGCTCGAAAACTACTCACCACCGTGGCCGCTGCCCAAGATCTTCCGCATGACCAAGGGCGGCAAGATCAACGAAGGCATCTTTCAAGGCGAAACCATCAACACGCCGTCGATGTTGTGTCTTGAGGACTATCTCGATGCCCTTGAATGGGCGAAATCGGCTGGCGGGCTCCCTGCGCTTCAGTCTCGCGCTGACGCCAATACCAAAGTCATCACCGATTGGGTGGCGCGCACGCCATGGGTCGACTTTCTCGCGCGAGAGCCGTCGCAACGCTCCAACACGTCGGTTTGTCTGAAGGTCGTCGATCCTGCGGTGACCAAGCTCCCTGCCGAAGCGCAGGCGGCCTTTGTCAAAAGCCTCGCAGCGGCGCTCGATAAGGAAGGCGTTGCTTACGACATTGACGCCTACCGTGACGCTCCTTCAGGCCTGCGGATCTGGTGCGGCTCGACGATCGAACGCTCCGACGTTGAAGCGCTCGTACTTTGGCTCGACTGGGCCTACGCCAAGGCAAAAGACGCCTCGGCGAAAGCAGCGTAAGCACAGCCAAAGGCACACAACATGGCCCCGAAAGTTCTGATTTCCGACGCGCTGTCGGCCGCTGCAGTCCAGATTTTCAAGGATCGCGGCATTGAGGTCGATTTCCAGCCCAACCTCGGCAAGGACAAAGACAAACTCGCCGAAATAATTGACGGCTTCGATGGTCTCGCGATTCGATCCGCGACCAAAGTCACCGCCAAACTACTGGAAAAGACCAAAAGCCTGAAAGTGATCGGCCGCGCCGGCATCGGCGTCGACAACGTCGATATCCCGGCTGCGACAGCGCGCGGCATCATCGTGATGAATACCCCGTTCGGCAACTCCATCACCACGGCCGAGCATGCGATCACGCTGATGCTCTCCCTCGCCCGGCAAATCCCCGAGGCCGACGCTTCGACGCGCGCCGGTAAATGGGAAAAGAACAAATTTCTCGGCATGGAGATCTTCAGCAAGACGCTCGGCATCATCGGCTGCGGCAACATCGGCTCGATCGTCGCCGATCGCGCGATTGGCTTGAAAATGCGGGTGATCGCCTATGATCCGTATTTGTCTGCCGAGCGCGCACTCCAGCTCGGCGTCGAAAAAGTCGAGCTCGACGAATTGTGGCGCCGCGCCGACGTCATCACCTTGCACACACCGCTGACCGACAATACCCGCAGCATCGTCAACGCCAAGACGCTAGCAGCGATGAAAAAAGGCGTGCGGCTGATCAACTGCGCCCGCGGCGAGTTGGTCGACGAAGCCGCCCTGTGCGAAGCGCTTAAATCCGGCCATGTCGCAGGCGCAGCTCTCGATGTCTTCCGCGAAGAGCCGGCGACGCAAAGCTGCCTGTTCGGTTTGCCGAACGTTGTCTGCACGCCGCATCTCGGCGCGTCGACGATGGAGGCACAGGAGAATGTCGCGCTGCAGGTTGCCGAACAAATGTCGGATTATCTGCTGCGCGGTGCGATAACGAACGCGGTGAACTTTCCATCGATCAGCGCGGAAGAAGCTCCGAAACTCAAGCCATTTATCGCGCTTGCGGAAAAGCTCGGCTCATTTGCCGGACAGCTCACCGAGACCGGCCTCAGCCGTGTACAAATCACCTACGAAGGCCTGGTCGCCCAGATGAACACCCGGGCGCTCACGTCCGCGGCCATCGCCGGCCTGCTGCGCCCGATGCTGCAGGACGTCAACGTCGTATCGGCGCCTATCATCGCCAAGGATCGCGGCATCGTCATCGAAGAGACGCGGCGCGAAGCGGCGGGCGACTATGAAAGCCTGATCACCGTGACGGTGGCAACGGACCGGCAATCACGGCATGTTTCAGGGACGGTGTTTGCCGACGGCCGCCCGCGAATTGTCAACATCAAGGGCATCCGCATGGATGCCGAATTCGGCCCGTCGATGATCTACATCACCAATCTCGACAAGCCGGGCTTTATCGGCAAGTTCTCGTCGACGCTCGGCGATGCCGGCATCAACATCGCGACTTTTCATGTCGGCCGCGAGTCAGCCGGTGGCGATGCCATCGCACTGATCGAAATCGACGGCGAGCTGTCATCCGACCTACTGGCGAAAGTGCGTGCGCTGCCTCAAGTGCAGCAGGCCAAGCCGCTGCACTTCTGATCGCGGCCGTCAGCTTCCGGCCGTCTGGCTCTCGGCGGCGGTCGCGCTGCTTTTCTTGGTGGCGATCGTGATGCCAGAGAACACCAAGCCGTATCCGACGGCGTGAAACAGTTCGAACCGCTCGCCGAGCAGCACGATAGCCAGCACCGATCCGAACACCGGCACGAGGTGAATGAACGGCGCTGCACGATTGGCGCCGATGAGTTCGATGCCGCGGTTGAGGAAGAGATAACCGATCAGCGACGGGAAGATGCAGATAAATGCGAAGCTGAGCAGACTCTCGGTGTCGAGCACAAACGTGCGGCCGCTCTCGAATTCGTAGACGACAAAAGGAATAAGAAAAACGGCGCCAATACCCATCCCGACCGCAAGGAACGAAAGTGGATGGATCGCCGGCCGCTTGCGCAGCATCGCGGTGTAGAAGCCGTAAAAGACCAGCGCGATCACGAAAAAGATATCGCCGCGATTGAAAGCGATGTTGAGCAGCACCGCAAGGCTGCCGTGGCAGATGATGACCAGAACGCCCGAGAGCGACACGCAAATGCCGCACGCCTGCCGCAGCGTCAGGCGATCGCCGAACAATACAAACGTCCACACCGCGACAAATAACGGCCCGATCGATTGCAGCAGCAAGCCGTTGATGGCTGTGGTGTACTGCAGGCCGTAATAGGCCATGGTGTTGTAGACGGAAAACCCGGTCACCGAGATCAACAGCATCATTGGCCAGCTCTTCCGGAGCACCGGCCAATCCTGCGCGATATGTCTGGCGGCGAACGGCAAGACGATCAGCGAAGCACCCGCCCAGCGCACGAAAGCGAGCGTCATCGGCGGAATGTGGCCGGCAACGTAGCGGCCAAGGATCGTGTTGCCCGCCCAGAACAGCGATGTGAACGACAGCAGAAGGTAGGGCTGGTCGAGGAGCCAGTTTCCCTTCCGCTGGCCGCCGTTGGCCGGCATTCCAGACATATCGGCAATTTTCCTGCGCGCTCGGATTCACTCGTCTGGATTGGAGCTAGCCGGTCAGGCGATGGACCACCAGTGCCGATGCCGCATGACTGAGTTCGCCGGCAACTGCGACAATCGGCGCGGTGGAACGCCGTTCAGTGCCTCAAATGGCGCCCAAATTCTCTGTCAAGGCCAAGACCGGCTTAAATTTACTGTAAAACCAACAATTTGAGCCGCGGCGAGAGGGGAAAAACCAGCCGCTTTTCCTTGCTTCGCACGGCATCATCCATTATCCGGGACAGTCGGCTGCGGCCGGTATCCGATTCATCTGAGCCTTAATCGGCCTCTTGGGGACAGCTCCTCATGGCAAATGTTGTCGTGGTCGGCTCCCAGTGGGGCGACGAAGGCAAAGGTAAGATTGTCGACTGGCTCTCCGAGCAAGCCGACATTGTGGTGCGTTTCCAGGGTGGCCATAACGCCGGCCATACGCTGGTCATCAACGGCACGACCTACAAGCTTTCGCTGCTGCCGTCCGGCGTGGTGCGGCCGGGCAAAATGTCGGTCATCGGCAACGGCGTCGTGCTCGATCCCCATGCCTTGCTCAAAGAGATCGGCACGCTCAAAAGTCAGGGCGTTACGGTGACGCCGGAGACGCTGCGCATCGCCGAGAACACTCCCCTCATCCTGCCGCTGCATCAGGAGCTCGACGTTGCGCGGGAGAAGGCTTCCGGCAAAGGCGCGATCGGCACCACCGGCCGCGGCATCGGCCCCGCCTACGAAGACAAGGTGGGTCGCCGCGCCATCCGGCTGATGGATCTCGCCGACCTGCAGATGCTCAACGGCAAACTCGATCGCCTGCTCGCGCACCACAATGCGCTGCGCCGCGGCCTCGGCATGGCGGAGGTCGAGCCGCAGACTTTATTCGATGAATTGGCCGCGGTGGCACCAAAAGTGTTGCCGTACATGGATTCGGTCTGGTCACGGCTCGACGACTGGCGGCGCGAGGGCAAACGGATTTTATTCGAAGGAGCGCAAGGCGCCCTGCTCGACATCGATCACGGCACGTACCCGTACGTGACCTCGTCAAACACCGTTGCCGCGCAGGCGGCGACCGGCTCCGGCCTGGGCCCCAACGCGATCGGCTATGTTCTCGGCATCTGCAAGGCTTACACCACACGCGTCGGCGCGGGACCGTTCCCCACCGAACAGCTCAACGAGATCGGCAAGACGCTTGGCGAGCGTGGCAAGGAATTCGGCGTCGTCACCGGTCGGCCGCGGCGCTGCGGCTGGTTCGACGCAGTGCTGGTGCGCCAAACGGTGCGGACCAGCGGCATCAACGGCCTCGCGCTGACGAAGCTGGATATCCTCGACGGATTCGACGAGATTAAGGTCTGCGTCGGTTACAAGCTCGACGGCAAGGAGATCGACTATCTTCCCGCCAGCGAACATGCTCAGGCGCGAGTCGAACCGATCTACGAGACTATTGGTGGATGGAAGGAAAAGACGGCACGGGCGCGGTCATGGGCCGAACTCCCCGCACAGGCCATCAAATACGTCCGCCGGGTCGAAGAACTGGTTGGGTGTCCCGTCGCGTTGCTGTCGACCAGCCCCGAGCGCGAGGACACCATCCTGATGCAAAACCCGTTCGAGGCCTGACGGGATGAAAATGACGGGAACGAAGCGTAAGCTCATTCCATGACGGATTATCAACCACTCATCGCCCGCGCCGTCGAAGGGTTGGGCAAGAGTACCGGCGAAGCGCGCCGGGGACTCTACGAGCGGGCGCGGTCTGCTCTGGTCGCCCAATTGCGCAGCGTTGAGCCGCCACTTTCCGAGTCTGACATCACCCGCGAACGGCTGTCGCTGGAAGAAGCGATCCGCCGGGTCGAGGCCGATGCCGCCCGCAGAGCGCGAATGGAGTCGCGTACCGGGGAAGCGCGGTTCGAGCCCCGTCCGCTGCGGCCGACCTTGCGCACCACTCCGCCAGCACCGCCTCCCCCCGCGCCGCCGCCGCGCCAGGAACGATTCTCGCCCGAGCCCGATGATGAGCCGCCTCACGATGAGCCGCCGCAGATTACGGCGGACGATCAAGCAGCGGCAGTACCGCCCGCAGCTGCGAAACGGCCGGAAACGATCACAGCACGCAAGCGATTATTGAGTGCGCGAGCGGTTTCAATCACCCGCGAGGGCTTGAAAGGCTTTCGCGATGTCGTGAACGAGGTCGACGATCTCGGCTCCGCTTCCGCCAAGGCTGCGCAGACAGCGCGCGACACGCGAGACAACTACCAACCATTGCCGCGGCGGCAAACCGGAGAAATGACGCCTCCGCCGTTGCGCGAACAACGATTCGAGCCGCAAGTCGATGATGACCAGCTGCGCGACTACGACATGCTGCAGCCGGAAAGCCTCGAGCCGTCATACCAGCTTGAGGATGACGAGCCGCCGCTTTTTCCTTCGGCACGTCCACGTCCGCCGTCGGATGAGGATGAATATGAACGCGCCAGACCGCCGCGCTCCTATGCCGGTTTGGCCAAATTTGCGGTCGTCGCCTGCGCCATCGGCTTTCTGGTGGCGGTTCTCGCCTGGCAATGGCCAAATATTTCGCAGCTGACTTCGCACTTTGGCTCACACACAGCAACTCAGACGACAACGCAGGACCAAACCGGCACAGCAGCCGAAATTTTCCGGCAGGGTTCCGCAAGACCAGAATCAGACGCAGGCGCCCAGCACACCGGGGACCTCCAGCCAGAACCAGAATGCGCCGGCGGTAGCCCAGCGCGTTGTCCTCTACGAAGAAGACCCGAATGACCCGCAGGGCCGCCGCTTCGTCGGTTCTGCAATCTGGCGGACGGAAACAGTCTCTCCAGGTCCGGGCCTCGCGCCAGAACTTGCCGTCCGCGCCGATATCGAGATCCCCGATCGCCGCATGACGGTAACGTGGTCGTTGCGGCGCAACACCGACAAAGCCTTGCCGGCAAGCCACACCATCGAGATCATGTTCAACCTGCCGGCTGATTTTCCCGGCGGCGGCATATCCAACGTGCCCGGCGTTCTGATGAAGCAAGCGGAGCAGGCGCGCGGTACGCCGCTCGCGGGCCTTGCAGTGAAAGTAACCAACGGATTTTTTCTGATCGGTCTGTCTGCGGTCGATGCCGACCGGCAGCGGAATTTGCAATTGCTGAAAGATCAGGAGTGGTTTGACATTCCGCTTGTGTACACCAACGGCGGTCGTGCCATTCTTGCGGTCGAAAAAGGTCCGCCGGGTGATCGCGCTTTTGCCGACGCCTTTGCGGCGTGGTCCAAGTGAGCGGCCGTATAGGCTGCACGGTTTAAGCCGGGATAAAGTCGTCGCTTCGCGTGCTGTTGTTGCGGGCTGAGGAGCAGTTGAGTGAACAAGCGTGCGAAGGTAAGCGCTGCCAAAGCGGACAAAGCCGAGACGAGCCCACATATCGCTTCCGCGGTCCGTACGCTCGGGACCGAAGGTGAAGGCGTCGCCGCACTGGCCGCCGCAATGTGCGATGGACTTGGAGCGCCGTTCGCCGCCGCTGTCGAAACAATCCGCACCGCGCGTGGCCGCGTCATCGTCACCGGCATGGGCAAATCCGGCCACGTCGGACGCAAGATCGCCGCGACCCTCGCTTCGACGGGGACGCCGGCATTTTTCGTCCACGCCGCAGACGCAAGTCACGGCGATCTCGGTATGATCACGTCTGACGACGTCATGCTGGCATTGTCGTGGTCGGGAGAGACGGAAGAGCTAAAGGACCTGATCACCTACTCCCGGCGCTTTCGCATCCCCCTGATCGCCGTCACCGCCAGAACGGACAGCACGCTTGGCAATTCGGCGGATGTCGTTCTGGCGTTGCCGGAAGCGCGCGAAGCCTGTCCGCACAATCTTGCGCCCACGACCTCGTCACTGATGCAGCTTGCGCTGGGCGATGCGCTTGCGATCGCCCTGCTTGAAAGCCGGGGATTTACCGCCGTCGATTTCGGCGTGTTTCATCCGCGCGGCAAGCTCGGCGCCATGCTCAAATTCGTCCGTGACATCATGCACGAAGGCAAAGCCGTGCCGCGGATCAGGCGTGGAGCGCCAATGTCGGAGGCCATTGTCGAGATGACCTCCAAAGGCTTTGGCTGCGTCGCGATCGTTGACGACAACGGCAAGCTCGACGGCGTCATTACCGACGGCGATTTGCGCCGGCACATGCGCGCCGACCTGCTGCAGACGCCGGTGGATCAGGTCATGACGAAATCGCCGAAAATCGTCCGGCCGGATCAACTGGCCAGCGAAGCGTTGCAACTGCTCAATTCATTGAAAATCACGGCGCTGTTCGTCGTCGAACAGAACGTGCCGGTCGGCATCGTACACTTCCACGATCTGCTGCGCGCTGGCGTGGCCTGATCGATAACACCACACCAACGGCGGGACCTCGATGGCAGTCCGAACCGTGCAGCCGCTAATACAGGCCGCCGCCTGCGACCGACCTATCGCCGGCTGGAGCCGGATTACTGCTTTGAGCCGCTGGAGGAGGTGCCGCCGCAGCGCCGCCTTGGGACGGGGCTGCAGCAGCGCCGCCGCCGGTCGCGGCGGGCGCCGGCAGGGAGCCCTCAGCCTGCCGGTGCGCAACGTAATCCTGATAGCTCGGGGATCCTGGCCGGGGCGGAGCGTTAGCGGGTTCGCCGCCGGCCCAGTGCGGCCAATGATCGGCAACTGCGCCGGCACATCCCCCGAGACCGAGGCCAAAGCACAGCGTTACCAGCGCCAAAAAAGACCGATTGAGTATCATGCCACCTGCTTGATCAGTCCCTCGGCTAGGGGGATGGGCTGATTTCGTGGCGGGACTGTGGAGCCCCTGCCGGCATTGGCCAAAGGCGGCCAGATGCCGGAATTTCGGTATCAAAAGTTTCTATGGTTTCGGTGTGAAGGATTTCCTAACCGGCCCTCAATCCGCGAAAGCGTGGTGTGCTGCTCTGCTGGCGGTTTTGCTGATCGCTCCCGGCTGCAGCAACATTGCGCTGCCTGCCGACGGCACACCTCCGATGGGCCCGGATCCGGCTTACGCAAAGATGGTCGCCAACTACATGCGCTCCAACTTCAAAGAGCTGCCTCCGGGCAGTGCTGCCGAAATCTCGCAACCGCGATGGGTACAATCGGAGAAAGGCTGGAATTGGCTCGCCTGTGTCCATTTCCAGGATCATGGCGGCCGCCGCCGGACCTATTCAGTGTTCTTCGATCAAGGCAAAGTCGTCGATGCGCGATACGCTGTACTGACCGATTCCTGCGGCGCGCAGAGTTACTATCCGTTCGATCTTACCGGGAACACGCAAGCACCCACAGCGCTCGGCGATACCGGTCCGTTGTATTAGACAAATATGATGATGGCTGCGACGAGTAATCTGGAGGGATTTGTCAGCGCGGCAACCGTCGTCGTTGCCGCGCTGCTCACCGCAGTGTTGACCGTGGCCTTGTTACCGTGGCTCACGCGCGTTGCCTTGGCAAAACCGAATGCGCGGTCATCGCATTCCGCGCCGACTCCACAGGGCGGCGGCATAGCCGTCATCGCCGCGACATTGGTTACTGTGGGCGCCGCGTTCCATACGCTTGCGCTCGGTTCGCCGGCTGTCTCGATTCCGGCAATCGCTGGGGCGATTGTTGCGATGGCTTGTCTCGGCGCCGCCGATGACATCAGGCCATTGCCCGTAGGGCTGCGTCTGCTGCTTCAGGCCGCCGTTGTTGAGGGCGTACTTTTCACGATGCCGGCAGAATGGCACATCGTCTCAACGATACCGCTATGGCTTGAGCGAAGCGCTTTGCTGTTGGGCGTCCTCTGGTTCGTCAATCTTGTGAACTTCATGGACGGCCTCGACTGGATGACGGTCGCGGAAGTAATCCCACTGACCATAACACTGGCGGTCTTGGGATCTATCGGGGCTCTACCGCCTCGCGCAATGATCCTATCGCTCGCACTCGGCGGAGCTATAGCCGGATTTGCCTATTTCAATCGGCCGGTCGCGAAGATTTTCCTCGGCGATGTCGGCAGCTTACCGATCGGCTTGATTCTCGGTGTATTGCTACTGCTCGTCGCATTTGGCGGGCATCCAGCAGCAGCACTAATTCCGCCGCTCTATTATCTCGCAGATGCGACCATCACCTTATTGCGCCGCGCGCTGCGCGGCGACAAGCTCACGCAAGCGCACCGCACGCATTTTTATCAACGCGCCACGGATAATGGCTTTACGGTCATGGACGTGGTGATGCGCGTATTTGCGATAAATCTGTGCCTTGGCGCGCTCTCAGTGCTGACTGTCATAGTGCCCGGCTGGACAATCAGCATCGCCGCATTGATTGCCGGCGCCGCGCTTGTGGCATGGCTGCTGTTTGCCTTCGAGCGAGGCAAAGCATGAGCCGCGTTCTGGTGACTGGCGCGTCCGGCTTTATCGGCCGGCCCGTGGTCGACGCATTGATCAAAGACGGCCACGTCGTTCGCGCCGCGGTTCGCCGGCCGCAACTGCCGTTTCCGGACGGCGTAGAAGTGGCGCAACACGACGATCTTGCTCAGCCCATCGATTGGCGGCCGCTCCTCGCCGGCATCGATCAGGTCGTCCACCTTGCCGGCATCGCTCATATCGGCCGCGGTGTCAGCGCCGAACTCTATGACCGCGTTAATCACCAGGCGACGGCACAGCTTGCAAAAAGTGCGGCACAGGCCGGCATAAGCCGCTTTGTGTTTGTTTCCTCGATCCGGGCACAGACCGGGCCGGTAGCCGATCACGCTCTCACCGAAAAAGATCCACCGGCGCCAACGGATGCTTATGGCCGTTCGAAACTTGCGGCTGAGCAGGACGTACGCGTCTCGGGCGTTCCGTTTACAATTTTGCGGCCTACGGTGCTTTACGGCCCGGGCGTAAAGGGTAACTTCGCAGTTCTGACGCGCGCCGCCGCTTCGCGGTTGCCGTTGCCGGTAAAAGATTTCGTCAACCGGCGATCCATGCTCGATATCGACAATTTCATCTCGGCATTGCAATTCGTGCTTTCCGCGCCGCAGACGACAGGCGAAACCTATGTCTTATCCGACCCCGGAATGGCACTGCGGCTTGACGACGTAATCGCAACGCTGCGACGAGCCAGAAACCGGCGGCCGTTCGTTATGTCCATGTCTACTGACTATCTCGAATGGCCGCTGCGGCTGATAGGCCGGAGCGATACCTGGAACCGGATCGGCGGTAACCTGCGGATCAATCCCGGCAAACTGATCGCAGCTGGCTGGCAGCCTTTGCACGACACGCGCGCCGGGCTGACCGCGATGGCTCAGGCTGCCGCGCCGCGGAAATCCGGTACCGCTTCCGTCAGCACCCGGTAAATCGCTTCGCGTTCTTCGCGCGTCAGTCCCTGCTCAAGCAGCGCCAACCAGCCTCGCATCGACTCCATCGAAGGCTGAACGGGCCGCGCTGCGACAATGCCGTCAAAGCCTATTTCCGAGGTCGGCTCTTCGCGGGCAAACAGAATTTCCTTGATACGCTCGCCGGGACGCGCACCGATGTACACGATATCGATGTCGCGACCGGGCTCGAGGCCGGCGAGCCGGATCATGCGTTCGGCAAGGTCGACGATTTTGACTGGTTGCCCCATGTTCAGCACGTAAATCGAAACGTCGGAGCGATCGGACCCAAGCGCGTGACTGGCCGACATGACGACAAGATCGCACGCCTCCCGGATCGTCATGAAGTACCGCACCATGTCCGGGTGCGTGACGGTGACAGGTCCGCCGGCGTCGATTTGCGCCTTGAACTTGGGCACCACCGAGCCGTTGGAAGCGAGCACGTTACCGAACCGTACTGCGATGAGCCGCATCGGCCGCTGTCCAGTCTCGGCGCGCCTGGAAATATCGGCATCGAGTGCCTGGCAATACATCTCGGCAAAGCGCTTTGTTGCACCGAGCACCGAAACTGGCTCGATCGCTTTGTCGGTCGAGATCATGACCATCGCTGCGGCACCGGCTGCTGCCGCTGCGTCGGCAACATTCACCGAGCCAAATACATTGGTCTTGACCCCTTCCTCCCAGTTCTGTTCCAGCAAGGGGACGTGCTTGAGCGCCGCGGCATGAAAGACGATGTCGGGCTTGAAATCCGCCATCAGGCGAAACATGCGGTTGCGATCGCGAACGTCGGCGATCCGGCCGTCGATCTGGGCCGCCGATTTTCTGGTTGCGAGCGTTTCGAGCACGCCGTGCAACGCCGGTTCTGAATTCTCAATGATAAGCAGGCGGGTCGCGCCGAACGTAATAACGCGATCACAAATCTCGGAGCCGATTGAGCCGCCGCCCCCGGTGACCACGACCGATTTTCCGCTCAAGAAACCTTCAAGCCGTCCGTAGTCGATCTTGACGCTGGGCCGCAGCAACAAGTCTTCGACATTGACCGGCGCAAGCCGCGGCATTTCCCCACTGTCGTTGAGCGAAGGCAAACGGCTCACCGTCAGTCCGAGACGGCGCGCCAACATCAAAGTCGCTTCGGGCTTGGCATCCGGCTCGAACGCCGACGAGGTGAATACGACGCGTGACACCACGGTGCCACGCTCCGCGAGATCGCCGACGACCTGATCGAGATCGGCAAAACCGCCAAGAACGGGAACGCCGCGGATGGATTGTCCGCGATCCGCAGCAGACTGCGATAGAACGCCGACAGGCCAGATTTTGCGTACCGCGCCGCTTTCGATGGCGCGCAACAAAACCTCCGCGTCGGCAGCACGCCCAAGCACCAGAGTAGGATTCGCAGCGTCGGCGAGCGCATGCTGGCGCGTGCGCATAAAGCGAAAATAACGATACGCGAGCCGGGGGCCGCCGAGAAAAACATTTTGAAGAATGAAATACAGAACGATCGTAATCTTGCCGAAGAAAAACTGGCCGAGCACGTTTGGCGCAACCAGAACATAATCAAGCGCCAACAATGAAACAGCGAGCACCGCCGAAGCGCGCAGGATGTTCATCAAGTCTGGAAGCGAGGCGAAGCGCCACTTCGCTTCATAGAGATGGAACAGATAGTAGACGATACCGGCATAGACGATGAACCCCGGCAGGAAATAAAACAGCGGAACGAGCCGTTCCTCGATGCCGGCCGCTTCAAAGCGGATATAGAAACTCGCGACAATCGCCGCCGCTGTCATGAAGAGATCATGAGCGACGATGAGGGCCCTGCGCGGGCTCAGATTCAGTCCGAGCATGCCTTGTCCGTGCTGCCGAGTACGTCGGTCATGTCATTACCGGGCTTTCAACCATCGCGCCACCCGAAACAGCGGCCTCAAGCCGCACGGCTCCGTCCAAGTGCCTGGTCGATTGCAGCCACGACTTGCGTGCCGGTCAACTCATCGAGACACCGGCTGTAGCTGTCGAGCCGGCGTTCACAACCTTCAAGCTGACAGGGAAGACACGGCAGTGGATTTTGCACCAGCCAAACGTTGCCACGCTGCTGAATCGTGCCAGCCGCGTTCCAGGGCTGATTGAGTCCGCCCTTCGGCCACGGCCCCCAGAGCCGCGGATCGGTTGGCCCGTAAAGCGCCACCGTCGGTACGCCGGTTGCCGCCGCAAGATGTGTGATGGCGGTATCCGGACCGACATAGACTTGGGCATCACGGATGGCCGCAGTCAGCTCCGGCCATTCCAGATTGCCATCGAGCCGCATCACCTCGGTATCCCGCCAAACTTGATCGAGATAACTTGCGTCGCCCATGGCGCCGGTTACGACGACGCGAAGGCCGCGGTGGCGCAACGCCGCACCAAGTTCACGCCAGCCGTCTGCTGTCCAGCGTTTGTATGAGAACATCGGAGCCGCATGCACAACGGCATAGGCTCCTGTCGGCAACAGATCGCACCGCACATTCCCGCCTGGACACACGATCTCGGGAACAGCGGGGATACCTAGAAGCTCCGCCAATCGGAGCACATCGATCAACCGGTGTTGCTCGCGATTCCTCTCATACGATCGGCCAAGAGCGAGGCGTTTCACCCACGATGCCGAACCATCAGCCTCAACTGGTCCAGCGCTTTGCTTTCCGGCGATCCAGGCCAGCGTTGTTGGCCGATCGCCGCTCTGCGTGGACACTGCGAGATCGTAGCGGCGCGCCAACCGGCGCAACGACGACATCGTCTCGGTTACACTCGGCCGTGCCGGCACGGTGATGACACTGGCCACATCGGGATTGCCGTGAAGAATGCCCTCGGTTCCAGCAAAGACCAGCGCATCGATGGCAGCATCTGCAAATGCACGCTTGAGGCTGCGTATCAGCGGCGTTGTCAGCAGGACGTCGCCAAGCCGGCGCAAAGCGATTACGAGGATGCGCGGGCTGGCCGGCAATTCGACCCGGTTCACGGCTTCGCTTCCGGATGCGATCGCGCGTCGCGCTGCCGAAGCATCATGCCACCGGCTACGCCGACACCGAGCACGTAGAGCCAGCCCTCGGCAAAATCAAAAAGGTGGGAATTGAAAAGCGAAGACACAACATTCTGCACGACGACAACCGTGCCGATCCATGCCGTCAACCCGCCACCGCAAAACAGCAGGAAATGAGCAAGCCACATCGCCACAAGAATGGCTGCCCCAATCAGCCCGATCTGGATCGCGACAGCAAATATCTGGTTGTGAGGATTGACAGTCGCCACCCCGGACGAACCGGTGTCACCGCTCGTCACTTTCTGAAACTGCTCAGGAATAGAGCCCGTGCCGTGACCGAAGATGGGCGCCGCTTGGGCGATTGATACCGACTTCCTTATAAAGTCGAGATGAAGCCCAGTTGAATTCAGGTCATCCCGCGTTTCGTAAGATTGCAATTCTTTGGCCGAGGTCGAGAGACGGCCGCGCAAACTCGGTGATACCAGCCAAACCATCGCCCCCAGAATGCAGATCAGCATGGCCGCACCGATCGCGCCGCGCCAGCGGAAATGCCTCCAGCCGAGCAAAACAGTCAGTACTGGAACAATAAGGAGCGTGGTGCGGCCCGTAACGGTAAAAAGGATATTGAAGAGGAATAGAGCTGCCAGCGCTATAGCCGCAATGGAGCGCCATTGGTCCGCGCGCATACGGTCAAAAGCAAATTCGAGAAGAACGAATGCGCAAATCAGAAACTCGATACTCTGAATGATATAGTCTTTGACGGGCACACTGGGCAATTCCGGCCTGGCCCAGTGGTTGGATAAACCAGGGATCAGCGTTCCGGCAAAAGACACGATCAGCAACGCCGACGCGGACGCGAGAAATCCTAGAAGAACATTGTTGCCAAATTCGGAGCGGCGAAACTGCGCCAGCAATAGCGGGATGACCAGCAAGCGGTTGAACCCGCCAAGACCGCCTAGCCTCTCGTGCCAGGTTACGTCCGCCCACAGCATCCCGAACGCTGCGAGCGCCCACAGCAAAACCGGCAATCCGCCAGCGGCGGTCAAGAGCACAGTCTTGAGCATCGCTGGACTCAGCGTTGGGACCAAGACCAAAAGCCAAAGTATAATGAGGATTGCCGTCGCCGACGTCGACCACGGCAACGATGCGACCACTGCAACGGCAAGCCAGTCGGCAGCCTGCTGCAGGCCTTGCCGATCAAGCCCTTTGATGCGGAGTGTCGTCTTTGCGGTCATCAACGTCACCGGCTACAACACTCCGCTCAAACATGCCAGCACGGCGCGTTTCACTCCCGTTACCGGCATGAACACTCGTTTGCGCTTGCAGACTGTCCTTGATACATCGAACGCCCATCAACCGCAGCGCCCCAGATGAACCGCGTCGCTCTTGGCATTGTGCTCGCTGTTGCAGCCGTGGTGGGCGTGGTTTTTGGCATTCACGCCCAATTTGACATTGATCTCTCGAGGCTATTTTTCGACCCGAAATGGGACACGTTTCCGATCAGCGGGGCGCCGTGGGAACAAACGCTCCGCGCTCTCGCCCGCTGGATTATCACTCTGGTTGCGCTGCCGTCTTTCATTGCCATCGTCGGTAAGCTGTTGCTGCCAAATCGGCGCATGCTCTTCGGCGGCAGTACCGCGCTGTTTTTGACGTTTACGTTGGCCATCGGGCCGGGGCTGATTACGAACCTGGGTTTGAAGGACCACTGGGGCCGCTCGCGTCCAATCGACGTAAAGGCGTTCGGTGGCGCTGACCGCTTTACCGCTTGGTGGGACCCCAGCGGCTCCTGTCCGAACAATTGCTCATTCATAGCAGGTGAACCATCAGGAGCGTTCTGGACGGTCACTGCGGCGGCGGTCGCGCCGCCGCAGTGGCGGGTGCTTGCTTACGGCTTGGCGGTTTCTTTTGGCATCGTGATCGGCGTGCTGCGGATGGCGGCTGGTGGACATTTCTTTACCGACGTCGTGTTTGGCGGCGTGATCATGTATCTTGTTGCCTGGCTGATGCATGGACTGATTTTCCGCTGGCGCGCGACCCGGCTGAGCGCCGATACCGTTGAACGCCTGCTGGCGTGGTCCGGCAAAAAATTACTTGGCGCAGTTTCAACGCCGCGCAAACTCAAGCCGAGTTCTGACGACCACCCCTGAACGAACAACTCAGTGCGGTGAAAGACGCAGGACAAAATTCAATTTGCTACGGATCGCGATCACATAGCCTTTGGCGGCCATGATCGACATCAAATCCGCCTTCCAGCTGTCCCGGCAGTCTTCGATGATGATCAAACGCGGCAGCAGCCGAGAGGGCGCACTCTGAAAGAATGGGCCGAGGATCACATCTTCGAAGCCCTCGACGTCGATCTTAAGGGCGTCGACCTCGTCGACCCCCTCCTTCTCAAGAAGTTGCAGCAGCGATTGCGACGGGACACGCACCGCGTCAGTGGCGACACCTGTCGCCGCCTTAGAGGTCCGGGTACCGCCGCGATCACGTCTATCGAGCTGAACGGCGAGCCCTCCGGCATCGTCACTCAGCGCCATAGGAAAAGTTGCGATCGGCACATTTGAATTGGCGGTGACATTAAAACTCAGCCGGTGGAAATTGCCCGGCTCTGGTTCGATGGCCAAAATCCGGGCGTTGGCACCGGCGTGCGCCGCTACGAACATAGAGAACAAGCCGACATTCGCGCCGATATCGACAAACGTGAACGGCGTCCGTCGCTGTCTGGCCCGGTCGATATCGGCGCCGAGTTCTTTCAGCTCCGTCGGCTCATACATTTGCGGCGTGAACAGGAGATTTTTCTCGCAGCCGTTGTCGCGCGGATGCAGCCGGACCTTGAGTCCCCAGCGTTCGACGTCGAGTGCGCCGGCTGGATACGGCAGTCGCATCGTTACTGCTCGGCGAAACAGAATCGCGAGCCGGAGCCCGATGTAGTTATTCGGCATGCGGCTCGTTATGGCGAGCACCAGCCGATCGAGCCAACCGGGCGCGAACGTACCGAAAGCCGGGTCATCCAATGCGTTCATATCAACAACTCACGACGGCAGCGGTTGCACGTTCGTCACGCGCAGCGCCGAAAGCCCTTGCACGGCCCGGACGCGATTGCCCGAAGAAACCTCAGCAAGCAGCCGCTCATTCTCCTGCAGCCGCGACCGATCTGCTTCCGGATGCCACAGATGCAACACGCCGGTCGCCATGCGGCCATCCTTGCGGTGCAGGCCGGCATGCATCAGCCGTATCAGGATATCGGAGTCCTCCCGGCCCCAACTGGAGAAACTACCCTCGAAACCGTCGACGGTGACGAGATCGGAGCGCCAGATGCCAAGATTGCAACCCTGCGCACCCCGCCAGTCCTGCCGGCGCAAATCGCGCAGCGGCCCGAGCGCGAGCGAGAACAGCGGAGCAAGACGATTGATCTGGCGGGCACGCCGTAGTTCCCGCCATTTGCCCAGCGTCCAGGTCTCCGGCTCGAGTTTCTCTTTCAGGATTTGTTCGGAGAGCGATTGGGACATCAGGAGTCGATTGCCCGTAACGAACCGGCCACGCCGGGCCAGCCCGCGATGCGCTGCGATAAAGTTCGGCCGCGCGAGACAGTCGCCATCCAGAAAAATGCAGTACCCACCCGTCGCTGCAAGAATAGCGCGGTTGCGGATCTCCGCGAGCCGGAAGCCGTTGTCAGGGTGCCAGACGTGGACGATGGGACGCGGTAGCCGGCTACGCCAATTTCCAACGACCACGCCGGTGTCCGGCCCGGATCCATCATCAGCAACCAGCACTTCAAAATTATGGTCGGATTGGCGCGACAGCGATCGCAGCACCGCATCGAGCGCATCTGGACGATTATAGGTCGCAACAATAACCGAGATGAGAGGGCTCATGGCGGCGTGGCGGCCGTACGCCCCAGCTTTGCCCGCAACCGTTCGCGCAGCTTTCGCTTGGTTTCCCGTAACAGGCGGAACGGGACACCGAGATAATGCTTGCGAACGAATTGCCAGCGCCCAAAGGTGCTGACCGGAAAAGTGACATCGGCCGGAACGTACCAGCTGTTGAGTCCAGTACGGCGTACCCATTTATAGCCGCGCGATTGCAGTAGCCGGTGTATGCGCAAGTTGAACGCCAGATCTTCTATGAGGATCAATCGCGGCCGCCAGCGCGACAGCGTCAAACCATTGAGAACCTCGATCTCGTGACTCTCCACGTCGATTGATATCAGGTCGACCGGGGTCGGAGCGCCCGCCTCGGCCAGAATGTCGTCAAGCGTTCGTACCGGCACTTCAATGACGTCGTTCTTGCGCATTCCCGCAACGAAAAAATCCAGGTTCAGCGAGGAATGAATACCGGACACTTGAAACGGCAGGACCTTGCCGGCGTTTTCCGGCGAAGAGCAGGCACAGGCGAACACGCGGGCGCGGCGCTGCTCACGCAATTTTTGCGCAAGATCAGGCTGTGGCTCGACCAGAATGCCGGTCCAGCCGATTTGCTCAAGGTGCCAGGTTTGCGAAATGTCTTTCGGATCGTTGGCGCCGACGTCGACGAAGAAACCCTTTTGCGCGCCAAAATATTCTTCCTTGAGCCGGGTTTCGGCATGATCAGGAAAGACGGCGCGGGCAGCGAGTTGTTCCAGCATTCACTGCATCCGCAATCAGGACGCAGCCGGCTTGCCGGAACCCTGCCCGGCCGGTCCCGCCATACGGCGCACGATATTTGTGGTCGATTGTCCTTCCACCAGACCGACAAGGACAACAACGCCGCCGGTGGCTTCGACCACGTCGTGGCCGACAACATCCTCGCGCTTGTAGTCAGCGCCCTTGACCAGCACGGCCGGCCTCACGCGCTTGATCAATTCGAGGGGCGTATCTTCCTCGAAAACAACGACCAGATCGACCGCTTCAAGCGCAGCCAGCACTTCGGCACGGCCCTCAGCGGGATTGATAGGCCGGCCTTTGCCTTTCAGCCGCGTCGTCGATTCATCGCTGTTGAGGCCGACGACCAGACGGTCGCAAGTAGCACGTGCTTCCGCCAGCAGCTTGATATGGCCGCGATGCAACAGATCGAAACAGCCGTTGGTGAAACCGATACGCAAACCCTGCTCGCGCCATTGCGCCAGCCGTTGGTCGAGCAGCGACCAATCGAACACGATCTTGTCTTCCGGCGCGAGCGAGGCTGACGGCAGCAGACTGTGGCGCAACTCCCCGAGCGACACAGTCGCGGTTCCACGTTTGCCGATAACGACGGCGGCCGCAGCATTGGCCGCGCGCATCGCCGGCTCAAATGGTGTTTTCATGGCCAGTAAAATCGCCATGACCGCGGCGACCGTATCGCCGGCGCCGGAAACGTCGCTGACCCTGACCGGATAGGCCGGGATATGAACCGGCTGCTGGCCCTCGACGTGCAAGGTCATGCCATCTTCGCTGCGGGTCACCAGGACGGCCTCGGCCTGGATATTCTTGGCAAGCTCTGCCGCCGCTGCAGCGATCTCGGCATCGGTCACCAACGGGCGATGCACCGCGGCGGCTAATTCCTTGCGGTTCGGCGTTGCCATGGTGGCACCGCGGTAGAGAGTGTAATCCTGCGCCTTTGGATCGATGATCACCGGTTTACCGAGACGGCGGGCGCTATCGATGATAGCGCGGATCACACGCGGGGTCAGAACGCCCTTGGCATAATCGGACATCACGACAGCGCCGACCTGCGGCAGCGCCGCTTCCGCATAAGCAATGATCGAGGCCTCACTCTGCGCGCTTGCCGGTTCGGTCGATTCCCAATCCGCTCGCACCAGATGCGCCGAGTGGTGTTCCGACACAAAGCGCACCTTGCGTGTGGTTTTGCGTCCGCTCTCGACCACGAGATCCGGCACGATGGCTCCCGGAAACTTGCCGAGCGCGTTGGTCAGCGTCAGCCCGGCGTCGTCATTGCCGATCAGCCCGACGAAGATACAGCGCGCGCCGAGAGCCGCGATGTTGCGCGCGACATTACCCGCGCCGCCGATCTCGATCTTGTTGTGCCGTACGGTCAGGACCGGTGTCGGCGCTTCCGGCGAAATGCGCGTGACGTCGCCGTAGACGAAGTCGTCAAGCATGAGATCGCCGACGCAGAGGATGGTCTGCTTCGAAATCAGCTTGAGCGCTTCTTCCAGATCGAACATTCCACTCACCGATAACGCTCGGGACGATTGAGATAGGACGTCACATAGCGGCGTACCGCGTCTTCGAGCGAAGTAAAGCCGGTATTATAGCCGGCCTTTCGCAAATTTTGGGTCTCGGCCTGGGTGAAATACTGATAACTATCGCGGATCTGTGCCGGCATATCGATGTATTCGATAGCGGGCTCGCGGCCCAGCGACGCGAACAACGCCAGCATCAAGTCACGGAAGCTGCGGGCCTCGCCGGTGCCGACGTTGAAGATCCCCGAGATCGAAGGCGTGTCGAGCAGCCAGCGCACCACGGCAACGGCGTCATCGACATAAATAAAATCGCGCTTCTGCTCGCCGTCGGCGATTCCAGTCCGATGCGACTTGAAAAGCTTGATCGTCTTGCCGGTTTTGGCATCGTCAAAACGCTTGGCGACGAGGCTCATCATATCGCCCTTGTGATATTCATTGGCGCCGAAGACGTTGAAGAATTTCAACCCGGCCCATTGTGGCGGCATTTTTTCGTTCCGCTCGACGCGCTCAACGACGGCAAGGTCGAACGCCTGCTTGCTCCAGCCGTAAAGATTCATCGGCTTGAGCTTCTTCAACGCGGCGGTCGACCAATCATCGGAGAAGCCATTCTCGCCGTTTCCGTATGTGGCGGCGGAGGACGCGTATATGAATGGCGTGCGGGTCGCCGTGCACCAGTCGAGCAGGCGAAGCGACAGCCGGAAATTGTTTTCCATCAGCGCATCGCCGTCGGTCGCGGTCGTCGATGAGATAGCGCCAAGATGGATCACCGCATCGAGCTTGCGGCCGTCGAGCCATGGCAACAGATCGGCAGGCGGCACGAAATCGGCAATCTGGTGTGCGGCGAGGTTGTGCCATTTCCCGTCGCTGCCGAGAAAGTCGTTGACGGCGACGTCAGCGCGTCCAGCCTGGTTGAGGCTCGCGACCACGTTCGACCCGATAAAACCGGCACCGCCGGTGACCAAAAGCATCCAAAAACCGCTGATATTTGCCTGACGCGCGTGATCGCCGGTGATTCCTTGCCCCAGCCACAGCCGCCACGCAACCGCCGTCCGTGGAAAGAACTGGACTGTAAAAATGAATTATAATTCATCTTATCAGGAATATCTTTGGGGCTTTTGGATCGGCTGCAGAGGCGCTGAGATATGCTAGTTCTTGCGCCGACATGCAGAAGGTTTCCGCATACATCCTCACCTTCAACGAGGCCGAGAAGATCAAGGCCGCGGTGGAGAGCGTCCTTTGGGCCGACGAGATCGTTGTCGTTGATTCCAACAGCACTGACGCGACGGCAGCGGTTGCGACCGGCTTGGGCGCACGTGTCGTGCAGGTTCCTTTCAACGGCTTCGGCGATTTGCGCAATCGCGCCATCGAAGCATGCACCTGCGAGTGGATTTTCAGCCTTGATGCCGACGAGCGCTGTACCGCAGAAGTCCGGGACGAAATCCTTGGCCTGATCGCTACCAGTCCGCCGCTTGATCTCTATCAGGTCCCGCGGCGCAGCTTTTTCATGGGTCGATGGATACGCGGCTCCGGCTGGTATCCGAATTTTCGGCAGCCGCAGCTCTTCCGAAAAGGCAGCATGCGCTACACGCTCGAGCCGGTACACGAGGGCTTTGAAAACCTCAGCAGCAAGCCTATCGGGACGCTGCAAAACGCGATCTGGCAGTTCCCATTCCGGAACCTTGCCGAGATCATCTGCAAGGCTGACCGTTATTCGTCGTTGGGCGCGCCAAAACTTGCCGGCAAACACGTCACGATGCTGAGTGCACTCGGCCACGGCGCCTGGGCCTTCCTGAAGCACTATATTTTCAAGCGCGGCTTCATCGACGGCTGGGCCGGCTTTGTCATCGCCTTCGGCAACTTCGAAGGCACGTTCTATCGTTACGCCAAGCGCTATGAAGCGCAGCAAGACTGGGCGCCACCCGCGGGCCAGCCATTGCGGCGCGAAAACACGACCAATAATAATGAATAATAATTCAATCTATCGTGAGCCATCGGCGGCTGCATCCCCTATCCTGCTGGTGCCTTACATGTGGATCGGCGATTTCGTCCGTTGCCACACCGTCATTCAAATGCTGCGGCAGCGATTTCCCGATCGGCCGGTCGACGTGCTTTCGACCACTCTGACGGCGCCGTTGACCGACTACATGCCGGGCCTCCGGCAGGCGATCGTCGTGGACCTGCCGCGCAAGACATTGGCCTTGGCCCGGCATCGGGCACTCGCCGCCCGTCTTAAGGCAGAAAATTACGGGACCGCACTCGTCATGCCGCGAACCTGGAAGTCGGCGTTGGCGCCATACCTCGCGGGAATTCCCGAGCGCATCGGATTTGCTGGCGAAGCACGGCTGCTCCTGCTCAACGATTTGCGCTTCGGCGAACGCACGCTGCAGCGCATGATCGACCGCTGCGCGGTTCTGACGCTGCCGAAGAATGCAAAGCCGCCCTCGGAGCTTCCTCCCCCGCGACTTCAAGTGCCGGCATCTGAAGTCAGCGCCTGGCGCGAGCGGCGTGACCTGACCGAGAATGGCCGCCCGATCGTGGCGCTGGCGCCGGGAGCTGTTGGACCGTCAAAACGTTGGACCAGCGCCGGTTATGCCGCGTTGAGCCGCCGGCTTCTTGCCGAAGGCTTCGCGGTCTGGGTGCTCGGCGGTCCGGGTGAGAAGCCCTTGGCGACCGAGATTGTCGGCGATAGCGCCGCACGCGACCTGACCGGAAGCGATTTGCGCGACGCCATCCTGGCCCTCGCGTCGGCGTCTGTTGCGATATCGAATGATTCAGGCCTGCTCCATGTCGCCGCGGCCCTCGGCGTCCCAAGTATCGGCATTTTCGGTCCGACCAGCCCGTGGCATTGGGCGCCGCTCAATCCGCTGGCGGCAACGATCCAGACCGCGAGCAAACTGGACTGCCAGCCCTGTCATAAACCGGTGTGCCGGTTCGGCCATCACCGCTGCATGCAGGAAATCGGGACAGATCAAGTGTTTACGGCTGTGCAGAGCGCGCTTAAGGCGGTCGCTGAAGCAATATAATCGGCCAAATTGGCGTTCTAACCCGGTATTCATCATCTCGGTGTAAGCGGAGACGGCATGACAGTCCTGGTCACGGGCGGCGCCGGCTATATCGGAAGCCACATGGTCTACGAGCTTGCCGACAACGGCGAGCCCGCAGTCGTCCTGGACAATTTGTCGACCGGCTACGACTGGGCGGTCGCCAAAGGCACACCGCTTGTTATCGGCGACGTTGGCGATCAGACGCTGGTGACGCGCGTCATCCGCGATCACAACGTCGATGCGATCATTCATTTTGCCGGCTCGATTGTGGTGCCGGAATCGGTACGCGATCCACTCGGCTACTATCGCAACAACACCGGCAACTCCCGCTCGCTGATCGAATGCGCGGTGAAATGCGGCGTGCGCCATTTCATTTTTTCTTCGACCGCGGCGGTTTACGGCAATCCGGCCGAGGTGCCAGTGAAAGAAGACGCGCCGACCGTTCCAATCTCGCCTTACGGCTGGTCGAAGCTGATGACCGAAACGATGTTGCGCGACACCAGCCGTGCACACGACCTGCGACACGTCATCCTTCGCTACTTCAATGTCGCCGGTGCAGATCCGCAGCACCGGACCGGCCAGTCGACCAAAGTGTCGACACATCTGATCAAGGTCGCGGTCGAAGCAGTGCTCGGCACGCGACCGAAGCTCGATGTATTCGGTACCGACTATCCGACCGCCGACGGCACCTGCATCCGCGACTATATTCACGTCAGCGATCTCGCGCGCGCTCATGCCGATGCGCTTCGCTATCTGCGCTCGGGCGCACCATCGCTCACTCTCAACTGCGGTTACGGCCATGGTTTTTCCGTCCTTGAAGTTGTCGAGGCGGTGAAACGCGTCTCCGGTGTCGATTTCAAAGTCGAGATGGGCCCGCGCCGTCCAGGCGATCCGGCACAGATTGTGGCGCTTTCCGAACTGGCGCGAGCCAGGCTGGGCTGGCGGCCCCGATTTGACGACCTCTCGACAATCGTCAGCCACGCGCTCGCATGGGAACGAGCGCTAATGGCGCGCCGCGGCGCGCAAAAGACCGCGATTTAAGCGGCTTTTGCCGGCTTCCGCCGAGTCTCCTGGACCTGAATTCACTTGAAAAATCCGTCTCTTCCGGGCATTGAACGGCCTCGGCGGCAGCTGTGAAAGCGCGGCGCCGCGGCAGGGCGAAACGGGTCGCGCATGGAAGCTCTTACGCCCCCACCATCCGATGAATACTCGACCGTCGGGCTGGTCCGGCGCCTTTTGGTCGATGAAGCGCTGACACATTGGCCGCGCTACGCGTACGCGTTCGTACTGATGGGCGTCGCCGCCGCAGGGACTGCGTTGAGCGCGTATCTGCTGGGCACCATGACCAACGAAGCCTACGTGAAGCGCGACTTCCACGGCATCGTCATGATCGGCCTCGTGGCAGTGATCATCTTCATGATCAAAGGCTTCGCCACTTACGGCGCGACAGTCACGCTATCGAAGATCGGCAACGGCATCATTGCCGACAACCAGCGAAAGCTGTTTGACAAGCTTCTGCAAAAAGACATCGGCTTTTTTGCTGATCGGCACTCATCTGAATTCATTTCACGTCTGACGACCGGCGCAGTTTCGGTCAGCGTCGTCATCAATCTCCTGATCACTGCAATCGGCCGCGATCTGATGTCGGTGATCGGTCTCTGCGCCGTCATGGTGATTCAGGATCCAGTCATGTCGATCGCCGGCTTCATTACCGTGCCGCCGGCGGTCCTGTTTCTCGGCAAACTCGTCCGTCGCGTACGCCGTATCGCCCGAACACAATTCACCGGCGGGACGAAGATTATCGAGACCGTGCAAGAAACCCTGCAGGGCATTCGCATGGTCAAGGCCTTCGCGCTGGAAACCGAAATGCGACGACGCCTCGCTATCAGCGTCAGCGAGGTCGAGAGCGAATCGAACAAAATGGCGCGCGTCGCCAACCGTGCCAGCCCGCTCATGGAGGTGCTCGGCGGACTCGCCATCGCGCTCGCCAGCATTTATGGCGGCTACCGCGTGATCTATGCCGGCGCCACCCCGGGAGAGTTTGTTTCGTTCCTGGCCGCATTTCTGCTGGCATTCGAACCGGCCAAGCGGCTCGCCCGGCTTAATGTCGATCTCAGCAACAATCTTGTCGGTGTTCGCGTACTGTACGAAGTCATCGACAGTCCGGCAGGCGAACCGGACGATAGTGCGATGCCTGCGTTGGCCTTGACCAACGCGCGGGTAGAATTCGACGACGTCGGCTTTGCCTATCATGCCGGCACGCCCGTGCTGCGCGGCATGAATTTCCTCGCCGAGCGAGGCAAGGTCACGGCCCTGGTCGGTCCCTCGGGCGGCGGCAAGTCAACCGTGCTCAACCTGCTTCTGCGCTTTTACGAGACCGATAGCGGCAGCATCTCCATCGACGGTCAGGACATCGCAGACGTTTCCCGCGGCTCGCTCCGCAGCGAGATCGCCTATGTCGGACAGATCGTTCATTTATTCCGTGGCACGATCCGCGACAACATTGCATTGGGAAAGATCGGCGCCAGCGAAGCGGAAATCGTTGCCGCGGCCAGGGCTGCACATGCGCACGAGTTCATTATGAGCTTCCCTGCAGGCTACGACGCGCCGGTCGGCGAGCACGGTCTTCAACTCTCGGGCGGCCAGCGCCAGCGCATCTCAATTGCGCGCGCCTTAATCAAGGACGCGCCGATCATCCTGCTCGACGAGGCGACAGCCTCGCTCGACTCCGAATCCGAACTGCAGGTGCAAGAAGCGTTGGCCGAACTTTGCAAAGGCCGTACCACCATCGTTATTGCTCACCGCCTGTCGACGATCATGCATGCCGATTGCATCCTGGTGGTCGAAAACGGCGCTGTCGTCGAAGTCCGGGCGGCACGACGAATTGCTCCGCAAAGGCGGTCGCTATGCATCTTTCCACCGG
Organism: uncultured Alphaproteobacteria bacterium; assembly: GCA_963807565.1. GTDB lineage: Bacteria > Pseudomonadota > Alphaproteobacteria > Rhizobiales > Xanthobacteraceae > BOG-931. The sequence goes on along the minus strand of CAWECH010000001.1, from coordinate 165,754 downwards.
CTACAGTTGAAGGAGCAGCCGCCCCAGATCGAAGCCGTGGCCGCGATCGTTCCCTCAGCCTGAGGCAGTTTGACCGAGCCGCCCCTTCAGCTATAAGCCGCCTTTTCAGCTTCCCTCCAACGCAAAAAATCTCATGAGCGACACAAAAAGCTACGTCATTCCGCAACCGCCGCAGGCGGCAATCCCGGTTGCCGGCACCGACAAGTATTTTCCGGTTCGACGTCTGTGGTGCGTCGGGCGCAACTACGTCGAGCACATCAAGGAGATGGGGCAGGACGTGCGCGAGCCGCCGTTCTTCTTTGCAAAACCCGCCGACGCAATCGTGCTTGATGGCGGCACATCGCCTTATCCTTCGCTGACGAAGGATATGCATCACGAGGTCGAACTGGTTGTGGCGCTCAAAAGCGGCGGCCGCAATATCAAGACCGAAAAAGCGCTCGATTGCATCTACGGTTATGGCGTCGGCATCGACCTGACCCGCCGCGACCTGCAAATCGCGTCTCGCGATATCAAGCGTCCCTGGGAGATCGGCAAGGCGTTCGATTATTCGGCGCCGTGCGGACCGCTCAAGCCGGCATCAGAGATCGGCCATCCCGCGAAAGGTCGCATCACGCTGAAGGTCAACGACAAGGTCCGTCAGGACGGCGATCTCAATCAGATGATCTGGAACGTGCCGGAAGTCATCTCCAAGCTATCGGAGATGGTGGAGCTTGCGCCCGGCGACATCATCATGACCGGAACGCCATCCGGCGTCGCCGCTACGGTAGCCGGAGACAAGATCGAGTGCGAAGTCGAAGGCGTCGGCAAGCTCACCGTCACCATCGGCCCGCCGCTCAAGTAATCTGGTCGCCGCTGCACTTCAGTCTTTGACAGTTTCGTGAATGCCGTCCCCGGAAATCCCTGTGGACGGCATTTTTCTTGTGGCGCCTGTCATCCGTTTGTCGTCGCCAAATCGCATGGAACTAGCACCAAGCTGGTGCGTTCACTTGCCACGACAAGCCGGGATTACTGGAGCTGATCAAAATGAGCCGTCGTGTCACCCTCCGTGTGCAACCCCCAATTCCATTCGGTGATGTGACGATCATGCCGTCGCCGTTCAGCGGACGGCCCGAAGCCGAAATGGCGCGGGCAATGGCTGCGGCACTGGGCGATGTAGAAGCGCCGACAGCCGCCGAAGTCTACGGTCAGCTGCGACAGGCTTTTCCCTTCGCTCCACTCGCTGCCCGTGTCGGCGCGCTGGCGAGCTTGATGGACCGGCTGCGCCGGCCCAGTCATTAAATCTGCCCAGTTATTAAATCTATTATGACGGACTACAGTCCGAGGTAAGCGCTCCGAACCCGGTCGTCGGCCAATAGTTCATTGCCGGTTCCCGACAAGGTGATGCGGCCGTTTTCCAGCACATAAGCGCGGCTCGCGAGCTTGAGCGATTGCGCAACATTCTGTTCGACCAGCACGCAGGTAAGCCCGCTGCGATTGAGCTCGCTGATCGTGTCGAGCACAGTACGGACGATGGACGGTGCGAGCCCAAGCGATGGCTCGTCAAACATGATCAGTTCCGGCGCGCCCATCAGACAACGGCCGATGGCAAGCATCTGCTGCTCGCCGCCTGAGAGCGTTCCGGCGGCTTGCCGCGCGCGTTCGGCCAGTACCGGAAACAGGCTCAGCACGCGTTCTTTATTTTTGCCACGTTCAGCCCGTGCACGAGGCAGCATCGCGCCGACGTCGAGATTCTCCGGCAACAGTCAGTGTTGGAAACACCAGCCGGCCTTCCGCGACCTGACCGATACCGAGATTGCAGACGCGATAGCTTGGCCAGCCGGCAATATCAGTGCCACGAAACTCGATCTTGCCGCTCAATTGCTGCTGCATACCGGCTAGCGCGCGGATCAGTGTGGTCTTGCCGGCGCCATTGGCTCCAACGATGGCGACAATCGCGCCTTCCTCGATTTCCAGCGACACGCCATTGAGCGCCTGCACGTCGCCGTAAAACACGTCGAGGTTTTCGACCCGGAGCATCATACCGCCTCGGTACCGAGATAAGACCGCACCACGGCGGGATCGCGAACGACTTGTTCGGGCGAACCTGACGCGATGACGACGCCGTGGTCGAGCACCAGCACACGCGAAGCCAGCGCCATTACGGCGCGCATCACATGCTCGATGAGCAGGATCGTCAATCCGCTCTCGCGATTGATGTCGCGCAAGATCGCGACCATACGGTCGGTCTCGGTCGGCCGCAGCCCGGCCATAACTTCATCGAGCAGCAACAGCTTCGGTTCGGTCGCCAGCGCACGCGCAACTTCCAGGCGTTTGCGATCGGGCAGCGTCAGGGTCGAGGCGATCCGGCTGCGCTTGTCGAACAGATCAAGCCGGCGCAGCACCGCTCGCGCCCGTTCGCGTGCCGCGGCAACATTGCGCTCCTTTTGCAGCGCGCCGACAATGACGTTGTCTTCGACGCTCAACGCCGGGAACGGACGAACGATCTGGAAGGTACGCGCGATGCCGCGGCGGCATACTGCGTCCGGAGCCAGACCGAGTGATCGGCTTGCCGGAAAATATGATTTCACCGCTGTCGGAATTCAGAGCCCCAGCGACCACGTTGAACAGTGTCGTTTTGCCGGCACCGTTCGGGCCGATCACCGCAAAAATCTCGCCTTCAGTGACGTCAAAGGACACGCCATCCACAGCGACCAGACCGCGGAAGCGCTTACTGACATTTTTGAGCGAAAGCAGCGCGGTCATGAATCGCGCTCCTCGATCCGAAGCCGGCGCGCCAGCCACGGCCAAATACCTTCGGGCAGAGCGACAACCACCAGCAGCAGGCAAATGCCATAGAATATCTGTTTCGCACCCGGCAGATCGAAGCCGAACGCGGCCATCACGCCGGTCACGGATTCGGCAAGCCCGGTGAGCACGAACGCGCCAAGGATCGGGCCGAACAGCGTGCCGATGCCGCCGATGATCGGTCCCAGGATCATTTCAATCGAACGGGTGATGTTGAAGACCTGCTCGGGAAACAGGTTGTTGTAAAAAAACGCGTAGAACACGCCGCCGAACGAGGTCATCGCCGCCGAGATCATCACCGCGTACATCTTGTAACGGAATGTATCGATGCCGGCAGCGCGGGCGGCCTGCTCATCCTCGCGAATCGCCAGCCAGAAATAGCCCATGCGGCTGCGCAGCAGTGCGTTGCAGATGATGAACGCCACCGCCGTCGCCGTGAGCATCACGTAGTAGAACATCGTCGGATGGCCGCGCAGCCGCCACAGATCGTTGTGAGTGTACTGGGCGACCGGCAGAAACAGACCAGCGGAGGCGTTGACGACCGTCAGGTGATCGAAACCGATCCGCGCAAACTCGGCGAACGCGATGGTGAGAATGGCGAAGTACACGCCGGACACGCCAAAGCGAAAAGCGAGAAAGCCGATAATCGCACCGCACATCGCCGCCACCGGCGCCGCAACCAGGAAGCCGACCCAAGGCGCAATTCCGTAACGGGTGAACAGCGCGGCGGTGATGTAAGCGCCAAGCCCGGCATAGAGCGCATGGCCGAGCGACAAGCTGGCCGGCGAAGCCCATCATGATATTCCAGGCTTGGCCGGTGAACGCGAGGTAGAAAATAACAATCAGGACGGTGATGAGGTAATCGCTGACGAACCACGGCGCGACTGTCAGCGCCACAAGCAGCGCGGCAAGCCAGGCAATAGCGAAGTTCGAGCGTCCCTCCGCGATACGCGCGATCGCACGCTTCATCACGCGAGCTTTCTGCCGAGAATGCCCTGCGGCCGGAACAGCAGCACCAGGACAAGGATGCCGAAGGCGAACATGCTTTTGGCCGAAGGCGTGAACAGCACACCGGCCACGGCCTCGGTCACACCGATCAGGACGCCGCCGACCAGCGCGCCCGGCATCGAGCCCAGGCCGCCGGTAATAACGATGACGAAAGCGAGCAGCGTATAGCCCGGCCCGAGCGCGGGCGTCACGTCGGTGATCAGCGTCATCATCGTACCGGCCGCGCCGACACAAGCCGCACCGATAGCGAAAGTCAGCGCGTAAAGATGCTTGACGTTCAGCCCGACGACCAGCGCACCGGTATAATTGTCGGCGCAGGCGCGGATCGCCTTGCCGATCAGCGTGACCCGGAAGAAGACGAACAGCAGCGCCGTGACCACGATTGCCGCGGCGGCGGCGTACACTTTGGACGCGTCGATGATGACAGAGCCCACTTCAAAACTGTCATAGGCATAGGATGTCTGCACGCTACGGGCGTCCGGGCCGAAAATGATCAGCAGCGCGTTGACGATGACGATCGCCAGCGCCACGACCAGCAGGAACTGGCTGTGTTCGGGCCGGGTGATGAACGGATTGATCAGCCCGGCCTGCAACACGTAACCGAACACGAACATCACCGCCGCGATCGGCACCAGCATGACGAGCGGATCGAGATGAAGCGTGCTGAACAGCACGAACGCGATGTACATCGCGACCGACATCATCTCGCCATGGGCGAAATTGACCACGCGCACCACGCCGAAGATGACAGAAAGGCCAAGCGCCATCAGGCCATAAACCAGCCCGGTCAACACTCCGGCGACGGCGACGTTGAGATAGACGTCAAACGACACTGAGCAATCTCAACCGCGGCCGAGGTACGACGACATCGGCCATTCCGGTTTGGCGTTCGCCGCGACTTTTGGCGCCAGCACCACCTGCTTGCCGTCGCGGTTCTGCGTGACCCCGCAATGCGATTTGTCGTTCTGCCCTTTGGCATTGAACGAGATGCCGGGTCCGATGCTGCAATTGTCGGTGATATTCGTGGTGCGGATCGCCTCCGCCAGCGCTTTGGGTCGGCAGAACCAGCCCGTTTGTAGGCATCAGCAGCGGTGAGCATCGCCTCAAACGAATAGACGTGAAACGAATTCAAGCCAACGCCCGGATTGGCCTTCGCGATTGCCTCTTCGAGAACCGGGGTGAGCTTCTTGTTCGGATCCTGCCAGGGATTGAAGGCCATCGGGCCATCGGAAAACTTGCCAAGGGTCTTGAGGTACTGATCCTCGATCCAGCCCGGTCCCGAACTCATGATAGCCTGGGGAGTCCAGCGCTGCTTGATCATTTCCTTCGTCAGCAAAATCGAATCGCTGAGCCGGCTGGTTACCATCAGCGCGTCAGGATTGGACGCTTTGGCTTTTGCCACCTCGACCGAAAGATCGCGGGCCTGCGGATCGTAGGCGATGTCGTCAACGATCGTGTACGGCATGTTGAATTTCGGCATCATCGCGGCGATTCCTTTGGACATCGCCGCGCCGAACGTATCGTTGATGTGCAAATAGACGATGGTTTTCGGCGTCGCGCCGGTCAGAGCGAATATCTCTTTCTGATTGAGAAACCAGTCGGCGAGAACCGTCGGCGCGGACGGAAAATTCCGGAACACGAACTTGTATCCCTGCTCGGTAATATCCGGCGCTGCCGCCACGTTGATAACGAAAGGAATGCCCTTTTGCTCGGCCACCTGGGCGATCACCGTGCTTTGGCCGGAATCGAAAGCGCCGACAAGAAGTTGTGCGCCTTCAGCGATCAGCTTTTCGGCACGTTCGCGCGCGACGTCGATACTCGACTCGGTATCGGCATTCATGATGCTGAGTTCCGGCAGACCCATCGACTTGAGGATCGGCGGAGCAATTTCGATGCCGCGATAATTATCCTGGCCGCTACCTGCCTCAAATCCGGACCGCGGCAGCAGCACGCCGACCTTCAGCGGACCGCCTTGCGCCCGCACGATTGCCGGCGCTGCGAGCGTAACGGCCGCAGCTCCAACCCCGGCAACGACTTGACGACGATTGAGCCCCACAAGAGCGCGAACCATGATGATCTCCTCCCCCGGGCGATCGACACGCCGGAGAACGTTACATCATGTGCGGCCTTGATACGACGGCATCGGCCACACCGGCTTGCCGTTCGCGGCCTCTTTCGGAGCGACGGTGACAAGCTTGCCGCCGCGATTCTGGATGCCGCCGCCGATGATCTTGTCGTTCTGCCCTTTCGCGTTGAACGAAATGCCGGGCCCGATGCTGGAATTGTCGGTGATATTGGTGGTCCTGATCGCGTCGGCGAGCGCCTTCGGATCGGTCGAACCGGCGCGCTTGTAGGCGTCGGCGGCGACCAGCAAGGCCTCGAACGTATAGACATGATTGGTGTTGAGATTGACGCCCGGATTTGATTGGGCCAGGGCGGCCTCGAGCATCTTGGAGAGCTTCTTGTTGGGATCGTACCAAGGCACGAAGCTCATCGGTCCATCGGACAATTTGCCAAGCGTCTTGATGTACTGGTCCTCGTACCAGCCGGGGCCAACGCTAAGGATCGCCTGCGGCGTCCAGCGTTGTTTGACCAGTTCGCGGGTCAACAACATCGCATCGTTGAGGCGGCCGACGACGAGGATAGCCTCTGCATTGGTCGCCTTGGCTTTTGTCACCTCGATCGACAGATCGCGCGCCGCCGGATCGTAGGAGATCTCGTCGGTGATCGTGTACGGCATGTTGAATTTCGGCATCATCGCCGCGATGCCCTTCGACATTGCCGTGCCGAACAGATCGTTGACGCGCATGAAGACCACAGTCTTCGGTGCGTTGCCGGCGATCTCGAATACTTCTTTCTGCGCCAGGAAGCCGTCGCGCGTGAGCATCGGCGCGGTCGGGAAGTTGCGGAATACGAATTTGTAGCCCTGCTCGGTGATGTCGGGCGCACCGGCGATATTGATGACGAACGGAATGCCCTTCTGCTCGGCAACCTGGGCCACCGCCGTGGTCTGGCCGGAGTCGAAGGTTCCGACCAGAAGCTGCGCGCCATCGCTGATCAGCTTCTCGGCGTGCTCGCGCGCGGTGTCTACGTTCGACTCGGTGTCACCGTTCATGATCGTCAATTCGGGCAGTCCGAGCGATTTCAGGATGCCAGCCGCGATATCGACGCCGCGCTGGCAGTCCTGGCCAATGCCGGCCTCATAGCCAGACCGCGGTAACAGGACGCCGACTTTTAATGGCCCGCTCTGGGCGCGAAGGACGGCGGGAGCCGCAATGGTAGCGGCTGCGGTAGCAAGCAACTGACGGCGATTGAAAAGCGTGTGAATACGGGTCACGGCAAAATCCTCCCAGATTTCTTGAAATGCTAGGAAACTGTTGCAGCGGCGGCAAGCGCGATCATGCGGCGAAAAGCTGCGCCGTTGCCGCAGCAATTCGCAACAGCCGGTGGTCATGGCCGTTTCGCACTGCTACCATCAGGCCTACTGGCAACGGCGCCGGCAGCGGCAGCGAAATCGCGCAGAGATCGAAGAAATTGATGATCGAGGTATTGCGCAGCGTCGCCGCATTACGGGCGGCAAAGACATTGGTATCGGCCACTTCGGCAATGGTCGGCGCCACAATCGACGTCGTCGGCATGATCAGTGCGTCAAGCGTCGCCAGCCGTGCATCCATGGCGCGGACCAGCTTGGCACGCTCCTGCATCATGAAGTCGTAGTCGGCTTTCGGAATCGCCATCCCGCGCTCGATCCGGACCCGGACGTTCGGGTCGATATCGCCGGCCCGCCGGGTCATGCGGTCGCGATGGATAATGCCGGCTTCATAGGGCGATATCCCACCCTTGGCATTAACCGCGCTCATGTCGTCGAACAGCGGCAGCGTCTCGCGCGACACGCGCACGCCCGCCCCGTCGAGCCGCGCCAGAGCTGAATTGAAAGCAGCCGCTACCGTGTCATCGAGACGGTCGAGTGGCAGCCCCTCGGCGACCCCGAAGCGAAGGCCGGTAAGCGTCAGCGGCTCGAGCGGCAAAACATCTTCACCCGCCATCACGGCGTCGGCGGCTGCACAATCGGCCACTGTGCGGCCAATCGGTCCGATCGAATCGAGTGTGTGACTCAAAGGAAATGCGCCGTCAGTCGGCACGCGCTGCTTGCTCGGCTTGAACCCGACCAGACCGCACAGCGCCGCCGGTATCCGCACCGAGCCGCCGGTATCGGTGCCGATGGCGATGGCGCACATGCCGTCGGCAACGGTCACCGGCGCACCTGACGACGAGCCGCCTGGAACGCGCGTGCGACCCTTTGGATTTCCCGGCGTGCCGTAATGCGGATTAACGCCAATGCCGGAGAATGCGTATTCGACCATGTTGGTCTTGGCGACGATCACTGCGCCAGCCGAGCGCAGCCGCTGAACGATGGCCGCGTCGGCTTTTGCCGGCGCCGCCTCCTCGGCCAAGACTTTCGAACCGGCGCGGGTTGGCTCGCCTGCGACGTCGAACAGATCCTTGATGCTGATAATGACGCCGTCGAGCCGTCCGAGTGATGCACCGCGCGCCTTGCGGGCGTCGGCGGCGTCGGCCGCAGCGCGCGCCGCATCGGCATAGACCGTCAGGCACGCGCGCGCTCCCTCTCCTTTCGGATCGGCGATACGCGCCAGCGCCTGCTCCAACCGGTCGTGGCAGGACAGCTCAGCCATGATCAGGCCTTGACGATCATCGAAGGCTTAAGGTCCTTCAATGAAGGCGCGCCGATCTGCTGCATCGCGACTCTCAATTCGGTCCGCAATATTTCGAGCACCTTTTCCACGCCCGGCTGACCGAAAGCGCCCAGTCCCCAAAGATACGGCCGGCCGACGGCGACGCCCTTGGCGCCCATCGCCAGTGCTTTGACGATGTCGGTGCCGCGGCGGAAACCGGAATCGACAAGCACCGGCATCTTGCCGGCGACCTCAATCACTTCCGGAAGTGTTTCGATGGTCGAACGCCCGGCCTCATCGGCGCGGCCGCCGTGGTTGGAGACGATAATCGCGTCGATACCGGTCTCAGCGGCGATCTTGGCATCTTCCCAGGCGAGGATGCCTTTCAACACCATCCTGGTCTTGGACACATCGCGTAGCCGCTTGATGTAATCCCACGACATGCTCGGCGATTGAATGTTCTTCAATCCGGAAACGTCAGCACCTTCATAGATCGGATTATCCCGCAGCGAAGCTTGCAGACTCGAATTGTCGTGGCACCCCGAACACTGCCGCGGGTCGATCGCTTTCATGCGCAAAGCGACTTCCTGATTGCGGCCACCGTTTCGATCGACGGTGACAGCGATGGCAGTCGAACCCTGCCGCTCCATGCTCTCGACGTGATGCTTGGCGACTTCGAACTTGTCGGTCGCATAGAGCTGCGACCAGATCGGCCGGCCGCGCGCCGCAATCGTGTCGGCGACCGACGCTGAAGCCTGTGTCGACAGGATCATCAGGTGATCGCCGATCTTGGCCGCACGCGCGACACCCTCCTCGCCATCCGCGTTATAGGCGCGATGACCGCCGGTCGGCGCGATGATAATCGGGCTCTCGTACTTTTGCCCGAGTATCTCCGTGCTCATGTCGACCTTGCTGACATCGACAAGACGGCGCGGCCTGATCTGATATTTCAGAAATCCCGCACGATTGGCGCGCAAGGTCACGTCATCATCGACGCCGGACGCCATGTAGCCGAAATGCGCCGGCGGCACATTCTTGTGCGCGACCGGCTCGAAATCGAAGATATCCAGCGCATCCTTTGGACTTGCTATCAGGTGGTCGTAGTCGCGCGGCGCCCAGACGAACGGATCGGCCGGCAGTCCGGGATACGGCTCGCCCGCCAGCGCCGAAATGCTGGTGCCGGCGAACAGCGGGCTCGCGGCAAGAAACTGAATGAAGCGGCGGCGATTGATGATTTGGGCAGCGCTCAGCGGCTTGGTCGAGGGCATGGCGGGTCGTCCTCCCAGTGTTGTTTTGCGCATCCTATCGGCCGGACGTGCCATTGCAAATTCATCCGGCAAACGGCAATCATCGCCGCAAAGCGCCGTAACCAAGGGATAAACAATGCCGAACGGCAAGCCGACGATCGCATTCATCGGATTTGGTGAAGCAGGTCACGCCATTGCTTCCGGCTTGCGCGAGACGGGTCTCGAAGGCATGGCGGCCTGGGATATTCTGTTCCCGAAATCCGAAGGCGCAAAACTCAAGCAGGCTGCCGAAGCGATCGGGGTGCGCGTCGCACAATCGGCTGCAGATGCCGTCCGCGGTGCCGACCTAGTCATCTCCGCAGTCACCGCCGCGTCCAGCACCGAAGCCGCGCAATCGGTGAAATCGCATCTTGCCGGAAAGCCCTATTTCCTCGACATCAATTCGGTCTCACCCGGCCGCAAACAGAACTCAGCCAGGGAGCTTGGTGACGCTGCGCGCTATATCGATGTCGCGATCATCGCGCCGATCTATCCGGCGCGACATCAGACGCCAATGTTGATTGCCGGCCCCGGTGCGAAGGGAGTCGCGCCGGTACTGTCCGCTATCGGCATGAAAATCAGCATTTCCGGCGCCGAGGTTGGTGCGGCCGCTGCCATCAAGATGGTGCGCAGCGTGATGATCAAGGGCATCGAGGCGCTGACGCTGGAGTGTTTCCTCGCCGCCGCGCGGGCCGGTATCGTCGATGAAGTCGCCGTGTCGATGAAGAACAATTATCCCGGCCTCGATTGGGCAAAAATCGTCCCCTATAACCTGGAGCGCATGGCCAATCACGGCGAGCGACGCGCCGCCGAAATGGAAGAATCCGCCGAGACACTGCGCGAGTTGGGCGTCGAGCCGCTGATGACGGTGGCCACGGTCAAAAGGCAGCGTGAAATGGGCCAGATCGGTACACAGCAATCGGTGCGCGTAGTGCTCGACAAGGACCGTGCTGCAATGCTCAACGCTATCAGTACCGCGGCACGGGACCGGCACTAGCGTCGCCGGATAGAAGCATTCGCCGGACCTACCTCCCGCAAAAATTTATGCTACAGTTACGCGTGCGGCGATTGTGCCTGCGTATTCAGAGGGGGGTTAAATGCAAGGATTACGTCTCGGTTTTTCGTGCCTGACGCTGCTTGCCGGGTTTGCGGTGGCGTCAATTCCTGTTGTTGAAAGCGCTTCTGCTGCTCCGGCAATGGCTGATGTCTGCGCCGTGAAGAAAGACGGCCCGAAGTGGTATCCGAGCGCGTCTATGGCCAAGAAAGACGGCGCAAGCATCATGCATCCGGGCGATTGCCAGCAAGTGGTGTGCGCCGGCATGGCGCCGAAGGTTGCGCTCTATCTCGGTGTTGTGCCCTCGCAGGCAATTTGCGGACGCGATCCGCTTACCCACGCCAAGATGACGTACCCGAACACCTGCGCCATCGAGTACGCGGGCGCAGCGTGGATTCACGCCGGGCCCTGCAAGTAACGCTTGCTTCGCCGCGACGCGACGCCGTTTAGCGGCGTCGCGTAGGCTTACCAGATACAGGGTTGATGCTTTCGGGGCGTTCAAACGTCGCGAGAGCATGTTGGCTACGCGCCGAAGCGGCTGCGTTCTACTTTTGCTTTGAACGCAAGAGCCCTTCCAGTTCGGCGACCTTTGCCTGCATTTCGCCATCGCCCGCCATGCTGCGGTAGCCTTTCGCTATATCAAGGGCGTAAGTCAGCCGGTCATGGGCTGCATCCGGCGCACCGCCATCGAGAAACGCCGCAGCGGCCCATTCATCGAACGCAATGGTCCGCAGGATGGCATCGCCACGCTGCAATTCCGCAGCCACTTGCTGATTGAGGTCTGCCGCGTGGGCATAGGCCTTGCCCGCATCGAGATTGCTGCCGCTCATTTCCTTTTCAATTCCGTCGGCGGCGGCAAGGCTTGCGTCGGTATAGGTCAAATCCTCCTTCCACTGCCGTTTCAAGTCCGCAAGCGTGACGCGGACATCGCGCGCCTTTCCGAGCATGTCGCGTGCGTAGCCGAGATGATCGGCTCTATCGGCGCTCTGCGACTTCGCCCAAAGCAGCCATGCCTCTCCGGTATTGTCGTAAGTCCAGCCGAGAACCGAGCGCAGCTCCACATTTTCCGGGTCGCGGCTGTTGAGTGCAACGGTCAGCGGAATTGCGCGCGTGAACTGACCGATTGCGTCGGCATAGTTGCCCGCGTCACGCATCAGTGTGCCGAGATTGTTGTAGATCATCGCAAGATGATGCGGCCATAGTTTGTTGTCTTGCAGGTGGCTGTCGAGTGCCGCGATGCGATCCCGCGCTTTTTCGTAATCGGCAATCGCATCGGGCGTATCGCCGGTGAGCAGCAATACGTCGCCGAGTTTGTTGATCGTCCAGCTGACGTCCTGGTCAACCGCCAATCCGCCGACACCAAGCTGTGCAACGCCCTGGCGCTCCGCAATCGATTGATCGAACTGCGCTTTTGCATCGGCGGAAGCGCGGAAACGGTTCAACAGCAGATCGCCGAAGTCCTGATGGACATCAGCGAGTAGAAGGTGCCAACGCCACGCATCGGCATCAGCGCCGTGGTCACGGATAAGGCTGTTCAGAATCGCAATCGCCTTCTCATAATTGGAGCGCGCTTCGCCGATATCGTCTTGCTGTTGATGGTAGGTGGCGCCGAAAAAATGCAGGCTGCGGGCAAGTTGGTACTGTGTGGCGAGATCATCCGGCGCGCTCGCGGCGAGATCGCCTAGCGCCGTTCTCGCCTCGCCGGCAAGGTCCCGTGTCTCCCTATACCGGCCAAGGTCGAATTCGATCTCCGCCAGCGCCAGCGAAATTTCGGCACGGTAGCGGCGGATTTTCGGGCTGGCGCCATCAGTCGGCGGGAAACTGGCAATCGCCTTGCTCGCGTCGTCCAATAGCGTTTTCACGGTACGCACCGGCGCGACGGGCGCGACATTCGCCGGCACCGCCTCGATCAGCGTCGACAGCACGGTGGTGGCCGCCTCGAAATTGCTCTGGGCTCGTACCGATGCGCGATGTGCGAAACTGGCAAGACCGGCGAAGATCACCGCCGCGAGTGTCGCGGCACTGGCGAGCGCGATGAGAACGCGCCGCCTGCGGTGCTCGGCTTTGTCCGCGGCGTTAATCGATGTCTCGATGAATTCCAGCAGATCAGGGCCGAGTTCGGAGCGTCGTGCGAGCAGACCGCGACCCTCTTCGAGCGCAAGACCGCGCGCCAGCAGGCGTGAAGGATCCTTGTTCTGTGAGCGCCATAACTGCACCTGGGCGGCGATATGTCCGCGCGCGCGCAGGAAATTGACGTGACTGCTCACGAGGTTTCTGTAGAACGGCCACTCCGTGATCAAAGCCTCATGGGCAACGCCGACCGTCGGCGCGTCATCGTGGCGGTGAACGACGAGAAGCCGCGCCTTGATCAATGCGTCGAGCACACTGCGGCGGTCGGGCGTCGTCGCCAAATCCGACATCGGCGCGAAGCGCGCGGTCGGCTTACCGTCCTCCCCGACCGCGACCAGCGCGCGCAAGATTTCCGGGAGCGCGCCTTCGCGGACGTGAGGCGGCAGATCGTTGCATTCTGCTTCGGCGCGGGTGGCAATCGCACCTTCGAGCTTTTTCAGCTCGTCACGATAGGTATTGATCCGAAGCATCCTGCCGCCGCGCCCAAGAATGTCGCGGCGATAGAGCTCGTCGAGCGTGAATTCCAGAAGCGGCAGCGAATACGGATTCGGCGCAGCAGCCGCGCGCAGCTCCTGGTCGAGGCCGATGCCGCTACGCGGATCGACCTCGAACGATATACCGGCCGCATCGGCTGGCAGCCTGATCATTTGATCGATCTCTTCGGATCGCGGCGGCAACAAATGGTGCAGGCCGTCGCCCGAACACAGATCCGGTAAGCCGGGGGAATGCCGCCATCTGCGCGAAGAAATCCGAGCGCATGGTGGCAATGCCCCAGACAAATCCGCTCGCAGCGAGCTTGATGAGAAGGTCAACGAACCATTCGCGCTCGGCCTGCGTCAGGTTGGGATCGGTGAACAGTTCCTCCAGCTGGTCGATCACGAGAATAAGGCGGCCAGTTTGCGCAGAACCGGCCGGCGCAGAGCCGGCGGCCGCGCTCGCTGCTTGCCGGACGGCTTCAACGAGGCCGTAACGCAGCGACAGAATTTCCCCACGGGACAATTCGTCGGCCAGTCCGTCGGCGGAGACGCCGAGGGTAATCAGCTCGGGTATCGCGGCCTTGTCGATCAGCGCCGCGGCAAACCGGGAAGCCATCGTCCCGGCTCCTGAAGGCCTGAAAGTGCAGCGACGCCATAGTTTGGCGTCGAGCACCACGCCGCGCTCGATCAAACCCGATACAACGCCCGCCTTTACCAGCGAAGACTTGCCGCAACCGCTCGCGCCGGTGACCAGGATGAAGCCGTCGCCGGCCTCGGCGCGTTTGATCAACGCCTCGATGATCTCCTGCACCGCGCTGGCGCGACCGAAGAAAATATTAGCGTGCTCAAAGTCGAACGACATCAGCCCGAGATAAGGATTTCCAGGCCAACTCGCCGGTTTGGCTCCTTCGCGCGCGACACGCTTTTGCAGCAACACACGCAGGTGCGATTTCGAGCTGGCGCTCGAAGCTGTCGAGCGACGTGAAAGAATTGAAGGCAAGCGTGAAATGGCCGGCTGGATTCTGAAAATAGCGTTGCCAGAACTGCTCCAGCGCAGCCATCTGGCCGACCGCCTCAGTCATCTCGGTCGAAGTCTTGCCGCGCACAACACCGTCGACGTCTTTTTTGTAGACCAGAATATCCGGCGTCGGAGGCTCGTCGCGCTCCTTCCGCTCACGCGCGGCGTTCAGTGCGTTTTCAAACTCCCATTCCGTTCCGGTCACCGGAGTGCGGCCGTCGAGTCCGCGATAAGCGCGTAACGAAGTTTGCGGCGGCAGTGGCGTCCCCAAACGCGACCACAAGATCAGAACAACGATATCTGTTGCCGCCGGTTCGATGATGACATCCTGAAAAGAACCAGCCGCAAGCATCGGCTCGTATTCCCAGAGCTCCGGCGAAATGTCGAAGAAACGGGCGAAGTCGCGTTTCAGACGCCCGAGAACGAGAGCGGCTCGGCGACGCTCCTCGGCGACGTCGCCGGGCGATGATATGAAAACCCGGATTTTCTTGACTTCGTCCATTACTGCCCGATCGACCGAATGTGACGTCCGCTTAGTCCATAAACATCGAGGCTGCTGTCGCCTTTGTTATCGCCGGCTATGCAGTCCATTGGAAAGCCACGCGTAGGATTGCTTCGGGGTTCGCTTGAGCGTCTCGAAATCGACGTGGACGATACCGAACCGCTTCGTCATCCCTTCCGTCCATTCGAAATTGTCGAGCAGCGACCAGATAAAATACCCGCGCAAGGCGGCGCCGTCGCGCATCGCGCGCTGTGCCGCGAGAAAATGCACCCGAAAATAGTCGATCCGCTCCGGGTCACGCACCACGCCATCGGCTCCCGCCTGGTCGTCGAACGCGGCACCGTTCTCGGCGATATAGATTGGCGGGTTGCCGTAATTATCGCGCAGGTCGATGAGCTGGCGATAGAGACCTTCCGGCTCAACCGGCCATCGCATCGAGGTGAGGATCGACCCCTCCGGCGGCGGACCGAATGTCAGGCCAAACGGGCTGTTGCCATCATACTTGATGTGAAGCTCGCTGTAATAATTCAGGCCCAGATAATCGACAGGTTGCCGGATATTGGACATGTCTCCGGGGCGGATAACGGCGGCGAATTCGTCAGCCAGGATTTCAGGATATTTGCCTTTGAGTAGAGGATCGATGGTCGCTTCAATCCAGAATGCCTGGAAATAGGCTGCGGCGCGCACGTCCGCCTCACTTCCGGTTACGGAGCGGACCGGTTCGAGACACATCACCGTGCCAAGCGTGAAGTCACTGCGCTCGGCACGCAGCGCCTGAATGGCGAGACCTTGCGCCAAATTCTGGTGATGCATCGCGGCAACATAATTCGATCGCCCTCTCAGGCCAGGAGCGTGATCGCCGAAGCCGTAGCCGATCATGGCGTGCACGGCCGCTTCGTTGAACATCGCCCAATGCTTCACCCGATCGCCGAGACGCCGCGTTACCGCGCCGGCGTAATCCACGAACCAATGAGCAATGTCACGGTTCAGCCAGCCGCCGCGCTCCTGCAACGCCTGCGGCAAATCCCAATGATAGAGGCACACCCAGGGCGTGATGCCCTGGGCAGCGCACGTATCCACGACGCGGTCATAGAAATCCAGACCGTGCGGATTGATCGGTCCGGTACCGGCAGGAATGATACGCGGCCACGCAATCGAGAACCGATAGTTGTCAAAACCGCTGCGCGCAATGAGGTCGATGTCTTGCGGATAGCGCCGATAATAATCGGCTGCCACGGTCGCAGTATCGCCGTTTCTGATATTGCCTTTGACGCGTGCGAAAACGTCCCAGATCGAATCGCCGCGACCGTCGACATTGACGGCGCCCTCGATCTGATAGGCCGACGTTGAAACACCCCAGCGGAAGTCCGGTCCAAAGCTGCGGAACAGGTCGCTATCGTCCTCAACAGCAGCGCCGGCCCGAGATCGCGCCAAAGCGTCGAGCGCGAGCCCGCCAGCGCCTGCCAGAAAACTGCGGCGTAACATCCCCCAATGCCTCTCAAACGGACCAAATGACTATCAGATAGCCCGTTTGATGCAAAATCGCGGCCGCGGAGGCGCTCTATTTCTTGCGCTTCTTCTGGCTAACCTTGCGGGCAGCTTTTACGCCGCTGCCTTCACGGATGCTCCAGTATTCCCATGTGCGGGAGACCACGCTCGGCATCAGGCTGATCGTACCGGCAAGCTTGGTCTCGCCCGGATGCAGTGGCGTCGCCGAGCCCAGCAAAAGCGCGTTCAACAGATGCCGGGCATTGTCACACATGAAGATCGAGCGTGACACCAGCTCCTTTACGCTGCCGCCGACCACGGTAGCGCCGTGGCGATTCATCATCACGGCGTGATGCTTGCCAAGTGCACGGGCCAGCGACTGGCCCTCTTCCGGCTTCACCACCAGAAGATTGGTATCGCCGAATTCGTCATGCTGATCCCAGAACGGCACCTCCTCACCCATCGCAGCGCCAACATGGAAGACCGGCACGACCGGTTTCCCGGCAATGGCGAACGGCATGATCGCGGGCGCATGGTGATGACACACCGCCATGACGTCCGGCCGGGCCTGGTAAATACAGCCATGGATCACCCGCTCGGCGTAGAGATGCGCCTTCGGCGGTTTCACCGGCTCGGAATCGAGCGTGAATTCGAGAATATCTTCCGCCTGGATCATCGCCGGCGAGCGCGCACGCGACAGCAGATAACGGTTGGGATCCGTCGGATGGCGAGCGCTGACATGGCCGAAGGCATCGAGCACGCCTTCATTGCCAAGAATGCGGTTGGCGAGCGCGACTTCGGCGATCAGGTCTTTCAGTGGGTTGGGCACGATAGAACCTCTTGTAAAGCAGCTCCGGCCGGCTGCCTCGGCTACCGATAACAAATCCGCAAGCCGGCGATTGTGCAAGGCCGGCTACAGGCTCAAGACGCGGGACAATTATGCAGCGCGGTCGCGATGCGATATTTCGACGACACGCGCACGGGCAGCAAGCTGATCGACCAAGGCGTCAGCCTTCGCCTTGTTGGTATCGTCGAGGTTGGCGTCCCATTCGTCGAGCAAATAGACCTTGGCGCGGGTCGAATTGACGATCTCTTCGAGCGACTTCAGCTGCCGCTCGCCGGACGAAAAGCCAAGTTTCTTGTCCATCGATTCCGCGACCACGACAACATCGTCTTCGTCGTCGCCTTCGACGTCGACCGGGACCACACCACCTGTGAACTGAAAGGCCAGCCGGTCGGTTGTCGGCCAGTAATAGGCGCGATTTCTCAGTTCGGTCTTGAGACTGGCCAGCAGCGTGGATTTTCCAGAACCGTTGCCGCCACGCACATTGATGCGGCCGGTTGGCTGCGCCAGCGCAACGCGCACCGCGTCACCGAGCGAAGACACCACATTGGCATGATCGCCTTCGCGCAGGACCAGCCGGTCGAACTTGATCCGGCTGTCGAAATCCGGATCCGGCTCAGGCAGCATGTTGGAGGCGACGCCGCCGAACCGGGTCCAGATCGCGACGAAGTCGTTCCAGCCGGACGCGAGCAGATGCAGTTCGTAAGTCATCTCGATCTGCCGCGGCAGCGTCGTGGCTAGACCGACCAGCAGCGCGGTATTTCCGGCGTTATGGACTGCCACGAAGGTCACGGTGGCGAACACAATCGCCAGGCTGACGATGCCGCTCATCGCACTCATGCCTTCGCGCGCAACGATAGCCTTGACCTGTGCAGTAAGCCCCTCGCGCAGCCGCGACTTGAACGCAGAAAACCAGAGCCGAAGATTATAGGCGTTACCGCTGAACACATTGTCCCACGCGGTATAGCCCTGCGCGGTGACACGATTATTCATGCGCTGGTTTGCAAGGTACGCGTGAGAGATCGGCTTCTGCAGCACCCATTGCATGAGCAAGAGAGCCGCGAGCGCTCCGACATAAGCAAAGGGCAGGCTGGGGTCGATCTCGGCACCAAGCACGATGGCATTGAAGACCAGTCCGAGGAACAATTTAAGCGCGAATTCCAGTTCGTACATCACATTGAAAAAGCACTGGAACGTCTCGCCGGTCAGAAACGGCTCGACCTGCTCGCGCGCCGTCTTGTCGTTGAACAGCTTGACCTTGCCGCGGTTCTCGCGGGCGAAGCGCAACATGAATTTGCCGAACCCGCGATAACCCGCACGCTCCGCGAATACCCAGCTGATCACCCCGACGACGTAAGATGCCGACTGCGCGGTCAGGATCCAGGTCAGATCCTTGATGATGAAATGCCCGGCTGCGACTCTCTGGCCGGCATTGATGACGAGATAGGTCGTGGTCGCCGCAAGCATCGCCTCGACGACCATGAGCACGATCATCACCAGCAGCGACGCGCTCAGCAGAAACTTTGCCAATTCCCAACGTGAAATCTGCTTCGCCGCCATGCTGATCCCGGATCAAAAAACGTTGTCAGTAATAACGAATCTTCGCCGCAGTCTAACGGTAGCGGGATAGTAATTTAAGCACGCGAAGCTTGCGCCGTTTGCTGACGTGCAAGTTCGGTCTCCATGCGGCCCACGTTGTCAAACAGCCGTGCCGTCGCCAGACGCAAAAAATAGAAGCCGAATGTCGGATTTTGGTAGTAGAGCTGCTCGACCTGCTCGTAGGTAATCGACAGCGCCTCGCCCTCTTCGATGCATTCGAGCGTCGCTGTGCGGCGATTGTCCGGCGCCAGCATCGCCAGTTCGCCAACCAATTGACTCGGCATCACCTCGATGCCGAGCTCGATCAGCAGGTAGCGCCCGGTCACCGGGCAGAACATCTCACTCGCCGCCTCGCCTTTGGCAAACAGCACATCACCCTTGCGGTAGTGGCGGCCACTCATGAACGGCTTGAGCCAATCCATGGAGGTGTTGCCGCGAATCGCATCGCGCACATTCCGGATCAGGACCAGCATCTGATACAGCCGGTAGGCATTGAGCGGCAGCGCCACCGCCTGCAGCAGGAACGGTACCCACTGATGCGACACCGCATAGAACGCGATCAGGAAGCAATTGGCGACGATGGCCAGGATGCGCAGCGGGACCATCGTTTTAGTCGAGGCCGTCGCAACGATGAACAGCGATCCAACGCTGTTAAAAAGGTCTGTCCAATGCATAGTCCCCTCCACCACCGTCCGCATCCCGGAAAGACGCGGCGTGGATTTGCGCAATCTAGAGCCTTATCCGATCCCGGCAAATGATGGTTAATTCGCCGCAATGGTGCGAAATGATGTCATCTTGCCACCCGAAGCATGCTATTTTATTTGGTCGCAGCACCGGTAGCAGCGTATTTTAGGACGAACCCGGTACATCGACGTCGACGCGAGAAGTGGATCGCATATCGATAAGGCAAATGTACAGCGCCGCACCCATTCGCCGTTTTGGCGCCTCATCGTTTGGCCGATTCGTGGTTCTCGCGATCGGCCTCGCGGCGATGACGGCCTACAGCGTTCCTGACCTGACCAAAGTGGCCAGCGGCTGGCTCAACGCCTGCCTGTGGTGCTGCCTCGCCTATTTCGCGGTTGAGGGCTTCGTTCGCTTCCGGGCTGCCTCGCGTGCCGGCAACGTCAAAAGCTATCTGCTGTCACCATCCGGAATAGTCGATCTCATCGCCATTTTTCCGGTTCCGATTGCGCTCGTCTGCGGCGTCGCGCCGGCGACGGCGTGGTTATTCGCCTCGCTGTGGGTTTTGAAGCTTGCGCAAAATTCGCCGGGCTTTGCCCTTCTTGGCCGCGTGTTTCTCCTCGAAGCCAAACCGCTTGCCGGTGTGCTCGCGCTGTTTCTCATTATCCTCGTTCTGTCCTCCGCAGCCATGCACGTCATCGAGCGCGACGATCAGCCCGGCGCATTCGGAACCATTCCGGCGGCGCTGTGGTGGGCGGTGGTGACGCTGACCACGACCGGTTATGGCGACGAGGTGCCACACACTACTCTCGGCCACATCGTCGGCTCGTTCGTCATGATTTGTGGGATCGCGACGTTCGGCCTCTGGACCGGTATTCTTGCTACCGGTTTTGCCGCTGAAAGCCGCCGCCGCAATTTCATTCAGACCTGGGATCTGGTCGGCAAGGTGCCGTTCTTCCAGTCGCTCGACCCTTCCGCAATCGCCGAAATCACCCATATGCTGCGGCGGCTGGAAGTCCCGGCAAAGACCGCAATCGTCCGGCGCGGCAAAGTCGGCGATTGCATGTATTTCATCGCTGACGGCGAGGTGCAGGTCGAGGTCAAACCTGCGCCGGTCCGGCTCTCGGCAGGTTCGTTCTTTGGCGAGCTGGCTTTGCTCGGCAACTCGATCCGGACAGCGAACGTTGCGACGACCGTTGCCTCAACATTGCTTATCCTCGATCTCGCCGATTTCCGGACATTGACGGCGCATCATCCCGAGCTCGCGCGCGCCATCGACGCCGAAGCAAAACGGCGCACAAGCGAAAACTTGCAAGTGCGCGAGTTGCAGATCAAGAGCGGCGCAACACCGTCCTGATCGCCCGCATGATCAATCAAACAGCGGATCGACGATAAGGCTGGCAGCCTCGCCGCTTTGTCCAAGCAATACCGGAGCGCCCACCAACACTCGTCTGGCCGCTCGATCGTCAGCACGCCCTGCACCGAAACCAGTGAACCAGGCAGCGGCGGCTTGGCCCCGTCGACGCGCGATCCGATCAGCGGATCGAGCGGCTGTGACATGCGACAGCCTTCGACCAGCCAGGAGCTGAAACCAACGAATCCTGCACCGCTCGGCAACTGCGCCGCAGCTTGCGCGAGCCGTACCGCCGCCTGCTGCGCAATCGCACGTTCGCAAAACGAGCGGACCAGACGAACCCAGGTCCCTTTGTAGGCAACGCTGGCGCGGAGCGCGAACGTCCGTCCATGAGCAGCTTCGCCTTCGACACGAACGAGGCGCGTATCCTTTTCGAGATTGGCGGCAGCGGCGACATAGATTTCTTCGGCGCCGAGTTCCCGCGCCCTCGCCTCGACGGCGGCAATCTTGGCATTGAGCGTATCGCCAGGCGCCGCCGCCAGTGCGCGATGCGCAATTTCGGCTGCCTTCAAAGCCAGCGCGATTTCCGCAGGATCGGCGCGGCCACGGAGATTTTCGAACAAGGCGCTGGCATCGCTGAATGAAAGGTCCGGACCGCCCTCGCGCAGATCGTCGGCGATACCCGCCGAGAGCCCATCGAAATCAACCACGCCGACGGTTGCATTCTTTTTATTGGCGGCAATCTGCTGCGCGGCTTTCAAGCCGATGCGCGGCGTATGCAGGACCTCGCCGAGACGGCTGACACGCTCGATCCAGGATTTGACGCGAAAACTCAGCGCCGCAACCAGATAAGGCAGACCGTCGAGCGGCAGCACCAACACCGCTTCGGACCAATACGGCACGAAGCCGGCGAGCCAGGACACGCCGGCCGGACGCGTGTTGTTGGTATAGACCACCAGCGCGTCGAGCTTTGCCTCGCGCATCGCTGCGCGGGTACGGTCCAGCCGCGCATCAAACACCGCATCCGGCAATTCCACAGGCGAACGGGCGATCAGGCCGCGGCGCATTGCTTATGTCCTATTTCTCAAGCCGCGACTTCGAACAATTCGCGCGGCGTTTTGCAAAGGACTTCGACGCCGCTGTCGGTCACGACCACTGCATCGCCGAGCACGATGTAGCCTGCGTCGGGATGGTAGGTGTTGGGGTGCACGATCAGCGTCATGCCCGGCTCGAGCACAGTCTCGACATCTTCGAGGATGTGCGGTTTGGAATCCGCGAACATGCCCATGCCGTGGCCGCGCACGCGGGTCCATTGGCTGGTGGTGTATTCGCCGAGGCCGTATTTGCGAAAGACGTCGTTCTCGGCCTTGGCCACATCGGCTGCACGCACGCCCGGCTTCACAGCGGCAATGCCCGCGTCCATCGCTTCGACATAGACGGCAAACGCGCGCTTCTGCGCCTCGGTTGCCTTGCCGACCACCAGCGTCCGGCAAATCTGCGCAAAGTAGCCCTGCACTGCCGGCGTCAGTTCCGTGGTCACCAGATCGCCGGCTGCAATGCGCCGCTCGGACGGCGGAGCCATGCCGAGCACATCCTTGCCGCCGGAGCCGATGATCATGAAATTGTCGGCGCAGCCGCGACGCCGCAGATGCGCTTCGAGGTCGGCGACGATCTCGTATTGCCGGCGTCCCGGCCGCACCGCGCG
This sequence comes from uncultured Alphaproteobacteria bacterium, assembly GCA_963807565.1. GTDB lineage: Bacteria > Pseudomonadota > Alphaproteobacteria > Rhizobiales > Xanthobacteraceae > BOG-931. The sequence goes on along the minus strand of CAWECH010000001.1, from coordinate 143,131 downwards.
AATGAACTCCACGTAGGCTTCATCGGCGATTTGCGCGGCGCGGCGTACCGCCGCGATCTCGTTTGGACTTTTGTGCATGAGTAACTTGTCGACGAGTGCCGTTGCGTCTTCAAGTTTGAAGCTTCGCGACGGATCGGCGAGCCAGCGCGGAACGAATTTTCGCGGCGCCGCCGCAATCCGGCTGTTGGCAACGCGATCGAGCCGGGCGCCGACCGCCTGCGCGATATTCGGCGCAAATCGCACTTTTACGCCGGGCGTTTCGACTTCGGCGCGCTCGGTGTCAGTGGCGCTGTCGAGGAAGAGCTCGACGTCGCCGTCGGCGGACATCAGCGCAAGGCCGTGGCCCTCGAGAATGCCGAAGTCCGAGCCGTAACGCAGGTAATCGCCCTGCCAAGCGTTGCCGTAAAGCACCAAGTGGTCGATGCCGGCCTCGCGCATGGCGGCCGCAAGTCTCTGTCGCCGTTCGTCAGCAAGCATGGGATGATCAATGAGCTGGAGGGATTACATCGAGAGAACGCGGCATGATTATACCAGCCGTGGACGAACGCACGAGGGGTCCAACTGTCGCCGGAATTTGGACCCACAATTACGATGAAGATGCTGGAAACTCATTTCTTTCCGCTGCAAGATCACTTGTCTCTCTCCTCCCCCAATTGAGCCTTCCAATGCCGGGCGCCAAGCGAGTTTCTACGCTGCTAATTTTAGCAAGCGTGATGGTTTGGAGCGTGCAGGCATCAGCGCAAACGCAACCTCCCGCCACAACTGCGCAGCCGGCCAGCCCTCCTTCGCCGCAAGTTCAGCAACCCGCTCAGCCGTCTGTCCAACCAGCCGCCCCGGCGCGCAACGCAGCAGCCGCAGCAGGATGCCGATCCGGTCGGCAGCGTCGCGACGCTGCAGGGCAGCGCTTCCGTCACGCATAACAATGCGTCCACCGCGCTCAAGCTCAGCCAGTCGATTTACAAGGGCGATGTGGTGCAAACCGGCACCGACGGCACGATGGGCATCACCTTCGACGACGACACGACGTTCACGCTGAAGCCGAACTCGCAGATGACGGTTGACGACTTCGTCTATCAGCAAGGCGGCTCCAGCAACGCAGCCACGTTCAACATTTTGCGCGGCACAGCGGCCTTTGTAGCCGCCGAAGTCGCCCATACCGGCAACATGAAAATCGAGACGCCGACGTCTACTCTCGGGATTCGCGGCACCACGGGGTTGGTCGAGGTGCCGGCGCCAGGCTCGCCGAACGCCACGGCTGGCGTATCGATCAAGCTATACCCGGATTCCGACGGCAAAGTCGGCCGGATCGAAGTCTTCGGCCGCGACGGCGGCCAGCTCGGCGTGCTCAACCGCGGCGCCACCGGATTTGCCGTGCGAGCCGGCGCACCGGGCGCGCCACAGCGCTTTTCCGCCGTACCCTTGCAGATCTCCGCGCAGGAAGCCGAGCGTGATCGTTCTTTTACGCGCCAGGCATTCTCGACGCAGCTTGTCGGCCGCCAGCTGAATATCCAGCGCCGCACGTTGCAGCAGCGCAATCAGCAATTGCGGCCAGGCCAGCAGCGGCTTAATCCGCAACAGCAACGCAACGAATTGCGGCCCGGCCAGCAGCGCCCGAACCTGCAACCTCAGCGCAACGAACTCCGCCCCGGCCAGCAACTGCCCAATCACCAATTGCCGACGCCGCAGCGCGCGGGGCAGTTGCCGGGCACCGGGCAACGGACCGGCTTGCAGCAGCGTCCGCCCGGAGCGCCGAGCGCAATACCCGGCGCTGCGCCAAAAGTCCTCGGCGCCACACCTGGTGCAGTGCCCGGAGCGACGGTGGCGCGTCCAAATCCCGCCTTGCAGCGTCCAGCGGCCGGGTTGCCGAAGCTGCCTGCCGCACCGCGCAAGCCGCCACCGCCGAAAGACAAGAACAAGCACTAGGTTCTCAGTCGGAATTCGGCCGCCTGGTGTCGAAATGCACGGCCGCACCGGATGCGGCAATGCCGATCCCGAGAATGATGAAGACACTGCCGATGCCGACCGCAGCGGCGATAGTGCTTGCGAGAATCGGAATGATGAACTGCGCGACACGATTGACCATGGTGCGCAGTGAATTCGCCGTTCCGATCGCGCCGCCCGCGGCGATGGCAAGGACGCCGGCGATACTCGCCGTCATGGCAACGCTCAGGGAGAAGCCGGCGACCGCGACCACGACGTAAAGAAACGCGCGCGGCAACGGCAAAGCAACCGCGGCATATGACAGCGCGCTGATAATACTGCTGACGATCGTCAGCGGCACGCGTCCAAAGGCGAACTGCAGACGGACATATAATAATCGCGATATCATCGAGGCGACGGCGCGGATGGCAAGCAGCGTACCGACCGCATCGACGCTCAGGCCGCGATCAGCGCCCAGCAAGGGCAAATAAACGACGATCAGATCCTGCGCCACAACGGTGATGCAGCTCACCAGCATGATCGCGTTAAGGCCCGGAATGAACAAAAGATCGCGCAGCGGGACCTTGGCTCTTCCAGCCGGAATTTTCGGCGCGCCGCTCGGCCTCGTCAGCAGCGCCAGCGCCGCGGTCAGCACGGCGCCGCCGAGACAGAGCTGAAACAGGAAATGCGTCGGCGGCACGCTGGCGGAACCGCCGGCGAGACCGACGATGTAAGGACCGACGCCCTGCCCGACCGCGTTCGCGACCATGTAATTGCCGATGGCGCGCTCCATCGCGCCTGGTCCTGTGCCGCAACGCGTACATTGCACCTGCTGGCTCACCACGAAGAGCAGATGCGCAGTGCCCATGATCGAGGTCGAAATCATGATTCCGACCAGGTTCGGAAACAGCACGAAGCCGAGGCAACTCACGACCAGAAGACCGCCGCCAATCCAGGTGGTGACGGCGTCATAGCCACGGTCGATGAAGCGGCCCATCGGGATGCCGAACCCGATCGGCAACACCGCGTAAGCTGCGGTGACGACGCCGATCCAGACGACCGAAAGATCGAGTTCGAGTGCGCGATACGTCGTGGTGACGCGGACAACGGTGATGACCGTTTGCTCGACGAATGCTGTGGAGAGAATGGCGAGGAGAAGACGATAGTCCATTTGCCGTCGCTGCCGAGGAGATTGGGTCATAGCACCAATCGCGGCGGTTGCGACCGTGGACCATGTCTTGTGAGCTATGTCTTGTGAGCAACCTTGGCAGCAAGGCTTGGTTTCGTCATGCTCAGCACTATGCCGATAAACCCATTACATAAAGCGTTGCGAGCGTCGGCTATTGCCGGCATGTTGCTCGCGAGCGCGCCAGCGTATGCCGAAATGGTCACAATCGGCACTACCGGGCCGCCCGGCGCCATGGCCTGGCCGTTCTATATAGCTATCGCCAAAGGCTATTTCGCCGCCGCGAACATTGATCTCGACGTGGTCTCGGCGCCGTCCAGCGCGGCGGTCGTGCTTCAGGCGACGGCCGGCGCACTCGATATGACGGTCGAAGGCTCCTTTGTCGACGTCGTCCGCGCCATCGCGAAAGGCGCACCGCTCGCCATCATCCGTATCATGGTGCAGACGCCGCCCTATGAGCTTTTGGCGCAACCCTCAATCAGGACCTTGAAGGAACTCAAAGGCAAGACCGTCTCAATCGGCGGTCCCAAAGACGTCACTCATATCTATCTCGACCGGATGATTGAGCCGAACGGCGTCAAAGACAGTGACGTCGATCTTGTCTATGCCGGCGCATCGGCGGCGCGCCTCGCGGCGCTCAATAGCCACGCGGTCGATGCCGCGATCCTGACCGCACCGTACAACTTCTATGGCGTCTCGGCAGGCTTCCCGGTGATCGGCCGCACCGCCGACTACATCACGGATTTGCCACAGGGCGGAACAACGGTGAATCTCAACTGGGCCGCCGGCCATATTGACACCTTGAGCAGATACCTCACCGCTTTCAACAAGGGAGTCGATTGGTTCAGGGATCGACAAAACCGCAACGAAGCCATCAAGATCTTGGTCGATGCCGGCAATCTCAAGCCCGATGAAGTGGCAAAGAGCTACGACTTCTTTCGTGATGGCGAATTTTTCGAGCCGACCGGCACTGTCTCGCGCGCTAAATTGCGCGCCGTCATCAAGGCGCTTGAAAGCCTTGGCGACCTGCCGAGTGATATCGACATCGATAAGCTGGTGTTGCACGGCGTAACCAAGCTTAGCGACTGAGCATAGTCCGCGTTATTCCATTCGCACGTTGCTGCTGAAATCGTAAGCGGCGGCGTGCTCGCATTGATAAATCTGGATACGGCGCGATTTGTCGTAGCCCGGCTCGAACACCGTACGCAGGAAATCGCAGTTGCAGAGCCCACGCCGCCTCCGCCGCTTCGCGGCGATAACGGCCCGGCATGGTGTCGTTGAGCCAGCCGTGCGGCGCACTCGGGATAGATCTTGATCATGTAGCTCTTGTCGTGGCGATCGAGGACTGTCGCGCAGGCGACGCACGTCGGCCAGCGAGATAACGTGATCGGCCTCGCCGAAGATCCCAAGCACGGGGCAATCGATGCGCGCGATGATGTCGTCGAGCGGTATTTCGAACCGCTCGCTGATCTTCCATTCCCTCTCGCTCGCCGCGCCATACCAAACCAGCGCGGCTGCGATCGGATGCTCGGCGGCGTAGACTAAAGGATGGCGTCCGGTCTGGCAGACGCCTTTGACCGCTATCCTCGTGCTATCGACCTGCGGCAACTTGCATGAGTTCGGCGATAGCGCTGGCGATGTACTGGTTCGCTTCGCTGTCCTTGATCGGATAACCAATATCGCCGCGGTGCAACGCGTCCTGATCCGGATGCTTGAAAAAGAAATCCGGCGCAATGCAGACAAAGCCATCCCGCGCGAACCGCTCTGCGAGATCGCATGTGTGCTTCACCAGCCCATAGCGCTCGTGCATCAGCACAATGGCCGGAACTTCTTTGCTGCTTCCGGGCGCGGCCAAAAACGCCGGCAATCCGCCCGCGCACTGAATATTTCTGGTGACAATTTCCGTCACGGCTTGCTCCCTAAAGACCGTCAGCGAATTTCGCAGCCAGCTTCCGGCTCGCCGCGGCATCGTCGAGTGCAGCGCTGCCAAGCTTCAGCCATTCGACCGCACGTGCGCTCCCGACCAGCGGATCGAGTACGCGTTGTGCCTTGTCGCTGACGCTTGAAGCGTCGAGCGGCTGTTCCGGGTCGCCCGGTGCTTCGATCACCCGTTGCTTGATTGTTTCGCCGCCAGCGGTCACTTCGACTTCGGCGGGCCAATGTTGCGGATAGAACTGCGCAAGGCCTGCGTCCGCCGCCACTTCCACCTTGGCGGCGAATTGCGTCACCGCAGGATCGATGTCCGGCGCGCTGCGGTCGATATCGTAGAGCGCATCCGGCTTGTGCGCGGCGAGCGCGATCTGGTGCGCGACGCTGACAATCGTCGAAATGCGCGCGCCGGTCTCCACGCGCCCGGAAATCATTCCGGCGTAGGCTTGTGGCACCCGCACCTGCACTTTGCTGATCGCATCGCGCGAAACACCGCGGCCGAGAATCTGGCGAAACGCCGACGTTGCCGCGATGGCCTGTTTCGCCGAACAAAACGGCTTCATGCTCAAACCGGGATAGACCGAGCTTTCGCCGAGCTTGCCGGTCAGCGCATCGCGGTCGAGGGCAATGCCATGCGTATCGGTCAGCCACTCCTTGTCGAGAATCTCACCATCGCCACGGTAATCGCCGCGCGCGGCTTCCGCCGCGGCGATGCCGCCGCTCACCGCATTGGCATAAAGAAACCAGCGGCCCGACGGCGCGCCGTGAATGCGGCCGACGCCGCCGGCCATCAGCATCACCGCGAGCGACAGCGCGTTCGCGGTACGCGCCTCATTGAGACCCATCAGCCGCGCCGCGGTCGCTGCCGCCGCAACCGGTGCGCCGAGATAAGTTGGCCAAATGCCGCGATAAAGAATTTGCGGGCCGTTTACAGCGAGCCCGAGACGGGTCGCAATCTCGGTGCCGACCCAGACCGCGCTCGCAATCTCGTCTGGATCGAATTTTTTCACCTGCGCCGCCAGCGCAAATGCCAGCGGCACGACACCCGCGCTCGGCGTCACGCAGGAGGGCAGATGAATATCGTCGATTTCGGTGAGCCGCGTCGCCGCAGCCTGCCGGCCGATCCGCCCCGCGAACGAGCTATCGCCGCCCAGGCTGTGCAAGGCTTTGCCCTCGGGTATCGACGCGCCGGCCAGCGCCGCGACCGCAGTATCGGCGACGTGCAGCCGCAGCCGCTCCCGCTGTGTCGCGGGCAGGTCCGATGCCTTGGCACCGGTAACGAAGGATGCAAGTTTGCCGATGACGGTCATGGACGGATTGCCCAAGGTGATGGGGATTGGCTATCCATGGTTGATAGATAGCAGAAAGCTTTTGGCATCATATGGCACAGCCCCTGAACCAGACCCATGATCCTGCGCTCGGCGCAGCTTCGTCGAAAGCGCTAACGCGCCCGATTGCGATTTTCCAATCCAGAATCTGCCGTATTGCATTTTTCTCCCATCTGCTACGCCGAACGCGCAGCTCCGCGTCGGCGTAGGCATTGGCGATCAGATCCTCGACCTCGCGGCAGCCGGCCCATTGCTGGGTGGCATCTCCGCAGAGATCGCACGCATCAGCCAGGCGCCGTTCCTCAATCCGCTGATGTTTATGGGACCGAACGCATGGTCGACCGTGCGGCTCAACATCTCGGTGGCGCTCAGCGCTCAAAGCCCCGTTCTGCCCCAGATCCGTCAGCATCTTGTTCCGATGGCTGCGGCCGAGCTGAAGATGCCGGTAGCGTTCCGCAACTTCACCGACTTCTTCGCCTCGGTGTTCCACGCCACCAATGCCGGCCGCATGTTCCGGCCCGACAATCCGCTGAACCCGAACTACAAATACGTCCCGGTCGCCTATCACAGCCGCGCTTCGTCGGTGCGCGTCAGCGGCACCCCGGTCAAGCGGCCGCAAGGCCAACGCAAAGGCCCGAACGAGGATGCGCCGAGCTACGGCCCATCGCGCAATCTCGACTTCGAGCTCGAGCTTGGCGCGTTCATGGGCGTTGGCTCCGAACTCGGAGCGCCGATTCCGGTCGGCAAAGCGGCCGATCACGTATTCGGTTATTGCCTGCTCAATGACTGGTCGGCACGCGACGTTCAGGCATGGGAATACCAGCCGCTTGGTCCGTTCCTCGGCAAGAATTTCGGCACCACGATCTCGCCGTGGATCGTGACGTCCGAAGCGCTGCTGCCGTATCGCACAGCGGCTTATGCGCGGCCGGCGGGCGATCCAGCGCCGCTGCCTTATCTCGATGACGCCGAGGACCGCACCAACGGTGGACTCGGCATCACGCTCGAAGCGTATTTCCTCACCGAGGCGATGCGCCGCGATGGCATTGCACCGCATCGCATCACGCAGACCGATTTCTCGCAGATGTACTGGACCGTTGGACAGATGGTCGCGCATCACACCAGCAACGGCTGCAATCTCGAAGTCGGTGACCTGCTCGGCTCCGGCACAGTGTCGGGCCCGGAAAAATCGAGCTGGGGCAGTCTCCTCGAACTGTCGGCACGCGGCCGCGAGCCGCTTGACCTGCCGGGCGGCGAGAAGCGCGGCTTCATCGAGGACGGCGACGAAATCATCTTCCGCGGCTACTGCGCCAAAGAAGGTGCTGCGCGCATCGGCTTCGGCGAGTGCCGCGCCGTCATTCAGCCGGCGGGATAACCACGGTACGAAACGCTGGGTCCCCGCTCCGGCGGGGACGAGCGGCTGGATCACTCCTGCGGCACCCACTTCTGCAGGCGTTTTCCGGTATCGACCTCGCCGGTGTAGAGGTTGCCGCGCGAGTCGAACTTGGCGACGTGAACCCAGTGAAACTGGCCGGTTTCGCGGCCCGGTCCGCCGGTGGTGCCGACCACGGCGCCGTCGCGCACCCGCACTGACTCGACCACGTTATTGGTGCCGTCGATCAGCACGAAATAATTCTGCTTCTTGTCGAGCGGCGAGAACGCCAGTCCCCAGCTTGAGCCTGAGCCCTTGGTCGCAGCGTCGAACACATATTGCCGGACGAACGTGCCGTCTTTCTGGAACACCTGAACGCGGTTGTTCATGCGGTCGCAGACGTAGACGAGATTGTCTTTCGACAGGCCGATGCAATGCACCGGATTGCCGAACTGCGGCGAGGCCGGATTGTACACCGGCAGAGTGTCGTCGGTCGGCGGCTTGCCGTACGCGCCCCACACCCGCTTGATCGCACCGGTGTCCGCGTCAATGACTGCTACGCGGTGATTGCCGTAACCGTCGGCGGCGTAGATTTCATTGGCCTTGGCGTCGAGTTCGAGCGCGCCGACCAGGCCGAACTGATTGAGATCGGCGCTCGAGGTCAGCGGGCCGCTCTTGCCGAATTCCTTGACGAACTTTCCGTCGGTGGTGAATTTCAGCACCATGCTGTCGGTCTTGCCGTTACCGCTGAGCCAGACAAAGCCCTTGTTGTCGACAAGGATCGAGTGTTCCTGCTGCGGCCAGTCGTAGCCGAGGTTTTCGCCCGGGCCGCCCCACGACTTGATGACGTCGCCAGCCTGACTGAACACCAGCACCGACGGCGCGGGCACGCAGCACTTGGAGCGCGGCGGATTAAGTGCAGCACCTTTCTCGTCATCGGTAAGCGAGCGCGGCCGCTGGAACACCCAGATATTGTCCTGCGAATCGATCGCCATGCCGCCGACCTGACCGAGGATCCAGTTGTTCGGCAGCGGCTTCGGCCAGTACGGGTCGACGCGGAACGCGGGGGCCTGGGCGTGGGCGGAGACTGCCGCGGAGAAGAACATCCCAACAGCTACCGCGATAAATCGAGCAAACGACATTCATCCTCTCCGTCCTCGTCATGGCCGGGCTCGTCCCGGCCATCCACGTCTTCCTTCTACCGCCGTCAAGACGTGGATGCCCGGCACAAGGCCGGGCATGACGGCTAGTGTATCTCCGGCTCCGCCGTCGGCGCAGTGCCGCCGAGAAAATCGAAGTCGCAGCCCTCGTCGGCCTGGCCGATATGCTGCGAATACATCGCGCCGTAGCCGCGCTGGTAATGCGGCGGCGGCTGTTTCCAGGCGGCGCGGCGGCGCGCCAGCTCCTCATCACTGACGTGAAGATGAATCTTTCGCGCGGCGACGTCGATTTCGATCTCATCGCCGGTCTGCACCAGGGCCAGCGGACCGCCGACAAAACTTTCCGGCGCAACGTGCAGGATACAGGCGCCGTAGCTGGTGCCGCTCATGCGCGCGTCGGAAATCCGCACCATGTCGCGCACGCCGGCTTTCACCAGCTTCTTCGGGATCGGCAGCTGGCCCCATTCCGGCATGCCGGGGCCGCCCTTCGGGCCGCCGTTCTTGAGCACCAGAATATGATCCGCCGTGACATCGAGATCGTCGCGCTCGACCTCGCGCGCCATGTGATCGTAATTCTCGAACGCGATCACCTTGCCGCGATGATGCAGGAAGCGCTTGTCGGCAGCCGACGGTTTCATCACGCAGCCGCGCGGCGCCAGATTGCCGGTGAGCACGGCCGTCGCGCCTTCCGCATAGAGCGGCTTGTCGAGCGGATGGATGACGTCGGGCAAATGCACCTTGCCGCTGGCGATGTTTTCGCCGAGCGTCTGCCCGGTCACGGTGATGCAGGACAAATCGAGCATGTCCTTCATCTCCATCATCAGCGCCGCGCAGACCGCCGGCGAAATAGAAATCCTCCATCAGGTATTTGCCCGACGGCGTGACATTGGCGATGACCGGCACGTCGCGTGAAATATCGTCGAAACGTTTCATGTCGAGCGGAATGCCGGCGCGGCGCGCCATGGCGATGACATGAATGATGGCGTTGGTCGAACCGCCGAGCGCCATGTGGACGCGGATCGCGTTGTCGAATGCCGCCGGCGTGAGAATCTTGTCTGGCGTCAAATCCTCCCACACCATCTCGACGACGCGGCGGCCGGCAGCGGCGCACATCCGCGGATGGCTGGCGTCCGGCGCCGGGATCGACGATGCGCCGGGCATCGACAGGCCCAGCGCTTCGGTGATCGCCATCATCGTCGCGGCCGTGCCCATCACCATGCAGGTTCCGAACGAGCGGGAGATGCCGCCCTCGATCTCGTTCCATTCTTCATCGCCGATCTTGCCGGCGCGCTTCTCGTCCCAGTACTTCCAGGCGTCGGAGCCGGAGCCGAGCGGATTGCCGCGCCAGTTGCCGCGCAGCATCGGACCCGCCGGCACATAGATCGCCGGCAATCCCATGCTGATCGCGCCCATGATCAGGCCGGGCGTGGTCTTGTCGCAGCCGCCCATCAGGATGACGCCATCGATCGGATGGCTGCGCAGCAGCTCCTCGCACTCCATGGCGAGGAAGTTGCGGTACATCATGGTCGACGGCTTCACCATCGGCTCGGCGAGCGACATCGCCGGCAGCTCGATGGGAAATCCGCCGGCCTGATAGACGCCACGCTTCACGTCCTCGGCGCGCATGCGCAGATGGCCGTGGCAGGCGTTGATGTCGCTCCAGGTATTGACGATGCCGATGACCGGCTTGCCGTTCCAGTCGGCGCGGTCGTAGCCCGATTGCTGCAAGCGCGAGCGGTGGCCGAACGAGCGCAGATCGTTCTTGCCGAACCAGCGAAAGCTGCGCAGGTCCTCGGGCGATTTTTTCTTGCTGGATGCCATGTGCGGTCTAGCTCGCAGCCACGGCGGCGATCGCGGCCACCAGGATCGTCGACACGATTGCGAAGACGGTGACGTTGACGTCCCACATCCAGGTCTTCGGGCCGATCGGCGCCGGGAATGACGGATAGCCGTTCTGATCGTAAAGGCCCGCCGCCATAGGCCGGCCGGCTGAATACCGCGCCGAAAAATCCGGCATAGACCGCGACCGACAGCGCGGCGGCGAGATAGAGCCGCTCGATGGCGAGCGCGCCGGGCGCCCAGATCAGATAGAGCGCGATCAGCCCGATCCCGGAATAGGATAACACCTGCCAGACCACGTGAAAGCGTGCATGCGGCGTCCACAGCGGATTGCTGGCGTGGGTCTTGTTGAGATCCGCCATGATGGTGACGCCGCTGTAGCCGAGCGTGGTCAGCGTGAGAAGAATGCGGGCGATGGTTTCCATAGGAATCCTCAATGCGTTTCGTTCGATTCCATTTCAGATTTCACACTGCTACTCCGCCGTCGCGCCGGTAGCTTTCACCACCTTGGCCCACTTGTCGGTTTCCTCGGCGATGATCTTGCCGAAATCCTCCGGCGTGCCGGGGATGTTGGTGCCGCCAAGTTCGGCGAGCTTGGCCTGCATCGCCGGATCGGCCAGCGCCTCGTTGATGGTCTTGTTCAGCTTGTCGATGATCGGCCGCGGCGTGCCTTTCGGCACCGCCATGCCGAACCACGCGCTCGCCTCGTAGCCCGGAACGGTTTCGGCAATCGTCGGCACGTCCGGCAGCGTTTTAGCGCGGACTGCCGTCGTCACCGCAAGCGCGCGCAACCGCCCACCCTGGATATGACCGATCGACGACGGCAGGTTGTCGAACATCACCTGCACCTGGCCGCCGAGCATGTCGGTGAGCGCCGGCGCCGCGCCGCGATACGGCACGTGAACCAGTTCAGTGCCGGTCATCATCTGGAACAGCGCGCCCGACAGATGCACCGAGGTGCCGACGCCGGACGACGCCATGTTGACCTTGCCCGGATTGGCTTTGGCATAGGTGATGAACTCCGCGACGGTTTTCGCCGGCACGTTCGGATTGATTTCCATCACGTTCGGCACGCGGATGAAGCCGCCGACCGGCGCCATGTCGGCGATGAAATTGAAATTGAGATTCTTGTAGAGCGACGCGTTGATCGCGTTCGCCGGATTGACCAGGAACACCGTGTAGCCGTCCGGCGTGGATTTCGCCGCCATTTCGGTGGCGAGGTTGTTGCCGGCGCCCGGCTTGTTCTCGATGGCGAACTGCTGGCCCAGATGCTCGGACAAATACTGGCCGATCAGCCGCGCGCAGATGTCGGTCGAGCCGCCCGGCGGATAACCGACCAGCCAGCGCACCGGATGGTTGGGATAATCGTCGGCGTGCGCCGCGCCTGCACTGGCGATACCGGCGACCGCAACGAGCGCGAAGGCGGCAAATCGTTGAGCAGAAAATTTCATCAATCCTCTCCGGTGCGTGGCTTTTGTTATCAAGCGTTGGCGACAGCTAACCGGCTTCGGCGATCCGGCACAAGAGCGCAAACCCGCGGCGTAAAACGGCTTGCCGCATGCGGCTTTCGGCACCTTGCCCCGCCCCCTCCGGGCCGATAATTTCGGGGCCTTCCCCATACCGGAAACGTCACCCCAGAAACGTTACCCCAAGGACATTCGAGGACATTGCCATGATCGACTTTTATGCACTGACCAGCCCGAACGTGCAGAAGATCTACATCATGCTCGAGGAGACCAAGCTTCCGTACAAGGAGCACTTCGTCGATGTGTGGAAAGGCGACCAGTACAGCTCCGATTTCATCAAGGTCAATCCGAACTCGAAGATCCCGGCGATCGTCGATCACGACGGCCCCGGCGGCAAGCCGATCACGATTTTCGAGTCCGGCGCGATCCTGATGTATCTCGCCGAGAAGAGCGGCAAGTTCCTGCCGTCCGACATGGCGAAGAAATACGAAGTGCTGCAATGGCTGATGATCCAGCTCACCGGCGTCGGACCGAGCTTCGGCCAGTTCACCCACTTCAAGATGTTCGCGCCGAAGGACAAGGACCACACCTATTCGACGTCGCGCCACCACACCGAGGTGAAGCGGCTCTACGAGGTGCTGGAAAAGCGTCTGGGCCAGGCGAAATATCTTGGCGGCGACGAATACTCCATCGCCGACATCGCCACCTTCCCGTGGACGCGCAATCACGACATGCAGGGCGTGAAGTGGGAAGACAATCCCGAACCTCGCGCGCTGGTTCAAGGCGATCGACGAGCGCCCGGCGGTGAAGGCCGCGCTGGCCAAGGTCGGCCAGATCAAATCGAACCGCGAAACCGCGAACGACGATCAGAAGGATCGCTTCTTCAATCGCGGCAAGTACGCACGGGCGTAGTTCGGTTCAGTCGCTCCTCCGCTCTGCAATCGCCTCCCCGTGAAAACGGGGAGGGGCGACCGCACGATGCTCTGCCGGTGGGAGGGGCGCTTGAGGCGACGCTTCACCTGACGCATCAGAATTTCCTCGCACCGCCCGCAGCCCCCTCCACCACACTTCGTGTCGGTCCCCCTCCCCCGCTATCGCGGAGAGGGCGGATGGAGCGAGCCTTCTCGTTCTCGCGATGCACCCGCATCCGAGTTGGCGTTACGCCAGCAATGAAAAGCCATGAACGCTTCTTCGCTCGCCGCACCGATCTTCGTCAGATGACGCCGGCGGTGGTCACCGGCGCCTCACGATCGGGCTTCAAGCCAAGTGCAAGAATGAAAGCGTAAGGAAGCAAAAGGAAAGCGGAACGCCGACAGACGCATAATAACCGCTGCACCTGCCGGTGCAGCGCGCGCCCTGCAAAGGCGCGCTCGCCTATCGGCGTTCCACCACGGTTCTCACCTAAGGGACTTTCCATCCCAAAGGCTCACCTCGGGCCAGGCTTCGTGCGGCGGATATTGCGACACCGTCGCACTTCCAGCGATGCACCTCGCGTGCCGGTCTTAGTGCCGGCAGGCATGATGCCCGAGACGCCCGGGAGCAACAGTGACGAGCCGTCGCCCGCGGGCACCGCATCCCGCTCCGATCAGCCGTTGTCACCGGCTGACGTCCTTACGTAAGCGGGATTGATCGCCTCTTTTCAAAACAATGAGGCCAAGTCAAAACATAAAAAATTGTGCAGAGAAATCGCGCAGTTACACGGCAAGGATTTTCAGTGGCGATGTTCCCGCACTTGACATAAGCGGCCTCATAGGGCAATATCCTTCCATTGAGAGGGACTAGCCCCATGCCAAAGCCTGTCCACCAACTGACTTCCGCCCAGTTCGACCGGATGTTCCCTGTCGATGATGAGGATGCCTGCAAGGCCTATCTGGTGGCTCGCCGCTGGCCCAAAGGCGTTGCCTGTCCGCGCTGCGGCAACCCCGCCGTCTATGACCTGCCGTCCCGCAAGTGGCATTGGCAGTGCACGAAATGCGCGCCGGGAGGCTCTACCGGCTATCGTTTTTCCGTCATCGCTGGCACGATCTTTGAAAACACCAACAAGCCTCTCCGCGACTGGTTCAAGGTCACTCACCTCATGCTCACCAGCAAAAAGGGAATGAGCAGCCGACAGATCGGGCGCTACATGGGTTTTGGTTCGGTCAAGACCGCTTGGCTCATGTGCCACAAAATCCGCGCTGCGCTGGTCGAGCCACAAACCAAACTTGGCGGTATTGTCGAGGTTGACGAAACCTACGTCGGCGGCAGCGACAAGAACCGCCATTGGGACAAGAAGATCCGGCAAGACTGGTCGCGGGGACACCGGCAAGATTGCTGTTGTTGGTGCGGTCGCCGCAAGGGCAATGTCGTTGCGCGCGTCGTCAGCAAAACCGACAGGATGACTGTGCAGGCTTTCATCAAACGAAACCGTCTCGACCAAAGTTAGCTTGCTCTGCACCGACGCTTACGTCGGGCTATCAGCGGACTTAGCCGAAAACTTCCACCGTGCAAGTCGCCCGGATTATGCGCAAGCTTCCATAAGTGCTTCTGCGCTGCTCTACGTCGTACGAAGCTTTCGTGCGAGGGTACACCGTAGTCGCCGGAACGTTATTGCAGCTCCGGAGCTTCGCGCGCTTGTACTTATCCGCATACTCTTGAAAGCCAGCACCGTTGATATTGATGTAGTATTTTGTCGGCACTCGGCCCCATGCCTGTGGACACAAATTGAAACCCGTTACCGGATCGAAATTTGCGGGGCTAACTTGTTTGGCGCTGTCTTTCTTTATGCCCAGCTTGGCTTCAATCTTTTCAACTCCGTCCGCAATGCCGGACTGGACGCTGGTTGACCGGAGACCGCTCCAAACAATCGCAGCCAACCCAGCGGCACCGATAACGAGGAAAGCCAGCTCGTAACGGCTGCGGTCCGCTTTTTTTGGAGGCCGGGTACTCACGCGGAGACCAATGATGCCGAGTGCCAGTTGGCAAACACCGGCAACGAACAAGAGAGCAAAATCAAACATCTACAAATCCTCCCGCCGGGATCGTACCCGCAGGGGGACACCCGTAGAACGGGATTCTCTTTATGTCTAGTCCGGGAACATCGCCTTTTCAGTCGAGCGCGTTCATCGCGGTTTTGATTCGCGGAAAAATAAATTCCGCAAACGTGATCAACGCCTTACGTGATTTCGTTTTTGCTCATGCAATTAAATGTGTCATTGCCGGACTTGATCCGGCAATCCATGCCGTCTGTCAGCATGGACCACCGGGTCAAGCCCGGTGGTGACGGAGGAGAAGTTTCAACCGTCATGCCCGGCCTTGTGCCGGGCATCCACGTCTTCCTGTGGGGCAAAGACGTGGATGGCCGGGACAAGCCCGGCCATGACGAGGAAGAGTTGCTTAATTTACTTCACCCACTCGCCTTCCCCATCATCGCGCGCATGAACGCAACGGCGGCGGGGCCCTTCGAGCGCGCTGGCCCACAGATCGCGCGCCATCTTCTCGTGCAGCGCCAGCGCCTCGGGCGCCGACGTGATCATCGCCATGCCGACGCGGATGTTTGGCTCTTCTCCCAGACGAAACGGGCTGAGCGCGAGGATCTGCCGGTCGGGCTGACGGAAGATCTGGAAGCTGGTGTGCGGCAGCGTGTCCTGCACGATGCCGATCTGCACGCCGATCGGCTCGTTCTCCATCAGCGCGATGAAATGCTCGGCTTCGGCGCGCGCCAATGCGCGGCGCTCGGCGCGGACTTTCGCCGAAAGATCGTGCCGGCCGACCAGCCCGTTGCGCAGGAAGCGCTCCATCTCGGCGGCGGCAATCAGATTGACCACCGCCGGGCGGCGCGCGCGATAAAGTTCCTTGCGCTGCCGCAACACCGCGAGCAGTTCGTCGATCTGCGCCTGCGCGCGGTCGCGGCCGGCCAGCGCGTCCGGAACGGACTCCCGCAACACATCGCCGAGCGTGCGGTCGAAGGCATCGGACGCCAGCACGTAGGAAATCGGCCCGGCCAGCACGATGATGTGCTCGGCGGTTTCCTCGATCTGCCGCATCCGCTCGAAATAGCTCACCGCCGATGCGATGTATTCGACGCCGACGCCGAGCAGCGTCGGCACCGATACCGCGAGCAGCTCGGCGAGCTTCTCCAGCGTTTCGATCTTCGCCACCTCGCCCTTCTCGAAACGGTAGAGCGCGGTGCGCGAGATGCCGAGCTTTTGCGCGATCTCTTCCGCCGACAGGCCGGAGCCGAGGCGAAACGCCTTCAGCCGGTTGCCAATATCGTCAAAGCGGATGGGCATCGGTTCAGGCCGGGGGTTTTTCCGCCTGCAACCGTTTCGCCGCATCGAGCGCGGCGATGACGATGTTCTGGTAGCCGGTGCAGCGGCACAGATTGCCGGAAATGCCGATGCGAATCTCCTGCTCGGTCGGGTCCGGATTGTCGCGCAACAATTCGATCAATGTGGTCAGGATGCCCGGCGTGCAGAAGCCGCACTGCAGACCGTGATTGTCGCGAAACGCTTCCTGCAACGGATGCAATTTGTCCGGGCTCGGCGCGATGCCTTCCACGGTGAGGATCTCGTGGCCGTCGGCCTGCACCGCCAGCATCAGGCACGAGCGTGCCGACAGGCCGTCCAGCAGGATGGTGCAGGCGCCGCACACGCCATGTTCGCAGCCGAGATGCGTGCCGGTCAGGCCGAGCCGATGGCGGATGAAATCGGCCAGCGTTTCGCGGACCGGCGCGACGGCTTCGTAGCGCTTGCCGTTGACGGTGACGGTAACATTGCGCGTGTCGTCCATCAGTGCCTGCCCTTCACAATGCGGTCGTGCGCCTTGAGCAGCGCGCGGCGCGGCAGCACCGTCGCCAGTTGCTGGCGGTAGGATGACGGCGCGTGAACGTCTTCCATGGCATCGAGCTTGCGCAACACTTCGCAGATTTCGCGCAGCCGCTTTTCCTCCGGCACCTCGCCGATCAGCGCGCGCTCGACCTCGGTGGCGCGCACCGGCGCCGGACCCATGCCGCCAAGCGTCACCGAGGCGCGGGTGATCTTGCCGTTGGCGTCTTCCTCGATCAGCACCGCGGCGGAGACGATGGCGAAATCGCCGTGCCGCCGCGAGAATTCCAGAAAGGCGTAACCATGCCCCTTGGGCCAGCACGGAAACGTCGCGCCGATCAGCAGTTCGTCGAGACCGATGGCCGGCGTCATGTAGCCGGCGGGAAATTCCGCGAAGTCGATGCTGCGAATGCCGTCCTTGCCGGCAACCGATACCTTGGCATCGACCGCCGCCGCCACCGAAACCAGTTCCGCCGCCGGATCGAGATGGCAGAGCGAGCCGCCAAGCGTCCCGCGGTTGCGGGTCTGGCGGTGCCCGACCTGCTCGATCGCCTCGTGCATCAGCGGGCAGCGCTCGCGCACCAGCTCGGAAAACTCGATGTCGCGCTGCCGCGTCATCGCGCCGATTTCGATGGTGGCAATTCCACCCATCCCGTCATTCGGGCGGATGTAGCTCAGGCCCTCGACACGATTGAGATCGATAATGTGATCCGGCAGCACGAAGCGCATGTTGAGCATCGGCATCAGCGACTGCCCGCCGGCCAGCAGTTTGGCGTTCTCCAGCGTGCCGAGAAGCCCTACGGCGTCGGCCGGAGTTCGCGGATCGTGATAGGAAAACGGCGGCGGCTTCATGCTGCGTTGCGTACTTTGACTCTGTGCCAAAAAGTGTGCACCAATTCAAAAAGATAATCCAATCCCGAAGTTGGGACTAGCCGATGAAGCCTGCGGCGTTCCGCTATCACGCGCCAAAAACCATCGACGAGGCGGTGGCGCTGCTGGCCGAGGTCGCGCCTGAGGATGGCCGCGTGCTGGCTGGGGGCCAGAGCCTGGTTCCGACCATGGCATTCCGGCTCGCCAAGCCGGGCCATCTTGTCGACATCAATAATGTCGCCGGTCTCGATCGCCTGACGGTCAAGGACGGCAAGCTCTGCATCGGCGCCTGCGTGCGTCATGCTGCCTTTGCCAAGCCGGTGTGCGAAGGGCCGCTGGGCAAGCTGCTCGCCAACGTGATGCACCACATCGCCCACTTCCCGATCCGCAATCGCGGCACGTTCTGCGGCAGCCTCGCCAATGCCGACCCGGCTTCGGAGTGGTGCCTGGTGATGACCGCGCTCGACGGCGAAATGGTTGCGCGCAGTTCAAGCGGCACGCGCACGATCGCGGCGCGCGAATTCTTTCAGGGAATCATGACGACGGCGCTGCGCGAGGACGAAATCCTGATCGAGGCGCGCCTGCCGCTCCTGCCCGCCGACACCCGCTGTGGCTTCTACGAATACAGCCGCCGCGCCGGTGATTTCGCCATGGCGGCATCCGTCGGCGTCTATCGTCTCGATGGCGGCAAGATCGTCGAGCCGCGCGTTGCTGTCGGCGGCGTCGAGCCCAATCCGCGCCGCGTCGCCGAAGCCGAGCGGGCTCTAGCCGGCGCCGAACCGGGCGATAAGGCGTTTCGCGCGGCGGCCGATGCGGCGATGCACGCCGTCGAAGCGATGGAAGACGCCATTACCAGCGCGGAATTTCGCCGCGACCTGGTTCTTGCGGTGACGCGCCGGGCGCTCGAACGCGCTGATGCTTCTCTCCGCCCCCGCGCAGCGGGGGAGGGGGACCGCGCTGCGCAGCAGCGTGGTGGAGGGGGCATCTGAGCATCGGAACATGAGAGCACCGCGGAGAACCGTCGCCAACGCCCAGCGTCTGCGGCGAAATCTATCTCCCCCGGAAGCCCGGTTATGGAATTGCCTGCGCGCGCAGCCTTCGCCGCCAGCATCCGGTTGGCCCTTATGTTCTCGATTTCTATTGTGCGGCCGCGAGGCTCGCTGTTGAGGTCGACGGAATCAGCCATGACATGGCCGATCGGGCAGCCCGCGACGAACGCCGCGACGCATGGCTCGGGGAACAACGTATAAGAGTTGTCCGCATTCCCGCAGCCGAACTGCGCAATAGATTTGAAGAAGCCGTGCACACCATTATGTCCATGGCGGCGGTGTGACTTTGAGTTCGTCGCCCCCTCCACCGCGCTCCGCGCGGTCCCCCTCCCCCGCTGCGCGGGGGCGGAAAGATTCGTGGATCGGCCAATCCGTTACACGGCTTGAAGATCCGCCGCTGGTCGCCGGGCGCGGCGAATTCGCCGGCGACATCAATTTTCCGCATCAGATGTACATGCGCATCGTGCGGTCCAACCACGCCCACGGCCGCATCGTCTCGATCGACACCAGCGCCGCCCGCGCATTGCCGGGCGTATTCACAGTCTGGACCTCGGACGACATCACCGACGTGCCGCCAATCGACTTCCGCGAAGGCAGCATTCCGGCACTCGATCCGTATCGACAGCCGTGCCTGGCGAAAGGATTTGTCCGTTATGTCGGCGATCCGGTCGCTGCCGTGTTCGCCGTCGATCAGTACATCGCGGAAGACGCCGCCGACCTCGTCGAGATGGAGATCGAGGAGCTTCCGGTGCTGCTCGACGCGTCCGAGCCGGTTGCCGAATTCTCACCGGGACACTCAACCGAAGCCGCGATCATCAAGCAGGGTTACGGCGACGTCGACGGCGCGTTCAAGAACGCAGCCCACGTCGTCGAAATCGAGGTCGCAGTCGGCCGGCACTCCGGCGTGCCGCTCGAAACCCGCGGCGCCATCGGCCGCTACGACGCTGCACGCGGCATTCTTGAACTGCACGGCGCCGCCAAGGTGCCGCATCGCAATCAGGAACTGCTGTCGCGGATGCTCAACATTCCGCCGAGTTCGATTCACGTTCATGAAGCGCATGTCGGCGGCGGCTTCGGCATCCGCGGCGAGCTCTATCCCGAAGACGTGCTGGTCTGCGTCGCCGCCAAACGCTTCAAGCGCGCAGTGAAATGGATCGAGGACCGGCGCGAGCATCTGATCGCCGCCAACCATTCGCGCCAGCAAAAACACAAGATCCGCGCCGCGGTCGACGACAACGGCGTCATCCTCGCCATCGACGATCTCTACTATCACGACCAGGGCGCCTACATCCGCACCCACGCCACCCGCGTGGTACACATGACGGCCGGCATCTTGCCCGGGCCGTATCGCGTACCGGCCTATCGCGCGATCGGCCTGTTCCGGCTGACCAACAAGACCCCGGCGGCGACCTATCGCGCGCCCGGCCGTTACGAAACAACGTTCGTCCGCGAGCGTCTCGTCGACGCCATTTCGGTACAGCTCGGCATTGATCGCATCGAACTCCGCCGGCGCAATGCGATCGGTCCGGAGGAAATGCCCTACCCTCGCCCGCTCGAAGCGCTCGGCGAGGAAATCCATTACGACACCGGCGATTATATCGGCCTGCTCGACAAGCTATGCGCGCAGATCGGCTGGGACCAACTCAACGCCGACGTCAAACGGCGCAAGGCTAACGGCGAGCTGGTCGGCATCGGCCTCTCCATGTTCGTCGAGAAGAGCGGGCTTGGTCCGATGGACGGCGTGAAAATCTCCATCGACACATCCGGCGCGGTCGAGGTTGTCACCGGCGGTGCTTCGATCGGACAGGGTTTCGAGACTGTCATGGCGCAGGTCGCCGCCGACGCGCTCGGCGTCGATTACCAGCGTTGCCGGGTGATCCACGGCCAGACCGACCTGATCCCGTTCGGCATCGGTGCGCACGCTTCGCGCGCCACGGTGATGACGGCGTCCGCAACCCACATTGCCGCGCTCAACGTGCGCAAGAAAGCGCTCGAAGTCGCTGGTGAATTGCTGCAATGCGCGCCGGACGGTCTCGACATCGTCGACGGCGAAGTCGTGCGGCGCGATCGGCCCTCAGGTCCCTCGATCAGCCTCGGCAAGATCGCGGCAAACCTGACGCCGACCTCGAAATTCCTCAACGGCCGCGATCCCGGCCTGTCTGCGGAAGGCTGGTTCCGTACCGAGCACCAGGTTTATCCCTACGGCAGCAACGTCGCCGTCGTCACCGTCGATCGCGAGACGGGCGGCGTGAATGTCGAACGGTATTGTATTGCCTACGACATCGGCCGCGCCATCAATCCGGCGCTGGTGCATGGCCAGATCGTCGGCGGCTTCGCGCAAGGCTTCGGCGGCGCGCTGTACGAGGAATTCACCTACAACGAACGCGGCGACCCGCTGGCGGCGACCTTCGTCGATTACCTCCTGCCCGCCATGCACGAAACGCCGCGGCCCGAAGTGATGC
Organism: uncultured Alphaproteobacteria bacterium; assembly: GCA_963807565.1. Lineage (GTDB taxonomy): Bacteria > Pseudomonadota > Alphaproteobacteria > Rhizobiales > Xanthobacteraceae > BOG-931. Next base: position 121,748 of record CAWECH010000001.1, on the reverse strand, counting down.
TGCGCGAGGATTACGACACGCCGCTCAATCCGCTCGGCATCAAGGGCGCCGGCGAAAGCGGAATTACCGCCGTCGGCGCCACCATCGCTTCCGCAATCGACGACGCTATCGGCATGCCCGGCGCGGTGACGCAACTACCGGTGACGCCGCAGCGGCTCAAGCGGCTGCTCGCGAATATTAAAATCGCTTAACTGGAATTTCGGCCGCTATCCGTTTTATGCTTCGCGCGGTTGGGGCGACAAAGGACCGCGCAATGGCGCTCTACGACGCCTTCATCTCCTATAGTCACGCCAAGGACAAACCGATTGCATCTTCCTTGCAATCGGTAATCCAGACGCTGGGCAAGCCCTGGTACAAACGCCGCGCGCTGCGCATTTTTCGCGACGACACCAGCCTCTCCGCGACACCGCATCTGTGGCCGACCATCGAGATCGCGCTGTCGGAGTCGCGCTATCTGGTGCTGATGGCCTCCGGCGAATCCGCGCGCTCGCAATGGGTCGGCAAGGAAGTTGCCTACTGGCTCGAACACAAGAGCATCGACACGCTCTTGATCGCGGTGACCGATGGCGAATTGTCGTGGCCGCCGGGCGCGAACGACTTCACGTGGTCCGATGCAACACCGTTGCCGCCGGCGCTCAAGGGAAAGTTTCCTGCCGAACCGAAATGGGTCGATCTGCGCCCCTATCGCGAGGGTGCCTCGAAACGCGACCGCAAATTCACCGAGCTTGCTGCGAATTTCGCAGCCACGATCCGCGGCATCCCGAAGGAAGATTTGCTGTCGGAGGAAGTCCGGCAGCAAAAGCGCGCGTTGACACTGGCGTGGTCTGCCGTCGCACTCCTCGCAGTGCTCGGCTCGGTGGCGTTCTGGCAATATTTGGTCGCATTCCGCGAAAAGCAGATCGCTGTGCAACAACAGCAGCTTGCGGAACAGCAGCGCGACCGCGCCGAGAAAACACTGCACACCGCGACTGACTCCGCCGACGACCTGATCACTGATCTCGCGATCAAGGTGCGAGACGTGCCCGGCGTTCCGCTCGAGGTCATCCAGCATATTCTCGAGAACGGCAAAGGCCTGCTCGACAATCTCATGACCTTCAACCAGACATCGCCGGCTATTCAGCTGATCCGTATCACCACGGGCAGCGAACTCGGCCTCACGCTGGCGCAGACGAACAGCCCGGACGGCGGACCGCTGGTGAAACAGGCCTACGATTTGGCGAAGCAGCTTGCGCAGACCAATCCCGACCTGCCCGGCATGGATTACGCGCTCGGGCGTGCCGCGGAAGTCATGGGACAGCTGACCGAGCGTACCGATGCAAAGGCGGGATACGACTACTACACCGAAGCCAACCAGTCCTATGGCAACTGCCTGAACAAGAACAACAAGGACACCAGTTGTCTCAATAGCGAATTTCTGACGCTGGGCCGCATCGGCAACATGCTGTACGACGCCAAGCAATATGACGACGCGATGTCGATGTATCAGAAGAGCCTCGATCTGGCGCAGCAATACGCGAAGCTTGTTCCGCCGGGACCTGAAGTCGCCGCCTATCTTGGCGGGCGCTACGATCACATCGGCCGCATCTATTTCGACAACAAGGATTTCGACAATGCGATGGCGCAGTTCACCAAGGCGCAGACCACGATGGAGCCGTGGGTGAACGATGCGCACACGACGGTGACGTTCAAGGTCGAACTTGCCAACGCCTATAACAGCATCGCGAATGTGCTCACCGCCCAGGCCAGCGCGGCGCACGACCGCAACAAGATGCAGCAGGCCGTGGCCTATACCTTGAAAGCCGAAAACATCGAGGAGGGCCTCGCTGCCGGAGATCCGTCAAACACGGCTTACTGGAGCAACCTCATGATCGACGACGACAACCTGTCGTTCTTGAACGGTGCGCTCGGTAACAAGGCAGCGGAGCAGGCCTACGCGACGAAAAGGGATCAGGCCCAACAACGAGCGCAGCAGGGCGGCAGTGGGACCGCACAACAGTCAACGCCCGCGCAGAAGCAATAGGACCGGCGCAACGCCTGTCTGTTTCAATCGGGCTTGATATGCGCTTCGCGCACCACCTTGCGCCACCTCTCGGCTTCAGCGGCCAGATAGTTTCCAAGTTCGGCCGGTGACGCGATCATGGGTTCGGAGCCGAGATCGGCGAACTTCTTCTGCATCGCCGGCTCGGTGAGCACTTCGTTGATGGTCTTGTTGAGCGTCGCGATGATGTCGGGCGGCGTGTGCGCCGGCGCGCCGATCGCATCCCAGACAAACACCTCGTAGCCGGGCACAAACTCGTTGGCATTGGGAATGTCCGGCAACACCTCGGATCGCGTGACACCGGTGACGGCAAGCGGACGCAGCTTGCCGGCCTGAATGAACGAGAGCACTTGCAGGACCGGCGTGAAGCCGGCCTGCACCTGACCAGCCAGCAGATCGGGAATGTAACTGTTCTTGTAAGGCACGTTGACGATATCGACGCCCGCCAGCTGCTTGAACAGCTCGCCGGCCATGTTGGTTGCCGCGCCGGCGCCGACCGAGGGGTAGTTGATCTTGCCGGGATTGGCCTTGGCGTAAGCGATGAACTCCGGCAGCGTCTTCACCGGGATCGACGGATTGACGACGATGACCAGCGGCAATTTCACCAGACCCGCAACCGGCGCGATGTCTTTGAGAACATCGAAGCTCAAGTTGTCGTAGAGCGCGACGTTGATGGAATTGGTCATGGTCAGCGTCAGCAGCGTGTAGCCATCGGGCGCCGCACGGACCACCATCTCGGTGCCAATATTGGCCGCTCCGCCGGGGCGATTGTCGACAATGAATTGCTGCCGGAATTTTTGCGATAGCGCATCGGTGAGAAGCCGTGTCGCAATGTCGGGCGCAATGCCGGGCGGATATGGCACGATGATCCGTACCGGCCGCGTCGGATAATCGTCGGCACGCGCGACGCGAACCGCCGGCATCGCCACCGCGCCTCGCGACCAAACTCAAGAAATGCCGGCGTTGAATTTTCATTATGTCGCCCATCCGCGTGTTGTTGTGAGTTCTACCAAGTGGCAATGCGTGTCAATCCAGCCGCACCCCGATCGCTTTGACCAGCGGCGACCAGCGCGCGACGTCCTCGGCCATGAACTGGTTGAATCGTTCCGGTGTCCAGTCGGTTACCGGAATGACCGCCTGATCGATCAACGACTTCTGATAGGCCCCGTCCATCATGGCGGAATGGTTCGCGGCGGCAATCTTCAAATGATCTCTTGCGGCGTCGCTGCCGGGGCGAATATTCCCAGCACCTGCTGCGCCATCAGGCCGGGAACGCCGGCCTCCACCGCGGTCGGGATCTCCGGCGCGACCGGCAGCCGTTGCCGGACTCGTGGTCGCCAGCAGCCGCAGCTTGCCGGTGCGATGAAACTCCAGCACCTGGCCGGTCATCGCCGGGATGATCATCGGGATTTGTCCGCCAATCACGTCGGCGAGCGCCGGTCCGGCGCCGCGATACGGCACATGTGGCAGGTCAGTGATGCCGGCATGCGATTTCAGGAGTTCGCCGCTAAGATGATTCAATGTGCCGGCGCCGGACGATCCGTAAGACAACTTGCCGGGATTAGCCTTGATATAGGCGATCAACTCTTTCAGGTTTTGCGCCGGTACTGACGGATGAATGGCGAAAGCGAACGCCGTGATCGCCACCATCGAAACTGTCGCCAGCTCCTTGTTCGGATCGAGCAGAGGCTTTGTCCGCAAGATCATCTCGGTGAGATGGATTGACGAGCTGCCGAGAAAGATCGTGTAGCCGTCCGGATCGGCGTGGGCGACCGCGGCCGCCGCCAGCGATCCGCCGGCGCCGGGCTGGTTTTCGATGAACACAGTGCCGAGATTGGTCTTGACCTTGTCCGCCCACGGCCGTCCGACGATGTCGAACACCCCGCCCGGCGGAAATGGCAGCACCAATTTTATCGGCCGGCTTGGATAAGTGTCCGCGACTGCAACGCCCGGCGCGACAGGCAGCGAAGCCGCACCTGCCGCCAACTGGAGGAATTTCCGTCGCGCAATTTTCATGACGTCCTCCTTGCCGGTCTCCCGGCAATCGGCATCATTCCAGCTTCACACCGGCAAACTTGATGACCTTCGCCCACTTCTCGGTTTCGCCGGCGACGAATTTGCCCCAGGCGTCGGCAGTCATCTGCGTTGGTACAAAGCCAAGTTCGACAAGCTTCGCCTTGACGACAGGATCGGCCAGACCTTCGTTGATGTACTTGTTAAGCGTCGCGATCATATCGGGCGGCGTTCCTGCCGGCGCACCGACGCCGAGCCAGCCATCCACCTCATAACCGGGCACCGTCGCGCCGACCAATGGAACGTCTGGCAGCAGCGGTATTGGCGTCGCGCTGGTGATGCCAAGCACGCGCAACTGCCCGCCCCTGATGTAACCGAGCGACGAGATGATCGGGTCGAACAACACCTGTACGCGGTCCGACAGCAAATCGGCTTGCGCCTGCATCTCGCCTCGGCTCGGCACGTGAACCAGATCGACGCCCGCCATCATCCGGAACAATTCGCCAGCGACATGGGTCAGGTTTCCGGTGCCGGTCGACGTCATGTTGATCTTGCCGGGATTGGCTTTCGCGTAGGCGATGAATTCAGCCATCGTTTTTGCCGGGAAGGACGGATTCACAACCACCACAAACGGATTACGGCCAATGCTGGCGACCGGCGCGATGTCGCGGTTGAGATCGAATTTCAGATCCTTGTAGAGCGACATGTTGATGAAGTTTGGCGAACCGACCAGCAGCAGCGTGTAGCCGTCAGGCGGCGAGCGCACGACGGCTTCCGCCGCGATGTTGCCGCCGGCGCCGGGCCGGTTCTCGACCAGGAAGTTCTGGCCGACCTTCTCCGAAATCGACTGGCACAGCAGCCGCGCAACGACGTCGGGCGCCCCGCCCGCGACAAAGCCGAGGATGAGATGCACCGGACGCGCCGGAAAGGTCTCTGCGTATGCGAAGCACGGGACGGCGGGCAGCGCGGCCGCGGTGACTGCGGTACGCAGGAGTTTTCGGCGATTGAGTTTCATCCGCAGTTTCATGGGTTGTTATTCCGCCTTGATGTTCGCTGACTTGATGACCTTCGCCCACTTGTCGGTCTCGGTGGCGATCAGCTTGCCGAAATCGGCGGCCGGCATCGGCATGGTCGTGCCGGCGAATTCGGCAAAGCGCGCCTTGATGGCGGGATCGGCAAGCGCCGCGGTGTAAGATCTCATTCAGCTTGGCGATGATCGTCGGCGGGCGTCCCGGCCGGCGCACCGATACCGTCCCAGGTGCCAGCTTCGAAACCGGGAACGAATTCGCCGACAGTCGGCACGTCCGGCAACGCGTCGGAACGCTTTGCCGTCGTGACTGCGAGCGCACGAAGCTGCCCGGCGCGAATATAGCCAAGCGACGACGGCAACGGACTGAATGTCGCCTGCACCCGTCCGCCCAAGAGATCGTTGAGCACCGGGACCGCGCCGCGATACGGCACGTGGATCATGTCGACGCCGGTCATGAACTTGAACAGCTCACCCGCCATATGCTGCGTGCTGCCGACACCGCCGGAGCCGTAACTGATTTTGCCCGGATTGGCTTTGGCGTAAGCGATGAATTCGGTGACTGTTTTGGCGGGAAACGACGGATTCACCTCCATGACCAGCGGCGCGGAATCGAGCCCCACCACCGGCACGATGTCGCGAATGAAATTGAAGTTGAGCTTCTCGTAGAGGGTGGCGTTGATCGCGTTCGCCGACGTGATCCACAGCAGCGTGTAGCCGTCGGGTGCCGCTCGGACGACCTCTTCGGTCGCGATATTGGTGGCAGCTCCGGGCCTGGAATCGATGACGAAAGACTGCCCCAGCCGCTCCGAAAGCCACTGGTTCAAAAGGCGGCAGAAGATGTCGATCTGGCCGCCGGGCGCAAAGCCGTTGAGCACATGCACCGGCCGGTTCGGGTAATCGAGCGCGAAGGCGGGCCGCGGCAGCGCCGGAACGCACGGCTACCCCCGCCGAACTGCCACAGCAATGTCCGGCGCGTGGCCCTCCACCCGCGTATCCTCCCGTACTTCTGGCGTTTACCGCTCTGCAGCAACGCTACACCAACCCACCCGGTGCGTGGAGGGGCGGATTGCCGCTCTCATCAAACTGACAACTAAGCCCTCTATAGCTCGTAGAATTTTGGGCCAGCGGCTAGACTCCGCGCGGTGAGTCGGTTCGGTCCCTGGGGAGGGAATTTCATGGGCGGTCTTCTGCTGCCACTAAAGGCGCGCTTTATTGTTTTCACCTGCGTCATCCTGATCGCGGTCGCTCTGCTGTTCGAATTCGTTATCGGCCACCACTCGCTCCTGATCGAAATTCCACTGGTCGTTTTCATCGCGCTCGCCGTCACTCGGATTCATGACGTGCTGCAGCAACGGCATTCGGTGCTGCGCAACTATCCGCTCACCGCGCACATCCGTTTCATCCTCGAGGAAATCCGTCCCGAAATCCGCCAGTATTTTCTCGAGAGCGAGAAGGACGGCACGCCGTTTTCGCGCGACAAGCGCGCCATCGTCTATCAGCGCGCCAAGCGGGCGCTCGACAAACGCCCGTTCGGCACGCAGAACGATGTTTATGCTTCGGGCTTCGAATGGCTCGACCATTCGATGGCGCCACGGCCGGTATGCAAGGAGCCGTTCCGCATCACCGTCGGCGGATCCGGAATGCTCGAAGCCCTACTCGGCGGCGATCTTCAATGTCTCGGCGATGAGCTTCGGGTCGCTCAGCGCCAACGCCATCCGCGCGCTCAACGGCGGCGCCAAGAAGGGCAATTTCGCCCACGATACCGGTGAAGGCGGCTACAGCCCTTATCACCGCGAAAACGGCGGCGACATCATCTGGGAAGTCGGCTCCGGCTATTTCAGTTGCCGCAACGACGACGGCACTTTTTCCCCGGAAAAATTCGAGAAGAATGCCGCGAACGATCAGATCAAGATGGTCGAGCTGAAACTCAGCCAGGGCGCCAAGCCCGGCCACGGCGGCGTGCTGCCGGCGGCCAAAGTCAGCCCGGAAATCGCCGAGACCCGCGGCGTTCCGGTCGGCAAGGATTGCAATTCGCCGGCGCAGCATTCGGCATTTTCGACGCCGATCGAACTGATGCAATTCATCGCCACCATGCGGCGGCTGTCCGGCGGCAAGCCGGCCGGCTTCAAGCTTTGCGTCGGCCACCCGTGGGAGTTCCTCGCGGTCTGCAAGGCGATGCTGGAGACCGATATCTATCCCGACTTCATCGTCGTCGACGGCAAGGAAGGCGGCACCGGCGCCGCACCGCTCGAATTCACCGACCATCTCGGCATGCCGCTGCGCGAGGGTCTGAACTTCGTGCACAACGCGCTGATCGGCATCAACGCCCGCGACCGCATCAAGCTCGGCGCCTCCGGCAAGATCATCAGCGCTTTCGACATCGCGCGCGCCATGGCGCTCGGCGCCGACTGGTGCAACTCGGCGCGCGGCTTCATGTTCGCGCTCGGCTGCATTCAGTCGCAGTCATGCCACACCGACATGTGCCCGACCGGCGTCGCCACCCAGGACCAGGCGCGGCAGCGCGCGCTGGTGGTCCCCGACAAGGCGGAGCGCGTCTTCAATTTCCAGCGCGCGACGCAGGAAGCGCTCGCCGAACTCGTTGCCGCGGCCGGCCTCGACCATCCGACGCAATTCGCCCCGGCGCATTTTTCGCGCCGCGTTTCGCAGCACGAGGTCAAAAGCTTTGCCGAGCTTTATCCGCCGCTCGAACCGGGAGAACTGATCAAAGGCAGCGGCGACAAGCGCTACGAGATCGCCTGGGCGATGGCGAACGCCAAGGAATTCCGCGCCATGCCACGCGCGGCGTGAACGGCTGATCAACCAGAGACACAGCCCCGTCTGCCTGGGCTAAGCCTGACCTGTTGTCAGGAAGTGTCGCATTGCGGTCGCTACTGTTCCGCGATGCCGGTTTCTCTCACCACATTACCCCAGAATGCGATGTCCCCGGAAATCGTAACGGCAAATTCCTCAGGGCCGGTGCCAGCGGGATCGAGGCCGAACGCGCGCAGCCGTCCTGCAAACTCGGAATCCTTGACCGCACCGGCCACTTCGGCCGCGATCCGATCGATGATCTGCCTGGGTGTCCCGACCGGGGCCATCAGCCCACTCCAGGTCACCGTTCTAAAGCCGGGGTACCCGGATTCGGCAACGGTCGGAAGGTCGGGAATTTGTGATGCGCGGTGATCGCTCGACACCGCAAGCAATCGCACTGAACTACCCGCCCCCTGCGCAATCGCATCGGACAACGGCGCAAAATATGCTGCAACATTCCCGGCAACAACCTCGGACATTGGCGATGTACCCTTGTAGGGAACATGAATCATCTCGAGACCGGCACGCTTGAGTAACAACGCCATCGAAAGGTGGGTTAGCGTGCCTATGCCGACAGAGGCATACGCGACCTTGCCAGGTCGCGCGCGAACGTAGTCAACGAATTCGGCAAGAGTCTTTGCGGGAATATTCGAATTCACGGTGAGAACGAACGGATTGAAAGCAACATTGCTGATTGGCGCAAAATCGCCAACCGGATTGTATGAAACCCTGGTCAAGGCCGGCAGAATAGCGATCTGCGGGAGGGCTGCCAGGAACAGCGTGTAGCCATCCGCCGCCGCATGCGCGACCGACTCGGCTGCCAACATACCGCCAGCGCCCGGGTGATTTTCTACAACGAACTGTTTGCCGAACACCTCACTGAGATGCTGCGCGATCATGCGCGCGGCCCCATCGATCGATCCGCCCGGGGGAAAAGGAACGACGATCTTAACCGGCCGCTGCGGCCACTCCTGGGATTGCGCGTGTACGATCAGGCCAAAGGCGTTGACTGCCGAAATCGTCACAAAACCGGTCGCCGCCAATATTCCAATTCTTCGTCTGGTTGAGCGCATGACAATCCTCGCCGATTATCTTCTTCGGTTCTTAGCGAACGGCTGCTAAAAGCATAACTCCCATTTCTCCTTCATCGATAAAAGCGCAGGCTTATGGCACAAATCGTCGACTGGGACGATCACATTGGACGGCGACTACGGCTGCGGGACCTCAGGGTGTTTTTCACCGTCGTGCAGTCCGGCAGTTTTGCCAAAGCAGCCGCACAGCTGCGGGTTTCTCAACCGGCAGTCTCGCAAGTGATTGCGGAGATGGAGCATAGCTTGGGCGCCAAGCTTTTTGATCGGAGCAGACGCGGCGTCGAACCGACCGTATACGCTAACGCTCTGCTGTCGCGTGGCCGAGCCGCCTTCGACGAACTAAAGCAGGGAATTAGGGACATTGAGTTCCTGGCCGATCCCGGAGTTGGGGAGCTTCGCATCGGCTCAACGACAGCGACGACGGACACGCTTCTCCCAGTCTTCATTCAACCGTTTAGTCAGCTATACCCGCGCGTCGTCCTGCACATCGAAGATACCCCTCGCCCCGCGCTTGACCTGTCAGGATTGCGCGATCGAAAATTCGATCTCATCCTGGCCCGCTGGATGACATCGCCTGCGGATGACCGTCTGCTGGCGGATTTTAATGTCGAAATTCTTTTTCACGATCAATTGGTCATCGCCGCCGGCGCTCACAATGCGTGGGCACGTCGTCGCAAGATCGATCTCCGCGAGCTTGTTGAGGAACCGTGGATCCTTGCCGAACCGAATTCGTGGAACTATGCGCGCCTGGTAGAGGCGTTCAAGGCAAGGGGGCTCGGCCCCCCGAAGCCAAGCTTGGTGACCTTTTCGATTTCGCTGCGAACCCATTTGCTCGCCAATGGTCCGTACATCACGTCTTTCCCTAATTCTTCGGTTCAGTTCAACCCCAATCAGCGGTCGTTGAAAGTGCTGCCGGTCCGTCTGCCCGTCCGGCCATGGCCGTTCGCAATTCTAACCTTGAAAAACCGAACGCTGAGCCCGATCGTCGAACGCTTCATCGAGTGCGCCCGCGAGGTAACAAAATCCATCATCCGCAGCTCGCAAAACCGCGTGGCGCAGCCGCTGAAGGCTCATTTCTCCTAGGGTTAGGTCTTGGCCACGGCTGGCCTCGATCATCCGACGCAATTCGCCCCGGCGCATTTTCACGCCGCGTTTCGCAGCACGAGGTCAAAAGCTTTGCCGAGCTTTATCCGCCGCTCGAACCGGGCGAACTAATCAAAGGCAACGGCGACAAGCGCTACGAGATCGCCTGGGCGATGGCGAGCGCCAAGGAATTCCGCGCCATGCCTCGCGCGGCGTGAGCGGCGCAGTTACAGAATTCGCGCTTAAGCCGCTTTGCTCTTGGCATTTTTGCTGACGGGCTCGAATTTCAGTTCGCTCGCCGGCACCGGCTTCGAGAACAGATAACCCTGGCCGAACTTGAGGCCGAGCGCTCGAACGCGGTCGAGCTGGTCCTGGGTTTCGATGCCTTCGGCCACGGTCGATCGATTGAGCGAGGTGGTGAGCTGGACGATGGACGCGATCACCGCGCTGGTCTCCGGCCGATCGAGCCGGTCTATAAAAGACTTGTCGATCTTGACCTTGTCGAACGGGAACACCGTAAGATAGGCCAACGACGAAAATCCGACGCCGAAGTCGTCGAGCGCGATCGAGACGCCGACGTCCTTCAATTGCCGCAGGGTAGCGAGATTCTGCTCGCTCTCCTCAAGCAGCACGCCTTCGGTAATCTCGAGCTCAAGGCGTTCCTTGGCGAGCCCTGACTCGGCCATCGCAAACATCGCCGCTTCGACGACATTGGATTTCGCAAACTGGACCGGTGACAGATTGACGGCGACCTTGATGTCGTTCGGCATCCGCATGACGTCGTGGCAGGCCTTCAACATGATCCAGTTGCCGAGCTCGACGATCAGTCCGGCCTCTTCGGCGACCGGGATGAACTCTGACGGCGGGATCGGACCTTTGGTCTTGTGGTTCCAGCGCGCCAGGGCTTCGACCGACACCACGCGCCCGGTATCGAGTTCGATGACCGGCTGGTAGTGCACATCGAGTTGATCGCCCCAAATCGCCTCACGCAGGTCGATTTCCAGCGCGCTGCGCTGATCTGCTTCCGTCTTCATTTTGTTGGAATAGATATGGAAGCAATTGCGCCCAGCGCTCTTCGACTTGTAGAGGGCGAGGTCGGCGTTGCGCAGGACTTCGTCGATGCGTTCGCCGTGGTGCGGAATAAGGGCAATGCCGATGCTGCAGCCCACGACGACCGGATGGCCGTCGATCGCGTAAGGGGCGCTGACCACCTCGATCAGACGCGCGGCCAGCGCTTCCGAGCGCTCCCGCGTTCCGCCGTTGCCCGGCTGCACGAGTACCGCGAACTCATCGCCGCCGAGACGGGCAGCGAGATCGACGTCGCGGATCGCGGCTTTTATCCGGCTGGCGACGTCCTTGAGCAGCACGTCGCCGCTCTGGTGGCCGAGCGTATCGTTGACGCCCTTGAATTTGTCGAGGTCGAGAAGGACAACCGCAAATCCTCCTCCTTGCTGCCGATAGAGGGACAGCGTCTCTTCGACCCGTTCCTTGAACAGGTTGCGGTTCGCCAGACCGGTAAGGGTGTCGAAATGCGCCAATTGCTCGATCCGGGTCTCGGAATTCTTGCGATCCGTGATGTCCTCGTGAGTAGAGACCCAGCCGCCGTTCTCCAGCGCGTGGTTGAGGACGGCGACGGTGCGACCGGTCGTGAGAAGATGCTGCGCTGAATAGAATCGATCCTTCGATAGCCGCTCCATGCGCATCGCCATGTAACGATCGGGATCCTGACCGATATTGCCGGTCTTTACCTGATAAGCGATGAGCTCGCGAAACGGCCGGCCCACCGTGATCAATTCGGGTGGGAACCCATATATTTTTGCAAACCGGTCGTTCCAGACGACCAGCTTGTGGTCGCCGTCGTACATCGTAATTCCCTGCGTAATGTGGCTCAGCGCCGTGTCGAACCGCCCGTTCACTGTCTCCAGCCGGCTGTTGGTACGCTCGAGCGTCGACTGGCGTTGCAGGATGATGACGACAAACATGATCGTGACCAGCGTCAAAGCAGCCGCGATCGAGACGTAGATCAGGCGGTGATGATAGAAGCTGGCGAAAATGTGCTCCTCGCTCTCGCCGATCGTGATCACCAATGGGAAATCCGACAGCGACCGGTAGGTAACGAGGCGAGTCACGTTGTCGGCAGCACCGCCGCCCCAGAAGTAGCCGTTGGGGGCGTGCGTCATCGCCTCCTTCATGACGGCCGTCTGTTGTACGGGTGGTTTGACGAAGCCGTACGAAGCGCGCAGCACGCCGTCGAGTCCGCGAATGCTGATGTTGCTGCCCGGTCCGAGCTTGAGAGTTTGCGAAAACTGCTCGACAAACAGCGGATCGACTTGACCGGTGAGGATGCCAGCGAAGCTTCCGTCTGGCGCGCGCAACCGACGGGCAACGGGGATCAGGAATTTTCCAGTCGAACGCAGAAACACCGGATCGCTGATGAACAGTTCGTCTTCGGGGTTGTTCAGTTGCGCGATAAAGTGCTTACGGTCACCGAGGTAGATCGGAGCCGCCAGCTGGCCCGACGTCGTTTGAACCAGATAGCCGCTCGACGTGATCTGGCCGAATTCGGTAGCGACATCGCCGACCATTCCGCTCTGGCGGGCTGTTTTGACCAGATCGAAATTTTTCGGATCCGTCTCGTAGGCCTGGCGCAACAAAAGCAATGTCGTGTCGATGCCCTTAAGCAGCCGTATGGTATCTTTCTCAAAGAGTTTTGCCATGCTGTCGCCGCGCTCGACGGCGAGATTGACTGTCTCGGTGTAATCGCTATGGAGCTGATAGGCGACTTCGCACCAGCAGAGGCCAATGATCGCAGCGCCAAGAATGACGATAGGATTCAACAAACGACGCAGCATCGGCGCGCTCAAACCCGGCTTTTCTCTTGGGCCATTCTCCCGGGCCAAATGCGGGCACAACTTCACCCACCAATAGCCAAGACACGTTAAATTTGTGGTTGCCGGCGATTAACCGCCGATTAAGCGTGACCTCGCCCGGGTTGCCAGGTTGCCAGGAAGCCTCAGCAAAAAGTGCCGCGAAGTAGCCTCGGCGAGAGCAACGATCAAAACTCGATATCAGTCGAGATTGCCGAAGTTGCCGTGTTCAAATCCCGGCAGCGGTGGTGGGCCCCAGATGCTGCGGTCTTCACGCGTCCAGACTTTCGGCCGTTGCGGACGATCGCGATGCCATGGCCGCGGATCCCAATAGCCGAGGTCCTCGTTCTTCATCTGATCGAGTTCAGCATAGAGCTCCAGAACGTGATCGTCGGCAGTGCGATGGAAGATCGCGACGTTGTGGCCCGGCCCGAGGCGCACCGGTCCCCACACGATCGGCTTGCGGATGCGCGCAAGCAGCTCGGAGGCGTTCTGAAGTTGCGCAAAGTCCTTCAGCTCAAAGGCCATGTGATGCATGCGCACCGTCTGGCCGCGAATGAAATTGACCACATGGTGATCGGCATTGCAGCGCATGAAGACGAAGAACTCCTCGATCCAGTCCGAAATCCGGAAGCCGAGGATGCGCTGGTAGAAATCCGCCATCGCCGCAGGATCGGGGACGACAAATGCGAGATGCCCAAACTTCAATGGCCCGGCGATCAAATCTGTGCCCTTGCCGATAAAGCCCCATTGCGCGAACAGGTCGATATCGGTCCCTTTCGGGTCCTTGAATGTCAGCATGTCCGGATGACCGGGCACGGCGTCGCTGCGCCGGGTGCTGTCGATGCCATGGCTTTTCAGCCAACGCCCCATCTCCGCGAGGTCCGGAATCCGCCGCCACTTCGAATGACAAACGCCGGCATCGCTGCTGCGGGCCACGCTGCAATTCCATCGAAAGCTGACCCAGCCGGCACATGAGATAGGCGCTGTCGCTGGTGCGGCTACTGAGGATGAGACCGACCGCCTCGGTGTAATGTTCGATGGCCTTGTCGAGATCGGGCGTTTCGAACGTAGCGTGGCCAATTCTGCAAACTTTGATCATGCGTGTGATTGCCGACGTATGCTGGTTGTTGAATGAGAGGATAAGAATCGGTGCGCAGGACATTAGTTCGGATTTTATTTCGATAGAAGTGCGTTTTAAGCCGGGCTGCTATCGGGTTTTGTCTCCAGCGGTGTCTGGAGATGCCGGGTGCAATTGATCAAGCCCAGCCGGTGCGGTGCGTCCTCATGCAGCACGGTGACGCTGGTATTGTCAAAGCGTTCCGGGACAGCGGCGCCTTTAGGCAACTGCGCGTGTCGCGCCACCATCGCGTGACAGACCAGGCCATGCGTGACCACCACGAGCGTGCCGTCGAGGCTGCGGCGCCGGCGGACGACGAAGGCGAAAGCCTCGGCGACGCGCGCGTGAAATGCCGGCCAGTCTTCGCCATTGGGTGGCGCGAAGCCGGGGCCGAACGGATCTTCCGGCAGTTCGGCATAGGGAAGACCGCGCAGGTCGCCAAAGTTGCGCTCCTGCAGCAGCGGGCTCTCTTCGATCGCGATTCCGGATCGGGCGGCAAGCGGAGCCGCGGTCATGCGCGCGCGCAAAAAGTCGCTGCACAGGATGTGAACGAACCGGTGCGCGACCAGGCGGCGCGCCAGATGGTCTGCCTGGAGCATACCGCGTTCGTTCAGCGAGATATCGGGACGCTGCAGAATGCGTCCGGCGTTGCCGTCAGTCTCACCATGGCGAACCAGCAAAATCGTCATGCGTTATTGCGGCTTGATGCCGGCTTCGCGGATCACTTTGCCCCACTTTGCGGTTTCATCGGCGATCAGTTTGGTGAAGTCGGCTGCCGTACCGGTCAGCAGCATACACCCCATATCAGCGAGCCGCGCCTTGATCGTCGGATCGGCCAGGCCGGCATTGGTTTCCTTGTTGAGCTTGTCGACAATCTCGGGCGGCGTTCCTGCCGGCGCGCCGATGCCGAACCACGAACTCGTCTCGTAGCCTGGCACGAATTCGCTGATGCTCGGAAGATCGGGCAGCGCGTCGGAGCGCGCGGTCGTCGTCACGCCCAGCGCCCGGATTTCGCCGGCGCGAATATGCGAGATCGAGGCGACGAGTGTCGCAAACATCACCGGGACCTGGCCGCCGATGAAATCGGCCATCGCCGGACCGTCGCCTTTATAAGGAATGTGCGTCAGGTTAGCTCCAGTCATGACGTTGAAGAGCTGGCCGGCGAGATGGCTTGGCGTGCCGATGCCGGCCGAAGCATAGCTCAGCTTGCCCGGATTGGCCTTGGCGTAGGCGATCAGCTCCGGAATGCTTTTCACCGGGATCGAGGGATGCACCTCGGCCACGTTGGGAACGCGCACGACACCGGCAACACCGGTGATGTCATGCACAAAATTGAAATTCAGATTTGAGTAGAGCGCGTCGTTCGCCGCGACCGCCGGCGGCACCATGATCAGCGTGTAGCCGTCCGGCGCAGACTTGGCGACCATCTCGGCGCCGATGTTGCCGCCGGCGCCCGGCCGATTGTCGATGACGACTTGCTGGCCGAGCCGTTGCGACAGCCACTGCGCCATCAACCGCGCGAGAATGTCGGTGGTGCTGCCCGGAGCGAAACCGACAATAAGATGAATTGGGTGCGCCGGATAATCTTCGGCGACTGCAAACCGGGATGTCAGGCGGCAACGCAACGGTGCCTGCCACGAACTGCAGAAATTGCCTGCGCTGAACTTTCACGGCCATCCTCCCTGATTACCGGTGTCCGTCGCGAATCTGACGTCCGCTTTCTGGACGACGGCTTAGCCTGCTTTCATGTTGGCAGACTTGGTGACCTTGCCCCATTTCTCGATTTCCGCGGCGATGAACTTGCCGAAATCATCTGGCGAGCCCTTCATCACGACGGCGCCGAATTCGGCGAGCCGCTCCTGCACCTTTGCATCGGCCGAGCACCGCATTGGTTTCCTTGTTGAGCCTGTCGACAATGTCCCGCGGCGTTGCGGCGGGCGCGCCGAGCCCAGCCCATGACACCGCTTCATAACCGGGCACCGTTTCCGCAATCGCCGGCACCCCGGGAAACACATCCATCCGCCTGGCGCTGGTCACGGCGAGCGCCCGCAACGTCCCGGCTTTGATGAAGCCAACCACGGAGCCCGGCGTCGAGAACACCACCTGAATCTGGCCCGCAAGCAGATCGGCTACCGCCGGCGCTTCGCCGCGGTACGGCACATGTGTCATTTTCAATCCGGCCATCTGGTTGAACAGTTCGGCGGCAACGTCGCCCGTGGATCCGACGCCGCCCGAACCCAATATTGGTCTTGGGGTGGGCTTTGGCGTAGTCAATGAACTCCCGGACGTCCTTGGGCGGCAACGAGGTGTTCACCACCATGATCAGCGGCGCGCGCTCGATGCTGGCGACCGGCGCGATGTCCCTTGTGAAATCTGAAATCGAGATTGGGATAAAGGGTCTCGTTGATCGCGGCGGGAGACCCGGCAAGCAGCAGCGTGTAACCGTCAGGCTGCGCATGAGCAACGAACCCGGTGCCGATGGCGGTTGCTACGCCGTCGCGATTGTCGACGACGACTTGTTGGCCAAGACGTTCCGACAACGCCGCGGCGACAAGCCTTCCCACAATGTCGAAAGTGCCGCCTGGCGGGACCGGCACGACGAGATGAACCGGCCGCACCGGATAGGTCTCAGCCATTGCAAAGCGGGAGATCGCCGGCGAGGCAACCGCGCCGGTCATTATTTGCAGGAAACGTCGGCGCGCAGCCTTCATTTTAAGCTCCGATTTGCTCACTTCGCTTGAGCCTTGGCGAACTTCACCACCTTGGCCCATTTCTCGAGCTCACTGTCCATGAATTTTGTGAAGTCGGCAGGCGTGCCCGGCAAGGTCATGCCGCCAAGACCGCCGATACGCTTTTTGATCGCGGGATCAGCAAGGGCCTCATTCACCTCTGCGTTGAGTTTTTCGATGACGTCCTTGGGTGTTTTTGCCGGCGCGCCAATGCCGATCCACTGATTGGCGTCGAAGCCGGGCACAAACTCAGCCACCGTCGGCACGTCCGGCATCAGTTCCGACCGCGCCGCGGACGTAACCGCCAGCGCGCGCAAGCTGCCCGACCGCACGTGATCGGTCACCAGCAGCACCGTGCCGATCATGCCCTGGATCTGGCCGGCGATTGCATCGGTGACCGCCGGCGGCCCGCCGCGATAGGAGATCATCGACAGCTTGGTATCCGACATCATCATGAACAGCTCACCCGCGACATACTGCGGACTGCCGATGCCGGGCGCGCCGATATTGACCTTGTCGGGATTGGCTTTCGCGTAGGCGATGAAATCCGGCAGCGTCTTCGGCGGCAGTTGTGGATTCACCGTGATCACGGCCGGCAGGATCACTGCATTCGCGATCGGCGCGATGTCGCGCTTGAAGTTGAAATTCGGCGCGTCGATCACGCTCGGGTCGATGGTGTAAGACGCGCTGATCAGCAGCAGCGTGTAACCGTCCGGCGCAGAGCGGGCGACGACTTCTCCGCCAAGCGTGCCGTTGCCGCCTTCGCGGTTCTCAACGACAAACGGCTGCCCGAGCCGCTCCGAAAGCCGTTGTGCGATCAGCCGGGCAATGACGTCCGGCGCGCTGCCGGCAATCGCTCCAACAATGAGACGCACCGGCCGCGCCGGATACGTTTCCGCGCGGACGATGCGCGGCATTGCCGGCAGCGCCAGCGCGCCGGCGGCGAGTTTGATGAGACGGCGGCGAGCAAGCTCGATCATCGGTCAATCCGCCTTGGCGCCGGAGAATTTCACCACCTTCGCCCACTTCTCGGTTTCGTCGGCGAGAAACTTTCCAAACTCGGCCGGCGTCATCGGCATCGGCGCGCCGCCGAGGTCCTTGATCCTGGCCTTGATCTGCGGATCGGCCAGCCCGGCGGTGATGGCCGCGTTGAGTTTGTCGACGATTTCCGCCGGCGTGCCCTTTGGGGCACAGATGCCATCCCAAACCGTCGCTTCGAATCCCGGCAACACTTCGCCGAAGGTCGGGACATCGGGCAGCACATCGACACGTCTGGCGCTGGTCACGCCGAGCGCGCGCAACTGCCCGCTTTTGACGAAACCGAACGCCGCCGGCACTGTGATGATGAAGGCCTGAATTTGGCCGGCCAGCAGATCGGTGAAAGCCGGCGCCGGGCCGCGATACGGCACGTGCACAATATTAGCTCCGGTCGTCAGCTTGAGCAGTTCCCCCGCGACATGCATCGGCGTTCCAATGCCGGGCGATGCCATATTGATCTTTCCGGGATTGGCTTTGGCGTAGGCGATGAACTCGGGAAGCGTCTGCGCGGGAAACGACGGATTGACCAGAAGGATCAGCGGCAGCGAAATCAGGCCGGCGACTGGCGTGGTATCGCGCAGGAAATCGAAGTTGAGATGCTGGTAGAGAGTCGCGTTGATTGGGTTCGCCGACAGGCACGTGAGCAGCGTATAGCCGTCCGGCGCTGATCGGATCATGGCTTCGGTCGCGATATTGCCCCCTGCCCCGGTGCGGTTCTCGACGACAAACGGCTGGCCTAATTTTTCCGACAACCACTGGGCGATGATGCGGGAAATCAGATCCGGCGTGCCGCTACCGCCGAAGCCTTCGAGGATTTTCACCGGCCGCGTCGGATAGTCCAACGCCATGGCGGAGCGGGGCCAGATTGACGATGCCGCTACACTGGCACGCCACTGCGCTGGCTGCCGTGATGCAGAATTGCCGCCGAAGCAAATCCATGCTCGCCGCCCTTGTCGCTTCCATCCCTGCCCGATCATAGCAGCGCCGCTCTTCGCGCACACCAATGCCTCGTGTAACATCTCGTCGCGTTGCCAGCAGGGAGATCGCGCCGTGAGGCTCACTCGCCGCCGCGTTTTGCAGCTGTCCGGCGCTGCCGGTGCCGCCGCTATTGGCTCGCTATCGGGCCCTGCGGATGCACAAGGCTATCCGTCCCGTTCGATCACGGTGATCGTACCGTTCGCCGCGGGCGGGCCGCTCGATATTTCCGGGCGCATCCTCGCCGCCAGCATGCAGGAGACGCTGGGTCAGCCTGTCATCGTTGAAAATGTTGCCGGTGCAGGCGGCACGATCGGCCTCGGCGCGCCTCGCACGCGCCGATCCCGATGGCTACACGATCGGACTCAGTATCCTGAACACACAAGTGATCAACGGCGCGCTCTACGATCTCCCCTATGACCTGCAGAAAGACTTCGCGCCGATCGCGCTCTACACCGACGGTCCTTTGCTCATTGTTGGACGCCGGACGCTTGAGGCCAACAACCTGCCGGAGTTGATCGCCTGGCTCAAAGCCAATCCCGACAAAGCGACGTCCGGCACAACCGGTGTCGGCAGTCCGCAACACGTCGCCGGCGTGCTGTTTGAGCAAGCAACCGGCACGCATTTCCAGTTCACGCATTATCGCGGCGGCGGACAAGTCACCCAGGATCTGGTGGGCGGACAAATCGATTTTGTGTTCTCCGACATCGTTACGGCGGTACCGCAAATCCGGGCCGGCACCATCAAAGCCTACGCCGTCATGGCCAAGACCCGCCTGCCGCTGCTGCCGGACCTTGCCACCACCGACGAAGCCGGCTTGCCGGGCCTCTACAGTTCCACGTGGAATTCGATGTGGGCGCCGAAGGGAACGCCACGCCCGATCATCGACAAACTCAATGCGGCCGTCGTCACCGCCGTGAATGACCCGAAGGTGCGAGCCAGAGTGGCCGACATCGGCCGTACATTATTTCCCCGGGACATGATGACCCCGGAAGCGCTCGGTAAGCTGCAACAGGCCGAAATCGACAAGTGGTGGCCGATCGTCAGGGCCGCCGGCATGAAGGCCGAATAGTGCCGGGAAAAGCGCGAATCTACTGGAACTGCCGCCAGGCTGTCATCCAGCTGTCATACAGGCTGACCAAAGTCCGCCGCAGTATTAGGCAGTCTTAATAAGAGGGGTGTCATGACTGATATTACAGCGTTACCGGGCTCAATCGAACCCGCCGGGCATGGCGGGCCGAAGCTCGACCACGGAGTTAATCCGCTCACGCTCATCCTGTTTATGGGCGTGCTGGCGGCAGGTTTGCTTTTCGCAGCCTACAGCATCTATTCCGACATCGACGCGGCAGGCGCGAAGCTTACCAGCTACCTTCCGTTCCTCCTGTTGTTCGTGGCGCTGCTGATCGCGCTGGGCTTCGAGTTCGTCAACGGCTTCCATGACACCGCGAATGCCGTCGCGACCGTCATCTATACCCGCTCGCTCCCGGCCAATATTGCGGTGGTCTGGTCGGGCATGTTCAACCTGCTCGGCGTGCTGTGGTCTTCCGGTGCGGTCGCCTTCGGCATCGTCTCGCTGTTGCCGGTCGAACTGATCCTGCAAGTCGGCTCGAGCGCCGGATTTGCCATGGTCTTCGCGCTGTTGATCGCAGCGATCATCTGGAATCTCGGGACCTGGTCTTTTGGTCTCCCGGCGTCCAGCTCGCACACGCTGATCGGATCGGTGATCGGCGTCGGCATCACCAATGCGCTGCTGCACGGCCGTAGTGGTACCTCGGGCGTCGATTGGACCCAGGCCACGTCGATCGGCAAGGCGCTGCTGTTGTCGCCGGTCTTTGGTTTCGCGCTCGCTGCTATCCTGCTGCTGGCATTGAAATTCGTCATCTCCGGCAGAATGAAAGAGCAGCTGTTTTCTGAGCCGAAGGGCGAAGAGAAACCGCCGGCGTGGATCCGCGGCATTCTCATTCTGACCTGCACGTTGGTGAGCTTCTTCCACGGCTCCAATGACGGTCAGAAAGGCATGGGCTTGATCATGCTGATCCTGATCGGTGTGGTGCCGACCACGTACGCGCTTAACCGGTCAATGCCGGACAGCCAAATCGCCCAGTTCGCCGCAAATTCAACTGCGGCGGTTGCGGTCATCAACGCAAAGGCAGCCGGCCATCCCGCGGCCAGCGACCCCCGGGCGGCGGTAACCGCCTATGTGGCGCAGCACCAGCTCACAGACGACACCTTCTCATCGCTTGCAGCTGTCGTGGGCGACATCTCGAAAGAAGTGACTCAATACGGGTCGATTACCAAAGTGCCGCTGGATAACGTCAGCAACACCCGTAACGACATGTACCTCGCCTCGGAAGCGATCCGCTTCCTGAGCAAGGACGATGCGGCTCAGCTCAACGCGAGCGACGTCAAGGCGCTGAATGCCTACAAAGGCTCGCTCGATGGTGCGACCAAGTTCATCCCGTACTGGGTGAAAATCGTCGTCGCTATCGCGCTGGGTCTCGGCACCATGGTCGGCTGGAAGCGGATCGTGGTGACGGTGGGATCGAAGATCGGCAAGACCCACCTGACCTACGCTCAAGGCGCCGCCGCTGAAATCACCGCAGCGGCAACGATCGCAGCGGCTGACGGCTACGGACTGCCGGTGTCGACGACGCACGTGCTGTCGTCGGGTATTGCCGGCACCATGGCGGCGAACGGCTCCGGCCTGCAGTGGTCCACGGTACGCAACATCGCGCTGGCCTGGGTGCTGACGCTGCCCGCCGCGATGGCGCTGTCAGGCACGCTGTATTTCATCTTCTCGCATCTGTTCTAGTAAGCAGCAGTTCGAGAATAGACCATCCAGCAACGACAAACCCCGGCGTTTCGGCGCCGGGGTTTTTGCATTTCAGAACACCGTCAGAGGAATTCGCTGCTTACAGCTGCCCGTACTTCTTAAGCACGGCGCGGCAATCGCTGCTGACGCGCCAGCTGTGAGCGGCAAGCGTCGCACCGCAACGAAGCAGATTATCAAATGACATTCCGCTAGAGCGATCGCACATCCTGGCTGCGGCAGGCTTGCACGGAGCAAGCTCGGCAAGGTCGATTGCACTTGCGGCCGTCATTGAAAGGCCAAGGAGAATGCATGCGGCAAGAATCGTCTTCATTCCGGGTCCGTCCCTGATTGTTTGTTGGAAGCGATCTGCATAACGTCATAAAACCGATATGGCCAGCGTTTTGTGCGTCGCACAAACATCCACTAAATAACTGATTTATCTTGTTATTTCAAAATCATGCATATTCGGGATGCTGCACTGCGCCCGATCTCCGCCATATTCTCTGATTGAGTGATGGTTAAACGCGCAGATCGGGCGCCGGTTCCCGACGCGATGGCGGTAGTGATTCTGCCGGCTGCGGCGCTTATTCCGCCGCGGCGCGCTTGCCGATCGCGGCATTCACCGCAGGCATCACCTTCTCCGCCATCAACTCCATCGAGCGGCGCGACAGCGCCGCATCGGCCCAGTCCTTGCCGCAATAAAGCAGCGTGCCGAAATCACCGATCTGCTCATGCAGAGCCAGGATGCCATCGACGACGCGGTTGACGCTGCCGCGAATGACAACGTTGTTAAAGATGTAATCGAGCGTCAGATCCGCGTCCGGCATGTCGAGGCGTTCCTTGAATCCGCCAAGGCGATTACCCTTGCGCAGCTTTGCCGTGAGCTGATTCATGTAAAACCGGTACGGGCTTCTGGCATCGTCACCGCCGTAAGCGAAAGCGGTCTTGTCGTCATCGGCAACAAAGATCGAGCGCGCGACGCGCCAGTTGGCGCGGTCAGCCTTGTGTCCGCCCTCGGTGCAGCCCTGGGCGTAATTGGCCCACTGACTGAGCAGATGATTGCGATGCAGAAAATGTGAAGAGACCGGCCACCAGCCGCGCTTGCCGAGCGCGATCAACCCTTTCGAGTGCGGGTCCGTCGCGGTACCGACAATCGGCGGGTGCGGTTTCTGATAAGGCTGAACGACGTTGCCGAGCCCGATCTCGGGCCATCGCGTCTTTGCCGTGGAAATATTCCAGAACTTGCCCTTGAGATCGTAGGGCGCGTCTTTGGTCCACAGCGCGATGATGTGGTCGATCGCTTCCTCGAACATGGCGCCGCGGTCGGCGTCGAGCAGTTCCAGCGCCTCCATGTCGGTGCGCAACACGCCGGCGCCGATGCCAAACAGCAACCGGCCTTCCAGCAGATTGTCGACCAGCGCCGCGTGCGTCGCCACCAGGAGCGGATGACAAAACGGCAGATTGGTCACCGCGGTGCCGAGTTTGATCTTTTTGGTAAACCCCGCGAGCGAGGCGCAGAACATCAGGCTGGACGGGATATTTTCGGCGAGATCGGTCAGGTGCTCGCCGCAATAACCTTCCGTATAACCAAGCTTGTCGGCAAGGATGAAGGCCTCGCGATCCTCGCGAAGGGTCTCGGCGTAATTCCGCTCCAGCGGATGCACCGGCATGATGAAGAAACCAAGGTTCATTGCATCCTCCGCGCGCCGGCTCCCGTTAACTCACGTGTAAATTCACGCTTAATTCGGCTTACGATTTATTTACCACGCGTTTTTCGCTATTGCACGCCGCGTGAATTGATCTTCGTGCAACGACAGGTTTCAGGGGCGTCAAACATGCTGAATCACATCAAGCGGTTCATAAAAAACGAGTCCGGCGGGACCGCTATCGAGTATGGCCTGATCGCATCAGGCGTCTCGGTGGCCATCATCCCCAGCGTCGACAAGGTCGGCCAAAAGCTGGTCCAGGTGTTCACCAGCATCCAGAGCGCTCTGCCCTGATCCGCTCTCGTTAGTCTGAGCAACGAACGTCTGAGCGAACGAAAAAGGCGAACCGGCAGCAGTTGGCTCCTGCTGCGGTTCGCCTTTGGCTTTGCGCGACGCGTCAAAGTACAGATTGAGTTACGTCCAGTTGAGCCGCGCCAGGATCGCGCGCCCCATCACCCAATCCTTGTCGTCTTCCGACAGGAAGCTCAGCTCTTCAGTGAAATGGGTGACGCGCTGCCGGTAGCTTCCCCGATCAAATGAGTTCGTGAGATCGGTGCCCCAATAGCAGCGCCGCGGGCCGTAGGCCTCGAATACCTTTTTCAGATGGCCGGCCATGTCCCGGAACGGATAGGACTCCGTTGACACATGCGGCGTGCCCGACAGCTTCACGGATATGTTGGGATACTTCGCGAGAGCCGCCGTTTGCGCAACGGCCTCACTCAGCGTTCCGTCCTTCAGCATCGAAGGATGCAGACACATGTGATCCATGATCAGTGTCAGGTCCGGGTGGCGCTCGGCGATCGCCGCAAAGCGCGACACCTGGCCTGGAGCATAGAACATCACCGGCAGTTGCGCCTTCTCCGCCGCCGGCCAGAACCAGTCGGAAGAGCCATCCGTCAGCCACGGCGCGCGCGGGCCGACGAACAGCACGCGAATCCCGACCATCCCGGGCTGCTCTTTCCACTTCGGCAGGAGCTTCGCCGCGTCCGGATTCTGCAGTGAAATGCGACCCATCACCCGGAAGCGATCGGGGTATCGCTTGAACGCCTCGATCCCGTAATCGTTGCGGTCACCGGGCCACGACGGCGGCACGACCACAACGCGGTCGACGCCGGCTTCGTCCATCATGGGAAGAAGCCGCTCAATGGTCATCGGATCCGGAAGCTGCGGCGGGAAGCCGGGCAGCCATGGCCAATCCGGCGACTCCGCTTTCCAGAGATGGACCTGTGAATCGACGATCACTCGTTTCGACGTCTGCACGTCGCGTACCTCCCTGCTTGCGTGGTTGCTTATTGCGGCGGTGTATAGATCAACGCCTGTTTGGCGCGCGCGATGATATTTGGCGGAAGTGCATAGAGCTTCGTCACCAGCGCCTGCAGATCGTCACCAGACATAAAGTCGATATCGAGTTCCACCTTCGCCGCCTCGGCACGCAGTGCAGGATCGTTGAACGTATCGACGAATGCCTTGCGCAGCGCGGCCACGCGCTCTGGCGGAACGCCGGGCGGTCCAAAATACGGCCGGCCGAACTGTCCCTGACTTTCGATCAGCTCGATCACCTGACGATCTTCGCCGGATTTGGCGAATTGCGCCGCCAGCGGCACGCCCATCTTGTTGAGATCGGCATGACCTTTCACATCGATCTGAACGATGACATTCATCAGCTTCTTGGCAAACCAGTCGGGATGCATGGTCGGCAGTCCGGTCCAGCCGATGCCGCAGGCGCCATGGACCTCATTGCGCTCGATCGCCAGCGTGATCTCCTTGCTGCCGGCATAACCGCTGACCACGCGGAATTTGGTCCCCAGCATGTTGTTCATCATCGCCGGCAGATCGCGCGTCGTGCCGCCGGCATTGCTGGCACCGAGGATGACCTCGTGCGTCATCGCGTCCTGGAAATTCTTGGCCGGCGCGTCGCTACGCAGGAAGCAGATGTAAACGTCGGCGTTGGCATTACCGACGTAGCTTAACTTGGCCGGATCATACTGAACCTGCACGCCGCCAATCAGCGGATCGAGCAAAATTCCGGGAGCGACCGCCGCTATTGCGGTGCCGTCCTTCGGGGCGACGGAATAGATGTAGCCAGCCGCTTTTCCACTGCCGGCACCCGGCATGTTCTGCACGACGACATCGGGATTGCCCGGCATGTGGTCGCTGAAGTGCCGTGCGATCAGCCGCGCATAAGCGTCGTAGCCGCCGCCGGCCGAAGATCCGACGATAACGTTGATCTGTTTGCCGCGATAGAAATCGGCCACGGCGTCCTGGGCGCGGGCCAGCGTAGCGCCGACGCAAGTTGTGGCTGCTGCCCACATCAAAAAGCAGAAACCCGGCGCAAGGCCGGGCTTCCGTATCGCGAGAGCCTTCAGCAAGCGATTATCAGGCGGCTGTAGCCGTCAGATTGCCGAACTTCTTCAGGTTCTCTTTCTGCTTGTCGTTGCGCGGCGGCAGCTTGAACAGGCGCGCCGCGGTGCCACCAAGGATGTTGTGCTTCGCCTTTTCCGTCAGGAACGGCAGATCGTAGATCGTCGACGGCAGGTCGAAGTCCCAGTGCGGATAATCGGAGGAGTACAGGACCTGCGTTTCCGCATTCATCATGCGGAATGTGGTCTCCAGCGCCCCCATGTCCTGAATCTCCATCGGCTGCGTGGAGTAGAACATGTCGCGCATATAGTCCGACGGCTTCTTCTTGAGCAGTGGCGCTTCCGAAGGGCGCAGCATGTACTCGTGGTCGAGCTTCTGCATCAGGAACGGCACCCAGGCCAGACCGGACTCGATCCAGACCACGGGCAGCTTCGGGAAGCGCTCGCCCATGCCGTTGATGACCCAGTTCGACAGATTGACGATGTTGTACCAGGAGAAGCCGAGCGCGTGCGCCGTGAGGAAGCGGTTGCAGCTCTTGAAGATCGGCTCGCCCCAGTTCGGGCCGGAGTGGAACGACAGCACCAGACCGCGTTCCTCGATGGCGCGATAGGTCTTGATGTAGGCGTTATCGTTGACCGCCAGGTTGTTGCGGACCGTCGTCACCATGAAACCGCCGACGCCTTTGCGATGGCCGAAGGCCTCGACGTGACGGAGCGTTTCTTCCGGATCGGAGAACGGCAGGCAAAGCATGGAGAAGAAGCGCCCGCCGGAATCCGGCAGCACTTTTTCGGTGAGCCAGCGGTTGTAGGCCCAGCAGATGTCCGATTCCATTTCCTTCTGCGGATGCAAGCCAATCGACAGCATACCGGTCGGGAACAGGCAGGAATAATCGACGCTCATCGCGTCCATCCAGCGATGGCCGATCTCGACATCGCGGATTTTGCCTTCCGGCGTCTTCTCAGAGGTCCGCATCGGATAGCGCGTCACGCGGCCGCCGATATCCTGGAAGCCGACAGTCTGCGGCAGAAACGCACCCCGGCTGCGCGTCCTGGCGCTACCGGCCATGGCGAGCTGCTTGAGCACCTCGTTCTCCATGAACGGCATGATCTCGTCCATGTGCTCGTTTTCGTAGTGGTGCGCGTCGACGTCGACGATCAGCATGTCGTCGAGATTGCGCGCCGCCGCCTGCTTGCGGGCGTGAGAGAGCAACTGGCTGGTGTTCAGTTCTTCAACTGTTACGCGCCGGCCCCGATCAGCAATAAGATCCATAGCGATCCTCCTGACGTATGCGTCTATTCAAAAACGGGCTAGCGGCCCGTCCAGCTTTGCCACATGCCGAGCTCGAACACAGCGAGATCGACTGCTTTCAACAATCCACTCGCTGTGACCATCACATCGGTGGCGGAAATCGAATTCTTTGGCACGGTAGCGAGCTGCTCGCCGGCTTCGGTGCGCGCGGTGTAGAGACGGCAGGCGGCTGCCAGCAGCTTCTGCAACGCTTCCGCTGACACCATGTCGAGCTTGCCGTCGACGATGCTGCGCTCGAGCACGGCAGCAACACGGATGGCATCCGCCGATGCACCTTCGACAACCTGCATCTTGGGCTTGCCGGACGGCCGCGCAACGGGGCCACGGCGCACAGTTTTTGCCGCCGTCTTTGTCACGGCTTTGGAAGAGCCCTTTGCCGCGCGCTTAGGCGACGACATAGAGATCCTCGCCTTTTTGCAGCGTCTTGTATTTCTTCAATCGCATCTTGCGATCGCTAACGCATTCGCCGGTCTTCATGTCGTATTCCATGCCGTGCCACGGACAGACGAAGTGCATTTCGTTTTCCGAGAAGAACAGGCCCATCGACGTCTTGTCGGGACGAAGCCGCTCTTCGACCTTGGCGATGGTCAGGCCTTCGCAAGCCGGGCCGCCCTGGTGCAGGCAGAAATTGCTGTAGGCGTAAAATTCGCCTTCGTGCTTGAAAACACCGATCTCGTTGTCGCCGACAAAAACGATTCGCCGTTCGCCGTCTTTCATCTCCGCAAGCTTTGCGACAAATTTCTCCGCCATATGCGCTCTACCCTCGCCTACGCTCTTGGTTTTGGTTCTGCGGTGGGCCGCCATGAGCTACCCAACTAAGAACCATTCTAGCACAGCCTCGTGGGCCGCGCGACGGGCACAGCCATGCCGCCGCGGCGGCCCAACGTTGCCTAAACGCCGCTCAAACCATCCGGTTTTCGATCTCGCCGATGTTCTCGATCCAGAGCTTCACGACGTCGCCAGACTTGAGGAAATTGCCGCTTTCCGCGCCAGTACCCGACGGCGTGCCAGTCAGAATAAGATCGCCGGGGTGCAGCGTCATATTCTCGGACAGTTGCGAAATCTGCTCGGCCAGATTGAACAACATCTTGCCAGTGTTGGAATCCTGCTTGATCTGCCCGTTGACCCACAGCTTCATGTTCAGGTTTTGCGGGTCCTTGATGTCGCTTGCCGGGACAATCCACGGACCGAGCGGACAGGAGCCCTCGAAGGTCTTGTGCTTGGTCCAGTCCATCTTGAACGGTGACGTCGCCGAAACCGCAGGCCGGCGGCCGCGGTCACGCGCCGACAGGTCATTGGAGACCGTATAGCCGGCGACATACGACAACGCCTTGTCGATCGAAACATCCTTGGCCGGCTTGCCGATCACGGCGGCCAGCTCGATTTCGTAATCCATGGCCTGGGCATAGCCGGTCATCTTGATGCTGGTGCCCGGATCGGTGATCGTCCGCGCCGCCTTGATGAAATGCCAGGGCTTTAAGCCCAGCGCGTGCGGGTCGGTCGGCAGCTCGATGCCCTCTTTGGCAGCCATCGCGGCGGCGTGGTCGGCGTAATTCGCGCCGGCACAGTAAATCGTCGACGGATATTGGACGGGAGCCAGCAACTTGGTCTTTTTCAGCGGCTGCCGTTTGGCCCGGCTCTTCGCCGCGCCCGCCGCTGCCTTCTTGAGGAGACCCTCGGCCCGCTTCCAGTCGGCCAGAATTCCGAGAACCGTCGCATAGGCCGGTTTGCCGGTCAGCTTGGCGGCGTCGAACACCTCTTCGCCGATGACGAGGCCGGCGCGCGGACCATCGCTCGATTTGTAAGTCGCAAGCTTGTAACCGGTCGATTTGGTTGCTGCCTTTTTAGTCCCCGCCTTCTTAGCCCCAGCCATGTGCATCTACTCCCTGAAAAAACGTTGCCGCGACCAAACCGCGATCGGGGGCGATTGGCAAGGCCACTTTCCGGGCCTTCAAGAGGCGCTCTTGAGTTCGAATGGGGCCGGTGGTTGATTGCCGCCCAAGATCCGAAAGATCAGCGAAGATGATCGCGGCAGGAGACGAAGGATGATCAAGCCCCGGCGCATCGGACACGCCACCTACGAAACGCCCGACCTGCAAAAAATGATCGACTACTACACGCAGGTGATGGGCCTGGTGCTGGCCGAGCGCGAGAAGGATCGCGCCTTCCTCGTCACCCAGATCGGCCAGCTCGCGATCCAACTTAACAAGGCCGATACCGAGCGCTGCGCGATGCTGTCGTTCGAAGTCGCGCCCGAGTCCGATTTCGGCGCTTTGGCCCGCGAGCTTTCCGAACACGGCATCGCCAGCGAACTGCGCAACGACTCAGTTCCCGGCATCGGCCAGGTGCTCACCTTCAAGGACAACAAGGGCACCACGATCGCGCTGTTCAAGGAGTGGAGCTATCTCGGCAAGCACCTGCTGCATCTCGGCACCGGCCCGCTCAAGCTCGGCCACATCGCCTGGGTGGTCGACGATCCGCAGAAGACCGCGGAGTTCTACGAAAAGGTGCTCGGCTTCAAAGTGTCCGACTGGATCGACGACTTCTTCGTGTTCATGCGCTGCAACAGCGATCACCACACGGTGAATTTCATCCGCGGCACCGGCAACAAGATGCATCACATGGCGTTCGAGCTGAAGGACTTCATCCACCTGCAGAATTCGTGCGACCTGTTCGGCCAGCGCAAGATCCCGATCATCTGGGGACCGCTGCGGCACGGCCCGGGGCACAACATCGCCACCTATCATCGCAACCCTGACGATCAGGTCATCGAATACTTCTGCGAGCTCGACAAGATGCTCGATGAAGAGCTCGGCTATTTCGAGCCGCGGCCATGGCATCAGGATACCCCGCAGCGGCCGAAGACCTGGGTCGCCGGCAAGACCAACGTCTGGGGTCCGCCGCCAACGCCGGAATTCCATCGCGGACGAGAATCACAATCGCCATTTCCGGCGAAGGATTCGCACTGACGCGCTCACAAGTCTGGATTTCGCCAGCCGGTTGTGCGTTGCAGCGCCACAATGAAACCATTTCGTTACTGTCATATTCCTTTAGGGGACATCAGCTACGTCCAACCTTGCAATGACCGGCACGGGGCGTACAGTTCCGGCCGGCGACGAGCGGAGTACCGACCATGACGATTCCTACTCTCAAGGTTTTGGCCAGCCTTCTGCAGCTGCACGGCCCGGGCACGACGGTCCAGAGCGATCACCCGGGGATCAACGCGCTCCTCAACAAGTCTCCTGATCCGATCAAGGAAGAGAATACCGGCGTCTACATCGACGAAAGCAATTCGGTCGATGTGCCGGAAGTTACCCCGGTTTGGTTCCGGCGCGCTTTCGTTGGTCCGTATGGTGGCTTCCGCCGCGGCTACGTTGGTCCGTACGGCGGCTTCCGCCGCGCCTTTATCGGCCCGTACGGCGGCTTCCGCCGCGGCTTCGGCAGATACTGATCGCTTCGCCTGCCTTCAGGTAAGCCGGAATCCTGTATGTCAGTCGACGGTTCGGCTCCTCGCGTATTCCAGGACCAACCGATCTCGCAGCTCCTGATCAAGGTAGCGTCGAGATGCAATATCGATTGCTCGTACTGCTACTGGTTTCGCGATCCGGCGGTCTATAGCAAGCCCAAGATGATGAGCGAGAAGGTGCTGGAGCAATTGCTCCAGCGCCTGGAAGAGCACGTCACCGCGCACTCCCTGCCGGATCTTCCTCTCGTTTTGCATGGCGGCGAACCGCTGCTGTGGGGCATTGAGAATTTCAATCGTTTTGCCGCCGGCTGTGACGCCATCACGATGCGCACGGGGACCGTTTTCCCTATCGCGGTCACCACAAACGGCGTGCTGATCAACGACGCATGGGCCGACTGCTTCGCGGCCAACGGAATTTCGGTAGCGATCAGCCTCGATGGACCGAGTCATATTCATGACGCCCACCGAAAGACTTTCCAGGGTGGCGGCACCCACGCCGCCGCCGAACGTGCGGCGCAGCTGCTTCTGAAACGCGGGATCACCGTCAACGCGCTTGCAGTCTGCAATCCGGCAAATTCGCCAAAGGATTACACCGATTTTTTTGCCGACTGCGGCATCGCTCATTACGACATCATGATTCCCGACGCGACCGTTGACGAAAGGCCGCCATCGATCGCCGCATTCTACAACGCGTTGTTCGATCGCTGGCTGGAGGCAAACCGCGACAAGGAAACGGTCGAAATACGGACCGTCACCGATATGGTCGCGGCGCTTCTCGGCAAAAACGCACCGACCGAAGGCGTCGGCTACCAGCCGGTCGAGCTTTGCACGATCATGACCGACGGCACGGTCGAGGCGCATGACGTGCTGCGCATCGCCGGCGAAGGCTCAAGCGAGACGACTTTCAATATCTTCGATCACGCACTCGACGAGGTCAGGAAGGAGCCGCGCTGGAAAGCCGCGCGCGATGCCTCGATCAACCTCGCGGAGAAGTGCCGGCAGTGCAAATACATGAACGTCTGCGGCGGCGGCTATCTCCCGCACCGGTTCTCCAAGAAGAATGGTTACGACAACCCGTCGGTCTACTGCGACGATCTGTATGCCATGTATGAAAACATGGATGAGGTGCTGCAACAGCACCTTTATGTCAGCAAACCCGACGGCCAGCGCGTCGGCATCGGCGAAGTGCACGCCGGCGAGTGAAAGCCAGCCAGTTCGGCGAACACTCCGCGATCCCTAGCTGACCGCTTTCGGCATCAACTCGGGTTGTTTGCTGTAAAGCCAGTCCATTCCCGCCATCGCGTCGTCCTGCGTCCGCGAGCTGAGCATCATGTTGCGCAGCTCTTTCGCCACACCGCTGGTATGGAAAAATTCGCCATAGACCCGCGCCATGATCTGAACGCGGCCGGTGCGCAAATAGCGGGCCTGCTGGTAAGCGAGGAATGCAGCCGCATAATCGCCGTTTGCTTCGACGACCTTGTTGGCGAGGCAAACGCCGTCCTCGATCGACATGTTGGCGCCTTGCGCCAGGTATTGCAGCATTGGATGAGCCGCATCGCCGAGCAACGTGATCCGGCCCTTGCTCCATTCCTTGACCGGTTCCCGGTCGCACAGCACCCACATCCGCCAGCTCTCGATCTTGTTGAGCAGCGTCCGCACCGGCGCGCAGGTCTTGGCGAAACGCTCGTGCAGTTCGGCTGGATCTCCGAAGCTGTCCCAGCCTTCCGCGTAACGGTCAGAGTGAAACGTGGCGACGAGGTTGAACAGCTCACCCGTGCGCAACGGATAATGCACGAGGTGCACTTTCTCGCCCGCCCACAGCACCATGTCCTGCCAGCGGAATTTCTCCGGCATTTCCGACGTCGGCAGCACCGCACGATAAGTAATGTGCCCGGCAACTCTCGGTTTGCCGTCGCCGACGACCATTTCGCGGATCGTCGACCACAGGCCGTCGGCGCCGATCAGCGCCGCGCCGCGATAGTCCTTGCCGCTTTCGGTTCTCGCCGTAACGCCATCGCCGGATTGATCGACCTTGATCACTTTCTGCGATGCGTCGAGCTTGACGAGATTGGATTTCTCGCAAGCTGCCTGCAGCACCTTGTGCAAGTCGGCGCGATGAATCAGCCCGTAGGAATGATGGAATCTCTTGCGGAACGAATCGCCAAGCGAAATCCGCGTCACCTCCTCGCCGGTAATCGAATCCATCATGATCAGGTTGTTCGGAAACACCGCGAGCGCGCTGATCGGCTCGACCAGGCCGAGGATTTCGAACATCCAGAACACGTTGGGGCCGAGCTGAATGCCGGCGCCGATTTCCTTGAACTCCGGCGCCTGCTCGATCACCTGCGACGGGATGCCCTTGCGCGCCAGCGCCAATGCTGCGGCGAGCCCGCCGATGCCGCCGCCGACGATGATGACTTGCTGATCTTTCCAGTTGCTCATGACGTCATTGTAGAAGCCGACTGCGGGCGGGCAAGCGTTCCGCGGCTGGACAGGCGCGGCGCAGCCATGCGCTACTGTGCGCGAAATCCTGCGAGAGTGCACCCATGACGGCCGGAATGATCGACGTTCACTTCCACCTGATCCCGCAATTCTATCGCGATGCGGTATACGCGGCCGGCACCGGCCCAGCGATCGGCCGCTATCCGGACTGGACGCCGCAGCTTGCGCTTGAGCTGATGGACGAGCACGGAATTGCGCTCGCCATGCTGTCGCTCGGCCAACCGGGCGTCGGTTTTCTCCCCGACGACAAGGCTGCGGCCTTCGCCCGCCGCTGCAACGACTACGCCGCCGAGTTGATCGCGCAACATCCGACGCGCTTCGGCTGCTTCGGCCTCTTGCCGATGCATGACATCGACGCCGCCCTCGCCGAAGCGCGCTACTGCCTTGAGACCCTGCGCTTCGAGGGCATCTCGCTGTTCGCCAGCTACGGCGGGAAGTTTCTCGGCGACGCCGCGTTCGATCCGGTGCTGGACTATCTCAACGCTCGCAACGCCGTCGCGCACATCCATCCGAGCCTGCATCCGTCGAGCAAGTCGCTCGACCTGCCGTGGCCCGGCTTCATGATCGAATATCCGTTCGACACCACCCGCGCCGCCGTCAATCTGCTGTTCACCGGCGCACTGGAGCGCTTCTCCGCCATCCGCTTCATTCTGTCCCACGCCGGCGGCACGCTGCCGTTTTTGGCCTGGCGGCTTTCGGTGGCGCCGATGATCGACAAGCGGCTGAAGCAGCGCTCGCGCGAGGAGATTTTCGCCGGACTTCGCACATTCTGGTACGACAACGCACTTGCTTCGGGGCCACAACCCTATGGCGCGCTCTCGCAAATCGCGGCGCCTGACAGAATCCTGTTCGGCAGCGACTGGCCGTTCTGCAATGATCGCGTGGTCGCGGAGGAGGTTGCCGACTTCACCGCTCCCGGTTTTCTATCACCGGAGGAGCTTGCAAAAATCTCGCGCGCGAACGCACTAAAACTGTTCCCGGGGCGGGCGAAGCAATTCGGCTAGGACTTCGTACCTGTCTCGATGCCGAACTCAATCCGCCAAACAAATTTCTTGAACGCTTTCAAGCGTCGCCTTTGGCCCGATTCCTGTGGAAAACAGCGGCGCAAATCAGACAATTCATTTGCATTGCCAAACAGTCGACTAAGTTGATGAGTTTTGGAACTGAGGGCTGGCCGTGATTTCAAAACCATATCGAACGGATTCGTTCTTGGGATCGTCTTATGCGCCCAGAGATAATCTGGTTGAGCTGAAGGACTCCATGGATAGTGCCGGCCAGACGGCGTTAGACCTAATCGGTCGCGCCGCCAGCGCAGCGAGGGAAGGCAACAGTCAGGCGATCAGCACCATTAACGAGCTGACGCTGCAACTGCAGACCGCGCACAACCGGATCAAGGAACTCGAAGCCAAGTCCGAGCACTATCAGGCGAGGGCAGAGCGCGCCGAAAAATGGTTCACGGCCATCTCCAACGAGATACAGCGGCAGTTTATTGATCTTGGGAATGTTGGGACCAGGCAGCCTGATCAGTCGCCGCGTTACCCCCATCACTTCCGCGTAGCCGGCTCGGAAGTCTAAGCGGCCGGCGTTTCGTGTCTTTTACGCATGGGCGGAGTGAAATCGTTTCGGTTTCGCTGAATTGCACAAAATGCCTGACGAAAGCTCCAAATCCAGCCCTGCTGAACCGCCGGTTTCGATAGCCGTCCCGGATAATTCGGATCAGTTCGAGAAAGTCGGACAATTCGTGCTGGCGTTGATCCGCCGGACGGCAGGTTTGGTGCGCGAAGCCTCACAGGACGCGCCAAATACGTCTCCCAAAGACCAGATCGAAGAAACATTGCTGACCGAGGCACAGCGCAAATTGCGCGATCGCACTGACGAAGCCGAGGCATCGTATCGCAAGTTTGTCGATGCGGCGGCGACGCTGCAGACGGCAAATGAAGAGATCTTCAATTTAAGAAAAGCCCTGGAAGATAAAGATCGCGAACTCTCGGAGCTAAGGCGTGAGTCATTGCAAATGATGGCTTACATGCGGTTGCTGGTAGAAAAAATCGACGAAAAGCGTTCAAGGACAAACGACGACCCGCCGGCAATGACAGCGATGAATTGAGATTGCAGCGAATTAAACAGCCGTTTTCGGCCGATGACCGCTGACCTCGGCCGCCGCATCGGGCGGCAAGTACCAGACAAACGGGATGCACAGCAGCGCCATCACGGCCGCTGAGCTGAAGGCAATCATGAAATCCGGCGTGCCGAGATGCCCGGCACCGCGCCACGCCATCGAAAGATTGAGGATTACCGCGACGACCGAAATGCCGAAGCCGCGGCTTAATTGCTGCGTCATGCCGGCGATGCTGGTCGCGGTGCTCATTTGCGGCTGCTCCACGTCGGCATAGGTCATCGCCTGCGTCGCGGTGAATTGCAGCGACTGGAAGAAGCCGGCGATCAACAGGTAACCGAAAATCACCACCACCGGCATCGACGCGTTGAGGAACGCGCACATGAAAATCGTCACCGCGCTGATGAGCGTGTCGACGATCATCACGGTGCGGAAGCCGAAGTGTCGCAAGGCAAACCGCGCCGTCATCTTCATCGACATCGAGCCCAGCGCGGTCGCGAAGGTGATGGTGCCCGAGGCGAAGGCCGTCATGCCGAACACCACCTGCAGCAAAAGCGGCAGCAGGAACACCAGCGTGCCGGCGCCGGCGCGGAACAGCGAACCGCCGGTGACGCTGACCTGAAAGGTGGGAATGCGGAAGATCGAAAGGTCGAGCAGCGGGTGCGGGGTATGCAACAGGTGACGCAACGCCAACGCGCCAATCGCGCTGCCGACCACGAGCAAGATCACAACGGTTGAATATTCGGCGCGTGTCCGCGGCCGATCGCCTCGATGCCGTACATGAAGCAGAACAGCGACGCCCCGGTCAGCACGAAGCCGATCCAGTCGAGCGGACGCTCGGTGTCCTCCTTCGGGTTGTCGAAGAACATCGTCACCAGCGCGATGCCGATCAGGCCGAGCGGCACGTTGACCCAGAAAATCCAGCGCCACGAGAAATAGGTGGTGATGAAACCGCCGATCGGCGGGCCGAGCACCGGGCCGAACTGCGCCGGCACCTGCAGATAGGCCATGGTGCCGATCAGCGTCGCTTTCTCGACGCTGCGGAACAGCACCAGCCGCCCGACCGGCACCATCATGGCGCCGCCGAAACCCCTGCAGCACCCGCGCCGCCGTCAGCTCGGCGACATTCTCGCTGAAGCCGCAGCAAATCGAGCCAAGCGTGAACAGAGCGATCGCGGCGCGGAAAATGGTGCGGCCGCCATAGCGATCCGCCGCCCAGCCGCTCACCGGCACAAACACCGCGAGACTCAGGAGATAGGCGGTCACCGCCACCGAGAGCCGCACCGGATCGGTGTGCAGCGAGATCGCCATTTGCGGCAGCGCCGTGGTGACGACCGTGGCGTCGAACTGCTGCATCACGATCGCCGCCCCGACGATCATGGCTATGACTTTGGGC
Source organism: uncultured Alphaproteobacteria bacterium (assembly GCA_963807565.1). Taxonomy (GTDB): domain Bacteria; phylum Pseudomonadota; class Alphaproteobacteria; order Rhizobiales; family Xanthobacteraceae; genus BOG-931. The sequence goes on along the minus strand of CAWECH010000001.1, from coordinate 85,286 downwards.
TTCGACTCGGGGGACATGGCGGCAATGTATACCGCTATTCCGAAGCCGCGCGAGCGGCCCGGATAGCCGGCAATTTACACGCGGCCGAGCGCCTCAAGCACGCGCTGCGGCGTAAACGGCATCGCCGTCAGCGGCGTGGCGCCGAGCGGGCGCAGCGCGTCGTTGATCGCGTTCATCACGCAGGCCGGCGCACCGGCGGTGCCGGCTTCGCCCGCGCCCTTGGCGCCGAGTTCGGAGTCCGCCGTCGGCGTCACCATGTGGCCGATGTCGATGTCCGGCATTTCCGTCGCCATCGGCACCAGATAGTCCATCATGGTGCCGTTGAGCATCTGGCCGTCGCCGTCATAGAGGCAATGTTCGAACAGCGCGGCGCCGATGCCCTGCACGATGCCGCCGCGGATCTGCTCGTCGACCAGCTGCGGATTGATCACCGTGCCGCAATCTTCGACGCACCAGTGCCGCAGCAGCTTGACCTCGCCGGTGCGGATATCGACCTCGAGATAAGACGCCTGCACGCCGTTGGTAAAAGCGAACGGCCAGGCCCGCGGCACGTAATGACGCGTGACTACGAATTCGGGCTGGAAGCCGGGCGGCAACGTGTCGGGGCGGAAATAGACCACGCGCGCAACTTCATCGAGCCCCATCCGCTCGCGGCCGGTGTCGGCGTCGACCACGATGCCGGCGCGGATATCGAGCGCCTTCGGATCGGCTTGAAGAATGGATGCTGCCGCGGCGAGCACGTTGCCGCGAAGCGCCTTGCCGGCCTGCCATGCCGCCTCACCGCCGATGCCGGCGGCGCGCGACGCCCAGGTGCCGCCGCCGTAAGGCGTGTTGTCGGTATCTCCGGTGAAGACGCGCACGCGCTCGATCGGCACACCGAACGACGTCGCCACCACTTGCGCCAAAATCGATTCCGTCCCCTGCCCTTGTTCCGTGACGCCGGAATGAATCGAGATCGCGCCGGTCGCGTCGAGTTTTACGGTGGCGCCGTCTTGCGACGAGATGCGCGCGCCGCCGACGCCGTAGAACGCCGCCGACGGATTGGTGACTTCGATGAACGACGCAAAGCCGATGCCGCGATGCACGCCGCGTTCGCGCAGTTTCGCCTGCTCGGCACGAAGCGCCGGGTAATCCATCATCTTCACGATCTTGTCGTGAGAGGCATGATGCGACAGCCCTTCGAGTTTCAGGCCGGCCGCCGTCGTCGCCGGATAGGCATTGTCGGCAAACAGATTACGGCGGCGCAGCGCGATCGGATCCATGCCGATCTTCGCGGCGGCGAGTTCGACCAGGCCTTCGGTCACCGCGACCGCGATCGGATGACCGACCGCGCGGTACTGGCACATCACATTCTTGTTCTGAAACACGACGCGGGCGCGGGCCCGATAGTTCGGGCAGGTGTACGGACCGCCGGTGAGATTGACGACCTGGTTGGCCTCGATGCCGCTGGTGCGCGGATAGACCGAATAGGGCCCGATGCCGGTCAGGTCGTCGATCTCGAATGCGGTGATGGTGCCGTCGTTTTTGACGCCGATGCGCGCCTTGACGCGATGATCGCGCGCATGAATGTCGGTGACAAAGCTCTCGAAGCGGTCGGCGACGAATTTCACCGGCCGCTTCAGCAGCTTTGACAATCCGACGCTCGCCATCTCGTCGGCATAGATGTGCACCTTGATGCCGAACGAGCCGCCGACGTCTTTGGTCAGCACCCGCACCTGATGCTCCTCGAGTCCGAGGTGCTTGGCGAAAATATTCTGCGTCATGTGCGGCGCCTGCGTGCCCTGATAGACCGTCAGGCGCTGCTCGCCGGGATTCCAGTCGGCAACGATGGCGCGCGCCTCGTTGGTGACGCCGGTATGGCGGCCGAACTGGAACGTGGTTTCGACCACCGCATCGGCTTCGGCAAAACCCTTGTCGGGATCGCCGGCATTCAATGTGCGCTCGAAGGTGAGATTGTCGCCAAGTTCGGGATGGATCACCGGCGTTTTGGCGTCGAGCGCAGTTTCCGCATCGGTCACGCCGGGCAAGCACTTCGTAGTCGACGTTGACCAGCGCACAGGCGTCCTCGGCCTGCGCACGCGTGCGCGCGACCACCGCACACACCGCCTCGCCCTGCCAGCAGGCGCGATCCACGGCGATGGCGTGCTGCGGCGCCGATTTGATGCCCTTGAGATGCGTAAGCACGCCGACCCAAGGTGTGACGACTTTGGCGAGTTCGGCGCCGGTCACGACGGCGACAACGCCGGGTGACTTCTTCGCTTCCGCCGTAGTCGATACTTTTGATCCGCGCATGCGCGTGTGGCGAGCGCACGAAGGCAACGTGCACCATGCGCGGCAGCACGACGTCGCTGACGTACTGGCCGCGGCCTTGCGTCAGCCGCGCCAGATTGGGCCGCGGCACCGAACGGCCGATATAGGAATTCGGCCGGTCGAGCGCGGTCAGGCCTGACGGCTGGTCGTCGGCGATTTTCATTCTGAATGCTACCGCTCGCCCATTACCGCGAAGCGGCAATAAGCGGCCTGTAGCAGAAGACGCGCCCGCGATTACAGAAACCGTGTCGGCCACATCAGCGTGCGCCACATATGGGCGGACGGTGAGTTGTCGAAGCCGAGGCCTTCTTCCGGCTGCTTGAAGTTGCGGCCGACGATGTCGACGAAATCGTCGAGATTGACCTTGGCGTTGGGATCGAACGAATAGATGTCGTTCACGCAGATCAGGCGCGACGTCATGTACCATTTGTGCTTTTTCGCAAGTTCGTAATCACGATAGATGTACGGCTCCGGCTTATAATCGGCGCCGAAATTGTTGATGTACTGCTGCGGATATTCGTAACCGACCGACTCGTCGGCAAAGAACCGCAGCGCCTGATGGTTGCGGATCGCCCAGCTCACCTCTTCGTCGACATACGGCTCGATCATCTGCGCGCCCCAGTAGCCATGGTCGCAGCGGATGAAGCTGGTGACGGCGATATCGTGGAGCAGGCAGGCGAGGATGACCTTCTCGTTATGACCGTTCTTCTTCGCCAGCGCCGCGCTTTGCAGAAGATGGTTGAGCGACGCGAACCGGTTCTTGAAAAAATCGATCAGTGTCGGCTTCTTCGGCATCGCCGGCAGCCGCGGATCGGCGCCCATCAAGAAGAATTTGTCCGGGTTGTTCTTCTTGAAGTCGAAGCTGTTCTGGATCTCGACCTTGCCGTCGGCCATGCCGAACAGCACCGACTTGGTCGCGATGCGCTCGGCGAGATCGTTCATCATTTTCTCTTCGAGCTCGTCGGCGCGTTCCGAGAGCGTCGGCGCGTGAACGTGTTCATTCATGGTCAGCCTGCCTTTCCAGCCCTCGCCTCATCGCGTCTTTGAGCGCGGGTTTGTGCGGTGGATTCTGATTGCGTCCACTATAGCCTGATATCCGGTGCAGCGACAGTAATTGCCGGAGATATGCTCGCGGATCGCCTCCCGGCTCGGCACCCCGCCGTCGACCCCTCCCTGCGCCAGCAGGGCCTGCGCCCCGATCAGCATGCCGGGGGTACAGAAGCCGCATTGCAGAGCGTTTCGGCGGGTAAAAGCCTCCTGCAAGTCGGCGATTGCGCCGGAATCCGACAATCCCTCGATGGTTTGCACCTCGGCGCCCTCACATTGGGGCACCAGCACCAGACAGCCGCGCACCACTTCGCCGTCGAGCAGGACCGTGCAGGCGCCGCATACCCCCTGCTCACAGCCGATATGGCTGCCGGTCAGGCCGAGGTCGTCGCGCAGGAAATCGACCAGTGTCTTGCGCGCCTCGACGCGCTCAAACACATCCTCCCCATTGACGCGCAAACTGACTTCGCAGAAGCGCTCGCTCATGTGCGAAAAGCTACGCCTTCCCGGCGAGGATGTCTTTGACGATATCGATCGAGCGCCGCAGCAAAGTCATCGAGGCTTCCAGCGTGCGGAATGCGGCGTGAGAGGTGATCGTCACGTTTTGCATCTGCGCCAGCGGATGATCCGCCTTCAGCGGCTCGGCATGAAACACATCGAGACCGGCATGCCGGATGCGGCCGGAACGCAGCGCCTCGATCAATGCCGCCTCGTCCACCAAAGCCCCACGCGCGGTGTTGACGAAAATCACGCCGGGCTTCATCCGCGCGAAATGCTTTGCGCCGAGAAAGCCGCGTGTCTCGTCACCGAGCGTCAAATTCATCGAGATCACATCGGAGCGTTCAAGCAGTTCGTCGAGCGACACAAGCGGAGCGCCAGGCTTCGGTGTACGATTCCAGGCAATGACCTCCATGCCGATGCCGCGGCCGATGCGCATCACCTCACTGCCGATGCCGCCGAGGCCGATGACGCCCAGCGTCTTGCCGAGAAGCTGCACGCCTTCATGCGGCGTCCAGGCGCCGCCGCGCACCTCGCGGTCCATCCGCGCGACATCGCGGCACGCAGCAAACATCAGAGCGATGGTGTGCTCGGCAACCGCGGTGTCGCCGTAGCCTTTGATGATGTGCACCTTGATATTGCGCGCGGCCATGTCGGCGAGGCTCATGTAGCTCGCCGGCCCGGTACCGAGGAATACGATGTGTTTCAGTGAATCGCACTGATCAACGAACTCGGTCGGCATGTAGGAGTGGTCATCGATCGCGATCTCGTAACCTTTGAGCAAGCGCGGCAGGTCCTGGCGCTCGAACGGCTTGCGATTGACGTCGATCGGCGGATCGTCGGGCCGCAGCACCCGCTGCCACACCGGCGCAAGCTGGTCGTTGCAATCGATGAAAAGAGTTTTCATGGCGCGACGATCGGCTGCGCGGCGAGCACCGGCTGGCGCTGGGCGACGCCGGAGAATGCCGAACCCTGCTCGAACCATGACGCCGGCGCCGGCTGTCCCCACAGCGTCTGGCGCTGCGGATCGGTCAGCGACCAGCGGATCGGCGCGTGATCGGGATCGACCGTCAAATAATCCGAGGTGAACAGCTCGATCCGGTGACCGTCAGGATCGCGGACATAAAGAAAGAAGGCGTTGGAGATGCCGTGCCGTCCCGGCCCACGCTCCATGTTGGCGAGATAGCCGGTCGTCGCCATCACGTCGCAGAGATGGATGATGTCGAGCACGTTCGAATTCCACACCCCGATGTGATGCAGCCGCGGTCCGACTCCATTGGTGAAAGCAAGATCGTGCACATTGCCTTTGCGATGCATCCACGCCGCCCAGAGCTGCGGATCGGCGCCATCGGTTTCGGAATATTCCGTGAGACGGAAACCAAGCTCCGAATAGAAGTCGTAGCTCGCCTGCACATCCGGGGTGAAGCAGTTGATGTGGTCGATGCGCTGGATGCGCGCGCCATGATAGGCGCCGTATTTTTGCAGCATCGACGGCGCCTGATCCATCCGTGCATAGAATTCGAGCGGCATGCCGAGCGTATCGGCGGTTTGCAGGGTCCGGCCCTGAAACGGCACTTCGACAAATGACGTCGGCAAATTGCGGCGGCGAAACCAAGCCTCGGCACGATCGACGTCGTCCTCACTGGCGAGCTTGAAGCCGAGCGCGCGCACGTCGGCATCGCGGGCCTGCCGCAACACGATGGAATGATGATTGCGCTCCTCGACGCCGCGCAGATAGAGCGATCCGTCGCCTTCGTCGCTGACCAGAAGCCCGAGGCAATCGACGTAGAACGCCCGCGACCGCTTGATGTCGCGCACGTCGAGCCCGACATGGCTTGCCCGCACGACGTTGAAGGGCGGATCGAACACCGGTTGACGGACGGGCATGCGGCGGCCGCTCTTGCTAGCTGGCAACGGTTATGGTGCTGTTTTCTAACACACTGACCGGACGGCGGAAGAGCGCCCCACTCTATCGAAATGATGCAACAATGCTGACCCGCAATTCGTCTCATGACGCGCCCGCCGTGGCCGTGCTCCTCGAACGCGCCCGCGAAATCGCCGGCGTTGCGCGCGAGCAAGCGCAGCAGACCGAAACCGCACGGCGGGTCAGTGCAGACATGGTCTCCCGGATGCGCGCCGCCGACCTGTTCCGCGTCATGCAGCCAAAGACCTATGGCGGTTTCGAATACGGCTTCGACGTTTTCGCCGAGATCGAGACGGTGCTGGCCGGCGGCTGCGGCTCCACCGGATGGGTCTACGGCCTGCTCGCCTCGCACCAGTGGCTGATCGCGTGTTTCTCCAAACAAGCACAGGACGAAGTCTGGAGCGACCGCGCGGCCGCTGGCGGCGGGAACCTATGCGCCGGTCTGTCAGGCGACGGTGGTCGATGGCGGCTATCTGGTTTCCGGCAGAGGCACCTTCTGCAGCGGTTGCGACAACGCGCAATGGCAGTTCCTCGGCGGGATGATTCCGCAATCCGAAGGACCGCTGCAGCCAGGCTTCTTTCTGTTGCGCACCGCCGACATCACTATCGACGACAACTGGCGAACGATGGGTCTGTGCGGCACCGGCAGCAAGGCGATCATCGCCGACAAGGCCTTCGTGCCGCATCACCGCGCGCTGGCCTTTGCCGAACTTGCCAACGCCACCGCGCCGGGCATGCGCGCGCACGACAATCCGCTCTACAAGCAGTCATTCCTCGCCGTGCTGCCGATCACCATCGTTGCGCCGGTGCTCGGCATGGCCGAGGGCGCACTGGCAACGTTCCTCGATATGGCCAAGGTCCGAACCACACGCGGCGCGGTGAGCGGCGGCAATCGCCGCATGGCGGAACTGACGACCGTGCAGCTTCGGGTCGCGGAAGCGTCCAGCTGCATCGACGCCGCCAAACTGCTGATGTCCCGCGATCTTGCCGAGGCCTATGACGTGACGGCGCGCGGCGAGCCGATCAGTATCGACACCAGGCTCCGCAACCGCCGTGACCAGGCCTTTTGCGTCAAGCTGCTGCTGCAGGCAATCGATGCGCTATTCCTGGCCGCCGGCGGCCAGGGGCTCTATCTGGACCATCCCCTGCAACGGATCTGGCGCGACGCCCACGCCGCCTCCTCGCATATCAGCCTCAACTGGGATTCGACCGGCAGCATGTTCGGGCAATACCTGCTTGGCCTCGAACCAAAGGGGCAATACTAAGTGACATTGACGCTGCCAGCGCCGACTTTTAACACAGCGGCCTGATAGAAGATTGAACCAGCCGTAATCAGAGGAAAATCGAATATGCGCCTTGCAAGCTACAATTTACGCGGCCGGCCGAGTTTTGGTGCGGTCGTTGGCGAGGGCATCGTCGATCTTCGCGCCCGGATGAGCCGCTTCTCCTCGCTGCTCGAGGTCTTCCGCGCCCAGGCGCTGGACGAAGCAAAATCGGTTTCCGAGGGCGTACGTCCTGACGTGCCGCTGTCCGAGGTCGAGCTGCTGCTGCCGCTGCTGGCGCCGGAAAAGATCCTCTGTATCGGCATCAACTACGCCAACCGCGGCGCTGACTATAATGTTACCAACAATCCGAAATATCCGAGCATGTTCTACCGCGCGCCGAACTCGATGGTCGGCTCCGGCGGCAAGCTGATCCGGCCGAAGATTTCCGAACAACTCGACTACGAAGGCGAGATCGCAATCGTGATCGGCCGCGAATGCAAACACGTGCCGAAAGAGAAAGCACTGGACTACATCGCAGGCTTTACGCTCGCTAACGAAGGCACCATCCGCGACTGGACACGCCACGGCCAGTTCAACGTCACCCAGGGCAAGAATTTCGACGCCACCGGCGCGCTCGGCCCGTGGATCGCGACCGGCATCGACCCGAAGAAGCCGCTACATCTGATCGTGCGCAAGAACGGCGAGGTGACGCAGGACGACACCACGGAGAGCATGATCTTCGACTTTGCTTACCTCATCTCCTACGTCACGACGTTCATGACGCTGAAAGCCGGCGACGTGATCTGCACCGGCACGCCGACCAAAAAGACGCCGAAGGTCGATCCGCCGGTCTGGCTCAAGCCCGGCGACACCATCGAGGTCGAGTGCCCCGATATTGGGGTGCTGCGCATGTCAGTGGCGGATGAGGCGTGACTGCAACGACGGCCCCCGCCGCTTGCATTATCGGGTGGCCGGTCGATCACTCTCGCTCGCCGCTGATTCATAACTATTGGCTGAAGGCATACGGTATCGCCGGCGAATATCGCCGGGAAGCCGTTGCGCCCGGGGAGTTCGGCGCTTTCATCCAGTCGCTGGCCAGCCGTGGCTATGCCGGCGCCAACGTGACGGTGCCGCACAAGGAAGCCGCACTTGCGCTCTCGCAACCCGATGATCGCGCCCGCGCGGTCGGGGCGGCCAACACGCTATGGTTCGACAACGGATTGCGCTCGACCAATACCGACGTCGAAGGTTTCCTGAGCAATCTCGATGCATGCGCGCCCGGCTGGGATCGCAACCTGGCTAAAACGGTCGTGCTTGGTGCCGGCGGCGCCGCTCGCGCCGTCATCTACGGACTGCTGACGCGCGGCGCACAAAGTATTGTCATCGTCAACAGAACGGTGAGCCGCGCCAACGCGTTGCGCGAACGCTTTGGCGAACGGGTGCGCGTGGCAAACTGGAACCAATTGAACAGCGAACTCGGCGATGCGGCAGTGCTGGTCAATACGACGATCCTTGGCATGCATCACCAGCCACCGCTGGCCCTCGACATCGAGCGGCTGCCCGGTCACGCCATTGTCGCCGACCTCGTTTATGTGCCCCTGATCACGCCGCTCATCAAAGCGGCCGGCGCTCGCGGGCTGCGCACCGCCGACGGGCTCGGCATGCTGTTGCATCAGGCGGTCGGCGGCTTTGCTTTGTGGTTCGGCAAGAAGCCGGAAGTAACGCCGCAATTGCGGGCACTTCTGGAAGCCGATCTCGGTACTTCCGCTAGCTGATACACTGGAATAACCTCACCGGCCTGGGGTTACAAAACCATCGCCACGGCACAAACCGCCGGCGCATCCTTTGGGAGGTTTCATATGACATTGTTGACTCGTAGAACTGCCGGCGCGGCGACTGTCGCACTTCTCTTTTCCGTTTCATTCGCTGTGGCACAGCAAATGGCTCCTGCTGGCGGCGGAGCCGCGCCACCACCGCCTGCTCGCGTACGCGGCACCATCGAGAAGATCGACGGTTCCAGTCTGACGATCAAAGCCCGCGACGGCAGCACGGTGAACGTGAAACTCGCCGACAACCCGCGCATCACCGCGATGGTCAAGGCATCGCTTTCCGACATCGCCAACGGAACTTTCATCGGCGTCACCGGCATGCCGCAGCCCGACGGCAGCCAGAAGGCGATCGGTATTCACATCTTCATGGATAATCAGAAAGGCGTCGTACCGGCGCGTTTCAGCCAGTGGGATCGTGAACCGGGCAGCACGATGACCAACGCTGACGTCACGGCGACCGCGGCCGGCGTTGATGGCCAGACGCTGACAGTGAAGTACTCCGACGGTGAGAAGAAAATCATCGTGCCGCCAAGCACGCCAATTGTGAAATTTGTGCCAGGCACGGCTGATGACCTTAAAGTGGGCGCGCAGGTTGCCGTCCTTCAGGGTCAGAAGCAGCCGGATGGATCGATCACCGCACCCGCGATCAATGTTGGCCGCGATGGTGCGGCGCCGCCGATGTAATTTCTGAAAAACACATCCATGCGCATAACATCGAATACTGCACTCATTGCTCTCATCGGTTCATTGTTTGCGGCGTCTGCCTATGCGCAGGCGCCGCAAACGGTGCGCCTGCGCGGCACCATCGAGAAAGTCGATGGCAACACCGTGATGGCGAAATCCGACAAGGGCGATGAACTGAAAATCAATCTCGCCGACAAGACCACGGTCGTCGACGTCAACAAGGCGACCTTGGCCGACATCAAGGATGGCGACTTCATTGGTAGCGGAGCGATGCCGCAACCTGATGGCTCGCAAAAAGCGATTGAAGTTCACATCTTCGCGGAATCGATGCGAGGAACCGGCGAAGGCTTTCGGCCCTGGGATGGCGCACCGAACAGCACCATGACCAATGGCACCGTCGGCACCAAAGTCACCGGCGTCAACGGCCCGGTCGTCACCGTCAAATACAAGGACGGAGATAAGAACATCGTCGTCGGACCTGACGTACCGATCGTGAAATACGAAATCGGCAGCGTAGCGGACGTAAAACCTGGCGTTGCTTTCGCGATCACAGCCGCCAGCAAACAGCCGGACGGCAGCTTTCAGACCGGCCGCATCAATATCGGCGTTGGTGGCGCTGTTCCGCGCTGATTGATCGCCGATAGAAACGCGCTCGGGCGGCCCAAAAGGCCGCCCGATTTGTTTTCAGAAGCCGTTTGCTGTCGTCTCTTAGCCGTGTTTTGGCCGTGTCTTGGCACGGCACTTGCTCCGTTTCAGGCAGGAAATGCCCACAGCGGAGGTCGTCCATGAAACGCGAACAGCTCACCGAGAAACTGCTCGACATCAAGCGTGAGAAAGGCTGGACCTGGAAATACATCTGCAGCGAGATCGGCGGCATGTCGCCGGTGCTGGTGACGGGCGCAGTGCTCGGCCAGATGAAAATGACCAAGCCGCAAGCGGCCAAAGCCGCGGAACTGTTCGGCCTGAGCAAGAGCGAACAGGCCATGCTCAACGAGGTGCCGCATCGCGGCACGCTCGATGCCGCCAACCGATCCGCTGATCTACCGGCTCTACGAACTGGTGATGGTCAACGGTCCGGCGATGAAGGTTCTGATCGAGGAAGAATTCGGCGACGGCATCATGTCCGCCATCGACTTCGACATGCAGATGGAACGGCAGCCCGATCCCAAGGGCGACCGCGTGCGGCTGTCGATGTCCGGCAAATTCCTGCCGTACAAATACTACGGCGCCACCGGCAACGCGCAGCAATACGGCTACAAGGAAGAGTGAGTTCCCGATGTCATTGCGAGCCACGGTAGCGGCAGTTTACGCACCTTGCGCCTCGCAATGACGAGCATCCAATTAGCGCGCGGACCAATGATTGCAGTGGCGATGGAAGTTGTTGTCAGTCCAGCAATGGCCGCGGCCGATGGACGGACCCCAGAACGGCCTGCCGTAGACAGCGCCGATCACGCCGCCGGCCACCGCACCAACCGGACCAGCAACGACGAGACCCGCACCCGCGCCCGCAGCAGCGCCGACCATGTCGGCTTGCGCGCTCGATGAAACCGCAGCGACGCTCAGCGCGGCGACAGTAACCAGAACAAACTTTCTCATAGAACCCTCCACATAACCCAGCGGATGCCGGATACCCCTAGCGAAACAACCTTTTCATAAGGTTGACGCCTCTTAACCACGGCGACCACCATAGGGTTCCATGTCGCCCCTGCGACCGACTGTCTTGGTAAACAGAGGGTTTATCTCGAGGTGATGGCGTGGCGGCCGATGTCCGCGATGCGCGTGATCCCGGTCAGTCCCATCGACGTCTCAAGTTCCTTGCGCATGAACTCGATCGCGCTCGCCACACCAGCCTGGCCGGCTGCACCAAGGCCATAGATGTAAGCCCGGCCGCACATGCAGGAGCGTGCACCGAACGCGAGCGCACGCAGGATATCTTGTCCAGAACGGATGCCGCCATCGAACATCACTTCAATATCGGCGCCGACCGCCTCGGCAATCGCCGGCAACGCCGAGATTGATGACGGCGCGCCATCGAGCTGACGGCCGCCATGATTGGACACCACGATCGCCGACGCGCCGGTCTTTGCCGCGATCTTCGCATCCTCGGCATCGAGAATGCCTTTGAGGATGAGCTTGCCGGGCCACAGGCTTTTGACCCACTCGACGTCCTTCCAGTTCAACGTCGCATCGAATTGCTCGGCAATCCACTTCGACAGCACCGTGACGTTACTCATGCCCGGATAATGCCCGGCGATATTGCCGAACGTCTTTCGCTTGCCGTTGAGCACGCCGAGCGCCCAGCCGGGCTTGGTCGCGATGTCGAGCAGATTCGACAGACGGATTTCCGGCGGCACGCTCATGCCGTTCTTGATGTCGCGGTGGCGCTGGCCGATGACCTGAAGGTCCACGGTGAGGACCAGCGCACTGCATTTTGCGGCCGCGGCACGCTCGATCAGCGAGCGGATGTAGCCGCGGTCCTTCATCACGTAGAGCTGAAACCAGAACGGCTTTTCGACCGCGGCGGCGACGTCCTCGATCGAGCAAATCGACATCGTCGACAGCGTGTACGGAATTCCCGCGGCCTGCGCGGCGCGGCAGGCGAGAATCTCGCCGTCGCCGTGCTGCATGCCGGTAAGACCGACCGGCGCGAGCGCCAGCGGCAAAGCCGCCGGCTCGCCGAGAATCGTGGTCGCGGTGCTGCGGTTCGAAACGTCCTGGAGAATCCGCTGGCGCAGCGTGATGCGTTCGAGATCCGCGCGGTTGGCGCGCAGCGTCTGCTCGGCATAAGAGCCGGATTCGCAATAATCGACGAACATGCGCGGGACCTTGCGGTGATAGGTCTCCCGCAAGTCGGCGATGCAGGTCGCAACAGCCATGGCAGCATTTCCCCCAGCTTTTATGCGGCTATTGATAGCACAAAGCTTGGGCACATCTCCGGGCCGCCGGGCAGGAACACATTCCGCGGCAGGGCGTTGCCAATGATTTGGGCCGGCTCCCCGATGCATGGAGGAACACAAGCACATGGATCGATCTTTCCAATCCAATGCCGATTTAGACTGGGATGAAGGCGCGCTGACCAGCAAGCAGCGGCGCGAAAGAGAAATCGACAAAGCCATCGAGAAGGATTGGCTGGACGAGAAGCTCGATGAAGCGCTCGAGGAGACCTTCCCTGGCTCTGACCCGGTTTCCATCGCGCAACCGCCGCAGAGTCCCTACGAGAAGAAACCCTAGGCCGGAATCCCCGCCTCCACGTTGCAAGAAGAGTTCCACAGCCGCGATAAGCGGCTGATTTTTCACGCTTTCCCTGTGGCCATGGTGAATATCCGGTTATTCACCATGGTAAGAATGTCCAACATATTTTGAACCGATTGAGAGACGGAACGGGTTAATATCCAGCCGCGTGGGACGCGCGCGGCGGGGTTTCGGGTATGGTTCGCAAGTATTTCGGCACAGACGGCATCCGTGGCCTTGCCAATGGAGTCATTACGCCGGAATTGGCGCTCAAGGTCGGGCAGGCCGCGGGCTTGAGTTTCCGTCGCGGCGAGCATCGCCATCGCGTGGTGATCGGCAAAGACACCCGGCTGTCCGGCTACATGATCGAGACCGCGCTGGTTGCCGGCTTTACTTCCGTCGGCATGGACGTGCTGCTGCTCGGCCCGATGCCGACGCCTGCGGTAGCGATGCTGACGCGTTCGATGCGTGCCGATCTCGGGGTGATGATCTCGGCGTCCCACAACCCGTTCGACGACAACGGCATCAAGCTGTTCGGCCCGAACGGTTACAAACTTTCCGACGAAGTCGAACTCGGCATCGAGAAGTTGATCGACGCCGAGATGACCAAGAAACTCGCCAAGAGCCACGACCTCGGCCGCGCCCGCCGCATCGACGGCGTGCACGACCGCTACATCGAATTCGCCAAGCGCACGCTGCCGCGCAACTTGTCGCTCGACGGACTGCGCGTTGTCATCGATTGCGCCAACGGCGCAGCCTATCGCGTTGCCCCTGGCGCACTGTGGGAGCTTGGCGCCGACGTCATTCCGCTCGGCGTCGAGCCCGACGGCTTCAACATCAACCACGATTGCGGCTCGACGGCGCCGGAGGCGCTGTACGCGCAAAGTGCGCGAGATGCGCGCCGACATCGGTATCGCGCTCGACGGCGATGCCGACCGAGTCGTGATCTGCGACGAACGCGGCCATCTGGTCGACGGCGACCAGCTGCTGGCGGTGATTGCCGAAAGCTGGCGCGAAGACGGCCGCCTCACCCAACCTGGCGTCGTCGGCACCGTGATGTCGAATCTCGGTCTCGAACGGTATCTGAAGAAGCTGCAGCTTTCGCTGATCCGCACGCCGGTCGGCGACCGCTATGTGCTCGAGCACATGCGCGAGCATGGATTCAATGTCGGTGGCGAACAATCGGGACATATCATCCTGTCGGACTACACCACGACCGGCGACGGCCTGGTTGCCGCGCTGCAAGTGCTGGCCGTGGTCAAGAAACTCGACAAGCCGGTGTCGGAAGCCTGCCACCGGTTCGAGCCGCTGCCGCAGGTGCTCAAGAGTGTGCGTTATCGCAGTGGCAAGCCGCTGGAGAGTTCAAAGGTCCAGTCGGTCATCGCCAGCGCCGAGACCCGCCTCAACGGTCACGGCCGATTGGTGGTGCGTCCGTCGGGCACCGAGTCCGTGATCCGCGTCATGGGCGAAGGCGACGACAAGGCGATGGTTGAGGAGGTCGTCGACAGTATCGTCGACGCGATCACCGATCAGGCGGCGTAACGTTGCGGCTTGCTAGCCGCGGCTATCTCAAGTCGCCGCCGGTTCGGCTTTCGATTTTGCCCAATAGTCCGGCTTGGCCTTCGCCGCAGCGAGCGCGTCTGCGTCCTGCAGGCCGGGCGCCATCGAAGCCGTCGACGACGTCATAACCTGAAGGTGGTCGATATTGAGCAGCCGCAGCCAGCTCTGCTGGCCGAGCGTCAGGCCAATGGCGCAGCCAAGCTCCACGAGTTCCGGCTCGCTGAAGTGCTTGTGCATCCGTTCCCAGAACGCATCGTCGGTATTGAGATGCCAGACGATCGCTTCGGCATAGGCCAGCGCCGCCTTCTGCCGCTCATTGTATTTCGCCGACTTCTCGAAATTGATGAGATCGAGAACATGGTCCTCGATCAGCGCGCCGCTTGAGGTCGACTTCACCGAGCGCTGATTGCCGCAATATTCGCAGATCACCGAGCGTGAGACGTAGAGCCGGCAGAGTTCCTTGACGGCGTGATCGAGGATGCCGTTGCGGAAAACGTTGTTCCAGGATTCGGCGAAAAACCAGAAGCACGCCGGAACGTGGGCGCGGATTGCGCTGCTTTCCGGCCGCGGCGTGCCCTCGCGCTCGCAGCGCTCCATCTCGGCGCGCATCGCCGCGTCCATCTTCTCGAGCGGCACGTAGCTGATGCGTTGTTGAGCCATATCGTCCTGTCCTTCCCGGCGTTTTTATGAGCGCGACTTGAGGAAATGCGCGAATACCTTGAGCGTAGCTTCTGAAACGTGATGTTCAATGCCCTCGGCGTCGGCCTCCGCCGACTTCGGTGGGCACGCCGATCGCGCGCAGCAGGTCGACCACGATGCGGTGGCGGACACGCACGCGGTCGGCGAGCGCATGGCCTTTTTCGGTCAGGAATACGCCGCGATACGGCCGCGCTGTCGCGAGACCCGCCCGCTTGAGCCGCGCGATGGTCTTGATCGCGGTGGCGTGGGAGACGCCGAGCCGCCGCGCGATATCGGTCGGCCGCGCCTCGCCTTCGCCGGCCAGGAGGTCGGCGATCAGTTCGGCGTAGTCCTCGAGCACGGCGGTCGACTGCGCCGACCGCGTCTTGCCGAAGCGGCGCGCCTGGGTGCCTTCTGCGGGAAGCTTGGCCATCGACCTGGCTCGCGTTCGAAGTTGCCGGATCTGGGGCCCGCTTCGACGACCACAGGAACAATATAAGCCCTCGCGTGTCAAAATGTAGTCATGGCTACACTTTGAAGCCGTTGACGCCGGGCGATCGCGCCCCTATGTTTGTAACCAAGGCTACATTTTTGAGTAAGTGCTGCGAAGAGCGAGTGCGTGACGTGACCCGATGACGTCCCAGGAAATGATCGAGACCATCATCCGGCGCACCTCGCTTTCCGAGCAGACCGTCGCCACCGCGCGGCAGGTGCTGGCCGGCCAGCGCCGCGGCTTGCGCGGTTCGCTGGCTTTCGTCGGCCCCGCCGTCATCGCCTCGATCGCCTATATCGACCCCGGCAATTTCGCCACCAACATCCAGGCCGGCGCCAAATACGGCTACGGCCTGCTGTGGGTGGTGCTGGCGGCAAACCTGATCGCGATGCTGTTTCAGGGCCTTTCGGCCAAGCTCGGCATCGTCACCGGACGCAATCTTGCCGAATTGTGCCGCGATCATTTCCCGCGCCCGATCGTGTGGGCGATGTGGGGTGTCAGCGAAATCGCCGCGATGGCGACCGACCTTGCCGAGTTCCTCGGCGGCGCCATCGGCTTCTCGCTGCTGCTTCATCTGCCGCTGATCGCCGGCATGACGATCACGGCGGTCATCACCTACGGCTTGCTGATGAGCGAAGCCTACGGCTTCCGGCCGCTCGAACTCATCATCGGCGCGATCGTCGGCCTGATCGGCCTCTGTTATCTGATCGAGATGTTCATCGCGCCGGTCGACTGGAGCGCGGCGGCCTATCACACCGTCGTGCCGCAGATTGCCGACTCCGGAGCGCTGCTGCTCGCGGTCGGCATCATCGGCGCCACCGTGATGCCGCACGCGATCTATCTGCACTCCGGCCTGACGCAAGCGCGCGTGCCGGTCGACGACGACGCCGAGCGGCGCAAGGTGCTGCGCTTCTCCAATCGCGAAGTCGTCATCGCGCTGGCGATCGCCGGCCTCGTCAACATGGCGATGGTGATGATGGCGTCGAGCGCGTTTCACGCCGGCCATCCCGACGTCGCCGAGATCGAAACCGCCTATCACACGCTGACGCCGCTGCTTGGCGGAGCGGCCGCCGGCGTGTTCCTGCTGTCGCTGATGGCGTCGGGCGTATCGAGCTCGACGGTCGGCACCATGGCCGGCCAGATGATCATGCAGGGCTTTGTCGGCATCCGGATTCCGATCTGGGTGCGCAGGCTGGTGACGATGGCTGCCGGCTTTCGTCGTGGTCGCGCTTGGCGCCAATGCGACCGAAGCGCTGGTCATCAGTCAGGTGGTGCTGAGCCTGGCGCTGCCGCTGCCGATGATCGCGCTGCTGATATTCACCGGCCGGCGCGACATCATGGGCGCTTTCACCAACAGCCGGCTGACCGCGATGCTGGCGATTGCCGGCACGGCAATCGTGCTGGCGCTCAACGTGGTGCTGATCGTCGAGACGCTTTCCTGAAAATAGCAAAGCCCGGACCGCGCAGTGCGCAATCCGGGCTGCGTTTATTGAGCAAATAAAAACGGCAACCGCAATGCGGCTGCCGGTCTCAGACTTACAGCGTCTTCAGATTTTCCGCCGCCGCTTTGCCGGTCTTGCGATCCGTCACGACTTCGAAGGACACGCGTTGACCTTCACGAAGCTCACGAAGGCCGGCGCGCTCGACGGCGCTGATATGAACGAATACGTCCTTCCACCACCACCCTCGGGCTGGATGAATCCATAGCCCTTCTGCGCGTTGAACCACTTCACAGTACCGCTATCCACGGGTCTCTCCTTGTAGACATGCCAATATGAGCCGCGCATTCCCGCACGGCTCGGTTCGCTCGAATTTTTGGTGAAGGATGGTCAGTCAGGCGCGGTTTCGTCGCTGCAGGGCCAAGTCTTTCGGCCAAAACTCGATGCGGCCTATTTAGCGGCAAGGCCGGTGCTCTGCAAGGCCGTGCCGCGCGCAATGTGACAAGCCGTCACAAAAACTTAATGAAATACAAACGGCTACGGCCCGTTTCCATCATCCTTATTTGTTGCCGGAAAGGCAGCACGGGCTGCTCACCTGCTGCGACGGCTTGCTCTTCAGAGCGCAGTGCGCGCCACCAAGAATCCCGGGGCGGACATAGGTCCACGCGATACATTCTGTCTCGCTGCGGCACGCCGCCTGGCATGACTGCGGCGTGATCGGCGATCCACCAGGTCCGCGCATATCGCCGCCGAACAGATCAACGCCGCGCATCACACCGGTCATTCCAGCGGGGACCTCAGGTGGCTCGCGCATCTCGATCGGTGGCACGCGCTCGACGCCTGAGCTGCAACAGGAATTAGCGACCTGCTGCGGGAATCACTCGCTTGAGCGCGCAACGCGACGTCGAGCCACCCGGCGCACCGGCAGTGAGAGTCCACGAGACGCAAGCATTGTCGGCGCGGCACGCCGCCTGACACGCCGACGTGTCGCTTTGCGGAACGTCGACGGTGCGTGCGATCGAGCCCGGCAGCGTCATATTGGCGATCACCACGCCGAGCTTTACACCGGCAGGCAAGCCCGTCGACGAAGCGTTCGGCGATGTGGCCGGCGGCGCAGCGACGGTCTGTGCCGGTGGCGATGCCGGAGCAGGTGGCGCGGGGGTAGCTGCAACCTGATGCTGCTCGTAACCGGCAACGCAGCACGCGCTCTTCACCTCCGGCACCAGTTTGTTTTTCAGGAAACATCGTGCGTCGGAACTGAAAGCGCCGGGACGTCCATAGTCCCAGGCCAGACACTGGTTGTCGGCACGGCATGCCGACTGACAGCCCTCCATCGTGGCGTTGCCGAAATAGCGGTAGGTGCCACCGTCCAACTCGACCCCTGCAAGGGCGCCGGTCACGGTGGATGGAATTGCCGGCGGCACGCGCATTTCCGGCTCCGGCACGCGCTCAACGCCCGACGAACAGCACGGATCGGTGAACAGCTGCGGGATGACCGCCTTGAACGAGCAATGCGCTGCGGTGTCAGTCGGCCTCATCGCCGTAAAGGCCCAGGACACACACTGGGTGTCCGCGCGGCACGCGGCCTGGCATGCCGGCGCATCGGCAATCTCTGTGATCCGATAGAGCGCGCCACGCAGCGCCGCATTGGGCATGATCTCGCCGAGCTTGATGCCTGGCGGTAATCCCGTTTGCGTCGGACTGCTCGGCGGCGCAGCGGCAGGCTGCTGTTTCGGTGCGGCCGCTGTTGCCGGTGAAGCGACAGGCGCAACGGCTGGCGCCGGAGCGGTAGCAACGGCGGCCGGTGTCTGAATGGCCGGTGACGCCGCAGGCTTTTTCAGCTTCGCCCACATCACACCACCGGCCGCGATGACCAGCACCGCGGCGACCGCAGCACCGATCAACAGCACAGATTGCGCTTGCGCGGTACCGCGGCTTCCAGCGCATGCGCGATGGCGTCGGCGTCGGCGCTGAATCGCGAGTGGCGCAATTCGAGCGCATGGCGGAATGCCAGCGGCTTCAGATCGTCCGACAGGCTTTCTTCCGCGGGCATGGCCGCGCCGTCGACCAGCACCGGGATCACCGCGATGTCGCGCTTGAGCGCCGAGGCGAGCTCGATGCGCACATAGTCTTTCTCGTTGTCGAGCCGCCGCGCCCCGGTTTTGTCGGTCGCATCGAGCCAGTGCGGGCCGATCACGGCGAGCAGCACGCGGCATTGCGAAACCTGCGTGTCGAGCTGCTTGGCAAAATCCACGCCGGGCTTCATGGCGTCGACGTCCATGAAGAGATCGTCTTTGGAAAAGCGCGCCGCCAGATGATCGAACAGCCGTCCGGCTACGCCCGGCGCGTCGTCACGCCGATAATTGATAAAAATCCCAGCCATGCCCCGTAAGCCTTGTCGCTCCCCAGCCTTGGCTTCCGCAGTTTAATGCATCCTGCGGTGGTGGAAATGGCATTCCGAACACCCCGAAGGTACCGCGCAACCGCGACTGGCCTCTAGGCCGCGCATCCTCACACGGCATCTGTGAGTGATGGCGGTCACTGCAAGTTTGTCTGCAATGCCTATCTTCGTGCAATCGCCATTGCGCAGGTATCGGAAGATGGAAAGCCTGATATTTCGCACACGACCCAACGATCGCAACGAATCCGATCAGTGGATCGTCGTGCACGATAGCGACGATGCGACCGACTACGTTATTCAGGAACGCCTGAAGCTGGATACGATTTTATCGGGAAAACCTTACGCACGCCTGATCCGGCGCATGACCGTTGATGAGTTTCTGGCCACCGGCCAGCCGCCGGTTGTAAAGGGCAAACTGCTCAAACTGAAAGGCGCACATGAAGGCGCAGTAAAGGCGCACATGGCGTTTCAGAGCAGCATTCGGGGCCGTAGCGACCCGTCGATTATGAATTCTTAATCGTTAAGAGTGACCATGCGGCGTCCGCTATTTCAGGGATTTAGCGGCGCCGGACCGGATATTCATCGAACAAGGACCGAAAGCCGATGCGCACCCTCAGTGCCTGCATGCTTGCGCTCGCAATCACATTACCAGCAGCCTCATCGCGGGCCGACGAAGCCGCTCCAGGATGTGCAGCCGGTCAGAATGCGCTCGGCGTATCGCGTGTTGTTGAAATCGACACCACAGGCGGACCGGGCTTCGGATCGGAACAGTTCAAGACCTACGATTTCCTGCAGCCCGGCGAAATCGTGCTGACCTTCGACGACGGTCCGTGGCCCGGCAACACGCCGGCGGTTCTCAAGGCGCTGAAGGATCAATGCACCAAAGCGCTATTCTTCCCGATCGGCGAACATGCGATGTGGCATCCGGCATTGCTTCGCGATGTGGCTGCGGCCGGACACACCGTCGGATCGCACACCTGGTCCCATGCCAATCTTTACAAGCTCGACGCGGCGCAATCCAAAGATGAGATCGAGAAAGGCTTCAGCGCGGTCCACGCAGCGCTTCAGGAGTCCCCGGCTCCGTTCTTCCGGTTTCCCGGCCTGCGCTACAAACCGGAAGAATTGGCCTATCTCGGCGGGCGCAATATCGCGACGTTCTCCGCTGACCTCGATTCCGACGACTTCAAAAAGAACATGCGTGAGCCGGCGAAGGTCATCGCTTCGGTGATGGGCAAACTGCAAAAGGCCGGCAAAGGCATCATCCTGATGCACGATTTCCAGCATGCGACTTCGGTCGCGCTGCCTGACCTGCTCGTGCAGTTGAAGGCCGGCGGTTACAAGGTCGTCCAGGTGAAAGCCAAGTCGCAGGTGACGACACTCGCCGACTATGACGCGGAAGCGCAGAAGCTGTTCAGCGGCGGCGCCGCCACGCAGGCCCAATTGTCGAGCGTCGTGCGCACGGTCGGCGGATCGAGCTTTGAAGAGCGGTTTTCGCTGGCGCGCTGAACGGTCAGCGCCTCGTCTGGTGCCAAGGCGTTGAGTATCTTTTCGCGCGAGCCTTTGCATCCCTCGAGACGGCCTAGGCCGCCTCGCCACTGTTTGTGGGGACAATCCTCGTCTTTCGATTGCCGCCGCTCCGCAGGCATTGTAGCAACCAAAACCCTTTGGAACGCCCGCAGAAGGTTTGCGACTGCGGAAAGTGCGGAATGAACGGCTTGGACTTCGTAGCGGCAATTGCACTGATCACTTCTGCAATAGTCACCGTCAGTGCAGCCTATGCTATGAAGAATAGCGGAAGCTCACGTTTTTCCGTGATGCCGCGCAATGTGCGAATTACCGAAGGTTATGTGTATTACGGAAATCGAATGCCGGGCCGGTTTGAATTGATTCGCCCGTCCATAGCGGACGCTATTGAGCGGATTCTCGTTAGACAAAGACAGGGTCAATTCAGCCGCGATCTCGCGCTGGATTTAATCAGCACTTACATTGATGCGGTTAGGCGAGAAGACCTGGAAGAAGCGCAGCGGATAGAAAGCGACTTTCCAGCGCCTGACATCGAGCGTGACGCTTATCAGCGCACCCCCAGCGTACCCTCGATCGCGTCAGGACCCGCCTCCGCGCGTATCTAGAAAAAAATGCGCTACGCTGTCGCTATGGCGTGACCTGCGCGATTTGGCGCTCCCTACGGGAATCGAACCCGTGTTTCAGCCTTGAGAGGGCCGCGTCCTAGACCGCTAGACGAAGGGAGCGTGCCGGTAAAACTTGTCAGTAAAACCCGGCGGCAAACTTGGGCGCAAAATAGAGCTTTGGCGCGGCCATGCAAGCGCCAACCTGTCATTTCAGGGCTGCTCGGTGTTGAAGTGCAACCGGCCGGTCTGCTGCATGGTTTTGCGGTCGTAAAT
Organism: uncultured Alphaproteobacteria bacterium; assembly: GCA_963807565.1. Lineage (GTDB taxonomy): Bacteria > Pseudomonadota > Alphaproteobacteria > Rhizobiales > Xanthobacteraceae > BOG-931. The sequence goes on along the minus strand of CAWECH010000001.1, from coordinate 63,525 downwards.
GCGGACTTCGGTCTTGCCGTCGATGTCGAGCGTGACCGAAATCGCGGTGGCCGTAGCCAGGGTCGCAATCACGCGGGCTCCCTTCGGTATCGTCAGCGTGGCTTCAACGATCGGACCCGTCCGCGTGTTGAAGACCCGATAACCGATCACGACGACCACGGCGGCGATGGCGAGCAGCGTGGTCAGCGCCGATATAACCATCATGACGCGGGCGCGCGCGACCAGGTGCGCGGTCTCGGATTTGGAGGTGTTCGCCGCGGCTGATAAGCTGCGGAGATTCCCGGACATGGTATTCATGACGCCTACCCCAGCCACCCAAATAACAATCACCGTTGCCGGCGAAGAAACCGGCGAACGGCTCGACCGTGTGCTCGCCCGCCATGTCGCCGAACTCTCCCGCTCGCGGCTCAAATCGCTGATCGAGAACGGCGCTGTCACGCTCGATGGGCGCACGATCCGCGATCCCAATCACCGCGTCAATTCAGGAAACGCCCTGATGGTTGACGTGCCGCCGCCGGAGCCGGCCAAACCGGAGCCCGAGCCGATCCCCCTCGACGTCGTTTATGAGGACGACGACATCATCGTCATCAACAAACCCCGGAATCTGGTGGTTCATCCCGCCGCCGGGCATGCGACCGGCACCCTGGTCAACGCGCTGATCGCCCATTGCGGGGACAGCCTGTCCGGCATCGGCGGCGAGCGCCGGCCGGGCATCGTGCACCGCCTCGACAAGGACACCACCGGCTTGATGGTGGTGGCGAAAAACGACCGCGCCCACCGCAAGCTGGCTGCGCAGTTCGCCGATCATGGCCGCAGCGGCGAGCCGTTCGAGCGCTCCTACCTGGCCTTTGTCTGGGAGGCGCCGGATCGCCCGCATGGCACGATCGACAAGCCGATCGACCGCCATCCCTTCTCCCGCGACCGTATGGCGATCCGGGAAGGCGGCCGTGAAGCCATCACCCATTGGCAGGTTCTCGAGCGGTACCTGGGACCGCCGGAACTCCGGCCGGGCCAGGAAGGCGGCGGCCAAGTCGTCCCCCAACAAGCCGGTCGCCGGAATGCTGGCCTGCCGGCTGGAAACCGGGCGGACCCATCAGATTCGGGTCCATTTGGCCGCGATTGGCCATCCTTTATTGGGGGACGAGGTCTATGGATCCGGTTTCCGCACCAAAACCGCGCTTTTGCCCCAGGAGGCCCAGACCGTGCTGGCCGCCCTTGGCAGGCAGGCGCTCCATTCCCATATATTGACGGTGAAACACCCCTCGACCGGGGAATTCTTGACCTTTCGGTCGGAACTACCACCTGAACTTGCCCGTTTGCGTAATGCCCTGGCCTCCACATCCGGAGACCGGGGATAAATTGTCGGGAATGCCCCAAAGGTTTGTTCGCACTCCGCAATCTACCGTTCTTTGAACCGGATCACGCCCCCGTCGCGTCTATGTGACGAAGGGTTAACTTCCACCGGTCCGATTCGACCGTGTATGTTGCAGATGCGAGATGTTGGAACTGGCGCCGTCGGCTCGGGGAGCGGCGGTTGCTGAATGCCCGCCGCTTCGCGGGGGCAATCGAAAAATGGAGGGCGCTACCATGGCCCAGACTGCAGCACTGCCCATCCTGTCGGGCGAAACCGGACTTACCCGGTATCTGGAAGAAATCAGGCGGTTTCCAATGCTGGAGCCGCAGCAGGAATTCATGCTGGCGAAAAGCTGGCGTGAGCACGGCGATCGTGACGCCGCGCACCAACTCGTCACCAGCCATCTTCGTCTCGTTGCCAAGATCGCCATGGGCTATCGCGGCTACGGCCTGCCGATTTCCGAAGTGATCTCGGAAGGCAATGTCGGCCTGATGCAGGCGGTGAAGCGCTTCGAGCCCGACAAGGGCTTCCGGCTGGCGACCTACGCGATGTGGTGGATCAAGGCGGCGATCCAGGAATACATCCTGCGCTCGTGGTCGCTGGTGAAGATGGGCACCACCGCCAACCAGAAGAAGCTGTTCTTCAATCTGCGCAAGGCGAAGAGCAAGATCTCGGCGCTCGAAGAAGGCGACATGCGGCCCGATCAGGTGAAGCTGATCGCCAAGCGGCTCGGCGTCACCGAGCAGGACGTGGTCGACATGAACCGCCGCCTCGGCGGCGATGCCTCGCTCAACGCGCCGATCCGCGAGGATGGCGATTCCGGCGAGTGGCAGGACTGGCTGGTCGACGACAGCACCAGCCAGGAAAGCCGGCTCGCCGAAAGCGAGCAGTCGGACAATCGCCACAAGGCGCTCGGCGAAGCGCTGAGCGTGCTCAACGACCGCGAACGCCGCATCTTCGAGGCGCGCCGGCTGGCCGACGACCCGATCACGCTGGAAGAACTTGCCGAAGAGTTCGGCGTTTCCCGCGAGCGCGTCCGCCAGATCGAAGTCCGCGCCTTCGAGAAGGTGCAGAAGGCGGTGAAGACCTCGATGACGGCCATCGAGACCCCGCCGGCTCAAGCCGCCGCGGCGCTGCACTAATAAATCGAACCAATTCCGACCTCTCCCCGGGCAACCGGGGAGAGGTTTTTTATTGCCGCGCCGGCCTGTACCATTCCGGCCATGCCGGACGGAATGAACATCGCGACGCCTGCCGAGATTTCCCGGGTTGAAAACTGGCTGATGCAGTTCGAACGGGCGCTGACGCAGCCCGATGCGAAACTGCTCGCCAGCCTGTTTGCGGATGAAACCTACTGGCGCGACGTGTTGGCGCTGAGCTGGCGGATCGTCACCGTCGACGGCGCGGACGCCGTACTGCGCGCCGCTCAGGGAGAATGCCGCACAATCGCAGCCGCACAATTTCAAAATTGCCACAGACCGCACGCCGCCGCGCCGCGTGCGCCGCGCCGGCGCCGAGATCATCGAAGCAATTTTCCGGTTCGAGACGACCGAGGGCCGCGGCAGCGGCGTGCTGCGTCTCGATCCGCATTCCGGCAAAGCCTGGACGCTGCTCACCGCGCTCGACGAGATCAAGGATCACGAGGAAAAGCCCGGACGCTTCCGCAACGCCGGCAAGGCGTATTCGCGCGATTTCCGCGGGCCGAACTGGCTCGATGTCCGGCAGACGACCGCCGCCTACCGTGACCGCGATCCAGACGTTCTCGTCATCGGCGCCGGACAAGCCGGACTGTCGGCTGCGGCGTGCCTCGGACAATTGCAGCTCGACACGCTGATCGTCGATCGCGGCAAACGCATCGGCGACAACTGGCGCAAGCGCTATCACGCGCTGGTCCTGCACAATCAGGTCAACGTCAATCACCTGCCCTACATGCGCTTTCCGGTGAGCTGGCCGGCCTACATCCCGAAAGACAAGATCGCCAACTGGTTCGAATCCTATGCCGAGAGCATGGAGCTCAACACCTGGACCTCGACCGAATTCGAAAACGCGGCGTATGACGACAGCGCCGGGCGATGGTCGGTCACGCTGCGCCGCGACGGCGAGACGCGCGAACTGCATCCGCGCCACGTCGTGATGGCGACTGGCGTCAGCGGCATTCCCAATCTGCCGAACATTCCGAGCCTGAAGAATTTCAAAGGCACGGTGCTGCATTCGAGCCAGTACACCAGCGGCGATAGCTGGCGCGGCAAGCGCGCGCTGATCGTCGGCTCGGGCAATAGCGGCCACGATATCGCGCAGGATCTGCACGCCAGCGGCGCGCACGTGACGCTGGTGCAGCGCAGCCCGACGCTGGTCGTCAATGTCGAGCCGAGCGCGCAATTGCCCTACGCACTCTACGACGAAGGGCCTTCGCTGGAAGACTGCGACCTGATCACGATGTCGGTGCCGATCCCGCTCGCCAAACGGACGCACGTCATGCTCACCGAGCAGGCGAAGAAACTCGACACGCCGCTGCTCGACGCGCTGACGCAGAAAGGCTTCAAACTCGACTTCGGCGAGGACGGCACCGGCTGGCAGTTCAAATATCTCAGCCGCGGCGGCGGCTATTATTTCAATGTCGGCTGCTCGGACCTGATCGTGAACGGCGAAGTCGCGCTGAAGCAGTTTTCCGATATCGCCGAATTCGTCGCCGACGGCGCGCGCATGAAGTCGGGGGAAACCATTCCGGCCGACCTGGTCGTGCTGGCGACCGGCTACAAGGGCCAGGACGCGCTGGTGCGCAAGCTGTTCGGTGACGCGGTCGAAAAACGCCTCGGACCGATCTGGGGCATCGGCGAGGACCACGAGCTGCGCAACATGTTCACCCGCACGCCGCAGCCCGGCCTGTGGTTCATTGCCGGCAGCTTCGCGCAATGCCGCATCTATTCGAAGATCATGGCCTTGCAGATCAAGGCCTGCGAGCTTGGGCTTATTCCCAAAGCCTTGACGGCGGCACCGCCGCACGGCCAAAAAGAGCCTGCACTCACCGCGTAACTCGTGACGGACAACAAAAAGAATGCCTCGCTACCGGGTTGCGGTCGATACGGGTGGGACGTTCTCGGACTTCGTCTATCTGAACGAAGACACCGGCGCGGTCACGATCACCAAGATTCCGTCGACGCCTGACGATCCGTCACGCGCCATCCTGCAAGGCGTCGAGGCGCTGATCGCGCAAGGCGTGCGCTCAGCCGACATCGGCTTTTTCTGTCACGGCACCACGGTCGGCACCAACGCGCTGCTCGAGGGCAAGGGCGTCAAGACCGGACTGCTGGTCACCGAAGGCTTCAGCGCCATCTACGAAGTCGCCGAGCAGTCGCGGCCCTACGGCACCGCGATCTTCGACGTGATGTACGACAAGCCGGAGCCGCTGGTGCCGCCGAGCCTGACCGGCGAAGTGCGCGAGCGCGTCGATTACCGCGGCAATGTGCTGGTCCCGCTCGACGAGGCGGCGCTGCGCGAGACGCTGCGCCGGCTTGAAAGCGAAGAACATCGAAGCGCTCGCGGTGTGCCTGTTGTTCTCGTTCCTGCATCCGCAGCACGAAGCGCGGGTGCGCGACATCGCGCACGAGGAATTGCCGGGCTGCAATGTGTCGCTGTCGTCGGAAATCCTGCCGCAGATCCGCGAGTATTACCGGCTGTCGACGACGGTCATCAACGCCTACCTGCAGCCGATCCTGGCGCGCTACGTCGCCAATCTCGACCGCCGCCTTGCCGAAGCCGGCGTTGCGACGCCGCAGAAATACATCATGCAGTCGAACGGCGGCACCTCGACCTTCGCCGAAGCGGCGCGCACCGCCGTCACCACCGTGCTGTCCGGCCCGGCCGGCGGCGTCGCGGCCGGCGTCGCCGCAAGCCGCATGACCGGACTCCCCAACATCATCACCTTCGACATGGGCGGCACGTCGTGCGACGTGGCGCTGATCAAGGACGGCGCGCCGATCTTCACCAGCCGCGGCAAGATCGAAGGCCGCGACCTCGCGGTGCCGATGATGGACATCAACACCGTGAGCGCCGGCGGCGGCACCATCGCCCGGGCCGACCGCTTCGGCGCGCTGGAAGTCGGGCCGCAAAGCGCCGGCGCGGTGCCGGGCCCGGCCTGCTACAGCCGCGGCGGCGTAGAGCCGGCCATCACCGACTGCAATCTGGTGCTCGGCTATCTCAGCGCCGACAATTTCCTCGGCGGCCGCATGAAGCTCGACCGCGCCAAGGCAGACGCGGCCGTGGCGCGCGTGGCCAAGCCGCTGTCGCTTGGCGTGCCGGAAGCCGCCGAAGGCATCGTCCGCATCATCGAAGTGAAGATGGAAGAGGCGATCAAGGCGATCTCCACCATGCGCGGCCACGATCTGCGCGACTTCATGCTGCTGGCGTTCGGCGGCGCCGGCCCGGTGCACGCCGCGCGCATGGCGCGCGATCTCGGCATGGCCGGCGTCATTGTGCCGCTTTATCCCGGCGTGTTCTCCGCGCTCGGGCTTTTGATGTCGGACGTCAAGCACGACTACATCCGCTCGCGGATGACGCCGATCAGCCAGCTTGAGTTCTGCCGACGTCGAACGAGGTGTTCGCGCAACTCGATGCGCAGGCGCGCGCCGATCTGCATCGCGACGGCTTTGCCGACAAGGACATCCGCATCGAACGCACCATCGACCTGCGCTACGCCGGCCAGGGCTACGAGATCGGCCTGCCCTGCACGGCCGAGCAGATCGCCGCGCTCCCCGAGCTGCGCAAGGCGTTCGACGCCGAGCACAAAAGCCAGTTCGGCCACAGCGCGCCGGAAGAGCCGGTCGAGGTCGTGTCCTATCGCGTCCGCGGCGTCGGCGTGGTGCAGCCGGTCACCATGCCGAAATTCAAGCCGCAGGGCGGCACGCTCGCCGACGCGCTGATCGAAACCCGCGACGTGCGCTTCGACGGCAAGACCGTGTCGTGTCCGGTGTATCAGCGCGAAAAACTCGACGCCGGCCTGACGCTGCACGGCCCGGCGGTGCTCGATCAGTTCGATTGCACCACGGTGATCTGCGAAGGCCAGACCGCGCGCGTCGATGAGTGGAAGAATTTGATTGTTACAGAAAACACCTCTCCCCGCACGCGGGGAGAGGTCGAGCGAACGAAGTGAGCGAGGGTGAGGGGGCGTCGCCGCATGCCTGAGCTTGAAAGTCAGAACCCAGCAGTGAGGCCCCCTCACCCCACCCTCTCCCCGCGTGCGGGGAGAGGGAGTCACGTTCCGAGGCGCTGAACCATGTCCACTCTCCGCCGTCGATCTTGAAGTCATCAAGGCGAGCCTCTCCGGCATCGTGCAGGAGATGCAGAACTCGCTGTTCCGCACCGGCTTCTCCACCATCGTGCGCGAATTGCAGGACGCCTCCTGCGCGATCATGAACGCCAAAGGCGAAGTGGTGGCGCAGCATGTGGTGCTGCCGCTGCACATCGGCGCGTTTCCGGCCTGCTGCGGCGGCGTGCTCAAAGCGTACGGCGACGATATCGCCGAGGGCGATGCGTTCCTGATCAACCATCCGTATCAGGGCGGCAGCCCGCATGCGCCGGACATGTGCGTGATCGTGCCGGTGTTCGTCGACGGCGCGCTGTTCGGCTTCACCGCCTCGATCGCGCACAAGGGCGACATCGGCGGCCCGGTGCCGGGAAGCTGCTCCGGCCAGGCGCGCGAGATTTTCAACGAAGGCCTGCACCTGCCGGCGATGCGCTATCAGCGCAAGCTCGTGCACAACGACGATCTCGACCGCGTCATCGCCGCCAACAGCCGCACGCCGGAGCTGGTGATCGGCGACATCCGCGGCCAGCTCGGCTCCGGCCGGCTCGGCGAGCGGCGGCTGCACGAACTCGTCGCCAAATACGGCAAGGACAAGGTGCTGGCGAGCTACGACCGGCTGTTCGAGATCGGCGAAGCGCGGGTGCGCGGAGCGATCGCCGAATGGGCCGACGGCCGCTTCGAGGCCGAGCGCTTTGTCGATGACGATGGTGTCAATCTGGAACAGCCGGTGCGCATTCACATCGTCGTCGAGAAAAAGGGCGACGACCTGCATCTCGATTTCTCCGGCTCCGCCGACCAGACGCAAGGCCCGGCCAATATCCGCCCGCCGCTGGTGCAGGCGGCCTGCGCGTTCGTGCTGATCGCGCTGATCGATCCGACAATGTACGTGTCGAGCGGCATGTTGCGCGGGTTCCGCATCACCGCGCGCGACGGCAGCGTGCTCAATCCGCGCTTTCCGGCGCCGGTGAACACCTATAATCCGACCGTGCATGCGCTGGTCGATGCGATGTTTGCAGCGCTCGCCCCGATCATCCCGGGCCGCGTGCGCGCCGACGGCGCCGCCAGCCGCTCGATCATCATCGGCGGCCGCAGCACCACGGCCGGCAAGGGCTACGTGCAATACGAAATCTTCGGCGGCGGCGACGGCGCGCGCGCTTCGAAGGACGGCCTGTCCGGCACCAGCGTCAACCAGAGCAACGCCAAGATCGCGCCGGTCGAGATCATCGAGAGCGAATTTCCGACGCGGCTCACCCGCTTCGAGCTGATCCGCGATTCCGGCGGCGCCGGGAAATTCCGCGGCGGCCTCGGCATCCGCCGCGAATACATCAATCTCGCCGACGCGCGGTTCTCGATCCGCTCGGCCAAGCACGTCATTCCGCCGAACGGCATGGCCGGCGGCGGCGCCGGCGCGCCCGGCGACATCTGGATCAATCCGGAGACCGAGGACGCGAAGCGGCTGCCGACGCGCTACGCCGACTATCCGCTGAAAGAAGGCGACATCTTCCGGCTCGATACGCCGGGCGGCGGCGGTTACGGCGATGCGCTGTCACGCCCGCCGGAGCATGTGCTCGCCGATGTGCGCGAAGGTTTTGTTACCGTGGAAGCTGCGGCGCGCGATTACGGCGTGGTGCTCACAGCAGATGGCGGCGCGGTGGATGAAGCGGCGACTGAGAAGCGACGCGCAGCAAAATCGTGACGCCGCTTTACAGCTTCTCGCGCAAATGCGGGAAGCTCTCGGTCAGCATCGAACCCGGATAGTAGGTCGGCGCAAAAGCCGGATCGGTGGAGATCGCCTCATACCAGCGTTTGACGCGCGGCAGGTCGCTCCAGTCGCCGGCCCGGCCGAGATCGGCCATGCGAACGATCGCCGGCATCAGCATGACGTCGGCAAGCGAAATATCGGAGCCGAGCAGCCACGGCCCGCCGCTTTTGGCGATTTCAGCCTCCACGCGCTCGTAAGTCCGCCGCAACCGCACCAGGGCATCATTCATATCTTTCTGCGGAAATCCTGTGCGGCCCATGGCCAGCATGAACTCGCGCCGCAGCGGCTTTGACTCGGCGGAAGCCTGGAACTCGTCCTCGCTCATCGCGGCGAAGCGCGGCAGAAAGGCGAGATTGAATGTGGGCACGCGCACCGCCGCGGCCGGCATCTCATCCATGAAATGCATGAGCGCCCGCATTCTCGCCCGCAATACCGGATGCTCCGGTGTAAACGTCACAGGCTCCGGCGCAATCTCGTCGAGATATTCGATGATGACGGACGAATCGATGATGACTGCATCGTCATGCGCCAGGGTCGGCACAACACCGTTGGGATTTAAGGCAAGATAATCAGGCTTGTGCTGATCGCCGGCAAGCAGATCGAGTTTGACCTCGCTGAATGGAATTTTCTTGGCCTGAAGGACGAAGCGGACGCGCTGACTGCACGTCGATCGCGGCGCGTTGTAAAGCGTAAAGGACACGATGCTCGGGGTCGCAGCTACGCCGTGACGTCAGTTCCCGTTGCCGATCGGCCGGGAGCCCGGAACGTCTGGCTTGTCGTCGTTGCCGTTAAAGCTGCGGAAGCCGGAGCCTGACTGATTGCCGCCCTGCACGTTGAAGTGCCAACCCGGGCCGTTCGAATCGTCGCTCTTGGAGGTGAACCCGCTCGATTTGCCCTTGTCGTCCAGCGGGCCAAAATTGAAGTTGTAGTTGCCGTTGGGATAAAGGGTTTCCTGCGTGAACGCCCAAGCGGAGGCCGTCGCCAACGCGACGATAGCGCCCGCAACAAGGGGAACAACCGCAAACCGCATCCGCTTTGACATGATAGACCCCAAAATCGTCTGGCCAGCCAAACTTTAGCAGGACTCGCCTTCATAGGCACGCAGGAATATGAGCTTTCTGCGGCAAGGCGGACCTGCCAAGCCGAGACCAAGCCCATAATATCGTAGGGAGAAATCAGTGAATCGCAGTCTTCGCGCCATTTTTTCGCTGGTACTGCTGGCGCCATTATTTGCCGCGTCATTTGCCCCGTCCCCGGCCGTTGCGCAGCAATACCCGTCAAGACCGATCCGGATCCTGATCGGCTTCGGGCCGGGTTCCAGCGCCGACGTGGTGGCACGCGTCATCGGCAAACAGATGGAAGAGAAGCTCGGCCAGCCGGTCGTTGTCGAGAACCGGCCGGGCAACGGCAGCATGACCGCCGCCGAATCCGTCTCCCGCGCGGACAAGGATGGCTACACGCTGTTCATGGCGACGGTGGCGCAGACCATCAATCCGGTCTTCACCCATTTCGACTTCGATCTGAACAAGCAGATGGCCCCGATCGCGCTGCTCGGTGAGGTGCCGAACGTGCTGGCGGCCAATCCGTCGCTGCCGGCCAACAATGTGCGCGAGCTTGTGGCGCTTGCGAAAGAAAAGCCGGACTTGCTCACCTTCGGCACATCGGGCGCCGGCACGGCCAGCCACCTTGCGGCGGAATTGTTCAACCTCAAGGCCGGCACCAAAATTGTCGCGGTGCACTACGCCGGCGGCAGCAACCAGGCGATGATCGATCTGCTCGCCGGCCGCATCACCATGTCGTTCAACGTCGCGGCGACGCTCGCGCCGCAGATCGACAAAGGCAATCTCAAGGGACTGGCCGTGGCGCAGCCCAAGCGCGCCTCCATCCTGCCCAATGTACCGACCATGGAAGAGCAAGGCATGCCGGGGTTCGACGCCGGCATCTGGATCGGTCTCCTTGCGCCCGCCGGCACGCCGGCGCCGATCGTCGACACCCTGTCGCGCGCCGCCAACGACGCGCTCAAAACCGCCGACGTCAGCGCCGCGCTCAAGACCCAGGGCATCGACCCGATCGGTGACACACCCGATGAATTTCAAAAGTTCATCGCCGCCGACATCGAGAAATGGACCACGGTGGTCCACTCCGCAGGCTTGGACAAATAGAATTCTAACTATGGCGGCTGGCTTTCTGCGGCCATACCTGCTTTTGAAATCCTAAATTTTAAACCTGCTCTTGATGAAAGAAACGGAGCGACATGTGAGCACGGCGACAAACACACTCTCGGGCAAAGTTGCGGCGATCACCGGCGGCAGTAACGGCATTGGCGCGGCGACCGCACGGCTGCTGGCAGCGCAGGGCGCCAAGATCGTCGTTGGTTACAAAAACGGCGAACAGCGCGCGCGCAAACTCATTGCCGAACTGCCGGGCGATGGGCACATCGCGGCGCATCTCGCGCTGGAGGATGCGGCGAGCGTGCGCAGCTTCGCCGCCGAAGCCGAGACCGCCTTCGGCCGCACCGACATCCTGGTGAATTCTGCCGGCTTCACGGTGCCGATAAAGCATTCCGATCTCGATGCGCTCACCGACGAGCTTATCGACTGCATGCTCATCAGCCAACGTGCGCGGGCCGTATCTCGGTGATCCGCGCCTTCGCGCCGATGCTGCGCGCTAGCGGCGCCGGTGTCGTGGTCAGCGTCTCGTCGATCTCCGGCTTCACCGGCTCCGGCAGCAGCGTCGCCTATTGCGCGTGCAAGGCTGCGCTCGACACCATGACGCTGTCGCTGGCGCGGGCGCTCGGCCCCGAAATCCGCGTGATGTGCGTTTCTCCCGGCGCGGTCGCTACCGATTTCGTCGCCGGGCGCGACCGCGCCGCGCTCGAGAAAATCGCCGCCGGCGACGCCGCTCAAACGCATCGTCGAGCCGGAAGATGTCGCCGACGCGGTGTTGGCTTGCGTGATGCTCAAGGCGAGCACGGGCGGGCGGATCATTGTTGATGGCGGGCGGTTTTTGGTCTGAATGTGGCCACCCGCATCTCAAGCCATTATTCGTAGTCGTTCTTGCGCAAAAAACGAGGAAAGAATGTGAGCTGACGCTTCAATCGAAGCGTGTCGTCCGGCTTAATGGTATTTGGGCTGCGCCGGACACCTCCACCCTCAATAACGACTTCAACATCTGGATTGTCGACCATCGCTTCGTGGATGTCATCCATATGAGCCGGCGTCTTGTTATAAATGTCTCCATAGAACTCCCCTACCGTGACTGCGTCACCACAACGAGCGATAAGTCGGGGAATATCCTCCAATAATTGCTGTTTGGCCTGCGCGCGATCTGCGATGTCAAACAAATACAGTGATCCTTCGTGCGAAGGATCATAACTGAGCATCTCTAAGCCAGATCGTCCAAAGTGAGCCTGCATCGTGCTATTGTTATGAAGCACGTTGTTATACTCTTGCCGGGCTCGATAGTTTTTATTTGCAAGATGGATCAGCCAATAGCGCCATCCTGCGGGGTTGTTAATTGAAAATGGACTTACAAACTGAGCGCTGCCATGAAAGTAGTCGAAGACAAGCAATTCAGCAGCCCCTAGCCATTCATTCTTGCTCATCTGGCCTTCTAGAGGCGACAGGTTCGCTTCTGTAACCCCCAAAAACCCAAGCTGCCTGAGCAATGCCGTCGGATTGCTCTTTTGCAAAAATGCAAGCAACGAAGAAATGGCGAACGTGTAGAAAATCTCAGCAGAAGAGAACGACTGACCGATATCCAAAAGCGTGGAGAGACGAACATCGCTGTGCCCGTACTGATCAAGGTTGAAAAGAACGTTTTGATACCGACCTTGCAGCAGGGCCTTAATCTCTGGATAGAGCACCTCAAAAGGTTTCTCGAAGTACAGCGCACGCAAATGGAGCTTAGGCACCTCACCGCTGATTGCAGCGATAACCGGCTCCACATTACTCTTCAGGATTTCGATCGTACCTACTTCTGCATCGTTTAAGATCAGCAAACACTCAATATCGAGGGGAGCCATCCCCTCGATATTGCGTTTAATATTTAGCTCCACTGCAGCGTTTCGTAGTTCTTCAATAAAGATTAGGGGCAACCGGGAGATCCATTTTTGTAGCGACCTCCTCCTGCAAATCCCTCTACAATCGCCAGCCTGAACTTTGTTTGTTGAGGCAGCGCGCAACGTACAGTCAAATATCGAGAAAGATACTCACGCAGAATCTTATGTTTCTTGCGCGTGTGCTCTTCGAGTTCGACCCCACTTTCCCACGCATATCTTGCCTCGACCACTCGTCCCCCCGCCGAAAGATATTCGAGCTACATCGACTGCGTCGTTTCTGTTCGCGGCATCGCGTCCCATGTCTTTCCGCGATACATACGGCCATTGGCTTTCTTTGATCGGCGTTTATTGTCTTCGCCCCATGTACCCCATTGCTTAAAAAAGAACGAGGTTTCATACAACTCGCACCGCTCGTGGATTTCATCGATCCATTCTTTTCGGATTGGTCGCGCGAAGCGCCCGCTTTCGCCGCCGACGATTGCCCAGTGGATGTCTGAAAGATCGATCTTACCGACCGAATTGATTAATGGCTCAAATGAAATGAACCGGATTGCGGCAGGAACCTCGCGAAGCTCGTCGACGCGATCTGCCACGTCTGCGCTTTCGACACTCGTACCCAGCCATACATTTTGAAGCACGTTCGAGCCAGCGGCGCGCAAAAAGGTTTTCATGCGTGACGGTCGCTTCGTGAGGATTTGATAGTTGAGGTGTGGCGTAGTCAGCCATCACCTCTTCAACTCTTGAATGACCAATCGCTAACACCGTCGTGGAACAGATCGCTCATCGAGTTGACGAATATTTTCTTCGGCTTTTTCCAGAGAGCGGAATTGATAGCGCTTCGCGGTTTTCGCGCACTGTGCCTTTCCAGACAGTCCTGCTTCCGCTTCGACGAGTTAGACCGCCGTATTTATCGACGCCCATCGCTTCCACCGGCGGGCCATCTCCATCGCGTAACAATTGGTGCATCCCGCACTAACTACCGAGCAACCTGCGACGGAATTCCACGTCGCATCTGTCCATTCGATCTGTGTTTCGGCCATGACGCCCTCGAACAAGCACTGCAAGAGGTAAGGATAGCCAAATGACCTCTTAATGGACAGACAATGGAGTTGGCGGCCAATCTCAACGAGCGCATATTCGGCCTATGGCTGAAGTCTGCGAAATCAAGATCGGCGGCGTTTGGCAGGAAATCACACTAGAGCAGACTCTTGGCTTAGATTCCGGTCGCGTCAAACGTTGCTCGAAATGTCATGGACAGGTCAGAGCTCACAAAGCCGGTCGAGATGGCATGGTTGCCCATTTTGAGCATTTCGAACGACATCCGGGTTGTCCTCAGGGAGACTGCTTTGACGGCAGCCCGAGACCGCATCGAAAGCCACTGAAATGACGAAGCCGCGCTATTGGGAAGCGCGAATCTTTTTTCAAAACGCCAACGCGGCTCCAGTTGCCCGGCCGCCTGTGGAGCTGGAAGTAATTGATCGTCTATCTGATTTTCTGCGGATTTAATTCCTTGACAGGCTCTACACCTTGTGAACAAAGGCCCGTAGCTCGCTCGTCGTGAGGGACGTCAACCGGTGACGCCGAGGGATGGAGCGGGTGCGGGTTCTGCGGGTGGAGGTTCGTCACTTCTGTTCGCAGACGGCCTGGGCATCAGCCCGTCCGGCACGTGATCGGACTGTGAGGTGCTCACTGCACTGGCGTCGGATAGGGAGTGCAGACCTCCCAATGACCCGATGGTTCCAGGAAGCGCGACCCGGGCCGGGTCAGGACGAAGTCCGGTCAATCCGCGGTGGAGCACCGAAAGGTGACCGGCCTTCGTTATCAAGGCCGGGGCTGTACCTGGTAACGGGTGCAGTTCTCTGGTTACGCACCGGTCGGTGCTCCGCTTCCCTCTTTTAGGGAAGCAAAAAAGAGATGCCTCGCTTTCGCTGGAGGCGAAATCATTGCGATGGGTGAGGGCTGTGCAGCGCGAGCGCGCTGCGAGAACGAGAGGGCTTGGGCTGAGAGTGGCAACCACAACAAACTCTCTGTCATGCCCCGCGCAGGCGGGGCATCCAGTACTCACCAAGGTTCGAGCAAAACTACGGGCGCCTGCGATTACTGGATCGTCCGCCTACGCGGACGATGACAAATGCAAGAAAGGGCGTAGCGAAATGAAACTCAGACGCACGACGCGTCGCAGCTTTCCCGGCCGATACACACTGGAGGAATGGCTGGACCTCCCGGCGATCGGCCGCCGCGACATGGTCCGCCGCACTGCATGCGCGCTGCTGAACTATGCACAGCGCTGCGCCAACACCGAGTGCCGGCGGCATCGCAGTTGTTGCGGCGACGATCCGGCTGCATGTCAGGAGTGGCTTTGGAAGGGATCGCAGTCTCGCCCGAGGGCCCGGTCCAGATCCCCGTCCATGGCGCTGCGGCGGGAACTTATCCGCCTCGATGGTCTCGCCCGGCTATCCGCGCCGAACGCCGCGACGCCGGAGCCTGCAACACTTCGCGCGTTCTGGACCGAACGCTTGTACGAGCCCTGGAATGCTCCGCGAGACTTCCCTTGGGAATCGCCCGGCTACGGAAATCATCAGCCCCGCTATCGCGGGGCGGGATGAAGAAGCCTTGCTCCGCGAACAACAAATGGATCACGCCTGCCGGAAATACGGCTTGGAGCGCAGATTGAGCATCACGATCGGATACGCCATCAGCGCACCGCGCCGCCGATGGCGACGATCAGCACTGTCGCGGTGTCGAGCGAGCCGTCCTCGTACGCCCGCTTCCACATCGCGATGCCAAGCGGGATGAACAGCACGACAGCGGTGATCAGTGCCGGGCGAGAAGCGGCCCTTGAGGCGGATGACCTGCACGATGTGGAAGAACACCGCGTTGATCAGCATTTCCGTTGCGGCGATCAGCGTGGTCCACGGCAGGGTGGCGGCCAGTTCCGCCTGCACGATCAGCAGCGCGATCACGATCGCGTTGGTGACGTAGAAGTCGCTCCACTCCACCGGCAGCCCGATCGCCGCGCGCGCCCAGTTGCGCCAGTCGAACGTGAACTCTTCCATGATGTGAAAGCCGTAGGCGGCGAGAGCCAGCCAGGCGAGTGTTGTGAGTGTCATGATGCGCCCCTTAGTGATGCGCCGCGGAGGCTACTCCTTCTCCCCGCGTGCGGGGAGAAGGTTGGGTTGAGGGGGCGTCAATGGGCACTCAGAATTGCGGATAGGCCCCCTCACCCGCCGCGCTTTCGCGCGGACGACCTCTCCCCGCGCGCGGGGAGAGGTTTATTCCTTCAACGCGCCCTTGAGCGGCCAGCGGCAGAGAAAGATCGCGATGCCGGCGACCGTGGCGACGGCGGCGATCATCAGGAAGAATTGCACCGGCTGCATCCGGCTCCAGAAACTGCCGAGGTAGCCGGCGAGAAAGCCGCCGACGAAATTGGTCGAGAGCCACACCCCCATCATCATCGACAGAATCCGCGCCGGCGCCACTTTGGTCACCAGCGACAGCCCGATCGGCGACAGATAAAGCTCGCCGACGGTGATGATCGCGATCGAGCCGAGCACCCAGAGCCAGCTCGCCTGCCCGGTGCCGGCCTGATACGCCGCGAAACGCCTTCACCAGATTGGCCGCGACCACGCCGAAGCAGCCGAGCGACATCTTGCTGATGGTCGACGGCTCGGCGCGGCGCGTCGCCTGGCGTTTCCAGAACGTCACCACGAACGGCGTGAAGGCGAAGATCATGAACGGATTGAAGGCAAGGAACCATGTGGTCGGGATCGTCGCGGTCCAGCCGAACAGATCGATGGTGCGGTCGATGTTCTTGTCGATCCACAGGATCGTGGTGTTGCCCATCTGCTCGTAGGTCGCCCAGAACAACGTGGTCGGGATGTACAGCACCATGAGCGCGACGATGGCGCGCCATTGCTCGGACGTCAGCGGCTCCCGTGCAGCCGGCGCGGCTTTGCGCTTTTGCAATTCGTCCGGCGGCAGCATCGGCGATGCGATGAGATAGATGATGAGGCCGAGGCACATGCCGACGCCGGCGGCGGCGAAGCCGTAGTGAAAGCCGAGCTTCTCGCCGAGCGTGCCGCAGACCAGCGGCGCCAGGAACGCGCCGACATTGATGCCGACATAGAAGATCGAATAGGCGCGGTCGCGGCGCGGATCGCCCGGCGCATAAAGCCCGCCGACCTGCGTGGAGATGTTCGGCTTGAAGCAGCCGTTGCCGAGAATGAGAAACAGCAGCGCCAGCAGAAACAGTTGCTCGACCGCCATCATGAAATGGCCGATCGCCATCAGGCTGGCGCCGACGATGACGGTGCGGCGCTGGCCGAGCACGCGGTCTGCCAGGATGCCGCCGAGGATCGGCGTGAAATACACCAGCCCGGTGTAGAGACCCCAGATCTGCGACGACAGCGGCTGCACGTCGAGCTGGCCGAACACCGATTCCAGCGCGGTCTTCAGCGCGCCAAGCCCGCGCACATCGCCGGCATGATCCGGCAGCAGCAGGTACTTGGTCATGTACAGCACCAGCAGCGAGCGCATCCCGTAATACGAGAAGCGCTCCCACATCTCGGTGGTGAACAGGAACGTCAGCCCGCGCGGATGGCCGAAGAGGTCGGTATCGCGAGAGCTCGGAACCGATTGAATACGATCTCGACCACGATGGCAGCCTTACCTACCTCTCCCCGCACGCGGGGAGAGGTCGAGTGAAACGAGGGTGAGGGGGCCTCTCCGCAGAGTCTGAGCCTAGCGGATAGGCCCCCTCACCCCAACCCTCTCCCCGCCTGCGGGGAGAGGGAGCGACAAACGATGCAAGAGGAACGCCAAGTGACTTCGCCTGCTCTGGTCAAGCTGCCTGCCTGTGACGCATAACAAATGGAGGAAGCATGCCTTGCGGCGTTCCGTTGGCTGGAGTGTGGTGCCTGATGGCCGCGATGCAGACCTCGACCGTTCCGCTCCACGTCAACACCTTTCCGACCGCGCGTTCGCTGCCGTTCTATGTGGCGGTCGACAAGGGGTTCTTCGCGGCGCGCGGCCTCGATGTCACGCTCGACTTCACCGAAAGCTCGGAGCGCCAGCGCGCCGGCCTTGCCGATGGCAGCATCGATATCGTGCACGCGGCGGTGGATAACGCGGTGGCCATGATCGACGTCGCCAAACAGGACATCGTGATCCTGTCCGGCGGCGACAGCGGCACCAACGAATTCTACGTGCAGAAGGACGTGAAGGATTTCGCCGATATCCGCGGCCGCTCGCTCGCGGTCGACGCGACCAACACGGCGTACGCGCTGCAGGCGAAGAAAATCCTGCTGGCGCACGGCCTGCGCGACGGCGCCGACTACAAGCTCAATCCGGTCGGCAATGGCGTGAAGCGGCTGGCGGCGCTGCAGCAGGACACCGGCAACGCCGGCGCGATCCTCAACCTGCCCTACTCGCTGCAAGCCGCCGCTTCCGGAATGCACAGCCTGGGCCGGACCACCGACATGCTCGGCCCCTATCAGGCCGGCGGCGCATTCGCGCGGCGCGACTGGGTGCGCGATCACGGCGTGGTGGTCGTGCAGTATCTGCGGGCGTTCATCCAGGCGCTGCGGTGGTCGCTCGATCCGGGCAATCGCACCGAGGCAACCGCGATCCTGGTCGACAAGCTGAAGCTGCCGCCGGCGATGGCGGCGCAGAGTCTCGAGCTGATGGCCGAACCGGGCTTCGGCTTCACCCCCGACGCCGCGTTCAGCGCCGCCGGATTCAAGAACGTGCTGGCGCTGCGCGCCGAGACCGAAGGCGGCAAGCCCGCCGACCCGGACCACTACATCGATCTTTCGTATTACGATCAGGCGATGAAGTCGCTGAAGTAAAGATGACTCTTGCAGCATACTGCGCATCACCTAACGCTCGTCATGCCCGGCCTTGTGCCGGGCATCCACGTCTTTAATGTCTCGGGCTCAAAGACGTGGATGGCCGGGACATAGGCGAGCGAAGCGACGCCGTCCTTAGAACGGCTATGCCCGGCCATGACGCAAAGAAGAAAACGGAGGAATAATGCCCGCCACAACTCCCGCTGAAGCAAAAGGCTTCAAACTGCTCGGCCACGACGCATCGGCGGCGTGGGGCGGCGGCTCGCTGGTGCAGGTGCACAAGGGCCACGCCTATGTCGGCGCGGTCGGCAGCTCGAGCTACAACGGCCCGGAGGGCTTCACCGTTCACGACGTGCGCGATCCGACCAAGCCGCACAAGGTCGGCGAATTCCGCGCGCCGCCCGGCATTCACTGCCACAAGCTGCGCATCGTCGGCGACAACCTGCTCTATGTGAATTCGGAGCGGCTGGCCGGTGACAAGGGCAAGAACGCGCGCGCCGGATTTTTCATCTTCGACATTTCCAAGCCGTCCGAGCCGAAACCGATCGGCTTCTACGACATGCCCGGCTCGGGGCCGCACCGTTTCGGCGTCGATCTCAAACGCGGGCTTGCCTTCATGCCGAACGACGCGCCGGGCTGGACGCGGCGGGTGATCTGGACGCTCGACATCAAGGATCCGCTCAAGCCGGAAGTGGTCAGCATCTGGGGCCTGCCGTCGATGAAGACCGACAGCGACGAAGTCGGCAACGATCCGCATCCCGCCGAGGAAGCGACCACGCTGCACGGCCCGCCGATGATCCGCGGCAACCGGATGTATTGCGCGTGGTGGGGCGGCGGCATCTCGATCATCGACTGCACCGACTTGCGCGACATGAAGCTGGTCGGCGCCATCAAATGGTCGCCGCCGTTTCCCGGCTCGACCCACACCTGCTGGCCGCTCGGCGACCGGCCGTACCTGATCTGCACCGACGAAGCGCGCGCCAAGGAAAAATTCTGGGACGCGCAATTCATGTGGGTGATCGACGCGCGCGACGAGAGCAATCCGCTGCCGGTCGCGACCTTCATGCCGGATCGCGACAAGTACTACGACCGGCCGGGCCGCTTCGGCGCGCACAACATTCTGGAAGACCTCCCAGCCGAAGGGCCGTGGAAGGACATCGTGTTCCTGACCTACTTCAATGCCGGGCTCCGCGCGGTGAATGTCAGCGATCCGCTGCACCCGAAGGAAGTCGGCTGCTACGTGCCGGAGCAGCCGGAAGGTACGCCGGGCATCCAGTCAAACGACATCGGCGCGGACGAGGACGGACGGCTCTATCTGATCGACCGCTGGGGCCAGGGCATGCACATTCTGGAATATACGGGCTGACTCCTTCTCCCCGCGTGCGGGGAGAAGGTTGGGATGAGGGGGCGCCGATTGGCGCTCAGAATTGCGGATAGGCCCCCTCACCCTCGCTTCGCTCGACCTCTCCCCGCGTGCGGGGAGAGGTGAAAAGGGAGGACGCGATGACAACAGCTAGCGAGAGCATCGAACTGACCCGCATCGGGCCGGGCACCGTCATGGGCAAGCTGATGCGGGAATACTGGATCCCCGCGCTGATGTCGTCGGAACTGCCGCGCGGGGGCGCGCCGCTTCGCCTGATGCTGCTCGGCGAGAAGCTGATTGCGTTTCGCGATGGCGATGGGCGCGCCGGCGTGATGGACCATCGCTGCCCGCACCGCTGCGCCTCGCTGTTTCTCGGACGCAACGAACAGGATGGTTTGCGCTGCGTTTATCACGGCTGGAAATTCGACGTGACGGGCAAGTGCCTCGACATGCCGAACGTGCCGCCGGAACAGGACTTTCGCCACAAGGTCCGCGCCAAGGCGTATCCGACAGTCGAGCGCGCCGGAATGGTGTGGGTCTATATGGGAGTGCGCGCCGAGGCGCCGCCGCTGCCGGCGTTCGAAGTTCTCGGTGTGCCCGATGACGAAGTCGGCGCGCTCTTGATCCAGCGCAACTGCAATTATCTGCAGGCGCTGGAGGGCGACATCGACACCTCGCACTTCGGCTTCCTGCACGCCGGGCACGTCGAGGCCGACGATCTCGCCGCGGACGATCCGATCCTGCACACGGTTGCGATCCGCACGCCCGACTATCACGTCGCCGACACCGGCTGGGGCACGACCTATGCCGGTTACCGCACCGCAGGCCCCGGCCGCACCTCATGGCGCTTCGGCAATTTCCTGTTTCCATTCTGGGCACAGGTGCCGAACGGCGCATTCGCCAGTCATCTGCAGGTGCGCGGCTGGATCCCGCTCGACGACGAGCACACCATGTATTGCGTGCTGTGGTGGAAGCGCGGCGCGTCGGCGATGACGGGGGGCGATCCGGCGTACAAGGACGGCGAGCCGATCGGCGGCATGGGACGTCGCAACGACTTTCTGCCCAACACGTCGGACTGGCTCGGGCGCTGGCGGCTCGCGGCAAACGAAAGCAACGACTGGCGCATCGACCGCGCGGCGCAGCGCGACGGCACGATCTATACCGGCATCGAGAGCATTCACTTGCAGGACCAGGCCGTCACCGAAAGCATGGGGACGATCATGGATCACACCCTCGAGCACCTCGCGCCGTCGGACCTGATGATCGCGCGCACCCGCCGCCGCCTGCTCGGCGCCGCCCGCGCGCTGCGCGACAACGGCGTGCTGCCCCCAGGCGCCGGGGACACCGGTGTTTTCCGCGATGCACGCGGCGGCTATTTCGAGTGCGACGAAGGCAGCACCTGGCAGGATGTCTACATCCGGCAACTCGCCGCGGCGTCGCGCCCACCCCCGGCGACATCGCATGCCGCGAGGCAGGATGCCGCCACCGGCTGACCGGCGTTAGGCGTGCTTCTCCGACGCATGCCAGTTCGGCTCGTTCGGCATGTCCTGCGGTTTGAAGCCGAACAGTTTTTCGAAGCGCTTGGCATAGGCGCCCCAGACTTGCGGATTGATGATGCGCGGCACCGGCTTGCCGTCCAGTGCATCGAGCAATTGCTCGGCGGCGATCTGGCCCATCTTGGTGCGCGCTTCGACGGTCACGCCGGCCATGTGCGGCGTCACCATCACGTTGTCGTACTTCATCAGCGGATGGCTGGCCGGCGGCGGTTCTTTCTCCCAAACGTCGAGACCCGCACCCGCAATTTTCTTGTCGTGCAGCGCCTTGTCGAGCGCGGCCTCGTCGTGGATCGAGCCGCGCGCGGTGGTGATGAAATAAGCGTCGGGCCGCATCAGCGCGAATTCGCGCGCGCCCATCAGGCCGCGGGTCTCCGGCGTCAGCGGGCAGTTGATCGACACGAAATCGGAGCGTTTGAGCAATTCGTCAAGCTCGACCTTCTCCGCACCGCGCGCCCTCACCGACTCGGCTGGAAGATACGGGTCGTAAGCCAGCACCTTCATCTTGAACAAAATCCCGGCAAGCTCGGCGACGCGGCGGCCGACATTGCCGAGGCCGACAATGCCGATGGTGCGCCCATACGCTTCGCGGCCGATGAACTCGTTACGATTTTTCAGCGTGCCGGCGCGCAGTGCCCGGTCGGTATCGTTCACGCGCTTGATCAGGCACAGCATCATGCCGATGACGTGCTCAGCGACCGCTTCGGCATTGCCGCCGGACTGGTTGACCACCAGCACGCCGGCCTGCGTGCAGGCGTTGACGTCCACGGTGTCGTAACCGGCGCCGTTGGTCGAAACGATCAGTAGGTTTGGCGCACGGCTCAAAAGTTCGGCACGGGCATGGTAGTGGCCGGCCAGCTCGTCGCGCGCCGAACTGATCTGGTAGGCGTGCGCAGCAGAAAGAACTTCGAGCGCGACGGCGTCGGGGCTTTTCTGCTCCAGCATGTCGAGCCGGATGTCGCCGCGCTTACCGAGGATTTCGCCGTAGCCGACCGGCCGGTGCGGCTGGACACCAAACACGCGCTTATTGTTGACGCCGTTACTCATTGGACTCCCCGCCCTCGCCTTTTCGTTATCGTCGGTTATTTGCGCCGGCCGCGATCGTTACTCGCGCTGCCGCGTATATTCGCTGGTCGGCGGCGGGCCCCACATGTCGTTCGGCGGCGCGGGCCACACCTTCGGCACCTGCGGGTGATCCTTGTGCCACGGCCGCGGCTCGAAGTAGCCGAGATTTTCATCGAGCATCTTGTCGAGCTCGGTGAACATCTCGATGATCTGATCGTCCGGATTGCGGTGATAGGTGTAGATGTTGTGGCCGGGACCATGACGGCCCGGCCCCCAGATGATCGGAATATTCTTGGTGCCGAAGAAATCGCAGGCCGACTGCACCTGCGCCCAATCCTTCAGCTCAAAGGCGACGTGATGCATCTGCGTGCGCTTGCCGCGCACGAAGTTGATGGTGTGATGGTCCGGCCCGCAGCGCATAAACACGAACCAGTCCTGAATCCAGTCCGACACCCGGAAACCGAGAACCTTGCCGTAGAAGTCGGCAAACTGCTTCGGCTCGGACACCACGAAGGCCAGATGGCCGAGCTTGATCGGGCCGATGCCGGCGACCGGCTTCGGTTTGCTGATCGGCGTCTGTGCCGCGAACAGCTCGCAGACCGTGCCCTTGGGATCCTCGAACGACAGCATCTGCGGAATGCCGGGGACGGCGTCGTTACGCGCCTGGCAGTTGACGCCTTCCGCCTCGACGCCTTTGCGGATGTCGGAGAATTCAGTGTCGCGCGCGACCTGAAACGCCAGCCGTGCACAGCGCGCCTGCGTGCCCTTCTCAAGTGTGACGACAAGGTCGCCGTGTTTGGTGGCGAGATACGCGCGCCCGTTGTGCCGCTCGGCAAGCGACAGCCCGTTAATCTCGGTGAAATAAGCGATCTGGCGCTCGATGTCGGGTGTCTCGAAGGTGACGTGGCTGAACCGTCTGGCATTGATCATGGCGCTATTCCCAATCCTGCAACCGCGGCGAAACCGCATAAAACTCTAGCCGACACGATCCCGCGAATCAAAGCGGGCTCATGCACGCGGCACTGTGAGCGCGGCGAGCCCGGCGATATCGTCACTTTTGTCGAGCTGCCAGATCGCATTGAGCAGCGGCGCAATCGCGTGGCCGGAATTCCAGCCAGCCGCAGCGTCGCGCAATTTGTCTTCGAGATCCTTGTCGCTCATCGGGTTGGTGTCGCTGCCCCGCGCTGCCGGTTGCGAAAGCTCATAAATCTTGCCGCCGGCGGTTGTCACCACAACGCGCGCGGCGATCGTCGGGATGTTCGCGTCCTGCTGCAGTTCGACCTTGCTGCGCAGCGCCAGCACCTTCGGATCGTTGACGCAGGCATCGGTGAACTGATCGAGTCCGGCCTTGCCGGTAACCAGCGCGGCAGCAACAGAGTGCTGTACGCTGACTTGCGACTCCCGGCCCATGGTGATGTTCGGACGGTTGGCGCGAAGCGACATCAGCGGATTGCCGATGACCACGACTTTCTCAACCGCTTCATTCGGATGATCGCGCCGCCAGTCCAGCACGCAGTCAAGCGCCGGGTGCAGCACGAAGCCGCAAGGATACGGCTTGTACGAGGTCGGCATGATTTCCCAATGCGCGCCAAGCCCGTCGGTCAGCGCTGCAAGGTTCGGCGTTTCAGCGAGCGCATTGTAGTAACCCTGCTTGCCGTTGAGCGGCTCGGCCGGTCCTTCAAAATTGTCCTTCGCCAGCAGCGCCGCCAACAGACCGTTACGCGCCGCATTGCCGACGCCGACGCTCTTGGCCGGCGTGCCGAGACATTCGCACAGGCCCGCGGCCTCAGTCGCCGCAATGCCAAGCGCCCAAACCATCCGCTCGGGCGTAAGTGACAGCAGCTTGCCGCTGCCGGCCGCGGCACCGAACACCCCGCAGGTCGCCGTGATATGCCAGCCGCGGCTGTAGTGGCTCGGCGAGATCGCAAGCCCGATCCGGCATTCGACCTCCTGGCCAAGCACGAAAGCCAGCAGCAGATCGCGGCCGGTCACGCGCTGCATTTCGCCGAGTGCGAGCAACGGCGGCGCCAGCGGCGCGGTCGGATGAATCGCCGTCGGCACATGAGTGTCGCAGAAGTCGAGCACGTTAGAGCCTGCGGCGTTGATGAACGCCGCATTGAGCGCATCGATCCGTTCGCGCCGGCCGACAATCGTTGCCTGCTTGCCGCCCGAGAACATCCCTAGCGTGCGTAGCGCCGACTCGATTGTCTCGTTACGGCAACCGGTCAACGCCACCGCGAAGAAATTCATCAGCGAGCGCTTTGCTTGATGTGTCGCTTCCGCCGGCAAATCCTGCCAGCGGGTTTCGGCGACGAATTTCGCCAGCGTTGCGGTAACGGCAGCTTCTTCCGGCACTGTCATCCTCTCGGGGTGATCTTACGAAAGCTTCGGCAGCAGCTCGGCGAAGATATCGGGCTTGTAGCCGGCCGCCGTGAACAGGTGCGTTCGCGACTCGTCGATCATGGCTTTGAGCTTGGCCATGTCGAGGCCAACCACCTTGCCGCGATACTTGCGGACCCGGCCGCCGATGATGACGGTGTCGATATTGCCGCGATCCGCCGCTTGCACCACGGCGCCGAGCGCATTGTTCGGACGGATAGATGTTGGCGTCGTCGGTGCGGAGCACCACGATGTCGGCCTCCTTGCCCGGGGTGAGCGAGCCGACCTTGTCGTCGAGCCCGGCGCAATGCGCGCCGCCAAGCGTGGCGCAATGGAACACGTCGCGGATCATCAGCGGCTTCGGCGGATTCTGGTCGCCCTGAAACGCGCGGTTCTTGGCGACCGCACGCTGCAGATAAAGCGCGACCCGCATCTCCATGAACATGTCGCCGCTATAGGACGTTTCGTTGTCGACGCTGAAGCCCGGCTTGATGCCGTGATCCCAGGCGTGTTGCAGGGCGCACACGCCCTCGCCCAGCGCATATTGCGCATCCGAGCGCGGGCAGACGTTCACGTTGGCGCCGCTGTCGACAATGATCTGCCAGGTGCGTTCCGGCAGTGCGCCGCAATGATTGAAGGTGTTGTCGGAGCGGACCAGCTTGTCGGCCGCCAGCGGATCAAGCAGTTCAGCTTGCTGCGGCCCCTGGAACTCCGTGGTGATGCGCAAGCCCAAGCCGGCGCGCCACTTCCCAGTTCTCCCGGATCGGACCGGAGAACATCCGCAACGTCACCAGCTGATCGGTCGAGGAGAAATATTTCTTCTGCAACCGCTCAAGATCTGCCGGCCATTGATGGGCCCAGTCGCCGGCGCCGGGCGGGCCGGAGGCGTGAACGGCGCGCACGCCGCTGTCCATCAAGGCTTCGACCGCCGCGTCGGAATGCGCGGCGCTGCGGGAATTGTGCGAATTGTCGATCACGCAGGTGATGCCGTAATCGATGCAGCCGATGCCGGTCAGGTAGTTGCCGACATAATGATCCTGCGGCCGGTAGAACTTGGCGAACGACAGATGCGTCGCGTTGGAATAATCCGCCAGCGTCGGCGAATTCGGATTGATGCGGCGAAGCTGTGCTTCCCAGGAATGGCGATGGCAGTCGACCAGTCCGGGAATGACGATGGTGTTCGACGCATCGATCACCTGCGCACCCGATGCAGTCAGCTCCGGCGCAATCGCCGAGATCTTGCGTGCCTTCGATCAGCACATCGCCTTTCGCCAGATCGCCGACCTTGGCGTCCATGCTGATGACGGTGCCGCCCTTGAGAAGGATGCGATGCTTGGTATCGACCGGTGGCTGCTTATCAAACCGGTGAATGTCCTGCGCGTCAGCGCCGCTGGTAAGACCGCCCGCCGCAGCGGCGGTCGCGGCTATGGTGGCGCCGGCCTCGAAGAGCATCACGGCGTGACACGCGTGTGTCGTTTTTCATCGGCAGTCCTCCCGTATTGGTTTGTTTCAGGGCGGCTTGTTTTGTGTGAGTTTGTTATAATGAGCATGCCGGAAATCCGGCCGTTCGACTACAATCTTGCCGGGATTGCCGTACCGTGCCGCACGCATGGACGGTGGATGAGAAAACCTCGATGGAGGGAAGCTTGAACAAATTCGGTATCGGCCAACCAGTGCCGAGGGTCGAAGACCCGCGCTTCATCACCGGCCGCGGCCGTTATGTGGACGACATCGATCTGCCGCATCTGGCCCACGGTGTCGTGGTGATGTCGCCGCATGCCCACGCCCGCATCAAGAGTATCGACACGGCGAAAGCCAAGGCTTCCGAAGGCGTGCTCGCGGTGCTCACCGGCGCCGATGTCAAAGCCGATAAACTCGGTGGGCTCGCGCCCCCGATGCCTGAAGATATGGGTGGGCCAAAAGGCTTCCGTTCATTGATGGATATTCTTGCGATTGAGAAAGTGCGCTCGGTCGGCGAACGCGTCGCCTTCGTCGTTGCCGAAACGCAGTTGCAGGCAAAGAACGCCGCCGAGTTGATCGAAATCGATTATGAGCCCCTGCCCGCCGTGATCGGCGTGGAAGATGCGGTCAAGCAAGGCGCGCCGCCGATCTGGGAGCAGGCGCCGAACAACACCGCCTTCACGCTGATGATGGGCAACAAGGATGCCACCGACGCGGCCTTCGCGTCCGCCAAGCACGTCGTCGTGTTGAAGCTCAACAATTCGCGCATCACCGCAAACGCGATAGAGCCGCGCGCCGCGATCGGCCATTACCATCCCGAAGCCGACAATTACACGCTGTATTCGGCCTCACAGAATCCGCACGGCTCCCGCTCCACAGTCGCCGGCAACGTGCTGAAAATTCCCGAAACAAAATTGCGCGTGATCTCACCCGACGTCGGCGGCGGCTTCGGCATGAAGCACGGCGGCTATCCGGAAGACGCCTTGGTGGTGTGGGCATCGCGCCGCGTCGGCGGCCGGCCGGTGAAATGGGTTGGAACGCGTTCGGAGGCGTTGCTTGGCGACGCGCAAGGCCGAGACCAGATCGTTACCGGCGAGCTCGCACTCGATGACAAAGGCAAATTACTCGGCTTGCGCGTCAACGCGCTGCACGCCATGGGCTCGCATGTCTTTGCAGCGTCGATGGTGGTGCCGCTGTTCGCGATGCGGCTTGCGCCTGGCGTCTATCAGATTCCGGCAGTGCATTGCGTTGGCAAGGCGGTATTCACCAACACCATTCCGATGGCGCCTTACCGCGGCGCCGGCCGGCCGGAAGCAACCTACCTGATCGAGCAACTGCTTGACCGCGCCGCGAAGGTGACCGGTATAGACCCGATCGAGATCCGGCGGCGTAATTTCATTCCGTCAGCCGCGATGCCGCACAAGCTGCAGACCGGAATCACGTATGACTCGGGCGACTTCGTTCACGTCATGGACGAATGCCTGAAGATCGCCGACTGGGACGGCTTCAAGAAACGCGCCGTGGAGTCGAAGAAGAGCGGCAAGCTGCGCGGCCGCGGCATCGGATATTTCCTCGAGGAAGCCGCGGTGTTCAATGACCGGATGGTGCTCCGTTTCGATCCAAGCGGCATGCTCACCATTCTTGCCGGCACCCATTCGCACGGCCAGGGCCATGCCACCGTCTATGCGCAGATGGTGACGGAATGGCTTGGCGTGCCGTTCGAGAACATCCGCTTCGTACAGGGCGACACCGACGCCGTGCCGATCGGCCGCGGCAGCTACGGCTCGCGCAGCATGCATGTCGGCGGCAACGCGCTGAAGAAAGCCGCCGACGGCATCATCGAGAAAGCCAAGCCGATGGCGGCGATGATGATGGAAGCAGCCGCCGGTGACATCGAGTTCAAGGACGGTTCGTTCCGCATCGTCGGCACCGACCGCTCCATGAAGCTGACCGATGTGGCGCGCGGCTTCTACCGTCCGGCCCACCTGCCGGCGCAATTCGACGTCGGGCTGGAAGCCTCTGGCACCTTCGCTGCCGAACCGCCGAATTATCCAAACGGCTGTCACGTTTGCGAAGTCGAGGTCGATCCCGAGACTGGTCACGTGACACTCGACCGCTATGCCGCAGTGGATGACGTCGGCAAGATCATGAACCAACTGCTCTGCGAAGGGCAGATCCATGGCGGCGTCGCACAAGGCGTCGGCCAGGCACTGATGGAAGCGATCGTATTCGACAGCGCCGGCCAGCTCATCACCGGCAGTTTCCAGGATTACGCGATGCCGCGCGCCGAGGATTTTCCGGATCTCGTCTCGGAGCTGACCGAAGTGCCGGCCAAGACCAATCCGCTGGGCGTCAAAGGTGCGGGCGAAGCCGGCGCGACCGGCGCGCCGCCTGCGGTGATCGGCGCCATCCTTGATGCGCTCAAACCGCTCGGCATCGAGCACATCGACATGCCGGCGACGGCGAGCCGGGTGTGGTCGGCGATCAACGCCAAGGCTGCCGCTGGGTAGCCAACGTCCGGAGTTTGTGCGCAAGCAGTGCGATGAGTGAACCTCCGAACCAGTTTGGCGACGGCGCCGCCTACGAACGGATGATGGGCCGCTGGAGCCATCTGGTCGGAGAGAAATTCCTCGACTGGCTCGATCCGTCGGATGGGCTACGCTGGATTGACGTCGGTTGCGGCAACGGCGCTTTCACCGAAGTGCTGATCGGCCGTTGCGCGCCGGCCGCTGTCACCGGCATCGATCCGTCGGACGCGCAGATTGCTTATGCGCGCGAACGGCAAAGCGTGAAGATGGCCCGGTTTCGTGTTGCGCACGCGCAATCGCTGCCGTTCCCGGACAACAGCTTCGACGCTGCCGCGATGGCGCTGGTAATCAGCTTTGTCACCGATCCGCAGAAAGCTGCCGATGAGATGGCGCGTGTCACCGTGCCCGGCGGTCCGGTCGCCACCTACATGTGGGACATTCCGGGTGGCGGGCTCCCGGTGAATCCCATTTATATGGGCTTGATGGCGATCGGCGCCGGCGACCTGCGCCCGGTCATGGCGCCGCAATCAAGCCGCGACGCCATGGAGCACTACTGGAAACAAGCAGGCATGAAAAATGTCGCGACCGACGTCGTGCGCATTCAGGTCGCCTACGATGACTTCGATGACTTCTGGAAATCCTGCAACGTGCCGATCGGTCCATCAGGCAACGCGGTCGCCAATCTCACGCCGGCCAAACGCGACGAATTGCGAGAGCACTTGCGCGAGAAGTTGAAACCCGCGCCCGACGGCCGCATCGTCTACGAGGCGTTCTGTAACGCCGTGAAGGGAACTGCACCGGAGTAACCGCAAAGGTCAGACTGAAGGGGGCTTGCGGCTCCCTCAAAAGCAGACATATTCATCTTCATGGTCGAGAACCCTGAATTCGGTCACAGATCAACACACCGGATACACCTTCCGGGTCGAGACGAATGGCGTGGCCGAGGTTTGGAACGTAGCGATCGATAACCTCAAAGACGCCGAAGCCAAACTTCGCAAGCAGTTCGACTCAGACATTCAAATACTGTCTTCCGGCGCGTTGAATAAAGAGCATATCGCCCGGCTGGGCCTGGAGCCGGGGCAAGCTAAGAAGTCGCCGTAAGGCTCCCCAGCCGCTGTTTTGCTGCCTTGGAAGCAAGCCGTTCCCACTCGGTGGCACGTTCAATCCAATGCGCCTTTCGTTCGAGTTCCGGCGACAGATCCGACAGGCGGCGACAGGCTTCAGCTTTTCGCTGATATTCAGACACGAGTTCGGCCACCACTCTATTTCTCCGCGTTCGGATGCAAGGAAGCTTTGGTCGCGTTCATCGCCACGATGAGCTGATCGATGGCATCAAGCGCCGCTTGTCCGTGATGGATTTAGCGAGCTCCCCGTATCGCAAGATACGAAGAACAATCTCGGCGCAACTTTCGCACATTAGCCCACCCACGACGGGCAATGCGCGAGATTTTACGTCGTTCCGGTGGAAAAAATCTGGAAAGCCGTATCCGGCCACCTGAATTTTCAAATTCAGTCAGTCGGCTCGAAAACAGCCACGACCAGACGCGCTACTGAAACGGCTAATCCTCTTTGGGCGTGCGGTCCGGCACGATGGACGGCGCCTGATGCAATTCAGCCAGTTCGCGCTCACGCTGCGCCAACCAGTCGTGCGTCTGCTTGCGTCGCTTTTCCGCCTCGCGGTGACCCGAATATTGGGGCTCGTATGGCAGCACGATCCTTGACTCTGACAGCATGACTTTCGCGCCTCCGCTGCGTCCTTTTGCGGATAAGTATGTCTTCGATTTGTTAGTTCCAAATTACGACCATGCGTCGAAGGCTACGGAATCGATCGCGAAAAGGAGCCGACCGGAAGCCTCTGCCTTGCTTAGAACAAAAAGTGAACATATCATGGCGCCATGGTCATGACCTTGGTGCAAAAGCTGGAAATCCTGGCCGATGCCGCGAAATACGACGTGTCTTGTGCTTCGTCCGGCGCGGCGAAGCGGAAAGCGGGCCCGGGCGAGATCGGCTCAACCGGGCGCGCGATTTGCCATGCCTATACGCCGGACGGCCGATGCGTTTCGCTTCTTAAAATCCTGCTGACCAACTTTTGCGTTTACGACTGCGCCTATTGCGTCAGCCGCCGCTCGAGCAATGTGCAGCGCGCGCGATTCAACGTGGATGAAGTGGTGCAGCTGACGCTCGATCTTTACCGGCGCAACTGCATCGAAGGCCTGTTCCTCTCGTCCGGAATTGCGCGCGGCGAAGACGACACCATGGCAGACCTGGTGCGGATCGCGAAAACGCTGCGGCATGAGCACGGCTACCGCGGCTACATTCACCTCAAAACCATTCCCGGCGCCGACCCGAAGCTGATCGAGGAAGCCGGCCTTTATGCCGACCGGCTGTCGATGAATATCGAACTGCCGAGCGAAGCGTCGCTGAAGACATTCGCGCCGGAGAAAAGCGTCACCACGATCAAGAAGGGCCTCGCGACGACGCGCGCCCGCATCGAACAATCGGCTGCGGACAAAGCCAGCGCGCGGGGCGCGCGGCCCGCCGCCTTTGCGCCGGCCGGACAATCGACACAGATGATTGTCGGCGCCGACAGCGCAAACGACGTGACCATTCTCGGCGCCAGCGCTTCGCTTTATGCCTCTTATGGCTTGAAGCGGGTCTATTATTCCGCCTACAGCCCGACCCATCATCCTTCGGCGCAGCTCGCCAGCGTAGCGACGCCGCTGATCCGCGAGCACCGGCTTTATCAGGCCGACTGGCTGCTGCGCTTCTACGGCTTTTCGCTCGGCGACATCGGCGAAGCGGCGCCGGGCGGCATGCTCGATCTGAAGATCGATCCGAAGCTGGCCTGGGCGCTGGCGCATCGCGAAAATTTTCCGGTCGACGTCAACACAGCGCCGCGCGAGCAGCTGCTGCGCGTGCCGGGCTTCGGCACGCGCTCGGTCGATCGCATCCTCTGCGTCGCGGCGCAGCGGCGCGTTGCGGCTCGGCGATCTGGCGCGGCTGCGGCTGCGCGCTGTCGCGGGCGCGGCCGTTCATCGTCACCGCCGATTATCATCCCGGCGCGTTGCTCGATGACGCGCGAGCTTGCGCGGCAAGCTGACGCCGAAGCCGGAGCAGCTTTCTTTGTTTGCGTGAATCGGAGTGCGTAACAATGTATGCCGTACCGATCTCGCCGCGATGCCGACGAAGCCGAATTCCGCGCCGTCGCGCGGCGCTGTCTCGCCGCCGGTATCGGGCCGAGCAGCTGACTTTTGTCGATCCGGATCGAGCCGTCGTTGTTGCCGGAGCCCTTGCCGCGCGAGGACACGCGCCGTTCACGGTGCCGCGCGGCTATGCGGAACTGTTGCCGGACGCGATCTGCCATCGCGCGCCGGATCGCTTTGCGCTGCTTTACGACGCGCTGTGGCGCATCACCACACGGCGAGCGCGATCTGGTCGACGCGCGCCACCGATCCGATCAGTCGCCCGCCTGCACGATTATGCGCACAAGGTCCGGCGCGACATTCACAAGATGCACGCCTTCCTGCGCTTTCGCGAATGCGCAGAGCGTCAGACGGCAAAGCCGCTTTACACCGCCTGGTTCGAACCGCAGCATTTCATCCTCAAGGCGCGGTGCCGTTTTTCGTCGATCGCTTCCCGTACATGGACTGGCTGATCGCGACGCCGATCGGCACCGCGATCTGGCAGGACGGCGCACTGAGCTTCGGTCCGCCCGCGCAGACACCGCCGGAGATCGACGACGTGTGCTCGACGAACTGTGGCTCACCTATTACCGCACCACCTTCAATCCGGCGCGCGTGCGCGTCAAAGCCATGACCGACGGAAATGCCGAAGCATTATTGGCGCAATCATGCCGGAGACGGCGCTGATTCCCGACTGGTCGCAGACGCGGCGGCGCGCGTCGCGGCGATGGACGACGCAGAAGCCGACAGCCGCCGCTGTTCGCACGACGCATCGCCGAGCGGCGCGGCGCGTCACTGCCGATGGTCCCGCCCGAACCGCTCGCGCAACTGCGCGCGCGAAGCCAGCGCCTGCCAGCGCTGCCCGCTGCATGCGAACGGCAACGCAAACGGTGTTCGGCGAAGGGCCGGAGAACGCGCGCATCGATCTTTGTCGGCGAGCAGCCGGGCGATCAGGAAGATCTTGCCGGGCAAGCCGTTCGTCGGCCCGGCCGGCGAAGCTGTTCGACCGCGCGCTTGCGCGAAGCCGGCATCGACCGCAGCACGGTCTATGTCACCAATGCGGTGAAGCATTTCAAATTCGAGCCGCGCGGCAAGCGGCGCATTCACATGCAGCCGAACGCCGGCGAGGTGAAGCATTGCCGGTGGTGGCTGGAGCGCGAAATCGCGGCGATCGAGCCGAAACTGATCGTTGCGCTCGGCGCGACCGCCGCGCAATCACTAAGCGGCCATTCAGTTTCAGTTTTGCGCGAACGGGGACCGGCGTATTTTTCCGGCAAACCCGGTTTCATAACGGTGCATCCGTCTTTTTTGCTGCGGCTGCCGGATGAGAAGCAGAAGAAAGCCGCTTACGCCGATTTCGTCGCCGACCTGCGGCGGGTGCGCGAAATGCTCGACATCGCGGCCTAGAAAAAAGCCCCGGCGCGATGGCCGGGGCAAGCTGGGTACACGGGGTAAGGGACCCAATGGCACGGGTCCGGAATTATTCAACGCGATGTACGTGACCGTGAGGCGACAGCTATCCGGTTATCCCCACGTCGCGGACTGACGCGGAAATATTTGAGAACGAACGCGCCCTCTCGCGCGGGCAGCGGACCGCCGCAAGTCTTGCAGGCGACAGTCTCTTTCTTCCGCTCGTTTCTGGTCCGGATTCGGCGCGAACGACGCGATACCGGGTTTGACACGCGGGACAATAAACCGGCGACGGCTGGTAATTTCGGACATGCGCCGGAACTATGCCGACAGCAATATGACAATACAAAGTTGAAGGATTGCTGATGCATGTGACATCGTCTGCCGGGCACGAAAACGGTGATAGCGCCTGTGACGAAATCATGCGTTTTCGCTATCGAACCGATCGGCGGATGCAACGGCCGCTCGCGATGGCTTCGCAACCAGGATCTCGGTCTCGGCAAGCGCGTACAGACCAAGATCGCGAATGACACGTTCGCGCCGCGATTTGCTTCGGCAAGATCTATTGACTTTGCCATCCACGCTCCCGATCGATCTGTCGAGCGAGCGGCGGGCCCGCGTATAGATAATGGACGCCTCCGCCGCGTTTTGCGCCTCGGCCTCGACGATCGAGTCTTTTCAACTGCGTATTTGATTGTTCCTGCCGCCGCGAGGGACACAGTACGGAAAGGCGCCGAGCACCTGATTGCAGCTTGTCGTGATCTCCATTCCCTTGTCGTACCAGGCCATGAGCAGAACAACTGCCGCCAGAAATATTCCGGGCCAGACGCGAATGCCAGATACGGCGAGGAGTGATGTCTGCCGCGTGTTGGGATGCGTTTCCATAAAGCGCGCAGGTACAGGACGCCACGCAAGCAAGGCGATGCCGACCGCAATGAACAGTCCAACGGCGATGGCCGGAACCGATCCTGTCGGCCAGTTTTTCGAAGAGATGCGCATCCGCATGCCCTCGTGGGCGCGTGAATGAGCAAGCACAGATCGCCATTGCGAAAGCGATGCCGAAAACATCCAGACAGCGGTTTCCAGCCATTCATAAGTGCTTGCGGCCTTTCGCGGTCTTCTTTCTGGTAACCGATCTGTCCGGATTGGCTTCGGCTCATGGCACCGATCCAGTGGTTCGACCCCCGTCGGAAGACGCTCCCGGCGGTCGACGGCTGCCAGTAGAGCCGCATGTCGCAGCGCAATGAGCGACTCCAGCAATGATGCCACGGTCTGGCGGACGAGCTGAAATTCGCGCGCATCGTAGCGCAGATGTGCTGATCGACCCAATCCTCGCGCGCGATCAGCCCGAACTGCCACCATGACGATCTGAACGCGAAGAGCTTCCGCGACCATGCGGTAATCTTCCGCGATCGCATCCCATCCCGTGCCGATTCCGCTATTTGCAGCATCACAAGGATCAGCACGACAGAGCATGACGTAAGCGATGGCAGCGTACGATGCCGACTATCTGAGGATCAATGAAGGCGATGTAGCATTTCGAGTTTGCCGTTGACTTGTTCAGTTCGAGATAGATTTCGAGGCACAGGATCGAAGCCCACGCGAGCAGATCCGCAGAATTCCCGCGGCAATTCGCACTTTCCTTGCCGTCGACCTGCACGTCCGACAGCGTGCCACGTATCCGCTCCGCCGACGGCGACCGGCGACCACTGCGCGGCTCCGCCGGATTTTCCGCGATCGACCGGTCCCACTGCGGCGGCTTACGGCTTTCGACCGTCGGATGCGGCGATTGAAAGCATCGATTGCGCGTGCCACGCGGCCGCCGCCGGTACGCGATACCGAACGCATGAATTCGCAGCGCTTGCCGCGCCGCATCAGGGCACGTTCGATGGGCCGCAGACATGAATGCGCGCCGCCGTCTTGCGATCCCTTCAGCCGGTTGGCCAGGGTTGTTCCGCTCTCCTCACGCCGCCGCAGAATGCGAAAGTCGGGCGGATCACATCGCTGTCATTGAGCGCCGATCGGGACGAGCCAGACGTCGCCCACGTTGCCCCTGACGCAGCGGCGGCGGCACCACGAATTCTTTGCTGACTTCCGCGACCGCAGCCGAACTCGGCCGGCGGCCAGTCCGGACGCCAGCCGTTGAACCGGTGCGCAACGGCCTGCGCGGTGCCGCCAGGCAATTCGGGCACTTCATCCTCCGGCATGACCGCAATGAAAACCGTCGACGCGCGTCCGCGAGAACGAGAGCAAGCTGTTCGTAGTGTGCAGTCCGCGCAGGTTTGACTGGCCAGCAATGCGGCGAAGCTCGTCGGCGGTGATAAGCCGGCGTACCGTCCCGCGAAGTGTCCCGGCTTCGGCAGTGTTTGCAGCGGGATCACGCGGACAAGCCGGCGCTGCCCGTCATCGAGCGTGCGATACCACCACGGCTGCCTTGATCGGACGCGAAATCTTCGACGAACACGTGCTCCGGCAACGGCAACAACCCAACCACAGACCAGTTCGCATACCGCCGCTTCGCGCTCGCCGGCCGTCCCGATCACTAGCCTGGCGGCGATTTCATCGACACCATCGGCCATGCCGCAGAGCAGAAGCTTTGGGCTGCTGGGCGTCAGCGTTTCAAGAAGGTCAAATGCCGCCTGAAGTTTTTGACGGACCAACTCTTCCGAAACGCCGAGACTGGCAAGCCGGTCTTTTCGCTTGCCGACAACGCCCACCAGAATCGGAATCGCGACCTGCTTTGCAGCCGTCCTCACTTCCCCGCGGCGCCGATTGGGTGTCAGTCATTTCTGAAAGCCTGTCTCCTGCAAGCGGCACAAGCCGTGACGGTCGCATCATTGCACCTTCAATCCCATCAGATTGGCAATGAGATTACGCTGGATCTGCGACGTGCCGGCGGCGATGGTCGAGGCGCGCGCGTCGCGATAGTGCCGCGCCATGTCGAACTCCTCGCTGTAGCCCATGCCGCCGCAGAACCTGCATCGCCTGGTTGGCGACTTTCACATAGGTCTCCGAGGTGAACAGCTTCGCCATGGTGATTTCGCGTAGCGCATCCTGGCCGGACGACACCATCCACGCCGCGCGCCACATCAGCGTGCGCGCCGCCTCGACTTCGGTCTGCATGTCGGCGAGCATGTGCGCGATCGCCTGATTGGCGCCGATCGGACGGCCGAATTGCTTGCGGTCCTTGGCGTATTGCAGGGCGAGATCGATGACGCCTTGCGCCGCGCCGACATTGCCGGCCGACGAAGTGGCGCGCTCGACCTGCAGGCCGGACATCACGCAGTCCCAGCCCTTGTTCTCGCCGCCGACGAGGCGGTCCGGCGGCACGCGAACCTTGTCGAAGGTCAGCTCGTAAGTGCCGGTGGCGCGGCGGCCGAGCATGTCGAGCTTGCGCAAGGTCAGGCCGGGCGTGTCGTTGTCGACCAGAAACAGCGACATGCCCTGGCGGTAATGCGCCTTGGTATCGGTCTTCACGTAGAGGCAGATGACGTTGTTCTTCGCGCCCGCCGTGG
Source organism: uncultured Alphaproteobacteria bacterium (assembly GCA_963807565.1). Taxonomy (GTDB): domain Bacteria; phylum Pseudomonadota; class Alphaproteobacteria; order Rhizobiales; family Xanthobacteraceae; genus BOG-931. The sequence goes on along the minus strand of CAWECH010000001.1, from coordinate 26,745 downwards.
ACGCCCAGATCTTGGTGCCGTCGATCACCCACTCGTTGCCGTCCTTGACCGCGGTGGTGCGCATCGCGCCGATATCCGAACCGGCATCGGGCTCCGACATCGAGATCGAAAACTTGATTTCGCCGGCGAGGAATTTCGGCAGCCAGTAACGCTTCTGCTCCTCGGACGCTTTGCGCAGCACATTGAGGCCGCAAAAAATGCCGCCGGTATAGGCCATCACCAGATCGGCCGAGACCCGCGCGATCTCCTCGGCGACGATCACCATGTCCATCAGGCTGCCGCCCGAGCCGCCGTACTCTTCCGGAAACGGCAGGCCGAGCAATCCGGCTTCGGCCCAGGCCCGGAACAGTTCTTCGGGATAAGTGCGCTCCCGATCGTGCTTGCGGACGTACTCCGGCGGCGCATGCTTTTGCAAAAGCTTGCGCACGCTGTCGCGCAGCATCCGCTGTTCTTCGGTAAAGCCGAAATCCATGGCGTTTATTCCCGGTGCCAATTTCGCCGCAGCAAAGTACAATCCCGCAAGCAAGGCAACTGCGTCATCCGCCGAAAAGGGCACCCCAAAGGAATTCCGATGACCGACGCCGGCACCATGTTCTACGACGGCAAAGTCTACGAGCGGATGATGGGCCGCTGGAGCAAGCGTGTCGGCGCGCATTTCCTCGACTGGCTCGACCCGCCGAAGAACCTCAAATGGATCGAAGTCGGTTGCGGCAATGGCGCTTTCACCGAAGAGTTGATCGCGCACTGCGCGCCGCTGGAAGTCACGGCGATCGACCCGTCGGAAGGCCAGCTCAAGCTTCGCGCGGACGCAGGCCGGCAGCGAAGATCGCACAATTTCAGCCAGGCCGACGCCCAGTCGCTGCCCTTTCCCGACACAGCATTCGACGCCGCGGTCGATGGCGCTGGTCATCACCTTCATTCCCGATCCGGCCAAGGCGGTCCGTGAAATGGCGCGCGTGGTGCGGCCGGGCGGAATGGTCGCCACTTATATGTGGGACATCGCGGCAGGCGGCCTGCCGCTGGCGCCGGTCGGCCGCGCCTTCAAAGCCATGGGCAAGGACTATACGCGCGTGAGTAGCGACGGCGTCGAAACGCGAGGTCATGCAAGCGCTGTGGCAAGGCGCCGGCCTGCAAGCGATCGAGACCCGCGAGATCCGCATCACGGTCAATTTCGCGAGCTTCGAGGATTTTTGCGAGTCGAACCTCGTATCGATCGGTCCGGCCGGACAAGTCCTGGCCGGGATGTCGCCGGCTGAACGGCAGGAGTTTGACGCCCAGGTTCGCAAGCAGTTGCCGATCGCCGCCGACGGCAGCATCGCCTACGAAGCTTTCGCCAACGCGATCAGAGGCAAAGTGCCGGGCTAAAAAGGCGAAAGCCAGCCGCCAAAATACAAAATAAAAATGTTATTCTCGTCCGATAGCCTTTGAGGCCGGGGCGCCGATCGATGGCAAGTTCGGCAGGGAAACGCACAAGTTCTGTCAAAATGTGCGGCGGAGTCATTTCCCGCCTCGTGTATGTTTGTGCCAAGCGCAAGGGCGTTGATGTCCTCCCTCTGCTCAATCAAGTCCGGGCTGACTGAAGACCTCATCAAAGACAAGAACGCGCAGATTGGCGTCGCCAATCAGATCAAATTCGTCGAGCTCGTCGCCGAAGCGCTCGGCGACGATCTTCTCGGCTTTCATCTCGCTGAAGACATCGACTCCCGCGAAATGGGCCTGCTGTATTATGTCGCCGCGTCGGCGGACACGATGGGCGACGCCCTGCGGCGGGTCGAGCGTTACATCAAGCTGCAGAACGAAGCGGTGCGCTTCAAGGTCTCAGCCGGCAAAGTCCGTCCGCGTCAGGCTGCAATATACCGGCGTCGCACGCTACACCGACGTTCACCAGATCAGCGCGTTCATATCGCTTCTGATCAGGTATCAACCGTCAGATGACAGGCCGGGAGCTGACTCCGACGCATGTGCGGGTCATGCACAAGATCGCCGGCGACAAAGCCAAACTCGAACGCTATCTCGATGCCACTGTCGAGGACAGCGCCGACGTCGACGAGGTTGAATTTCCAGGCGCAAGCTGGGACCTGCCGCTGATCTCGGCCGACCCTTACCTGCACCGGCTGCTGGTGGAAAACTGTGAGGCCGCGCTAGCCCGCCGGCACCACAGCGTCACCCCGTTGAAGGTGGAAGTCGAGAATGAAATCGCGGCGCTCCTCCCGCACGGTCAGGCGCGTCACGATATCGTCGCGGCAAAGCTTGGCATGAGCCCACGCACGCTGGCCCGCCGTTTGTCGGCCGAAGGCTCGTCGTTTGCCGCGATCCTTGACGCAATCCGCTCGGCGCTGGCGCATCGCTATCTCACCGATCGCACGCTCCCGATCTCACAGATCGCCTGGCTGGTCGGCTACACCGAGATCGGCACATTCACCCGCGCCTTTCAGCGCTGGACCGGAATGTCGCCGAGCGCTGCGCGCGCCCAGCACGAGCCGGCGCGCTGATTGTGCGCCTGTAGCGAGCCGTTTGGCATCAAACGACAAATTTTTGGCGGCAAATAACAAGACGAGTCGCCCTCCGGTTCCTATTTACGGCTCCAACTCGCGAAAGACGCGATTCCCTTCTCGAAAGACCGCCATTGTCATGATCAAGACCATTACCGGAGATTTGCGCGCCGTCGCCGAGCGTTGCACCAGATTGGCCCGTGATTGCCAGCGTTACGAACTGTCGCGCGCGTTGCAGGAGCTCGGCATCGAGCTGATGACCAAGGCCTCGGAGCTGGAGCGAGAGTTCGGCGAATAACGGATTTCCCGGCGCGATCCGCCGCAAGCTTCAACGCATCTGATCAGGCATAACCGACTGACGGCCGAGCTGCTGCCACGCCGTTGGCGCGCCCGCCGCCTTCGCCGCCTCGGAAGGAGATATCTTTGGATCCCACCGCGCACCGATAAATCGCTGGCCATTGACGCCATCGGAAGCGCTCGAACACAGCCACAGCAGCGGCGGCACCATCACTTCCGGGCTGATCAGCAATGAGCGATCGGGTGCGGCGCGAAGTGGCACAAGCCGAGTGTCCGCGGCGCCGCCTGGCACAAGCACGTTGGCTGTGACGCCAGACCCTTCGAGCTCCTGCGACAGCGCGGTTAACATCGCTTCGTTGGCGGCTTTTGAACCGCCGTAAGGCTGCATCAGGCTGCGCCACATTGTGTCAAGGCTCGTGGTCACATTGATGATACGGCCCCAGCGTTGCGCCAGCATCGCCGGCAGCGCCGCGCGCGTCATCAGGAACGCGGCGATAATGTTGACCTCGATGACGCGGCGAAACTCCTCCGGAGTCGTCTCCCACAATTTGCCGGTGATCTGCTCGCCGCCGCGGATCAGCCCAGTGCTGATACCGGCATTGTTGATGAGGACGTCGACCCGGCCGAACCGCTCCGTGGTCGCGCGCACGATTTTGGGCGCCGCGGTATCGTGGGTGACGTCACCGGCAATATCGAGAATGCGTTCACTCGGCGCCACGGTCTTCGGCGAGCCCGCGCAACTCTTCGAGCGACAACGCATCGATTTCGACTGCCGACACCCTGGCTCCGGCATCGAGCAGTCCGAGCGTCATGGCGCGGCCGAGACCGCGCCCTGCGCCGGTGACAATCACGACCTTTCCGTCGAGTACCCCAGCCATCGCGATACCTCACTGCACGGTGATATGCCGCTCACGGATGACGGCGCCAAGTTGCTCCGCCGTCCGCGTCCACAATTTGGCGAAATCCTCCGGCGTGCCGCCGCCGGCAACCCAGCCATCGTCGGCCAGGCGCTTGCTGATCTCGGGACTGCGCACGACCGTGGTGACGTCGGCGGCAATCTTGTCGATGACCGGCCGTGGTGTGGCGACCGGCACAAACAACGCGAACCAGCTGTTGACGTCAAAGCTCGGATAGCCGGCTTCGGTAAAGGTCGGCACGTCGGGAACGCTCGGATTGCGTTTGGTGCCGGTCACCGCCAGCGCTCGCAATTGGCCGGATGTGACGAAGGGTTTCGACGATCCCATCTCACCCATCGCCATCGGAATATGTCCGCCGATCAAATCCGCCATTGCCGGCGCCACGCCGCGATAGGCGACGTGCTGAAATTGCGTTCCGTAGAGCTGATTGAACATTTCGCCGACCAGATGCATCTGCGAGCCGACGCCGGGACTGCCGAACGGCACGGGCCGCGTTTTGGCATCGTCCGCCAGTTCCTTCATGGTGTGAAACGGTGACGACGGCGCGACAAGACAGATCAGCGGCGACTCCGACATCAGCGTAACGCCGGCGAAGTCCTTCATCGGATCGAAGGTCAGATTGGGATTGAGGGCTTTGGCGATGGCGTGCGTGCCGGCTACGCCAACCATGATCGTGTAGCCGTCGGCGGGTTGTTGCAGCACATATTCGCTGGCGACAAGGCCGATCGCGCCCGGCTTGTTTTCGACAATGACCGGCTGGTTCCACATCGCGCTGAGCTTCGGCGTGACCAGCCGCGTGATGATATCGACGCCGCCGCCGGGCGAAAAAGGCACGATGAAACGCACCGGACGATCGGGGAAATCCGCGGCTTGCGCTGCCAAGCCAAGGCCGAACGTCACGACAGCAACAACGGCCAGGCTTTTCGCGATCATGCGTTACCGCCAAGCGTCGATGGAAACAGTCTTGCGATATTTCGCACCCATGATGCGCCAGTAGCCGTTGGCTTCGCCGCCGACGACAACGACATTGATCTTCGTTCTCGGGGAAAATGCGGATCGGCTCGTCAGGCTTGGCCTTGAGCCAGGTCGCCATCGGCTCCTGGCCGAACGTCGCCCACGGATAGACGTAATTCTGCACCAGTTGCAGATCCCAGTAGCGGCCCGCCGGCATTTCCGCGGTTTCGTGGATGAAGCGGATGAGTTTTTGCTTGGTGTCGAAGCCGCCGCGATCGAGGAATTGCTTGGCCGTGAGCGGATCGAGCAACAGACACCGGCGCCGACTGACCGTCGATCCCCGCCAGCATGTCGCGCACGTGCTCGCGCCAATAATGTTCGCGCAAGCCGAGGCAGAACGTCGTCGAGCGGCAGCCGAAGAAAATGCTCACCGCGGAATCGGCCGGCTTGAATCCCTTCTGCACGTGGAGCGGCTCGTAAATGCTGCGCTCTTCGTTCTCGGCGAAGGTCAGGTTGTTGTAGCCGTAGTTGTTGCCCTGCGAGCCCATATAGGTCTCGCCCGGCACCGAACCGCCCTGCAGATTTTGCGACAGCAAGCCGTAGGCGCGGCCGATCGTGGCGTTGGCGTGATTGTAGGGACCCATCGCGCCGACGCCGGAATTCATGCCGATCTCGTGGCGGATCGGGCCGTTCACCACCGCCATCATCGCCGACGAACTCGACGAACTGCTGCGCGCGGAAAGCTCCGACGCCGCAAGCGCGAGGATCACCGGAAAGTATTCCGGTCGCGCGCCGGCCATCACCGCATTCACCGCGACCTGCTCGACGGTGAATTGCCAGGCGGCGCGGAATTCCACCGGCTGCAAATGGCCGACGATCTCGTCGGCGCGCGTGGCTGGTGCCGGCCAGCATCGCATCGACGCGCTCACGCGTCGGCAGAGTGATCGGCAGCTTGTCGGTCCAGTTGTTGTCGAGGAACAGCTTCTGGAGATTGTCCTCGGTGTCCGGGCCGATCGCCCCGGCAACCGGCGCCTCAATGGCCGCCATGAACACCGTCCAGCGCCGAGGTCAGCGCCTGAACAACTTCCTGCATCACCGGACGGCCGGTCAGCGGATTGTTGCCGTTGACATAGGCGGCAAGCTCTTGCGCCGTCTTGCCCATCACCGGCTGCGGCACGAACGAGCGCGGCGCTTCCGGCAGGCCCGCCATCTTGGCGACCGACGCTACCACCTTGTCGAACTTGTCGGTGTGCAGCGCGACGGTCGGTACGCCGTACTTGGTTTCCAGCGTGATGGCATGCGTGGTGACCGCAGGCGCACAATTGCTGCAATGGCCGACGCCGATGATCGCGGCATCGCCATTGGCCTTGATCTCCTCCCAGGTCTTCGGATCGTCTTTCTGGTAGGTCGCCGACAGCGACACGATTTTGGTCGTCACGCCCGGCATATGGGCGGCGAACCAGGCGGCGACCTGCTTGAGGAGCTCGATCGAGTCGTCGAACCGGCAGTCCACCAGATAGACGGTCTTGCCGTCGAGGCTTTCAGGCCGCGGCGCCGCCTGCTTTTTGGTCACCTTCGGCGGGGTGCCGACCGGGCTCAAAACCGTGAACATTTTGGCCGCGGGCGTCCCGGCCGGGCTTTGGTCGGGGCTCACAATCCGGTTCATGGGTTCCTCCAGAAGCCGCGGCAGCGGCGTGCAAATAGCTGATTTACCGAGATTATATGGCGCATCCGAATACCCGCCAAGACCGACTTCCGTTGTTGCGCACCGCAAGCCCCGCGCCTATATTCCGGCAACTTTCCTGTCATCGCTGATGACGTGAGTGGCTTCGCCCGGAAGGGCGGGCGAAGCGCAGAGGAGATTTATTATGGCGACCGCGCCGCTGATGCCAAAAGCCACCGCCGTATGGCTGGTCGACAATACTTCGCTGTCGTTCGAGCAGATCGCGCAGCTTTGCAACCTGCATGTGCTTGAAGTGAAGGCGATTGCCGATGGCGACGCGGCGCAGGGCATCAAGGGCCTCGATCCGGTCCTGACCGGCCAGTTGACGCGCGAGGAAATTGCGCTCGCTGAGAAAGATCCAGAACACAAGCTGCACATTTCCGAACCGAAAGTACGGCTGCCGGAAGCCAAGCCGAAGAAAGGTCCGCGCTACACGCCGGTGTCGCGCCGCCAGGATCGGCCCGAACGCCATCCTGTGGCTGGTGCGCAATCACCCGGAACTGAAAGACGCGCAGATCATGCGTCTGGTCGGCACCACCAAATCGACCATCGCGGCGATCCGCGACCGCACCCACTGGAACTCGGCCAACCTGTCGCCGCTCGATCCGGTGACGCTCGGCCTGTGCTCGCAGATCGACCTCGATCTCGAAGTGATGAAGGCGGCGAAAGAAAAGCCGCTCCCGGTCGCGCAGGGCGCAACGCTGCTGCCGGCATCCGTCACCACGGCGCCGAAGCAAGAGCCGGAGCCCGAAGATCCCGCCCCGAAGAAATCCGGCGACGATCTCGACGTCGACGCGGTGTTTGCCAAGCTCAAGCAGCTCGGCGGCGGCAAGAGCGAGTAAACACGCTTCGCAGACGCGTTACGTCCCGAAAGCTTCGCACTTCGCGCCAGTACCAAATCGCTGATCGAAATCGACAGTGCCGCCGCCGATCGGAATGCGTGTCGGCTTCAGCCCGCGCGTATACTGATTGACGATCACAGTCTTGCCGTCGCTTGTCATCGAGACTTTGACCGGCTCAAGCGGCTTGCCCTTGCCCGGCCCGGTAAGATCGAGCGTGTAGTAGCCGATCACCGGCTTGGCCAGCGCGACTTTCCATTTGTCAGGATCGAGCGCAATCGATTGCGGCAGGTAGACTTCCATCGATACCCCATCGCCTTTGCAGGCAATGACGCGGATCATATAGGCGTCCTGCCCGGGATCGGCCGCGAAGGCCTGCAAGTGAGCAGGCCGCCGTCAGGCACGCCGCGACTATCACCCGCTTCACCATCACGCCGCTCCTTCACGGTTTTCAGGCGCCAAGGCCCTTGGCTTTCAGCGCGCCGCCGATCTCGTCCAGGATTGCCGGATCGTCGATCGTCGCCGGCATCGACCACTGCTCGCCGTCGGCGATCTTCTTGATCGTACCGCGCAGGATTTTCCCGGAACGTGTTTTCGGCAATCGCGCCACAGCGATGGCGACGCGGAAGCTCGCCACCGGGCCGATCTTTTCACGGATCAGCGCGATACATTCCTTTTCGATCTCGGCGGGCGGCTGATCGACACCGGATTTCAAGCACGACGAAGCCGCACGGCACTTCGCCTTTGAGATCGTCCTTGATGCCGAGCACGGCGCACTCAGCGACCGCCGGATGCGACGCCAGCACTTCTTCCATGCCGCCGGTCGAAAGCCGGTGTCCCGCGACATTGATGATGTCGTCAGTACGGCCCATGACGAAGATGTAGCCATCCTCGTCTTTGAAACCGGCATCGGCGGTTTTGTAGTAGCCGGGAAATTCGTCGAGGTAGCTTTCGCGCATGCGCGCGTCGGCCTGCCACAAGGTCGGCAGCGCACCCGGCGGCAGCGGCAATTTCACCACGATTGAGCCCATCGTGCCGGACGGCACTTCCTTGCTGGCCTCATCGACGATGCGCACGTCGTAGCCCGGCATCGGCACGGTCGGCGAGCCGTGCTTGATCGGCAGCATGCCCAGACCAACCGGATTACCGGCGATGCACCAGCCGGTCTCGGTCTGCCACCAGTGATCGATTACCGGCTTTTTCAGAAGCTGTTCCGCCCATTCCAGCGTTGGCGGATCGGCCCGCTCGCCGGCGAGGAACAGCGTACGGAATTTCGTCAGATCGTGCTGCGCAAACAGTTTGCCTTGCGGATCTTCTTTCTTGATGGCGCGAAACGCGGTCGGTGCGGTGAACAATGCGACCGCGCCATGTTCGGCGATCACGCGCCAATACGCCCCGGCATCGGGCGTGCCGACGGGCTTACCCTCGTAAAGAATAGTCGTGCAGCCGTGCAGCAGCGGCGCGTAGACGATGTAGCTGTGCCCGACGACCCAGCCGATGTCGGAGCCGGTCCACCAAACTTCACCAGGCGCAATGCCGTAAAGGTTGCTCATGCTCCATTTGAGCGCGACCATGTGGCCGCCGTTGTCGCGCACCACGCCTTTCGGGCGTCCTGTCGTGCCGGACGTGTAAAGAATATAGAGCGGATCGGTCGCGGCGACCGGCACACAATCCCAGGCGTTGCGCGCATGCACGAGCGCGTAATCGCGCATGGTCTTCCAGTCGCGGTCGCGGCCTTCGATCATCGTCGCTTGCGCTTGCGGCCGCTGCAGGATCAGGCAGGCGTCCGGCTTGTGTTTGGCAAGCGCGATCGCCTCGTCGAGCAGCGGCTTGTAGGCGACGATGCGGCCCGGCTCGATGCCGCAGCTTGCCGAAAGGATCACCTTCGGCGTGGCGTCGTCGATACGGGTCGCCAATTCGCGCGCGGCAAAACCGCCGAACACCACCGAATGCACGGCGCCGATGCGCGCGCAGGCCAGCATGGCGATCACCGCCTCCGGCACCATCGGCATGTAGAGAATGACACGGTCGCCCTTGCCGACGCCGAGATCGCGCAGCATGCCGCCGAGAACCTGCGTTTCGGTCAGCAGCCGGTGATAGGTAATGGTGCGCTTTTCGCCGGCCAGCGGTGAATCGTAGATGATCGCGATCTGCTCGCCGCGTCCGGCATCGACATTGCGATCGACCGCATTGAAGCAGGTGTTGCAGACGCCGTCGGGAAACCAGCGGCCGTAAATGCCCATACTCGGATCGAACACCGTCTTCGGCTTTTCGAACCAGTCGATGTCATTCGCCGCTTCACCCCAAAAGCCCAGCGGGTCGCGCTGCCAGCGCGCGTAGACTTCGTGATAGCGGCTCGAACGGGCGTCCATGGCGTATCCTCATAGCGACTATAGCGTCCGGGAGCGATTAGTGAGTAGCGATAGCGAAGTAGCCCTTCTGTCCGACCGCTACTTGCCCTATTCGCTGTTCGTCACACGTCCAAGCGCCGGATGATCCTGTGATCACCGACCCGCTCTTTTATCTCCTTGCCATTCCGTCAGTGATCCTGCTTGGCCTCGGCAAAGGCGGCTTCGCGGGCCTCGGCATGATCTCCGTGCCGCTACTGACGTTCTCCGTGCCCACGCTGCAAGGCGCGGCGATCATTGCTGCCAATCCTGATCACGCAAGACATTATTTCGGTGTGGGCTTACCGCCGCACCTGGAGTGCCTGGAATCTGAAGGTGCTGATTCCCGGCGGAGCCATCGGCATGGTCGTGGGCACGCTGTTTGCGCAATACGTCTCCAACGCCGCGATCGAGCTCGCCGTCGGCATCATCGGATTGAGCTTTGTTCTTTACCGCTGGCTCATCTGGTGGCTGTGGCCGCACCTCGCCCTCGCCGCGGACAAATCACGCCGTCCGCATCCGATTCTCGGCATGTTCTGGGGGGCGCTGTCCGGCTTCATGTCACTTCTGGTCAATGTCGGCGCGCCGCCCTACCAGATTCACATCTTGCCGCAAAAGCTCGACAAGCTGACCTTCGTCGGCACCACCGTGATCTTTTTTGCCTTCCTGAACTGGATGAAAATCGTTCCTTATTTTTTGCTCGGACAATTCTCGGCGCGCAATTTCGGAACGTCGCTGGCGCTACTGCCGCTTGCCGTCGCGGCCAATTTCACGGGAATCTGGCTGGTGCGAAGAATATCGACCGAGCGTTTCTATCGCATCACCTACCTGCTCATGTTCACGATATCGGTGACGCTGACCTGGCAGGGCGCGACCGCGCTTCGGCATTGATAGGCGCCACGTCTATTCGTTAAGCTTGGTCTGGGGGCGATTCTCGCGCGACAGCGAGCCGCCATGAGCGACAGCCTTCGGCCGGTCTCCGCTAGTCCGGTGCCGTGTAAAATCTGCGGAGGCACCGCCGAACTACACGGCGTTGCCGATTTCAATAAATCATGCGCGGAAATATTAGGATTGCGGCTGCCGTTGCGCGGCGTGCCGGTCTACTATCACCGCTGCACAGCTTGCCAGTTCATGTTCACCGAAGCATTCGATGACTGGGCCACCGAACAGTTTAAGACGCACATTTACAACGACGGCTACAAGACCATCGACCCGGATTATGAAGACAAGCGGCCGCGGGCCAATGCCGACGTAGTCGCGAAACTATGGAACGCTGTCAGGCAGAAGTTCCGGGTTCTGGATTACGGCGGCGGCAACGACATATTTTGCAGCGTGCTGCGCGAGCGTGGTTTCGCCGTAGCTGTAACCTACGATCCGATGGTTCCCGAATTCGCCAGCCGGCCTGACGGCAAGTACGATCTGGTCACCAGCTTCGAAACACTCGAACACCTGCCTGACCCGAATGGTGGCATTGCCCTGATGCTGGAGTTTGTCGCCGAGCAAGGTCTGGTGTTTTTCAGCACCTTTGCCCGCCCGGCCGATACCGAGTCGCTTGGCATGAACTGGTGGTACATCGGCCCGCGCAACGGCCATATCTCGATCTTCACCCGGCAGTCGCTGGCCCATGCCTTCGGCCGGCATGGCTACAAGATCATCTCGTTATCCGATAACGTCCACTTGGCATTCCGCACGCTGCCGCCGTATCTGGCGCACTTGCGGGACCAGGTGGCCGTTCTGGGAGGGCCATCGGAGGGGTGACGTGATGAGTACGCCCTACGAGTCGGGCCTCGACCGCAATCCGGCAAATTATCAGCCGCTGACGCCGCTATCGTTTCTCGCCCGCGCTGCGGAAATCTATCCAGACCAGACCGCCATTATTCACGGCAAACGATCGTGGACCTACAGCGCGTTTTACCAACGCGCGAGACGGCTGGCGTCAGCTCTCGCCAGACGCGGCATTAAACGCGGCGACACCGTCGCAGTGATACTGCCCAACGTGCCGGCGATGCTGGAGGCGCACTACGGCGTCGCCATGGCCGGTGCCGTGCTCAATTCGATCAATACCCGGCTTGATGCCGCCATCATCGGATTTACGTTCGATCACGGCGAAGCCAAAGTGCTGATCACCGATCGCGAGTTTTCAAAGGTCGTGAACGATGCGCTCGCCATCTGCAAGGCGAAGCCACTGGTGATCGACTACGACGATCCGGAGTTTACCGGACCGGGCGAGCGCTTGGGCAACCTGGAATACGAAGACTTCCTGCGCGAAGGCGATCCCGACTTCGACTGGCTGATGCCGCACGACGAATGGGACGCCATTGCGCTGAACTACACTTCAGGCACCACCGGCGATCCCAAGGGCGTCGTCTATCATCATCGCGGCGCGTATCTGCTGGCGATGGCCAATGTCATCACCTGCGGCATGGGCAAGCATCCGGTTTATCTGTGGACGCTGCCGATGTTCCACTGCAACGGCTGGTGCTTTCCGTGGACGTTGTCGGTCGTTGCCGGCACGCATGTATGCCTGCGTGCCGTGCGCGCGGCGCCGATCTACGACGCCATCGCCGACCATAAAGTCACGCATCTGTGCGGCGCACCGATCGTGATGTCGACGCTGCTCAACGCTGCCGGAGCAGGAACGAAAGCCGCTGCCCCATACCGTTGAGTTCGTGACCGCAGCGGCGCCGCCACCTGAAGCAGTTTTGGCGGCGATGAAGTCCGCCGGCTTCAACGTCACGCACGTCTATGGCCTTACCGAAACCTACGGACCGGCAAGCGTCAACGACTGGCATTGCGAATGGGATGCGCTGTCCGGCCCCGAACAGGCGGCCAAGAAAGCGCGGCAAGGCGTGCGCTATCCGGTGCTGGAGGCGCTCGACGTGCTCGATCCGGAAACCATGAAGCCGGTGCCGCGCGACGGCGAGACGCTCGGCGAAGTGATGTTCCGGGGCAACGTGGTGATGAAGGGCTACCTGAAGAACACAGCCTCGACCGATGCGGCCTTCGCCGGCGGTTGGTTTCACTCCGGCGATCTCGGCGTCATTCACCCCGACGGCTACATTCAGCTCAAGGACCGCTCGAAAGACATTATTATATCCGGCGGCGAGAATATCTCATCGATCGAAGTCGAGGATGCACTTTACAAGCATCCCGCCGTGCAAGTCGTCGCCGTGGTGGCGAAGCCGGACGACAAGTGGGGTGAGACACCGTGCGCCTTCATCGAGCTGAAGCCGGGTGCAACCGCGACCGCCGACGAATTGATCGCGTGGTGCCGCAAGAATCTCGCCGCCTACAAATGCCCGCGCTACGTGGTGTTCGCGGAAATCCCGAAGACCTCGACCGGTAAAATTCAGAAATTCAAACTGCGCGGGATGGCGAAGGAAGCCTCATGACCGCAAGTCAATGAATAAAGGCGGCTCCGCGCCGCCCTTATTCGCCAATTTCTATGCTGTTTTGAAAAACAAAACCGTCTGCCCGAAACGCCGGGCCAGTTGGGTCTTATCTCGGTGTGCTGGACTAACTAGTGGACAAGCGTGTCGTGTCTTAGTCGCTCGATCTCGTCCTTGATTTGCAATTTTCGCCGCTTCAATTCCGCAATTTCCAAGTCGTCGGCGGATGGGTGGGCAAGCGCCTCGTTGATTTCCAGTTTCAGCGATTCGTGACGTTTCTCAAGCTGCGCAAGATGCGATTCAATCGCCATGTGGCATGTCTCCTTGCGATGGATAGCTGTCTGACCCCTGCACGACCAAAACCAAAACTACCGTACTCCAATTTAGGTCCATCGAAAATCCCCCTCTGTGAATGGTTCAGGTATGCTGAAGAACTGGATACCCTTGCCGGCCATCCACCAAAACGCGATACTCCATAGATACTTATCAGGGATTTCGACCGGGGCATGATGACGTCGGATAGCCGGTATCCGCTGTTTCCAGTCATGCTTTTGCGTCGCACCCCGGCGCGGCCACGGCGGCAATGACACAAGAGGAAGAACGCGAGCTTCGGCAACAGCTCGCGCACTTGCAGCAGGCACATCGCGACCTCGATGCCGCGATTGCCGCGTTGCAAGATTCGCCCGGCGCCGACATTATTCAGGTGCAGCGTCTGAAAAAAACCAAACTCCAGTTGCGCGACCGCATCAAATTCATCGAAGACGAACTGACGCCCGACATTATTGCGTGACTGCGCGCTTCTCGTCTTCCGCAAGCAGTCCTTTGCGTTCGCGCTTGCGCGCATACATCGCGGCATCCGCTCTCGCGAGCACCTCATCGGGCGTATCGAGCGGGCCAAGAAGCGCAACGCCAGCCGAAGCACCGACAACGAGCGACGAGCGACCCCATTGCACCGGCGTTGCAAAAACCGCGGCTTCCAGACCGCGTGCCTTTGCATCCGCAGCCGGTCCGCGGACGTTCCACAGAAGAACCACAAATTCGTCGCCGCCATAGCGCGCCACCACGTCGGAAGCGCGAACGCTACGGACAAGCGATGCCGCAACTGCCTTGAGCACGGCGTCGCCGGCGCTGTGGCCGTGGCGATCGTTGACCGGCTTGAAGCCGTCGAGGTCGACGTAGATCAGCGCGGCGCCGGTGCTGTAGCGTTTGACATAAGCCAGTGAGCGTCGGAGTTCGCGCTCGAAACCGCGGCGATTGAGCGTATCGGTCAGGGGATCGATATCGATCCGCGCTTCCAGATCCTGGATGCGCGCACGCGAGTCCTTCAATTGCGCGGCCAGCGCGTCGACTTCGGCAGCGAGCCGCATTACGATGGAGCGTGACTGGGGACGCGCTTGCGCTTTAGCATTCTCGCCGGAGATTTTGTCTGGCGCGGCACGCGATGATCCCGGCCGCTGGCGCAAAAGCGGTTTCGCGCCGCGCTCCGGTTTTGCCGCCTTGCGTCCCATATCATGTCGAATTCCCGCACCGCGAATCGCCGTGCAGAGGATACCGCGCCGGCGGGGCGTAAACAGCAATTGCAGCGGCCTCACCAGGCCTGAAGAATCCGCAGCGGCGGCGCCTGCGTGTCGTCGAACACCGCGGCGGTCAACGGACCGCCAAAGACCGCGGCAGTGTCGATATCGAGACGGTTGCTTCGCAGATCAGGTGCGCCTGTAAGCTGCGGTGTGTGGCCATGCACGATCAGGCGGCCGTAGTCCCCGGTATGAGACAGGAAAGGTTCTCTGATCCACAGCAGCGCGGACTTCGACCTGTGCGGCTAGCGGTTTCTGCGGGTCGATTCCGGCATGGACGAAGAGGCGCAGGCCGTCATCGTGGGTCAAGCGGAGCGATCGCATCCAGGCGACATGCTCCTGCGGCAATTCGCCGGGCGCGACGCCGCCGTAACTCTCAAGCGTTTCGTCTCCGCCCTGCATGAACCACAGGCGAAGTGGCGTCTCACCGTCGATCGCGCCCAGGGCCATCGCTTCGTGGTTGCCTTTGAGCGCGATCACCCGCTCGCCGAACCGGGACTGCATCTCGATGAGATAAGCGATGACCCCGAACGACTGGGGCCCGCGATCGATGTAGTCGCCTAAAAACACGAAAGTCGCAGGCTGTCCGCTGGCGTCCTGTTCGCACTGCAGCATGAGCCGCTCAAGCTTATCGAGCGAACCGTGGATATCACCGATGGCATAAGTCAGAGACATCGCGGTTCCCGTGCGGCGGGTGGCTTGGTCCAATAGTGGCCAGAATCAGGCATGATCGTTCAGTCAACGTTCAACCAGAAAATGGGAACCTTAGGCAGCAGGGGCGGTTTGCCTCCGCTGAGGAAACCGATCCAATTCGAAGGTGATGTCATGAAAAAGATACTGACTGCGTTAGTCGCAGCGGCAAGCATTTCGGCCGCAGCAATTGCGGTATCCAGCCCTGCGGACGCGTACTGGCGTGGTGGCGGCGGCTGGCACGGCGGTTATTACGGCGGTGGCTGGCGCGGCGGTTATGGACCGGGTTTGGGCTTTGCGGCCGGTGCGCTCCTCGGCGGCGCGATCGCCGCACCCTACTACTATCGGCCATACGGCTACGGTTACTACCCCTATGGCGGTCCTTACGCGGCGCCCTGCGTGTGGCGCCGGGTATGGAATGGCTACGGTTGGGTTCGCGCCTGCGTTTAACGGTTGGCAATTCACACTCATTCAGCGGCATCCTCGCACAGGGATGCCGCTGTTTTGATTTGCCAGGCTATCGGGGCGATGCGACCTAGGGGCCTGATTCGGCAACAAACTTCCGCCAAAGATTCCGTGCTTTACTGGTATCCTGGCGAACAGACGGACGTGCAAATTCCGGGAGTGGCACGGGGACTCCCGCAAACTGCGTTTTAGATCGGCACCCGTCCGATCGCTTGAGGAGAGAACATGCACAAGTCACTTCTTGGGCTTGCTGCCGCAGCGAGCCTCGGGCTGGCCTCTTTGGCCGTTCCGGGCACTGCGAATGCAGGCTGTTACGGCTGCGCCGTCGGCGCAGGCGTAATCGGCGGAATTGCCGCCGGCGCAATCATCGGCAGCGCGATTGCCAACAATCCGCCTCCGCCGCCCGGCTACTATGCGCCGCCCCCGCCGCCTCCGCCCGGTTATTATCCGGCGGCTGGTGGCTATGCCCAGCTCGCACCGGGCTGTTACTGGGGCAGACGCCGGGTTTGGGTTGAAGGCTACGGCTATCAGGTCCGGACCGTTCAGGTCTGTAACTGATCTCGCGAGCTGATCTAAACTCCGTTGAGGATTTCACCGGCCGGCTGTCACAAGCCGGCCGGTTGTTTTTATGGCGCCGTTACCGCCATCATGTCACAGCCCTGAATCGGTCGACGCGATTGCGCAGCGCTCCATGACATTCGAATCGACAAAAGATTTTATTGGCCGGCTGGTTTCAACAGAACAGCAGCAGAAACTTGGCGATGCAATTCACCGCGGCATCGAATACGCGCGTTACCTCATCCGCTGCACTCTCATTCTCGCCGACGATCTACTCGAACGTACATGGCCGAAGCGGCAGCGGCCGACGTGGCTACAAGATCTCGGCGCCGCCATTCGTCACGGCTTTGAGTATGCGGGTTATGTCATCCGCGGCACTTTCATTATTGCCGACGAGCAGCTTGCGCGCGCATGGCCGAGAGAAAAACGGCCAGCGTGGCTGTCGCGTGCCGTGATGTGGATCGCCATTTCGGCACTTGGCCTTTATGTCGGCTTCGCCGTGCTGCTCTACTTCACGCAGCGGTCGTTGATGTACTTTCCCGATACCGCACATGTCACCCCGGCGCAGGCCGGATTGTCCCGCGCCACGGAAGTACCGCTGACCACGGCGGATGGCGCGCACATCACCGTCTGGCACGTGCCGACAGACAATAACAAACCGGTGGTTCTTTATTTCCACGGCAACGGCGGCGCCCTGCACTATCGCGTCGCCCGGTTCAACGAACTGATCGCCGACGGCATCGGTCTTGTTGCCGTGGAATATCGCGGTTACGGCGGCAACAGCGGCAGCCCGAGCGAAGCGGGCCTCATTGCCGACGCCGAGGCTGCTTACGCGTTTGCCGTCTCGCACTATTCGGCGGCGCAAATCATGGTTTGGGGTGAGTCGCTTGGAACCGGCGTCGCAGTCGCGCTGGCGGCCGAAAAGCCGGTCGGCCGGGTTATCCTTGAAGCGCCATTCACATCGGCTGAAGCCGTTGGCGCCAAACACTATTGGTACCTGCCGGTGCGGCTTTTGATGAAGGATCAATTTCATTCGGATTGGCGGATCGGCAAAGTCACCGCGCCACTCCTGATCCTGCATGGCGTGAAAGACGAAACCGTACCTTACGCGCAGGGCGAGCAGTTATTTGAACTCGCCAATCAGCCCAAACACATCGTCAAATTTCTCGACGGCCACCATGAGGACCTGGACCACAACGGTGCGCTGATTGCTGTCCGCCGCTTTCTCGCCGGCGACCTGGACTAGAGCACGATCCGGAACAGCTAAAACGTCTGATACGTATGTCCGGGCTGACCGCCGACGCGGGCAAAGCCCGCCTTGGCAGGCTCGTACTTGTCATTGATGTTGAGCGCCTTGGCGTAGGAACCGGCGGCCTTTTCCTTGTCGCCGAGCCGCTCGTAAGCGAGACCGCGACCTGCCCAGGCCTTGAGGTTCTGCGGTTCGGCCTGCACCGCCTGATCGAGATCGTCGGCAGCCGCCTTGTTGTTGCTGACCGCCAGATAACTCAAGCCACGGGCGACAAAGAGTGCGGTCTTTTGCGAGGTGAGCCCAAGTCCTGCGGTGAAATCGTCGATGGCAGACTGGCTTTGGTGCTGGGTCTGGTAGAGCAGCCCACGGCTGTAATACGCCTCGGCATTATCCGGCTTGAGCGCGATCGCCTTGTTCAGGTCGGCGAGCGCCTGTTCGCTCTTTCCCTGCTGGCTGTAGACGATACCGCGTCCGACATAAGCCGGTGCGTAGTTTGGATCGAGACCGATCGCCTTGTTAAAGTCGGCAAGCGCAAGCTCGAGCTGATTGGTTTTTCGATAAACCAGGCCGCGATTGGCGTAAGCCTGCGCGTAATTCGGATCGATACTGATTGCTTTGCTGAAATCGGCAAGCGCCAGATCACTGCGGCCAGACTCGCCGTACACCGAACCGCGCATGTTGTAGGCCTGCGGATCGGCCGGATGCTGAGTGATGACTTCGCTGAGCGAGGTCAGGTTCGGCTGTACCGTGGTCAGTGCCGGATCTTCCTTCTCCGCCGATGGCACGCCGCCCAGCGTCGAGCAGCCAGCGAGCGCCAGGGCTGCGGCTACCAGGAATAGACTTCGGCGTCGGGGGCGGACCATGACCGAACCTGTCATCACGCAAACACGATAGTCCCAGACCCCCCAAAAAAACAGCGCGGGCAAACTCGCCCGCGCCGTCTCTATAACCTGATGAGAACTTAGTTTTCAGCCAAAGCGCGGCGTGCGCGGCGCACCGCCCCGGCCACCGGGACCAGCGCCCGGTCCACCGACGGTCGGCTTCGGCTTGGATGGCAACAGACCCTCGCGCTGCAACTTCTTGCGCGCAAGCTTACGGGCGCGGCGGACCGCTTCCGCCTGCTCCCGGGCCTTCTTTTCGGATGGCTTTTCGTAGTGGCCGCGAAGTTTCATCTCGCGGAAAATCCCCTCGCGCTGCATCTTTTTCTTCAGCACCTTGAGGGCTTGATCGACGTTATTGTCACGGACGAGAACCTGCACGCGTGCTCCTTTTGCAATTCGGTTCGCGGGATTGCATAGCGGCTGGCCAAAAAACCTGCGCCACTTTGCGCGGCCCAGTACCAGAACAGCACCGGAAAGTCCATAACCAGCTGGCCTTATCCGGTTATTCCGGAAATATCCGGGTGACATGCCCCATCTTGCGTCCGGGACGCGCCACTGCTTTGCCATAGATGTGGACCGAAGCGCCGGGAACGGCGAGCCACGACCGGAAACCCTCGATCTCGTTGCCGATCAGATTGGTCATTTCCACGCGCCCATGCCGGACCGGCTTGCCGAGCGTCCAGCCTGCCACCGCCCGAATGTGCTGCTCGAATTGCGACACCGAGGCGCCGTCGAGGGTCCAATGCCCTGAATTGTGAACCCGCGGAGCGATCTCATTCACCAGAAGCCCGCCATCGCGCAGGACGAACATCTCGACCGCTAAGACGCCGACATAATCGAATTTCTCCGCAATCAGACTGGCGATTTCCCGCGCCTTGCGCGCGGTCGTCTCCGGCACGCCCGCGGGAACTCGCGACACTTTCAGGATGTGATCGCGGTGTTCGTTCTCCGTAACATCAAAACATTCCACCGTGCCGTCATGGCCACGCGCCGCGACCACCGAGACCTCACGTTCGAAAGGTACGAAGGCTTCCAGAATGCACGGCTGGCCACCGACATCCCGCCAGGCCGCGACAGGATCGACGCCGTTCTTGATCGTCGCTTGTCCTTTGCCGTCATAACCAAGCCGGCGGGTTTTCAGCACGGCCGGGCGCCCGATCTTGTCGAGCGCCGGCGCAAGCGCTTCGGGGCTGCTCACGTCGGCGAAAGCTGCGGTGCCAATGCCGAGCGATGTGACGAATGTCTTCTCGGCGAACCGGTCCTGTGTCGTCGCCAGGATTTTCGGATCGGGCAGTACCGGCACGCGGGCCGACAGGAATGTCGCGGTCTCTGCCGGTACGTTCTCGAACTCGTAGGTGACGACGTCGACATCGCCGGCAAAGCGATCGAGCGCTTCCGTATCCGTGTAGTCAGCATGCGTGACGCGCTGGACGACATCAAAAGCCGGCGAGTCAGGGCTCGGCGACAGGACATGGCACTTGAATCCGAGTCGCGCTGCGGCAAGGGCGAGCATGCGGCCTAGCTGCCCGCCACCAAGAATCCCGATCGTAGCTCCAGGCTTCAGGACAGCCGCTGCTTCGCTCACGCGCCAATATCCTTGGGCGCTTCGGCGACACTTTCGGTTTGACGTTTACGCCAGTCTTCGAGGCGGCTGCTCAATGCGGCGTCATTCAAGGCCAGCACGCTCGCGGCGAGCAGCGCAGCATTGACCGCACCCGGCTGTCCGATCGCCAGCGTGCCGACCGGAATGCCGGGTGGCATTTGCACGATGGAATAGAGCGAATCTTGCCCGGACAACGCCTTCGACTCCACGGGTACGCCGAACACTGGAAGAATAGTGAGCGACGCGGTCATGCCCGGCAGATGCGCCGCCCCACCCGCACCGGCGATGATCACCTTGAAACCAGCGGCTTTGGCGCCCTTGGCGAAGGCATAAAGCCGGTCAGGCGTGCGGTGTGCCGAGACGATGCGCGTTTCGTAACTGACGCCCAGCGCATCGAGCGTTTCGGCAGCACGTTTCATGGTCTGCCAGTCGGACTGGCTACCCATGATAATGGCCACACTCTTTGCCGTGGATTTCGCTTCCGGCGGCGCCACAAGAATCCCCTGTGCGAAGGAAGCGCCGGATTATAGGCTCGCGCGGTGCCGGTGCAAGGCAGATAAGATGTATTGAACAGCAATGTGGTTAAGGGGTTAGCACCGTTGATCCGTGCCCCTGACACAGCCCCGCAACAAAGAAAACAGTAGGCTTCCGCGATGGCCGCACACGCCGATACGCCGCTGAAAGATCCGAGCGCGATCACCGAATATCACGCTCACGTCTATTACGATCCGGCGACCAGCCGCGGCCGCGCCGAGCAGCTTCGCGAGCGCGTCGGCGCAGCATTTCCACAAGCCAGGCTTGGCCGCTGGCACGACGAACTGGTCGGACCGCACCCCCAGTCGATGTATCAGGTCGCATTCCCCACACGGATGCTGGGAGATTTTGTGCCGTGGCTGATGCTCAATCGTGACGGCCTAACGGTGCTCCTGCACCCGGAGACAGGCGACAATTATACCGACCATTCCACGCACGCGGCGTGGTTTGGCGCGGCGCTGCCGCTACGGCTTGATGTTTTCCAGAAAAAGTAGACGGCTCAAGCCGTATCAGTGCAAGTCGTATCCGCGCATGTTTTAGCGCGCTTGGCCATCGTGAAATTCGCGCTCGAAGATTTCGCCGATCGTTGAATAGAAAAAGCCGTTGAGGCGGCCGATCGGATCGAGCTTGCGCATATCAATATATTTCCCGGTCATGCACGCCGGATCGACGTGCATGTAGATCACCTCGCCGATCACTAGGGGATGCCGGTTAGGGCCGAGTTCGAGCACACGCTCCAGCTTGCACTCGAAATGGATCGGCACTTCCTTGACGCGCGGCGCCTTGATCTTGACGCACGGGATCGGCGTCAGTCCGGTTTTCTGAAATTCCGACTCTTCCTCGGGGAAGCCGTTCGCCGAGTCGACCATTTCCTTCCAGACCGGATGCGTCACCACGTTGAAACAGAATTCGCCGCTTTCGCGGATATTCTTCAATGTGTGCTTCTCGCTGCCATCCGGGTTACGCGCAATCGTCAATGAGATCATCGGCGGTACAACGCAAACCACAGTGAAGAACGAGAACGGGGCCAGATTGGCAACGCCGGCTTTACCGAGCGTGGACGCCCAGCCAATCGGCCGCGGCACCACGGAGCCAACCAGCATGCGGTAGATTTGACGCTTGTCGGCGGTTGCCGGATCGATTTCCAGATAATCGGACATTGTTGCTGCCCCTTTACGCGGCGCGAAGCGTAACCATCTCAACAGCTGAAAGGAACCCGGCCCGCCTGGCTGAATTGTCTTTCAGATTGATTTTGCGATGACGATACGGGAGATCGCAGTATGATCGGGAAGAAAGCCTTTATAGCCCTCATATTACTGCTAACCGCCACCTCCGTGACACTGGCGCAGAGCCAGCGCAATTACGGGCCTAACGGACCTTCAAGGAGTAACTGTTTTGGCGGTCCGTACAGCGGTACGATCGCGTCGCGCTGCCCTGGTACCCGCCGATAAAACGACCTCACACCGGTTTCCCGCGCTGCGGCATTTCGCTAACATGGCTTCAGAGAGCTTGAGCCAAGCCAGAGCATGTTTGCGAAAAGTTTTTTGCTTTCAACGGCGCTGATGCTAAGCGCGGCCGGGACCGGCTGGGCGCAAAGCCAGACTGGCGGCAATTTCGGCACTCTCCCCAGCGGTAGCGCCGCCTGGCGCGCGAACGGCGGCGGGTCGTCTTCCGGCCACATCCGTCATCGTGACTCCGGCGATAACGATCAAAGCTCCCGCAATAACGGCAGTGGAGGAAACGGCCGCGAGATCGATGCGCGCGACACCGAGGGCTCGGCTCCGGTGGCGCACCAGGCCAGCACTCCTCAGCACTAATCCGGGCGACAGTGCAAACGACACAACCCTTGAATGTCGCAATCGTCGGGCTGGGCAGCATTGGCGGCGTGGTAGCCGCCTGCCTCGCCGCGACCGGGCGCCACAACGTGATTGCCTGTATGCGCAAGCCAATAAAAAAGCTGACGTTCGATGGACCAAACGGCACTTCCGACGTCCCGCTGCGCGTCCTCACCGATCCGGCAAACGCCGAGCCGGTGAATTGGGTGCTGCTTTGCACCAAGACCCATCAAACAGAATCCGCAGCTCCGTGGCTTGCACGCTTGTGTGGACCGGACACACGCGTCGCCGTGCTGCAAAACGGCATCGATCATGTGGCGCGCGTGACCCCGCTCGCCAATGGCGCGACCGTGGTGCCGGTAATCGTCTACTACAATGGCGAACGGATTGCCGACGACCATGTGCGCCTGCGCCAAGGCGCCGATCCGGATCTTCTGGTTCCCGATGACGAGGCTGGCCGGGCGTTCGCAACGCTATTCGACGGCACGCCGCTGCGGGTACGGCTGAGCGACGACTTTACCACCGCGGCCTGGCGCAAACTCTTGATCAACGCCATCGCCAGCCCGATCACCGCGCTGACCATGCAGCGGCAAGCAGTGATGCGCAGGCCGGATGTCCGGGCGCTCTGTGTCGATATCGTTACAGAGGCGATCGCAGTGGCGCGCGCCGAAGGCGCAAAGCTCAGACCCGACGAAGCCGAAGCCGCAATCGCAATGCTGTTCACTTTCCCTCTTGAGGCCGGCACGTCGATGTATTTCGACCGGCTGGCCGGCCGTCCTCTCGAACATGAAGCAAAAACCGGCGCCATTGTCGCCGCGGGCGAGCGGCACGGCATTCCAACACCGATCAACAGCGCGTTGCTGCCGCTGCTTCGCGCGATCAGCGATGCGGCGAAGGCGTGAGCCTGCGCGTTAGCCGTCCGGCCCGTTGACGTAAAATTGCATGATCCTGAACCCTATCATCAGTGCGATGAGCGCTGCGCCAACCCCGAGACAGATACGCGCGTCCTTCACCCGCCTGCCTCGGCCGGAGATGCCACCGATTAGCGTCATGATCGCGAGCGGCAGAAAGGTCACCGTCCCCCAAAAGGCCGGTATCGCCGAGAAGCCGTCTTCGTTCGGATTGTTCCAGTTCTCGATGAGCGGAAGAAGGCTCTCAACCCAGATCGCAAACATGATCGCCGCGCCGGCAAAAAATCCGGCGCGCAGCTTGGGCGTTGCTTGCAGTTCTGCCTGCTCCATGCACCGAGCTTAGGGCATGATCCGGAAAAAGGGCAGCCGGTTTTCCTATGCGGGCTCGATACGGGCAGCGTAACAACCGGGTGCAGCGAAGTGGATGTGCAAGTAAGCCGCGCGCGGTTGGCTCAAGAGCTTTTCGATCGTGCCTTCGAGCGCGTCACCTTCGGCCAATTCCCAACCGACCATCATGCCGTTGTCGTCGAATGCGCGCGCCGCAAGCGTGCGGCCGCGCAGATAGTCCGGTATCTTCGTCCACCGCGTCATACTGTTGTTCACCCGGACGCACATAGATCGCGAAGCACATGCGATAGGGCGACGCCACAGCATGGTGTTCGTAATTCACCAGGATCAATTCGTCACCGGGCGTTGAATTGGTCAAGCTGACACGGCACGGATAGCCACGCCCCCGGTCGTCGGCGATACGCCGGACCGCACCCCGTTTCGCCAGTTCGGCGTCCGACATCGAAAACAGCGGTGCAAACTGTTCGGCCGGCAGGCCCTGAATACGGAAATGCATAACAATCCTCCATTGCTGTTGGAGGAAACTTGGGCCGAGGCGCTGCTGCAAACCACCCGATTTCTGACGCGGCAGCGGTCTGGAGAACACTGTGTTCTCTGAAGAGAGATCGAAAATACGAAGGCTGCTCGCCATAGTCTGCAATGAGGGTGAGGACATAAGTCTGCTGCGAATTGGGATGTCTATGTCGCAGGAAAGAAACCATGGAAAAGATTGCCGCAAAGTTTGGCGCAGCGCTCTACGTGTGTTGGGGCCTGCTGCACTTCACCGCGGCCTATGGTGTTTCGAAGTTGGCACAGAATTCGCCGGGCATGACGCAGGGCCGGCTGATGCAGACGGCGTTTTATTTGGCCGCTTTCGCCACGGCGGCGATCATTTTCGCGATCATGTTAAATTGGCGCAACGATCGGTTTGGCTTTTGGGTCAACGCCGTGATGGTAGGCATCGCTGACATCCCTTTTATTCTCTTCGTGTTAATCCCCGGATATGCGCCGTGGTGGCCTGGGCTACTGGGGCCATTACTCTGGATTGCGGCTGTCGTCTTCACCGCGGTAGCGCGCTTGGGATCAGCGCCGTCTTTGGCGGTGGAATCAGGCAGCACCGCCCACTGACTTGACCGCCGCTTGAAGGAACGGCGCTCAATACGTCCGCTAACGGACGCGCGTGAGAGATTACGGCTCGCGCCTCGTCACACCGATTGCCTTATCCAGAACGGGTTCGTTCCAAATTTCTCGACCAGAAAGTCAATAAACACGCGTATATTTGCGGAGAGATGACGGCTGCTGGGATAAACAGCATATAATGCGATTGGATCCTTTTCGAAACCCGACAGGCACACTTCCAGTCGTCCATCTGCCACGGCTTGATGGACAATAAAGTTCGGCAGGTACGCCAGGCCACCTCCGGCAATCGCAGCCTCCAGCAATGTATCGCCGTTATTGCAACGAAATTTGGATGGGGGAGAAAGTGCTTCGTTCTTTGAAAACTCCCAATCGTCACCCACGTAGGAATATCGAAGGGTCGTATGCTTCTGAAGATCTATCGGAAGTTTCGGCCGCCCTCTGCGCTGAAGATAGTCCGGGCTCCCGCAGATGACGTGGTGTATCGTAACGATCTTCCGCGCGATCAAACTTGAGTTTTTCAAGCGGCTTATCCTGATGGCCACATCGAAGCCGTTGGCCACCAGATCAACGAGACGATCTTCCAGCTCGAGTTCGACCTGCAAATTCGGGAAACGACTCATAAACTCCGGAATAATCTGACCGAGGCAATGCGACCCGAACGAGACTGGCGCTGAAATCCTCAATTTGCCTGCAGGTTCATTCGACCCACTCGACACAGCATCTTCGGCCTCCAGAAAATCCGCAAGGAGCCGGAGTCCGCGCTGATAAAGCTCGGCACCGGCCGGAGTTGGGCTGAACTGGCGAGTTGTTCGATTCAAAAGGCGTGTCCCCAAACGATCTTCGAGATCGTTGACACGCCGGCTGACTGCTGACTTGGCTATTCCCAAGCGCTTTCCGGCTTGAGCGAAATCCCCGAGCCTCCACAACCGCGACAAAGGTCCGGATGTCTTCGAGTTTATCGCTCATGATCGAATGTGAGAACGCAGTGATCTCTGGCAGAGAACGAGTTTTCTTATAGCATCCGTTGTCTAAGCTGCGAAGCGCTCTCGAGCCGGGTAAGAGCGACATCCATTAGAATGATCTCACTGGAGAGCCTTTCTGTAGCCGGGCCTACCAGTCAACAAAAATCGCAGGAGTGAGACATGCTTGAGCTGTACAGCGCACCCCAATCCACTTGCAGCCAGAAGGTGCGCCTCACGCTCGCCGAAAAGAACCTGAGCTTTGTCGAGCACAAGATGAAGCTTTTTCAGAATGATCAGCTCAAGCCGGAGTACCTAAAATTAAATCCAAACGGCGTCGTGCCAACCCTCGTTGATGACGGTACGCCGATCATCGATTCATCAGTAATCATGGAATACCTGGACGAGGTTTATCCCGAAATCGCACTTAGCCCGACCGAGCCGAAACAGCGGGCTCAAATGAGAGCGTGGCTTCGTTTCTTCGAAGAGGTTCCGACTGTCGCCGTACGATTCCCGTCCTACAATGCTGCCTTTGCTCGTCATTTCGAGAAAATGTCTGACGAGGAGTTCGGAGCATTGGCTAAGTCCAAGCCGCTTCGCGACAAGTTCCTCGGCGAGATGGACAAGAACAAGGGCTTCAGCGTCGAAAAGCTTAAGCAAGCCGAAGACAGCATAAGCAAGACTGTCAAGCGTATGGAGAACCCGCTTTCCCAATCCGAATATTTGCTTGGCAAAAACCTGACATTGGCGGATTTCGCGATTTTGCCGTCCATGATTTGGATGGAGGACCTTGGCTACGAATTTCTCTGGAAAGACTGCCCCGGCGTTGCCGCGTGGATGGCGCGGATGAAGAATCGGCGATCGTATAACGCCGCTTATTACGAGGGCTCGCTGCTGTCTCAACAATACCCCGGAATTCGCGAAGAGCATCAAGCTCGGCGGGCGTCCGCACTTGCGAATAGTACCGTCGCCTAGGTGGCACTCGCCTCGGCAATTATCGGGTCACTTATTGCGCTCTGCT